>NZ_JBSWXO010000008.1:0-232565 GCF_056160645.1 Alteromonas sp. ABH4_456
ATTTTAATGAGAAATACAACTGATTATGGACTGCAAGAGTGTCAGGGAAGCGCTCGTTCGGGGTTGACAAAGGGAGTCATACCAACACCCAGCTTAGGGGCACAAATACGTGGGCAAAAATCGGAACGAAGTGACACAGCCCACGTGTTTGTGTCCCAGCGAGCCTGCGAGCGACTATAGCGTTTTGTTAGGCATTTTACCGATGTTCCATTTTACAAAATAAAGGTACCCAATTGTCATTTCTGTAAGTACCGCAATTAGTATTCCGGCATGTGCAGCACCCCGAAAATATTCGAATAAACCAAGGGTTGACATTGAAAACATGGATACACAAATACTGGTGCATATTGCTTGTCGCGCCTCAGAATGCTCCACACTACGGCTTAACCAAGTTAATACTGAAATGCCTAAAAATAATATGGCTAGCCGCCTTGCAATAAAATATGAGCTGCCAGAGCCATCAATGCCAAAAATAAAGAACAGCAATTCCGGGTAGATTAGAAAATTGACAAATAATATTAATGCTATGACTGATGTCACGGAATTAAGTACTTTAAAACTCACCATGTTAAATCTCAAATGCCTAACTTTTCAATAACGGGCGCAGGCACGTAGGGCAGAATGGCGAAGCCGCCCTGCTTGTATGCGTCCCAGCGAACGAAGTGAGTGCGTTAATTGACTTGTTATATGCCATGCCCAATAAATGCTCATTCACTTTGCTAATAACGCTTGAAGAATTGCTCTGAAATTCATCACATAAAACAATATGACAAGAAAAATAGAAGAAACCAAGAAAAAGGATTTTGCATAAATAAATGACCAGTCAAAGGCAATAGCTAGAAGACCACAAAGAGCGGCTAAGGCAATAACTGTATAAATCGGATACAAGAGAAGATATTGAACTAGTAATTTACGTTTTGTCAGCACTTTCTATAGAACCATATTTAGCCAATTTTTGACCGCCAGAATGAACGTGCTTTCCAAAAAATCTCTGTGAAGGCTGCTATCCGTTGGCATATAACACCCTGCTTAGGGGCGCAAACACGGCGGCTACAATCGGAACGAAGTGACACAGCCGCCGTGTTTGTGTCCCAGCGAGCCTGCGAGCGACTACAGCAGATTGTTAGATACCGCAGAGATAAACGCCCGCAGCTTTGCTGCCACCGCTGGTATGAAAACGCTGCGAACTCGAAGCAATAACTGACTTTAAAACAACCTAATACGAAAAGCCAGATGTGAAAAAGTTTCTGGAAAAAAGGCGGTGCTGATACACCTGCAAAACGTTGGCTGTTTCTTTTTAAATGCAGCTGAACAGCGTAACGCTTATAAAGCCTGAAACCAAAAGAGCGCTGATGTTCGTGCCGAAACAACACCGCGATGCTGAGAACTGCAAATTGCCTGGTTGTTGGCTTTGTGATGCAGGAAACAACTTATGCTAACTTTCCGCTGTTACAGCCGCTACAGCCTAATTCGCAATTAGCCCCAGAAGAAACAACCTTGCGCGGCTAGACGCACAAAGAATCAAACAGAAAAACAAAAGAACTAAACAGGATCTAACACCCGCATAAAGGGCGATAACACGTGGGCTAAAATTAGGAACGAAGTGACGCAGCCCACGTGTTAGCGTCCCAGCGAGCTTGCGAGCGATTTAATGCGATTGTTAGATACCGCAGAGACTAACGTTCGCAGCTTTGCTGCCACCGCTAGTTTGCAAATGCGGCCAGCTCAAAACATAAACTGACTTTAAAACAACCCCGTACGAAATGCCAGATGTGAAAAAGTTGCCTAAGAGGAGGCGGTGCTGATACACCTGAAAACCGATGGCTGTTATTTCTTCAACTGCTGCCAAACAGTGCAACGTTTCTAAAGCCTGATACCAAAAGAGCACTGATGTTCGTGCCGAAACAACACGGCGATGCTGAGAAATGCGGAATGTCTGGCTACTGGCTTTACGATTTCTGAAACGACAATTGTTGTCAGGTCGCTGACAAAACCGATGCCGCCTGACACGCAATGACCCCCAGAAGAAACAACCTTGCGCAGCTAGGAGCACAAAGAACCAAACAAAAAACGAAAGACTAGACAGGATCTAACACCCAAATAAGGGGCGCAAACATGGCGGCTATAATCGGAACGAAGTGACCCAGCCGCCATGTTTGTGTCCCAGCGAGCGAAGCGAGTGGCTTAATTTGATTGTTATGTGACATTGCTTTTTAAACCTTTTTGCCCGCCGGATTAAGAATAAAGCCATTTGCTCAGGCGTAATATAAAGAGGTTATATACTGAAAATAAACAGCCATAAAGCAGGGCCTGAACTAAAGTCGGCATTGTGTCTTCGGCTGAATCAGATAAGCCCAAAAGCTTCATCGTTATAAAAGCTAATGATGCAGAAAATGCTCCCGCCACTGCGGAAGCTAGTAGATTGCTCTTTTTTAGAACTTCCTTAGACATTTCATTCCCTTTGGCACATAACACCCGCATAACGGGCGATAACACGTGGGCTAAAATTAGGAACGAAGTGACGCAGCCCACGTGTTAGCGTCCCAGCGAGCTTGCGAGCGATTTAATGCGATTGTTAGATACCGCAGAGACCAACGTTCGCAGCTTTGCTGCCACCGCTAGTTTGAAAATGCGGCCAGCTCAAAACATAAACTGACTTTAAAACAACCCAATACGAAAAGCCAGATGTGAAAAAGTTGCCGGAGAAAAGGCGATTTATAAACGACATCCAATATTTTTGCTGCGTTTTCGCTGATGCCGATTAGTGCAACGCTTGTAAAGCCTGAAACCAAAAGAGCGCCGATGTTCGTGCCGAAACAACATAGCGATGCTGAGAAATGCAAAATGCCTGGCTGCTGGCTTTGCGATTTCTGAAACGACGATTGTTGGCTTGTCGCTGACAAAACCGATGCCGTTAAACGCTTAATTAGCCCCAGAAGAAACAACCTAGCGCGGCTAGGCGCACAAAGAATCAAACAGAAAAACTAGAGAACTAAACAGGATCTAACTACTATTTAGATCCCAAACAGTCTGTTTTAAACACACCAGTTTGGGGTATTTTCTGCGTTCTATAACACCAAGACTAAGCCAAAAATTCAACCAAATCCATCTGTTAGTCGTTATCCGGGTTTCTGAGCGTGGATAAAAAGCGACAATACAGCCCGGTCTCAAAAATGGTGTATTTCACGCGCCAATATCACTGCTCAAAAGCAGAAAATAAAAAAATTACTCACTTTCACCATCAGCCATTAATCCGGCAGACAGCTTCTTCTGAGGCTGTACGCCGAGTTCTCTGAAGTATTCTACCTGACGTACCAGATTGCCCCGCCCTTCAGTGAGTTTATTCATCGCTGATTCATAGGCCTTTTGGGTGCCCTCCACACTTTTACCAATTTTTTCCAAGTCACCTGTAAAGCCGACGAATTTGTCGTACAACTTACCTGCGTGTTCTGCAATGTGCTGAGCATTCTGATGCTGGTATTCGTATTGCCAGATGTTATTGATAGTCCGCAGCGCCACCAGCAGATTGGTGGGGCTGACTAATAGTATGTTGTTGTCCAGTGCCAGCGACACCAGTGACGGGTCTTCCTGAACGGCAAGTAAAAAAGCAGGCTCAACAGGAATAAACATGAGCACGTAATCCAGCGTGCGCAACGACTTTAAATCCTGGTAGCGTTTATTGCCGAGGCCTTTAATGTGAGACTTTAATGAATTTACGTGTTCAGAAAGAAAGCGGGCCCGCAGTACTTCGTCATCGCAGTTGAAAAATTGTTCGTAAGCGCGCAGGCTCACTTTTGAATCGATGATGACATCTTTTTCATTCGGTAAATGCACCACAACATCCGGCTGCTGCAATTTGCCATTCGCATCCTTTGCCGACACCTGAGTTTCAAACTCATGGCCCTCACGTAAACCGGATTCTTTTAAAATACGTTCCAGTACCACCTCACCCCAGTTTCCCTGCTGCTTGTTGTCACCTTTCAGCGCCTTGGTCAATGCTGCCGCTTCTTCGGTAATGCGCTTGTTCAGTTCTTTCAGTGTGAGAATTTCAGTTTTAAGGGATGCTCTCTCCTGCCCTTCACGGCTGTGCTGTTCGCCCATTTGCTTGCGGAACGTATCGATTTGCTGCTTCAGAGGTTCCAGTAACGCATTCATGCCGGTCTGGTTAATTTGCGTAAAACGCTCACTTTTTTGTTCGAAGATACGGTTGGCTAAATTTTCGAATTGCGCCTGCAGTCTTTTCTCTGCCGCTTCCATTAAAGCTAATTTTTCCGTACTGGCTTTACTGGCCTCATCAAACTGTGCCTGTTGTGATTGCAATTGCGCGGTCAGCGCGGCATTGGTTCGCTGTTCTTCACGGCACTGCAACTTAAGTTCACTAATTTCATCTCTTAAAGGTGCCAGCAGTGCTGCCTTCTGACTAAGCTCCCCCAGTTGCGCCTGATTATTAAACAGCCTTTCACGGTATTCAGCCAGCTCGTCATCAAGTTGCTCACACTGTTGCTGCTTTTCATCCAGTTTGTCCTGCAGTTGCTTGATCTGAAGATCATCCTGTAACCGGTGCTGGTTTGAGCGCATTGCCGCCAGGAGCCAGGTAATACCCGCAGCGATTACGGCAGTAAAAACGGGGAAGTAGGTTGAGGAAAGTAGCGCGTCCATAGTGTCATTCTCATTTTTATTGAATGTCTATTGTGCCACTCACAAACAAAAACGGGTACCCGAAGGTACCCGTTTACAGTAAAAAATACTGTTTATTTAGCCAGTTCTTTGTCCAGCTCTTCAATCTTCGCTTTCCAGATCGCCGGACCCGTTTTGTGCGCGTTTGCACCGGTGCTGTCTACAGCAACGGTAACCGGCATATCTTCAACTTCAAATTCGTAAATCGCTTCCATCCCCAGGTCTTCGAAAGCAACAACACGGGCTTTCTTAATAGCTTTAGAAACCAGGTATGCCGCGCCGCCAACAGCCATCAGATACACTGACTTATGTTTGGCAATGGAGTCTACAGTTGCAGGGCCACGCTCAGCTTTACCAATCATGCCGGCAATACCGGTTTTTTCCAGCATCATATCGGTAAATTTATCCATACGGGTAGCGGTAGTCGGGCCGGCAGGGCCTACTACTTCATCACCTACCGCATCAACCGGACCTACGTAATAAATGAACTTACCATTTAAATCAACGCCTTCCGGTAAACCTTCACCGTTCTCGAGCATGGTTTGAATGCGCTTGTGCGCCGCATCACGGCCTGTCAGCATTTTGCCTGACAACAGAACAGTCTCACCAACTTTCCATTCCTGAATGTCTTCTTTGGTGACTTCATCCATGTTCACACGGCGGGTATTCTCACCCACTTCCCAGGTCACTTCCGGCCACTCTTCCAGCTTAGGTGCTTTGAGATCTGCAGGACCGCTGCCATCAAGGTAGAAGTGCGCGTGACGGGTAGCGGCACAGTTAGGGATCATGGCAACCGGCTTAGAGGCGGCGTGGGTGGCTACTGATTTGATTTTCACATCAACAACCGTGGTTAAACCGCCGAGGCCCTGTGCGCCGATACCTAACTTGTTCACTGCATTGAAAATATCAACACGCAGTTTCTCGTCAGTGGTTTCAGGACCGCGTTCGATGAGTTCCTGAATGTCTACAGGGTCCATTAAACTTTCTTTTGCCAGGACTGCGGCTTTCTCAGCCGTACCGCCAATACCCAGACCCAGCATACCTGGCGGACACCAGCCTGCACCCATGGTAGGCAGAGTTTTTACAACCCATTCCACAATGTCGTCAGATGGGTTCAGCATGACCATTTTAGATTTGTTCTCAGAGCCACCACCTTTTGCGGCAATCATCACTTCGATTTTCTCACCGGGCACCATATCGATATGCACTACAGACGGCGTGTTGTCTTTGGTGTTTTTACGTGCACCGGCCGGGTCTGCAACAATAGATGCCCGCAGCGGGTTATCCGGATTGGTATACGCACGGCGTGTGCCTTCATCAACCATTTGCTGAACCGTCAGGTCGGTTTTATCCCAGGTGACACCCATACCAATTTTAACGAAACACGTAACAATACCGGTATCCTGACACAGAGGACGTTTACCTTCGGCAGACATACGGGAGTTGATAAGAATTTGCGCCATGGCATCTTTTGCGGCCTGGCTTTGCTCTTTTAGGTAGGCCTGTTCTACGGCTTTGACATAATCCAGCGGGTGATAGTAGGAAATAAATTGAAGCGCATCTTCAATACTATCGATGAAGTCTTGTTGACGGATAACGGTCATGGCGTCCTCTTTTCTTATAGCCTTTGTGGTGTTAGGGAAAGGAAAAAGCGTATACTAGCGCATCTTGACAACCTGCACCACGCTTTACACGTGCGACTTTGGTGTCGGTTATGCGTTTTATTTATATAGGTTAGTAAGCTAGTTTCTTCCATGAGTGAACATCTGTACACCCCGCCGTCGACTACCCTGTTAATATCAGAGATAAGTGGCTATCCGCCTCTGACAAGCCTTTTTGAAAGCGTGCAGCACCAGCCTTATGCCATGCTGCTGGACACTGCCGGCAGCGACAAGCGCTTTGGCCGGTTCAATATTATGGTGTGGGAACCGGATATCACCGTAATAACCCGCAATAACATCACTACAGTATCCCGTCCCGGTTCTGATGACTCCTTTGAAGTCAACGGTAAACCTCTGGCAGTTCTTGATACCGTTCAGCGCCATTACTTTTCTGCGTTACAAACAGTGAGTGATGTACCGCAAGAAATACTTGAACAGTTACCTTTTCAAACAGGTACGGTGGGGCTGGCAGGTTATGATTTGGGACGCAGTTATGAAACCTTACCTTCAAAAGCCCGCAATGATTACCGTTGTCCCGATCTTGCTGCCGGACTGTACTCCCAGTCGCTGATTGAAGATAACGAAACCGGAAAATTATATTATTGCAGGCTGAATAACAAACCTTCACAGCCTGACTTCATTACGCGGGAAGATAATCTGGCAAAAACCGGACCGTTTTCTTTAACAGGCGCCTGGCAGTCTAACCTGTCAGAGCCGGAATACATCAGTGCTCTTGGTACTGTTAATGAGTATCTGCTCGCCGGTGACTGCTATCAGGTCAACATGGCCCAGCGCTTTACGGCGACATATAACGGTAACGAATGGGACGCTTACAAAACCCTTCGTACCGCAAACAAAGCGCCGTTTTCCGCTTTTATCCGCCTAGACAATGCCGCCATCCTGAGTATTTCTCCTGAGCGTTTTTTATCGGTGAAAGACGGTTGTGTAGAAACCAAACCCATTAAAGGCACACGTCCACGCTTTGCCGATAAGGAAAAAGACCGTGCCAGCGCAGAAGATTTGTTATCGGCTGAAAAAGACCGTGCTGAAAATCTCATGATCGTGGATTTGTTAAGAAACGATCTGAGTAAACATTGCCGGCCCGGCTCTGTGAAGGTACCGGCACTATTTGCCCTTGAAAGTTATGAAGCTGTGCACCATATGGTCAGTACGGTCACCGGAAAGTTGAATACAGGTGCAAGCCCTCTTGATTTGCTGGCTGGTGCCTTTCCCGGCGGCTCTATCACCGGTGCGCCGAAAATCCGCGCCATGGAAATTATCGATGAATTAGAGCCCGACCGGCGTAATGTGTATTGCGGCAGTATTTTTTATGTCGGACACAGACAAGATATGGACTCGAGTATTCTTATCCGCACATTGCTGGCAGAAAACGGCCGGCTGCATTGCTGGGCTGGCGGTGGCATCGTTGCCGACTCCGTTGCCGGGGATG
The DNA here is from genome assembly GCF_056160645.1 of Alteromonas sp. ABH4_456. Classification (NCBI taxonomy): domain Bacteria; kingdom Pseudomonadati; phylum Pseudomonadota; class Gammaproteobacteria; order Alteromonadales; family Alteromonadaceae; genus Alteromonas; species Alteromonas sp. ABH4_456. Next base: position 7,789 of record NZ_JBSWXO010000008.1, read on the forward strand.
AATATCAGGAAACGCTGGATAAAGTCTCGAAAATATTACCGGTACTGGAGACAAAGCGTGAACCGCAGTGAGTTTTTACAGCGTTATCATCATTTACGGCAAATTGATTACGAAGCCGATTATCCGCTGCGCAAAACCGGGCGCGCAGCGGGTGTGCTCATCCCGCTGATCGATCATCCTGACGGCCTGACGGTATTGCTGACAGAACGAGCGCATCACTTACGCCATCATCCCGGTCAAATCAGTTTCCCGGGCGGCGGCGCAGAACCACAGGACAATACACTGGCAGATACTGCCCTCAGGGAAGCCGAAGAAGAAGTTGGCTTACTCCGTTCTGAGGTCGACGTCATCGGCGCTCTGCCTGAATACCGCACAATCAGTGGTTACGCCATGACGCCGGTTATCGGTTTTGTGAAGCCCTGCCCAGTTTTGACCATCGACCGTAACGAAGTTGCTGATGCTTTTGAAGTACCGTTAGCATTTCTTATGGACCGGCGGAATCACTTCGCCCACTTTATTGAGCGTAAACAACAACGTTATCCGGTGTACTTTATGCCGTGGCAAAACCGCCTTATCTGGGGTGCAACCGCCGCCATACTCAGAAACCTGTCTTCCCACCTGTGTGACGACTGACCATCAACATTTCTTTACATCCCATTAGGTTTACTTATTTCTGCATTAGGATTTCTGTATTGTAGTTGATCCGGTTCAGATGCATGATCATTAACTATAATTAAAATAAAGTGAGAAACGGTTAAGTATGATCAGTGTTTTTGACATGTTCAGTGTCGGTATCGGACCTTCCAGTTCCCATACTGTCGGCCCGATGCGGGCGGGTGCGGAATTCGCCTCAGAACTTGCAGGTGAAAACCGCCTGGAGTCCGTCGCGTCTGTACGGGTGGAATTATTCGGTTCGCTGGGGCAAACAGGCAAAGGCCACGGTACCGGTAAAGCGGTAATCCTGGGGTTACTCGGCGAATTACCGGAGTCAATTAACGTTGATGCCATCGACAGCATGCTGGATACCATTCACCATGCCGGAAAACTGATGCTTAACGGTACCCGCAGTGTCAGCTTCCCGAATAAAGACGCGGTAATTTTTCATCGCCGTAAAACACTGCCGAAGCATGCTAACGCCCTCACATTCTTTGCTTACGATGACAATGGTGAACTGGTTAAAAGCCAGACTTATTACAGTATTGGCGGCGGCTTTATCATTAAAGATGAAGACTTTGACGCAGCCAAAACCCTTGCTATTGCTACGCAGGCGTCTGTGCCCTACCCGTTTAAAACGTCAGAACAACTGTGCCAGCAGTGCAACGCCAACGGTTTACGCATCAGTTCTCTGATGCTGAAAAACGAAAGCGTATTGCGCCCGGCCGCAGAAGTAAAACGCATGCTGTTCGATATCTGGCTGGTCATGAAAGGCTGTATTGACCGCGGTATTGATAATGAAGGTATATTGCCGGGTGGCCTGAAAGTAGTACGCCGGGCACCGGGTCTCTACCGCCGTTTGCAATCTGAGCGCTCTGCCGATCCCATGCAAACCATGGACTGGGTAAATCTGTTTGCGCTGGCAGTGAACGAAGAAAATGCTGCCGGAGGCCGTGTAGTTACAGCACCAACCAATGGCGCGGCCGGCATCATTCCGGCTGTACTGGCATATTTTGATAAATTCATCCGTCCTGTTGATGAAGAAACGGCTGCCCGGTTCCTGCTAACCGCCGGTGCTATCGGTATTTTATATAAAGAAAATGCCTCTATATCCGGCGCAGAAGTTGGTTGTCAGGGTGAAGTGGGCGTTGCCTGTTCAATGGCAGCCGGTGCACTGGCTGAAATTATGGGTGGCACTGTAGCCGCTGTGGAAAATGCCGCAGAAATTGGTATGGAACATAACCTGGGGCTGACCTGCGATCCGGTCGGCGGACTAGTTCAGGTGCCGTGTATTGAACGTAATGCTATGGGCGCCATCAAGGCTATCAATGCCAGCCGTCTGGCGCTTCGCGGTTCCGGTGAGCATAAAGTATCACTGGATAAGGTGATAAAAACCATGCGTGATACCGGTAATGACATGAAGACCAAATACAAAGAAACTGCCAGAGGCGGTCTTGCGGTTAATATTATCGAATGCTGATAAAACACAGGCCGGAACAATCCGGCCTGTTTTGTTTCACAAAGGTGTTATTTCACCGGCAGCGTAATGCCTCTGAACATCTTCTCTACTTCATCGTTATTTTTCAGCATCATGGCTTTTTCGACTTTGTCTTTGGTCAGATGCGGCGCGAAACGCTCAATGAAGTCATACATGTAAGTACGTAAGAACGAGCCTTTGCGGAATCCGATTTTTGTGGTGCTGTAGTCGAACAGATGAGACGCATCGATTTTCACGAGATCATCATCCAGCTCTTCACTCACCGCCATTGAAGCAATTACACCGATCCCCACACCTAAGCGCACGTAGGTTTTAATGACGTCTGCATCGGTGGCAGTAAACACTATCTTCGGCGTCAGGCCGGCACGTTCAAATGCCTGGTCAAGTTCCGAGCGGCCGGTAAAACCAAACACATAAGTGACCAGCGGATACTTGGCGATATCAGCGATATCAATTGAACCCTTTTTCGATAACGGATGGTCTTTATTGACTATCACGCTGCGGTTCCAGTGATAACAAGGCAGCATCACCAGATCGTTGTACAGGTGAAGCGCTTCGGTAGCGATGGCAAAATCCGCTTCGCCTTTCGCTGCAAGGTCAGAAATTTGCGACGGCGTTCCCTGGTGCATATGTAACGACACCTTAGGGTATTTGTTCATGAAGCCTTTAATCACATCAGGTAACGCGTAACGGGCCTGAGTATGAGTGGTGGCGATATTCAGCTTGCCCTGATCAGGCAGCGTATGCTCCCGGGCTACAGACTTTATACTCTCAACTTTGGCCAGTATTTCTCTGGCAATGTTAATCACATCGTTGCCCGCGTCTGTTACGTGAGTCAGATGTTTGCCGCTGCGACCGAAGATTTGCACACCAAGTTCATCTTCCAGCATCCTGACTTGCTTACTGATGCCGGGTTGTGAGGTGTAAAGACTTTCTGCTGTTGCGGATACGTTGAGATTGTTGTTCTGCACTTCTACTATGTAGCGAAGCTGCTGTAATTTCATGTTGTGTGTCCCTCACCGGCTGGAACGTATTGGTTCTGATTACCGTTATAACTAAAACCGCAGGCGATTGCTATAGTCGATTTGGTTATAACCGAAGAAAGTACTATAAATGCAAATAATCGTTAATCACTTAGTGTTCAGGTATTTAGTTTCTCTGAAAATCACCGATAAACGAATAGTAAGCTATACTCAATGCGCCCTGGGCATCCTTTACAATTGCTCTACACCGTTGTTTCATAACATAAGACGCGCACATTCAGAGGATTTATGTCGGAAAAATCTCCGTTACAGACCATCGATTTTTCGTCCGTACTGGCAGCAGCCGTACACGATATGAAAAATTCACTGTGCCTGCTTATTCAGTCCATCGAATCGCTGGCGGAGAACCTGCCTCCTGAAAACAGTCAGGCAAATGAGAAAGTTGCCAGCGTGCATTATGAGGCAACTCGGCTCAATACCAATCTTGTGCAGATCCTGTCCTTATACCGCGCCGAACTCAATCAGTTGCCTGTAACCATTGATGAATGCTTTATCGACGATTTGTTTGAAGATGTCATGTCTTCCGTCCGCATTTATATGGAACAAAAAAATCTGCTTGTTACCATTAACGTGGAAAATGACATCAGCTGGTATCTCGACCGCGAACTCATATTCATGTTAATCAACGACGTATTGATTAACGCTATGCGCTATGGCACATCACAAATTATTTTGAATGCGGCGGTCCGTGACAAAGCGCTTGTGATTACGGTAGAAGATGACGGGCCCGGCTATCCCTCTTCCATGCTGGAAAAAAGCACAGCCGACCTCGCCGGATTCGATCTGAGTCAGGGCCGGACCGGGTTGGGCCTCTTTTTCGCCCGGCTGATTGCCAATGCCCATGTAAATAACAACCATTGCGGGGAGATTTCACTAAACAACGGTGGTACTCTGGGTGGTAGTGTTTTTGAAGTAAAATTGCCTTAAACTTTAACTGGATAGGACGTTGATCAGTGAAGTCCCGGCGACACAGGCAATTGAGACATTTTTAATGGATATATACTCATGTTTTTCACAATAATAATAATACTCATTGTTGTACTGGTCATTGCTGCCATTATGATCAATGCGTTTCAACAACACCGTGCTAAACAGGAAGCCGACCGCCGTAATGAGGCATCCAAGCACCGTAAAATTATTGATGAAACTGAAAATGTGATCATGGCCTGCTCAAACATGCCGGTATCCCAGCGTTTAATGGGGATCCTTCATGCCCGCGTGCACAATGCGTTAAAAGCTATGGCGGAACTCGGTGCAGGCACGCCTGATATTAAACAGCGTATATCAGACGCTGAGAATTCTAAAAACAGTGCTATGTCGCTAGACTCTCCTGCAACGGCAGACTTTTCCCTGCCGGATAACGACAAACTGATTATTCAGTATATTCAGGCAGTGAAAAAACTCCGTATTTTGCTCCGTTCTGAGCATTCCAAAGGAAAAATAGAAAGCCGTATTTTTGCTGAAGAAGATAAAAGCCTGGAACGTTTGCAGCTAAAAGTGAATATCGAAACCTTAATCAAACGCGGTCGTGGTGCCATGCAATCCAATATGCTGGGCTCTGCAAGACAGTATTTTGAAAAAGCCATCAAGGCCCTGGAAAGTCAAAGCCAGCCGGATGAATACATCTTATCCCGCACTGCCACACTGAAAGAATGGCTCACAGCCATTCAGGACGATCTTAAAAACGCCAATGCTGAAGACCGCGAGCGTCGCCGTGAAGCAGAGCGGGACGAACTTGATGAATTATTTGCACCGAAGAAAAAATGGTAGTGAATACCTAACTGTTCCGGGCTGATGAAGAAAAAGGTATTTTTCGTACTCTGTGCGTTTATCATTAACGCATGCATCGTGCTCTGGCTTGTCCGCGAACCAATGACGGAACTGCTTACACAGCAAGACAATCCGGCCATTCAAAAGATCACCAATGCGATGCCGTCACTTAACATGCCCGGCATCCCGCTACCGGAACTTCCGGACTTGCCTGAATTAACATCCATTGAATTACCTTCACTGACAGGTTCTGCTGACGATGAGAACAGCAACCGCCAGGCAACCAAATCCAAGGCGGGCAAAATCTGTGGCAGCACCGGCTCAGGTCAAATCACAGGAGGCAAAACCCTGTATCGCTGGCAAGACGAAAACGGCATGGTACATCTGTCAGATACACCTCCTGAGAATCGCTCACTGGCAGTCACCACTCTTAATGCATGTGATTAATAACCACGATGTTTCATTGAGAGTTGTTCCCTGACCGGGTGTAGGCACGCTCACATAATTGCCAGAATTCGCCTGCCGCAACCGACAATCCCCCCCGCTGACTACGGATCATACCCACGGGTTTCTTAAGCGGATTATCTTTGATGGCACAGCACACCAGCCCGCGACTTTCCATTTGTTGCCGGCAAATAGCCGGCACCACAGAAATGCCCATGCCCTGCGCGATAAACTGACCGACTGACCCAAGCTGACCGGTTTCCGCGATGATGTTCAGCTGGCCGGGCCCCTGCGCCGCCTGCTCAGTCCAGCGGCGCACTGCAGAGCCCCGGTTCATGGCGATAAACGGATGGGACAGCAATTCATGCCAGGGAACGGCATCCTGCATTGCCAGAGGATGACCCGGATACATCACTGCGATAAATTCATCGGTAAACAAAGGCTTAAAAATCAGACCATCTGCTATTTCGGGCTCAAAAGTAAACCCGATTTCTGCGTTACCCTGTAAAACATTATCAATCGTTGCTTCCATGACCACGTCCAGCACCCGGAGACGGATATTATTAAACTTGCGGTGGTAATCATTCAGTAACGCGGGAAGTTTACTCTCGGCAAAAGACGGCATTGCAGCAATGGTAAGTTTACCCTGCTGCATGGCAAACAGGTTTTGCATGTCATGGAAAGTTTCATCCCATTCATTTACCAGACGCTTCGCATTGGGTAACAGGGTTTGCCCTTCAGGGGTCAGTGAGACGCGTCTGGTACTGCGGCTGAACAGTTTGCCGCCCAGCTGCTCTTCCATTTTTTTAATGGCAGACGACAAAGCAGGCTGCGTCAGATGGAGTTTTTCCGCTGCCTCAGCGAAAGTGGAAGATTCGGCCACACGGATGAACGCCAGCATGTTACGGTACGATATGCTCATATTGATAAAAATATTTTATTAATATTGATATAAAATCAATTTTACAAAATTTTATCAGTCACGGATACTTTAATTGATTCATTATTCATCAACAGGAGATTCATATGTCAGGTTTCGATAAAGTCGTTACCAGTTATGAAGCAGCACTGGAAGGTCTGTCTGACAACATGACCGTTGTGGCCGGCGGCTTTGGACTGTGTGGTATTCCGGAAGGGTTAATTGCACAAATCAAAACAGCAGGTGTTAAAGGACTGACTGTGGTATCAAATAACTGCGGTGTCGACGGCTTTGGTCTCGGTATTTTGCTTGAAGACCGCCAGATCAAAAAAATGGTGTCTTCCTATGTTGGTGAAAATGCCCTGTTTGAAAAACAGTTGCTCGACGGCGAACTTGAGGTCGAACTGACTCCGCAAGGTACGCTGGCTGAAAAACTGCGTGCCGGTGGCGCCGGTATTCCCGCGTTCTACACGGCAACAGGCTACGGCACACCTGTCGGTGAAGGCAAAGAAGTCAAAGAGTTTAACGGCCGGCCTTATATTCTTGAAGAATCGATTACCGGTGACTTTGCTATTGTCAAAGCCTGGAAAGCAGACCGCTACGGAAATTGCGTTTACCGTCACACCGCGCAGAACTTTAATCCCATGGCAGCCACCGCAGGTAAAATCACTGTGGTTGAAGTTGAAGAAATTGTAGAGCCCGGTGAACTTGAGCCCTCTCAAATTCACACCCCGGGTATTTTCGTAGACCGCGTGATTAAAGGTACATTCGAAAAACGTATTGAGCGTCGCGTTACCGCGAAGAAGGAGGCGTAATCATGGCATTAACCAGAGATCAAATCGCAATGCGTGTGGCGCAGGAATTTCAGGACGGCAGTTACGTAAACCTCGGTATCGGTATTCCTACTCTGGCCGCTAACTATGTACCCGAAGGCATAGAGGTTATGCTGCAATCAGAAAATGGTCTTTTAGGCATGGGCCGCTATCCTGATGAAGACGAAATTGACGCAGACATGATCAACGCCGGTAAAGAAACTGTTACGGCTATCACCGGCGCTTCTATTTTCAGTTCCGCCGACAGCTTCGCCATGATCCGTGGCGGGCACGTTGATTTCACTGTGCTGGGCGCATTTGAGGTCGATGTAAACGGTAATATCGCCAGCTGGATGATTCCCGGCAAACTCATTAAGGGCATGGGTGGTGCCATGGACCTGGTGGCCGGTGCGAAGAACATCATTGTTACCATGACTCACGCTGACAAACACGGTAATTCAAAACTGTTAGAGGCCTGCACCCTGCCCCTTACCGGCGTGAACTGCATTACACGCATCATCACAGATCTGGCCGTACTTGAAGTTGCAGACGGTGCTTTTCATCTGTGTGAACGGGCGCCCGGTGTTTCCGTGGACGAAATCCGTGAAAAAACAGCCGGCAAACTGATTGCCGCTGATGATGTACCGGAAATGCAACTTTAATCTTCCTGACATAAAGTAAAGAGGTGCCTTACCGCACCTTTTTACTTTGCTTCCCGCCTTTATCTGACAAAGCCTTTCGTGGATAATACCGCCATTGTTTTATACGGGGTATTCACTTGAGCTTGTTAATTGCCGATCTTCCGGTTCACCATAAAATTGTCAAACGTTTGCAGGAAAAAGGCCTGGAAAGCCTCACTGAAGTGCAGGAACAAACTATTCTGCCGGCTCTGCAGGGCAAGGACATCATGGCATCGTCAAAAACCGGATCCGGTAAAACCTTTGCTTTTCTGATCCCTCTTGTTCACCGGTTAATGACCAATAAGGCTCTCAGCAAGCAGGATCCCCGCGCACTTATTCTTGCCCCTACCCGCGAGCTGGCCAAACAGGTGTTCTCTGAATTACGCAGCCTTGCCAACGGCGTCGGCCTGCAAAGTGCACTGATTGTTGGTGGTGAAAATTATAACGATCAAACCAAAGTGCTACGCCGCAACCCTCATGTCATTGTGGGCACCGCTGGCCGGATTGCAGACCACCTGGAAGACAAATCATTTTTTATTAACGGGCTGGAACTGCTTATTTTCGATGAAGCAGACCGTATGATGGATTTAGGCTTTGCGGAGCAACTTAACCTGATCAACCGCTTCGCGGATCACCGTAAGCGTCAGACAATGTTGTTTTCTGCCACGCTGGACAATATTGCCCTGAATCATTTAACCCGCGACTTATTAAAAGCCCCTGTGCGTGTGGCTGTTGGTGAGTCGACTGCTGCCCATCAGGATATCGACCAGACTTTGTATTTTGCCGATGACGTGGGACACAAAGATAACCTGCTGCTCACAGTACTTAAAGAGCAGGCATACAATCAGGCGGTAGTCTTTACAGCAACCAGAGAAGACACAGACCGCATTGCTGCCATTTTAAATGAACAGCACCTTGAAGCTGTTGCTTTACGGGGTGATCTGCCGCAAAACCAGCGTGCTGCTATCATGAGTAATTTCAGTCGTGGTCAGAACAGTGTGCTGGTTACCACGGATCTTGCTTCCCGGGGCCTGGATTTGCGCAAAGTAGGCTTAGTGGTCAATTTTGACCTGCCGAAACAGTCTGATGAATATATCCACCGGATTGGCCGCACAGGCCGGGCCGGAGACAAAGGTGTTGCCATTTCATTTGTGGGCCCGAGGGACTGGGGAAGCTACCTGACAATTAAAGATCATGTCAGCTATGATGTTGACTGCACCACGCATCCCCTGTTACCGGCGAAGTTCAGCGGTAAAAAGCAGATGAAGCCGAAGAATACAAAAGGACAGGATGAGCGCAATCGCAGTAAAACCGGCTCTGCCGGTCAAAAGCCTCCGGTGAAAAGGCGGGTGAATACCATGAAAGGCGATGAAGCCGGTCACATGCCGGTGATGAAGAAAAAACGCAATGATGTCATCGACGATGACGAAGAAGAATGACACAAAAAAACGGGCTGAATAAGCCCGTTTTTTTAAAACTATGCAGGATTAATATTCCCACCAGCCTTCCTGCCACCAGGCAAGAAACTCTTCAAAATCGATGTAGCCGTCATCATTGTCGTCAATAATTTTGAACCCTTCTTCCACATGGCTCATTTTCGTTTTCGGCGACAATACGGTCAGCAGTTCAATAAATTCAGGCAGATCGATTTGACCGTTACCGTCTTTATCAAAGAAGCTGAAATCACTTTTGATTTCTGCGATTTTTTCTTCTGTAAGTTGGGTGCTCACTTAATGTCCTGATTAATTACGACTTATGAACAAAGTGTACAACCCAACTTCCCGGCTGTCTACTTAACCTGTGCCTGTTTTGCTGCCAGCGCACGTTGACGCTGCTCTTCTGCTTTTTCCTGACGACGTTTTTCCATTGCCAGTCTGGCATCAGAACCCACGTGCTCTTCGCTGCGTGCTTTCGCCAGCTGAACCTGTTTCTCACGCTCGCGGAAGCGGGCAATCTGGTCGTCACTGTGTGTACCGTAACAATGGGGGCAACTCACACCCGGCTCGTACTTATCAGACTGTTTGTCTTCTTCAGTAATCGGCAAACGACAGGCATAACAGGCATCATACTGACTTTTCTGTAAATCATGATTTACCGCAACACGGTTATCAAATACAAAGCAGTCACCTTCCCATAAAGACTCTTCTGCCGGTACATCTTCCAGATATTGCAGAATACCGCCTTCCAGGTGATAAACCTCGTCAAATCCCTTCTCTTTCAGGTAAGCCGTGGATTTCTCACAGCGGATACCGCCGGTACAGAACATGGCCACCTTCTTATGTTTTTCCGGGTCCATGTTATCTTTCACATAGTCAGGAAATTCACGGAAGGTCTTTGTTTTTGGATCGACGGCATGTTTGAAAGTACCGATTTCAATCTCGTAATCGTTGCGGGTATCAATAACCAGCACGTCAGGATCACTAATAAGGTCGTTCCAGTCTTTGGGTTTAACGTATGTACCCACCGTATGGCGGGGATCAATACCTTCCACACCCATTGTCACAATCTCTTTTTTCAGTTTTACCTTGGTGCGGTAGAACGGCTGCTCTTCATGCAGGGATTCTTTGTAAGAGATAGGGTTGATTCGCGGGTCGCTGTTCAGATATGCGAGTAAGTTATCAATCCCTTCCCGGGGACCGGAAACTGTGCCGTTAATGCCTTCGCTGGCAAGCAATAATGTGCCTTTGATACCCTGCTCTTCCATCTTTTCGAGGAGCGGTTGGCGCATAGCTTCGTAGTTTTCAAGCGCAACGAATTTGTACATCGCGCAAACGATATATTGAGTCATTTTATATTTACCTTTGCTGATTGGAGCGTAAGACCAGTGCAAATTGCGGCGCGAAATATACCAGAACGTGTGCGATTTTCCAAATCAGCTCAGGATCTAAAAAAATAAGCTTTTTTCAGGCAGTCAGCAATGAGGAAGAACCACTTATCACCTCTTCCAGCATAGTTTCATCTACAGGTTCCGGCGCGCGAGAAATATGCTGCAACCGCATACGGGTTGCCAGACTGCAATTTTCCTTAACTTCGGGAGGGATGAGCGTGGCATTGTCATGGGCACTTAACGGATCAGGATGCATAGACTGCCATAATGAAAAGGCTGCTGCTGAGCCTGAATTCGCCATCTTTGCCGTAGTATTGAGCGCCATATAATCTGCATCAGAGGGCTTAAGCGGTGGCCGTTTATAGTGATTCAGACGCTCGGGAAAATGAGGATCGCCGGTAACCCCTTCTGCCTCAGCAGGCAACAGTGAAAAGTGCTCAGCACCGGGCTGACAATGCATGGCAAGGAACAGGGAGAACTGCGCGCCTTTACCTGCCGCGCGGGCAAGCTCCCCGTTCCATTCACGATCAGGGATCAGTGCCGGTAGCCGGCCATAGTCAAAGGGCAAATCAGGTGTACTCATACTGTGCTTATCGGCATTGACCGGGATAACTAAAGACAGATCCGTACAAATTTACATACTTGAACTTTAGGCGTAATGGTCCGATCATTATACTAAAGTCTGATTTCAGGGTAACAGGTAGATGAATTACGCAGATAAACGTGTACTGATTATAGAAGATCAGCGCCCTTTTCTGCTGGTTTTGCGGGGACTGCTGCATTCGATGGGTGCAACCGAAGTTGTCACCAAGCCCTCTGCTGAGCAGGCGTTATCCCTGTGCCGGAAACGCAAGTTTGATATCATCATCAGCGACCTTCATCTGGGTTCTGACAAAAAAAACGGTTTTGAGTTTATCGAAGAGCTGCGTAGTCAGAAACTGGCAAAACCCTCAGCCATTGTGATGTTGATCAGTGCTGACAGCACCCGCCCCTTCGTACTGGGCTCTATTGATCGCGGACCTGACGACTACCTGATAAAACCCTTTTCCCAAAACCAGCTGAAAACCCGCCTTGAACGGGCCTGGAAAAAACGCCAGGCCCTGCTGCCCGTTTATCATGCGCTCCATGAAGGCGATACTGCCCTTGCCCGAAAGCAGGCGGAAAAATTACTTGCTACTAACCGGCCTTACCGTGGTTCGGTTGCACAACTGCTCACCGGCATTTGCTGGCAACAGAAAGATTTCGCCGGTGCTCTGAACGTACTGAGCGATTTTGATACAGACAGACCGGTGCCCTGGTTGCAACTGGCACTGGCTAAAAACTGGTTAAAAATGAATAAGCGGGACAAGGCCCTTTCTATGGCACAAAGCGTTCTGCAACGTAACCGTTTCAGTGCCGAAGCTTATGACGTGGTGGCAGAATGCCAGTTACTCAATAACGACACTGAGCGGGCTGCAGAAACCATACGTCATGCCATCAAAATTTCCCCTTACTGCACAGAGCGTCATCACATTGCATGTCATATCGCCCGTCAACACAAAGATTTTGTGCTGGCCAGTGAAAGTGCGCAGGCAATCTGGTTGTTGTCCCGTAAAACGGTGAAAGAGCATGCGGATATCTGGTGCAGCTACATTCGCAGTATTCTGGAAGTAGCGGAAAACGCTGAAGATAAGAAAACCCGTAACCGCTATCAGCAGGAAGCCCATCTTGCCGTACAGCGGGGCAAGTTTGACGACTACCTCAGCCGTAATAACGACGAATTCGATTTCGTGATCTATGAACAAATATTCACAGCCCGGCTTCACAGTATTGAAGGAAAGCTCATTGAAGCTAAGCGGGCTTTGAACAGTGGTCAGGAAGCGATTCAGCACAAATACGAGTCTTATCCGCAAACCTATGCGCCGGACAGTTTAAAAGTGATGTATGCCATCGGCGAATATGATGAAGCAGAGGCTCTGGTGAATGTAATTCGCTCAGGTAACCTGCACGATTCTGTAAAACAGATGCTGGACACCGACAAGCAAAACGCTGCTGAAAAACAACAGCTTTACTCTATGCATAACAAAGAAGGCATTGAACATTATCAGCAAGGCGATTTTAAAGCGGCACGCACGTCTTTCACCAAAGCCCTGCAGTTTGCACCGGTGAATACCGGGGTTGCCCTCAACCTGCTGCAATGCGTGATTAAACTGCTGAACACCGATACTAAAGAGCAGCCGGCTTTATTAACAGACAGCAAGCGGTTGCTGAAACTACTGGATGGTATGTTCATGAAACCTCAGTTCCTGCAAAAGTTTGAGGAACTGAGAGCAGAATTATCAGGACTTACCGGAAAGGCTGCCTGATAACACGTTAACAGGTTTTTTCCTTCCCAGCGCGGCCATCATCGAGCCGGTGACCACAAGCAATGCCCCGCCATAAGCAACCGTGTCCAGTTCCGGCTGATGGAAGGTATCAGGCATAATTTTCTCAGCTAAAGTCATACTGATAAAAGTAAACACGGGTTGTACTGCCAGCACGGCGGATACCTTCGACGCATACCAGACACGCATCGCCTCGGTGAAAGCACCATAGGCAACCAGTGTATTCAGGCAGCAAAACACCAGTGCAGCCATTTGCAGACCGTCCATGGACATCAGCTCTGTCGGGGTACTCAGCGGGATTAGTAACATGCCACCTGTGGCATACATGATGAGTGTGAGTTGTCTGGCTGATAAAATGCGTAACAATGGTTTTTGCGCCAGTGCATAAATAGCCCATGCGACAGCTGAACCGGCGATGATGAACAGGCCGGCAATACTTTCTGTTTCTGAGGCGAATATCTGAGGCAACCGCTGATTGAAAAACAATCCCAGCCCGAGGATCAAAAGGCCCGCGCCGGCAAACTGCACTTTGGTAAACGACTCTTTGTACAACAACACCCCCCCGGTCATCAGCACAAACGGTGCAATTTGCATGAGCACCTGGGCACTGGACGCACTGAGGTAATTTAACCCCATAACGTTAGTGACATAGTTTGTCACCAGCATCACCGTAGCGAGGGCCGCCAGCAACCAGCCATTGCGGGTCAACGATGCGGCAACAGGCAGGCTACGACGTATTTTTAGAATAAAAAATACCACCAGCCCTGCCGTCAGGAAGCGGTAAAAAGTAATTGTCGGGCTGTCCATTACCTTAAGGCAAAGGGTTAACGCTACCGGCAGCACGCCCCACAAAAAAGCGGTCAGCAGTGAAAGTAAAAAACCGTAGACCGGTCTGAGTTGGGATTCCAAGCAGTTATTCGTCCAGCAAATCTTCGAGGCTGGCAATCATATCGTTGATCTCATCCTCCAGCTTGCTTTTTTGCTTCGCTGTCAGAGAACTTGCGACAGATGACGCCAGTCTGGCATGTTGCTGTCGATTGTTTCGCCAGACTTGAAGAAATGCTTCAGACCGGTACTGTTCAGGATTGAGCATCAGTGCAGTCAGTTGCTCAGTAAAATCAGGATTACTCTTACGGCCGGCGAATAACACCCTCGCCCGCTGCTGCAAATCACGACGGTATGCCAGCCATAATTCCCGTGACGGCATGAAGCCGGGCGCCATATCCTGAATTAACTGTTTTTGTTCCTCTGTAAGCCTGCCGATCCTTTCTTCCATATCCTCTTCCAGGCTTTCTACACGGTCTTCCATGCGTTCCGTTTCTGACCACTCATTGGTTTCTTCTATCTTTTCCTCTGTTTCCTTGTTGTCCTTTTCCAGTGCAGCAAACAGTCTGATCACCTGCTCGTCAGACAACTCGCCCGCCATTGATGCCAGAGGCGGAGTGATTTCCTCCCGCAAACGCTGCCAGTGCTCCGTGGCTTTGGTGTAATGAGACAACAGGCGCTGTTCTGTCAGCCGGTTCTCTGCCAAATCCTCTTTCACCAGTTTCAGATGATTGATGTAGGCGGGCAATTCTTTACTGCGATGCCAGTCAATCCACTGGTCCAGTTGCTTATCAAACATGGCTTCCTGGCGATTATTCAGCTCGATGTAATCATCCATGTACCAGTAAACCAGCCAGTCCAGATTGTTGTATGCCAGTTTACTGCTGCATCCGCCCAGCAATAAGACAAATATAACCGTTACCCATTTTTTCATGACTGTTCCTGCCTGAAACCATTGAACAATGATACGCTCACCTCTATGCTTCACGGTGATGTGCTATCACTATAAAGCCCTGAAAATCACAGTAAATACTATTTAATTTTTAGTAACAATTCTGTCTCTCTGTGGCTTATATGATTCGTATCAACACTTGCAGTTCAACCCGCTGGCATACTTTGCCGGCTCGGATTCAATAAGGACGGAACGTGAACAGTAAAGTAGCCATACTCACCTCGGGAGGAGATGCTCCCGGCATGAATGCCTGTATCCGTGCCATCGTGCTGGTTTGTGAACGGGCCGGCCATGACATCGTCGGTTATTTGCATGGTTATAACGGTTTG
The DNA here is from genome assembly GCF_056160645.1 of Alteromonas sp. ABH4_456. Classification (NCBI taxonomy): domain Bacteria; kingdom Pseudomonadati; phylum Pseudomonadota; class Gammaproteobacteria; order Alteromonadales; family Alteromonadaceae; genus Alteromonas; species Alteromonas sp. ABH4_456. Next base: position 22,905 of record NZ_JBSWXO010000008.1, read on the forward strand.
CTGTCACAGGAATACATGACGCTGGACAGCCGCCAGGTACATAACCTCGCCCAGCGCGGGGGCACGATTTTACATAGTGCCCGCTGCAAGCCTTTCAAGACAAATGAGTCCGGAAAGCTTGCTGCAGCTAATCTTACTGCGCTCGGTATAGATACCCTCTTTGTCATTGGGGGTGACGGCTCTTTTCGCGGCGCAGCACATCTCGGAAAATTCTGGCAGGGTCAGATCATTGGTTTACCGGGTACCATTGATAACGACATTAACGGCACTGACGCCACTATCGGCTATTTCACCGCAATTGAAACCGCTGTCCAGTCCGTGGATAAAGTACGGGATACTGCTGATGCATTTGAGCGTGTTTTTCTGGTAGAAGTGATGGGCAGACATGCCGGTTTCCTCGGTCTGAACGGCGCAATTGCTTCAGCGTCAGACTATGTCATTTTGCCGGAGCTGTTTGAAAGCGAAGAAAAGACATTAAAAGACATCCTGACTCAGCTCAATGAACGCCGGGAACAGCGCGGTAACGTGAGTTACATCATCGTGCTGGCGGAAAACCTCTGGCCCGGCGGGATTGCTGATTTAGCTTCTCGACTGGAGAAATCGCTTACTGAAACAGAAGTGCGTCCTGTTATTCTCGGGCACGTGCAGCGGGGCGGCTCGCCGGTCTCTCAGGACAGGTTGCTGGCACTTAAACTGGGTGCCTATGCGGCAACTTTGACGGGCAGTGCTGTAACCGGCGTGATGATTGGAGAACAACATGGTAAACCGGTTCAGGTTCCTCTGGAAGACACCTGGAAGCAACGTAAACCGCTGGATGACCTGTCAGTTGATACCATGAAACTACTTATGAACAATCGTTATGCGTAACCTGTTACCGGGCGGATAAATTAAAAAACGGAGCATAATGCTCCGTTTTTCTACATCTTCATCGCGGCTTTGACTTTATCGCGGTGACTGCGGCTGACTTTCAGCTCGGTGTCATTCTGCAGAATAAGGTGATACTCGCCACTGATATGACTCACCAACTTCTTGACGAAGCGGATATTGGCAATGGCAGAACGGTGAACTCTCACGAACCACTGAGGGTTCAGTTCCTGTTCCAGTTCCTTCATGGTTTTACGCATGATATGCATACCATCCAGCGCATGAACACACATGTAATCACCGGCAGCGTCAATCCACTGGATGTCCTGCACGGCAACCCGGGTCACTTCAGAGCCGTCTTTAATGGCCAGTACTTCAGGATAAGGATTGGTGTCGATAGACTCGCCGCTGGCAAGTTTACGGAGAATTTCGTTGGTATCATCACCGGTAAGCTCAGCCACCAGATTTACCAGCTTGCGGGACTGCTCATCCTGGTCACGGGTAGTGAAATACTCTCTTACTTTCATCAACGCATCTGACAATCTGGCATCGTCAGCCGGTTTCAGTAAATAATCAACTGCATGAATATCGAACGCTTTAATAGCATAGCTGTCATAAGCGGTGACAAATACAATCATCGGAATTGGCTGGTTCAGTTCACGGAGTTTGTGAATGACCTGAAACCCGTTCAGCCCCGGCATCTGGATATCCAGAAAAACCAAATCAGGCCGGTTTTTAGAAATTACGCTTACCGCATCCAGACCATTCTGGCATTCCGCCACCACTTCTACATCAGCGTGACGTTCCAGACGTGTGCGTAACCCTTTCCTTGCCAACGGCTCGTCGTCTACTACGACAGTTTTTATTTTACGATCACTCATGCTTTACGTCTTATACTTCGTAAGGGATCCGCAGTCTCACACGTATGCCTGACGGCTGATTATGTTCAACCGAAAAAGCAAAATTACGCTGATATAAAGACTGCAGACGTTCCTTTATATTCACTAACCCCACACCGTTTTCACGATGCAGCTGACCATCCTTTATTTCCGCACCGGGCCCGTTATCAGCGACATCCATTAACAGGTCGTTACCAAAGGTACGTGCAGAAATAGAAATTTGACCGCCGTTCTCCATAGTGGATATGGCGTGTTTAATTGCATTTTCAATAAGCGGTTGCAAAATCATCCCCGGCACCAGGGCAGACTCACAATCAGGTTCAATATCCCATACTACATCTAATCTGTCATCAAATCGTACTTTTTCTATTTCAAGGTACAAACGCAGTACTTTGATTTCTTCACCCAAAGTAACCCGCTTAATGGGATCATTATCCAGAGAATAGCGTAAAAAGTCTGATAACCGTGACACCATGGCTTCTGCAATATCATTTTCTTTCAGCAGGATCAGCGTGGAAATGGCGTTCAGTGTATTAAACAGGAAGTGAGGGTTAAGCTGATAGCGCAACATTTTAATGTGCGCCTGATGCGCCATGGTACTGGCTTTTAATGCATTCTGCTTTTCTTTTTGCAGCATCTGGAAGTTCTTGATACCAAAATAGGTACCCGTCCAGCAGCCCACCATGATCAGAGAATTGATCGTATTGGTAAAGTACAGATACCAGGCATCAGGCCGGTAGCCGTGCTTATAGATTTCCCAGTAGTTGACGTTCTTTACTACTGCCCATACCAGCGCCACCACATAACAGGCGAGAATGACGGTACTGATCATTTTCAAAGGAGACAGTTTTCTGGCCCAACGAAACACATACCGTAACGGAATGGTCAGTAACCAGCCGGCATAAGCATTGAGCAAAATGATAAAGACCCAGATAGGCCGGACATCATGAAGAAACGAACCAATATAATAAATTAACGCAAAACCCGCCCAGCCCACGCTGTGCAAGGTCCAGAATAAGCGTTCGTTACTTTCGAATAACTGTTGCCAACGACTCACTTTATTACCGTAAAATCAAATAGTAATTTCAATTATACGCATATTAAACGGGTTCATGGCAATCTTGGTCGTGCTTCCCCGGCACCTTGTCGCAGTGGATTTTGCTTAATAACTTATATTTAAGCGCTTAAACCAGTGAGTCCACCACCAGGCCGGGCCAATGAGTAAAAAACGGATATCATCGAAAAACGACGGCTTCCTGCCTTCGATTTTGTGACCGGCAAACTGCAGGATCCACATAACAACAAACAAGATAAGACAAAATTCCCATACAGCCACAGGACTGCCATCAATCAGATTGATGACACCGAAACTGATAATTGTCAGTAGCGTCATAGCCGCGCCTACCGGACCGGACAGGCGGAAATAGTAGTACAGGACCGGCAGCACCAGCAGGTGGGCCCAGGTGAGATCGGTTTGCTGCAGAAAGCCGGGGAGCGGAATACTCCATATTAAACCCAGGGTAACGAGGTAAATAGACGGTACCGCGACGGCGTGGATTAACACATTCGTTTTATTCTGGTGGCTTTCCGAGTATTGCAATAACAACTTATCAATTTGTCGCATTTTAATAACGCTCCGTAAATGCATCCGCCGGCGGTAACGGTAAGCCTGAGCTTTTTCTGCTATAGCGCCAGAATATAGCGTTCAATTAAGGTTTCGACCGCCTTTTGCTCACGGGTAAACTGAATACCGTAATAATAGTATCCTTTTACTTCGGCAACGTTCCGCACGTTGCTGTCTATCCTAATGGTTTCACCATCCAATTTACAGCCCAATGTTATTTTTTTGTTAACTTCAAGCTTACTATCCTCTGAACCCGCTTTTATGGCCAGTTTGCAGCCTGTTTTCGATACATCAATGATCAGGCCCCGGACTCTCTCCTGCTCTTCCTGATCTAAATAGACACTGACAGGAATGCCCGGCTGGGAACGCCGGTCGCTGCGTAGCCCCATGGTTTGCAGCTTAGACGGAAAACCGGTGATAAGAATACTGACCGGTTTGCTGAAGCACTTTAAAATTGTAGTTTTGAAGGCAATAACCTGCCCCAGCCCACCTTCGATCACAAACCTTACGACCACTTCATTGCCGGCAACAAGATAATCACGGATGTTGGCCCATTTATGGGTATTTGGTACCTGGAAAATAAATGCGTTAGGAATATCCATACCCACATAGTGCGTTTTAAGGCGTTGCGGTGCAGTGGGTGTCTCTATCTGTAAATCGACAACGGTGCCGGGCGCCAGGCTTTTCAATGCAGTCATGTCATCTTTACTTAAAGAGGTGGTTTCGGCTTTACTCACAGCAGGCTGTACTCCTTTTCAGTCAGTGACATTATCATACTCCCTTTTCGCTGATGCTGACAAAAAGTCCGGTGTGATGCATGATAGCACTCTGCATGACTTTTCACGGATATTTACATGACTTCTTTGCGATACGATCTTTCCGTCCGCTCCCGCTCTCAACATCTTTTCGCAGTAACCCTCACAATTCCCGCCTGCGACACTGATATACTGACGTTGAGCTTACCGGCGTGGATCCCCGGCAGCTATATGGTGCGGGATTTCGCCAGACACATCATCACACTGACAGCGACAGACAACGCAGAAAATGTTTTACCTGTTATTAAAACAGATAAACAGACCTGGCAAATTAAAGCGGGTAAACAGCCAGTCACTGTTGAATACACCGTTTATGCCTTTGATCTCTCCGTACGTGCAGCTTACCTGAACGACGAATACGGCTTTATCAACGGCACCAGTGTCTTCTTGCAGGTCAACGACCTCCCCGCAGCGTCCTGTGAAGTGACGGTATCTTTACCTGAGTCCTTAAGCCACTGGCATGTAGAAACCAGCATGCAGCCTGATGACACAAACGGTACGCATTTTATCTGCGAAGATTACGCGGAGCTCATTGATCACCCTGTATTCATGGGTGAGTGTGTGCTCGACAGTGTAACGGTTCAGGGCGTGGAATTTGTATTCCTCTTTAGTGGCAAAACGCCGGTAAACACGAAGAGAATATGTGAAGACATGGTGCCGGTTTGTGAGCATCACCTTAATTTGTTCGGTCAGCCCTCGCCCGTGGACCGCTATGTGTTCATGACATTGCTGAGCGACAGTGGCTTTGGCGGCCTTGAGCACCGCAGTTCTACGGCCCTGCTCTACCCACGGTTTGACTTACCGCTGGAACGTGAAGGCGGCGGCAAAACTGATCAGTACGTCACCTTTCTGAGCCTCTGCTGTCATGAATTGTTTCACACCTGGCATGTTAAGCGCCTGCGTCCTTCCGTTTTCCTGAAACCGGATTTAAGCGCAGAAGTCTATACTCCCCAGCTTTGGATTTATGAGGGCTTTACCAGTTTTTATGACGATGTGACGCTGGCGAGAACGGGCCTTATCAGCCCTGAAAAATATCTGGAAATTGTTGGTCAGAACCTTACCCGTTTACAGGTGACAGCGGGACGTTTCAAACAGTCAGTGGCAGAGTCCAGTTTTGATGCATGGACCAAGTTCTACAAACAGGATGCATCAGCTCCCAACAATATTGTAAGTTACTATGTAAAGGGCGGCATCATTGCCTTTGGACTCGATTTATTGTTACGCAGAAAGTCGCAGGGTAACGTGTCGCTGGACAGTTTAATGCAGGCACTGTGGCAGCAATTCGGCGCGGAGGAAACCGGCACCCCTGATGACGTGATTGAGACAGTTTGCCGTGAAACTTTCAATATTGATGTATCAGAGTATCTTCAGGCTGTTGTTTACGGCAAAGAAGACGTGCCCCTTAATCAGTGGCTGGCTGATATTGGCGTAACGCTGCATACCCGCCCGAAAAACTCAGCATCTGACCGCGGTGGTGTGCCGCCCTTACCGGCTTACCAGAAACATCATTTAGGGGCTGCTATTAAAAATGCAGAAACCGGCGTAACGGTTCAGGTTGTATTTGAAGACGGTGCAGCTTGCCGGGCAGGACTACAGGTCAACGACAAGATCATTGCACTGGATGGCTACGTAGTGAATGACATTCTGCTGCAGCGTCTGCTGAATCAAACCGGTGAATCTGCCTTGCCGCTGACGGTAGTACGTGATGGCCGTTTGCTGACGTTATCACTGCCTGTGCTTGAAGAGCGGCAGGAAGCCTGTTACTTCACCATTGAAGATAAGGAAAAGCTGGCAGCATGGCTGGCTACAGCATAAATGATTCAGCCCCGTACAGGGGCTGATTGCTTTTACAGGGTTAACTGAAAATAAGTTATTAGTGGCGGGGCGGTACCAGTAACGCTGGATCCAGCCTGGTTTTACCCAGGTTAAGCCGCCAGTCAAGATGGGGACCTGTTGCTCTGCCGGTCGCACCGATGGTGCCGATAGCGTCACCCTGCGCGACCACATCCCCGGCTTTCACCTTCGAAGAATCAAGATGCAGAAAGGTAGAGAACACACCCATACCGTGATCGAGGATCACCGTATTACCGCTGTAATACAAGTCATCTGATAACTTCACCACACCCGCTGCGGGAGCGATAACAGGTGTACCGGTTGGTGCGCCAACGTCAACACCATAATGCGGCGCTTTAGGAATACCGTTAAGTACCCGCTGGCTACCGTATACGCCGGTTACCGGGCCTTCTGCCGGCCAGATAAAACCGGTAAATACAGCATCCAGATCAGAAATATTCCCGCGGGCATTGGCTACCACAGTACTGTCTCTTCGAATACGTTTAAGTGTTTCTTCCGGCGGCGAAACCATGGAAGACTTCAAACCGTCAATACGCTGAATGTTGTACTGCCGCTTTTCCAGTTCAATGTCTCTTGAACCTGTTGTGCCGTCAGGCAGCGTCCAGGATAAAGTATGATTAAGTGCTGATTCACGGGCGAAACCAAATACAAATTTACCCTGCGCATTTAGCTTGAGTGCCTCGCCATTCAATGTAACCTGACTTCCGGGCGGCAACTGTCCACGAAACAGACTGCCCTGCGTAAATTTACCATTCAGAACCAGCGCACCGGCTTCAGAGGCTTCACTGGCAGCAAGGCTCTGCCGCACGGAAAGAACAGACAGAGAAATCAGCGCAATGAGAGCCAGCGGGATCAGTCGCACACCAGTGCTCCTTTTCCTACGCCTTCGTAAGCCAGCACTTTCACAGAGCCACCGTTCTGACGGGCTTTTTCTTCATCAAAAATAAACTGGGCCAGGCATTCCACGGTGGAATCAGTGGTAATGACTTCACAATCAGATTCAGGCAACAAAATCTCAAAGTAGCCTTGCGATGATTCATAGGCAAAACAGCAATACTCTCTGTCTGCCGGCACAATGCCTGATGCCTGACGGGCTGAAAAAGCCAGCCTGTCTTCTTCCGATGCAATATATATATCTTCCCAGCGTGATGCCCAGTATTGCTGACTCTCAAGACTATTTTCACCGTTTACAAACACGTCGATTTTAGAACGGTGACCATGGGCTATACGCTGGCAATTGCCATCGTGTTTTTTCAGGCCATGAGTGTAGTGATAGAAAGGCGTTGAGATCACTTCGGTACGCAGAATCAGCTCAAGGTTATCTACGTTTTCCGGCAGATGAGTAGCAATCACTTCGCGAAGGTAGCTGCCGGTGGAGTCCTTAGTAACCGTTTCACCGTAGATGAATGCGTAAGCCTCTGCCGGACAATATAGCTGAATCACCCTGCCGTCGTTGCAGGTAAACCGTACATCCACATGTTCGCTGTTGTCTTCATGCACAATCGCCACGTTGGCGTAGTCAGCAGGTACCAGCAATTTATGGTCGACATAATCATCAATCAGTCGCTTCAGGTTTTTTTTCACCTTACCGAAGTCCTGAATCATACTCTCATCGTTAAGATCGCCGGACAGGATCACATCCACGATCCAGCTTTCTCCCACCATTCCCCGCTCAGGGCACAGGTAAGAAAAATCCATGACGGTGAGGTCGTTGACAAATAATTGCATGTAAAACCTTGTTGCCGGAACTTAAACTGCCGGCATTATACGATAAATTAAACAAAGCAGGCAGGTTTCACCTGCCTGCTTACGAACGTTGGCCCGCATTTGGTTACTGTTACGGGTGAATAACGGCTATTGTACCTAATTTTTTGACTGTCTGGTCAACTGGTCTTTTAAATTTGGCGGAATACCTTTAATGGTCAGTGTGTCTGACACCGGGTCGTAGATGATTTTGTCACCCAGTAGTTTACGTTCAAAGCTAAGGGAAATACCGCCGCCCTGTCCGGTAAATTTAGCCAGCTGACGCAGCGCAGCAGGATCAGGTTGAATATTCTCTTCCAGCGGTGCCTCAAGCGTTTGCGTGAACGCCTCAAAACTGTGTTCGCTGTCACTGTCCGGCGATAACCGTCCGGATAACTCTTTGATCGACAGACTTTCACCACTGTCTATCTTTTCTTTGAAATAAGACTTCACTTCATCACGGTGCTGTTGCTGCTCTTCACGGTCAAGATTCTCACTGGCCAGATAAGCATCTACCGAAGAAATCAGTTGTTTGTTCTGCTGCTTAATGTCCACCAGCTCTTCGCAACCAATAAAATCCATGAAGAAATCAGACACCTTGCGGCCCATGAGTCCTTTAATAAAGCTTACGTAGCGTTTTTGCTCCGGCTGGATCTCAAGTTGAGTAAGGTCAATGCGTACTGCCAGTTGCATCTTCGCCAAATCAAGGTGCTCGCGGGCATTCAGCTCCAGTGCCTGATTGATTTCCACGTGGGAACGGGTATTCAGTAACGTGATCATCAGATACTGTGTTGCCAGAAACTCATACTGACAGAAAATCAGAAAGCCTGTTTGCACTGTACCGGTATCGGTCAGGGCTTTAATCAGCTTGTCACCGGAAGTCAGCGTAAAGGCATGGAAGATATCTTCCAGGTTGTCCACGCGCTCTTTTTGCGCGTGCATGAATTCTGCCAGTGACGTTTTAAAAGGAATGGTATCTTCACCGCCTGCAGCTTCTTCAGTGAAATGGCCCACACCTTTTCCGGGCTTGCTGTTAAAGCTGTGATTGATCTGATGAGCCAGTGATTCGATTTCCGGCGTCACCGCAAGACACTTGTCCCGTGGAATGATGGACAGCTTGTCTTCGCCGCTGACGACTAACCGGTGAACAACAAAATGATGAATCAGTGCACTCATAGACTATCTGGGATCCTGTTTAGTTGAGAATTTACAGTGGAATTCGCGGGATTTACGAATGAATGATTGTTATCACTCAGACAACGATTATAATCATTTAAAATTAAATTCCATTCTTTTTTAGTAAAGAAAACAGTAAAAGAGGCGTCACAATGCCCCAGCAAAGCCGTTATTCCGATTCGGATTTTGAAGCGCTAATGAATAAAGTCATCCTCACACTCGAGGAAAATGAGGCCAGTCGTGATTTACAGCTCATGGTATTGGGTAATGTCATCACGCACATTCTTAATACACAGGTTCCCGCTGCTAACCGCAAAGCCATGGCGGAACAATTCGCTTCGGTATTACAGAAAAGTGTTAACTAACAGGGCTGAATAATGATTTTAGCGGAGTCACCTCGCCGTCAGCGGGTCACACGCCTGGTAAACTGGGGCCACTGGTTCGCGCTGGCTAATATAGCCATCGCCATGATCATCGCCTCAGTATTTATATTTTCCTCTCCTTCACCGGATACGGCCTTAGGTGCCTTGTATCTGGTATTTAACTGGTTCGGTCATATTGGTTTTATGACCTTCTCCGGTTTTGTCATATTCATTCTGCCGTTGTGCTACCTGGCGACGAATCCGAGAATTATCAAGTTTGCGGCATCCGCCATCGCGGCAACCGGGCTGGCATTGATGGCGTTTGACGCCCTGCTGTTCAACCGCACCGGCTTTCATTTAAGCTTCAGTTCTGCCGATCTACTGCGCAACGAAGCACAAAATCAAATCAGTCAGTTTGGTTTACAACAGTGGATGTACTTATTACTGCTGTTTGTGGTCTGGCTCGGTTTTCAGCTTGTGCTGGCCAATGCGTTATGGAAACGTGTGGAGCGATTACAGCATCACAAAATCGGTACGCCGGTAACCGGCTTTTTCCTTACCTGTTTTGTCGCCAGCCATGCGATTCACGTGTGGGCTGATGCAGAGTTATATCAGCCTATCGTGAAGCAGGACAATATGTTTCCGTTGTCCTATCCGGCTACGGCAAAAACCACCATGTCCCGCTATGGCCTGCTGGATCTGGAACGCTACAAGGAACGCAAACAGCTGCAGTTTGATCCGCAAATCCATCAGGTGACCTACCCCACGGAACCGGTTTACTGCAATATTGAAGCTGACCGTACCCTGGCGCTGGTCGTGCAAACAGACGATACACCGTTGCCGGACATGCCACAGTTTGATCTCAGAGAAATGAACAACTATTTCTCTACAGCTTCGTCACTGGACGGCTTGATCCTGACAACCCTGTTCGGTGTGCCGGAAATTTACCGCGATACACTGGAACAGAAAAGACCGGTTCTGCTGGCCTTACCCGTGGGTCTGGGCATGCCTGTGTCTATTCACGTCGACGAAGCACTGCCTGCCAGTATGCTTGACGGTTACCGTCAGCCTGTCAGTAATAATCATGCCGGATTGCACATCGCCTTCCTGTCGGGTGACAAAATTGCAGATATGCTGAGCGACGATGTGTTTGCGCAAAGTGATGTGATCATTGCCACCGGCTTCTCTGAAGATGGCGGTACCCGCCGTGGAAAACTGCTTACGACGCTGGATGTGAAAGGCAGTATTGCCAGCACCGAAGATTTAGCGCCTACGGTATTGAATGCATTAGGCTGTGCAGCGCCGGTCCAGTTCTACTCCACCGGACAAAATTTGTTGCAACCACAACGTAACTGGCTGGTGAGTACTTCCGGTGAAAAAGTGGTGGTGCTGCATAATCAACAAATGATTGAAGTGCTGAGTAACGGCAGCTTTGAAATATCGGATATTGACAGCCGTGAGCGAAGCAACGACCCGTTAAATGTGGATTTACTCAGCCGAGCCATCAAGCACCTGACCCATTTTTCACGGTAGAGTCGTTACGGTATTAATTTCACCTTTCCTGAATGATGGGAATGGGAAATTCAGAAACGCTGCCTTCTCCGGCAGCGTTTTTATTTCGCTTTCTATTTTTGCTTCGCCTGCCATAAGGAAACATAAAAATCCGCTTCAACCTCTGTCAGTGACCGGCACAACGAAGCCTGAGTACTTTCATCCAGACGCCAGGCAAACGGTGTCATCTGAAGCAGCGCCTTCCGTTGCGAATCATTTTCAAGAGTGGCCTGCCAGTGAATCCGCTGCCGGCTCAGTAAAATAAAACCGCGTCTTTCATCAGCGGGCAATTCATGTTCACGGGGGGTTTTATAAGCAGCTTTTTTCAGTGCCATCAAATGTGCCGGGCCCGGTGTAACATGAAGTAATAAACCCTGAGGTTTGAGAACGCGGGCAAACCCGTCGTCACTGCCCGGGGCAAAAACCTGAAGCATCAGATCAACCTGACTGTCCTGAACCGGTAAATCAAAACTGCTGGCCACAACAAACTGCGCATCCACTGGCTTTCTGGCTGCTAAATCCACTGCGCTTTTGGAAATGTCACTGCCACTGGCCACCACAGACTTTCCGGCCGCTTCCAGCGCAGATCTAATCACATGTAAATACGTGCCTTCACCGCACCCTGCATCATAAAGTACAACGGCTCCTGACGCAGACATCACATCGCTTTTTATTATCACGTCAGCCATCTTGTCCATCAACGGCTGATAAATGCGGTATTGATGGAAGGTCTTTCTGGCGCCGAGCATGGCTTTATTGTCGCCGGGATCCTTGCTGCTTTTTTTATGTACAGGCAAGAGGTTAACGTATCCCCGTCTGGACACATCAAAACTATGATTGTTGTTACAGCGCCATGTGTCACCGCACACCAGCGGAGACTGACAAAGAGGGCATTGCCACATGATTTGAACCTGTTCTGCCTGTGAAAACGCAGGGAATGTAACAGAATGAGGAGGAACTGCAAGGTTCAAAAAGACTAAGCCGCCTGCCCGTTAATGTTACCTGTGAAATAACATCAACGGGACAAGACGGCTTTTCTTAAGGAAGGTAGTACTTTGATCAGATAGTATCTTTACTGAAAAGCGTGAATATACTGGAGAAATCCAGCTCACTGTTCCCTTTACGCTGATGCATCCGGTAAAGCTGTTGTGCCGCTGACCCCATGGGCAGTAAACTACCTGTTTTAGCGCCGGTGTCCATCGCCAGGCCAAGATCTTTATTCATCAGTTTGACCATAAAGCCCCCCTGATAAGCATTGGATGACGGTACAGACTCCATCACCCCGGGACACGGATTGTATTTCTGCAGGGTCCAGTTGCAACCGGAGCTCTGTAACATAATGTCAGACATGACTTTTGGATCCAGCCCGTTATCGATGGCAAGTTGCAGTGCTTCTGAAGTCCCGGCCATCAGTACAGCCAGCAACATATTATTGCAAATTTTGGCAACCTGACCGGCACCGGTATCCCCTGCATGAAACAGGTTTTGCCCCATGACATTCAGCAGAGGCGATGCCTGCTCCACCACTTCTGCTTTGCCTCCCGCAATGAAAGTAAGGGTACCGGCTGTGGCGCCGGCAACGCCGCCGGAAACCGGCGCATCGATAAAGCGATGACCCGCTTGCTCCGCTGTATGGCCGGTTTCTCTGGCAGTGTCTGCATCAATGGTACTGCTGTCGATAAGCAAACAGGATGTGTTCAGTGAAGCCAGTATGCCTGCTTCACCGCAATATAAGCTGCGTACATGAGCCGCAGCCGGCAACATGGTAATCACCGCTTCAGCTTGCGACACGGCATCAGACACACTTGCCGCTTTACGGGCTCCTTTGTCACACAGCGCATCCATGGCACTTTCTACCAAATCAAAAACCGTCACGTTATATCCGGCTTTAATCAGGTTCGCCGCCATGGGCGAGCCCATATTGCCGAGACCTATAAAAGTAATGTTTTTCATATTGATTCTCCCAGTCCGGCCAGCGGGTGACCTGACTGCCAGGGGGATGAGAAGAACGGATCAATGTCCGAATCAGGGATCCCGGCCACGGAGTTAAACCGCCAGCCCGGCTTGCCGTCTTTATCTATCAGCAACGCCCGGATCCCTTCCTGTAATTCACCGTATTGTGCACAATGGCAGGCCATATTCAGTTCCATCCTGAAACTGTCTGCCAGTGTCTGTGTTTTACCTTTCTGAAACTGGCGGTAAAACAGCGCAGCCGTGAGTGATGAGCCGGTTGCCAGCGCCTGTTGAGCTTTTAACATCCATTTGTCACCACCGGCATCGATAGCTGTAATGGCAGCAACGACTTCCCGTACAGACGGAAATGAGCAGGCTGCATTGATACGCTCAAGCCATGGCGCAATCCGGTCATCGGGCTGACTGCCTTCAATTGACGCATCTGCTGTACCGGCATTCAGGCTCTCCGCCAGTATACTGGTTACATCCTCACGGCAGCCTGATTTCCACTCAGTGCTTTTCCATTGCGTAATAAGATCTGCCAGATCACTGCGGGCACACAAATGGTCGGCCAGACCATACTTTACCGCTTCAGCACCATTTACCTGCGCTGCGGTCAGGCCGAGGAACAGGCCGAGTTGTCCGGTTAAGCGGGGAAGAAAGTAACTGCCTCCCACATCAGGGAATAAGCCAATCGTCACTTCGGGCATGGCAAGGCGGCTTTTATCTGTCACCACACGGTGAGAAGCGCCCTGCAACAAACCCATACCGCCCCCCATCACAATGCCATCTCCCCACACCACAACAGGTTTTGGGTAAATATGCAGGGTGTAATCAAGTTTGTATTCCACGGTAAAGAAATCACGGATAAACGGCGGAATCGTTCCGGGCGCGGATTTCATTGCATGATACATGGAAACAATATCGCCACCGGCACAAAAGGCCTTCTCACCGGCACCGTCAATAATGATAAACAGTACGTCTTCCTGCTGCGCCCATACATTCAGTTGGTTCTGCATGGCTGATGCCATATCAAGATCCAGCGCATTCAGCGACGCCGGCTTATTTAATGTAATGTGCCCGGCGATCCGGCCACAACCGGTGCGGTGTTCTTTAATAATAATGCGTTGTTCTGCAGACATGACCTGTCCTTTGAAAGTGCTGATGATGCCCGTTACTGTGTCAGAGAATGTCATTCATTTCACCCATCAGACGGCGGCCAATGATCACACGCATGATTTCATTAGTGCCTTCCAGGATCTGATGCACTCTCACATCTCTTACGTGCCGCTCCAGCGGGTATTCTTTAATATAGCCATACCCGCCGTGTACCTGCAGCGCCTCGTTGCACACCATAAAACCGGTGTCTGTGGCAAAACGTTTGGCCATTGCGCAATAGGTGGTTTTGTCTTTGTCATTGCAGTCAAGCTTCCAGGCCGCCAGCCTCACCAGTTGCCTGGCTGCCACCAGCTCTGTGGCCATATCTGCCATTTTGAACTGAATAGCCTGAAACGCCCCCACCGGCTTTCCGAACTGCTCACGCTCCTGAATATAGGTTGCCGCGGTTTCCAGTGCCTGCTGCGCCGTGCCCACAGAACAGGTGGCAATGTTCACCCGGCCGCCATCCAGCCCCTGCATCGCCAGACGAAACCCTTCACCTTCTTCGCCCAATAAACTGCTTTCATCCACCATCACATTATCGAATGTGATCATGCGGGTGGGCTGTGCATTCCAGCCCATTTTTTCTTCGGCTTTGCCGTATACCACTCCTTCAGCGTTCGCCGGAACCACGAAGGCCGATATACCCGACGGACCCGGCCCGCCGGTACGGGCCATGACCACCAGCACATTTGTCGCGCCGGCGCCGGAAATAAACACCTTTGCGCCGTTCAGACAAAACCCGTCAGGGGTGCGTTCCGCTTTAGTTTTAAGTGAAGCCGCATCAGAACCGGCGCCCGGTTCGGTAAGGCAATACGACGCCAGTTTTTCTCCGCTCACCAGTGAGTCACACCAGCGGCTTTTTATCTCCTCTGTGCCATAGGATGCAATCATCCATGTTGCCATATTGTGGATTGTCAGCATGGCTGTGGTGGTGGTGCATCCCATAGCCAGTTGCTCAAAAATCAACGAAGAGTCGAGCCTGGATAAGCCCAGACCGCCAGCGTCTTCGGGGGTGTATAACCCGCAGAAACCGAGTTCGCCGGCTTTTTTAATGGCCTCAACCGGAAAGTGATGCTCTCTGTCCCACTGCGCGGCAAACGGTGCAAATTCCTGCCTGGCAAACTGTCGCGCAGTGTCTGCGAATGCCAGTTGCTCTTCATTTAATGAAAAATCCATCGTCGTCTCCTCTAATCCATCGAAATAGTCAGATTCGGACCACCCGGAATATCATCATCCAGCCAGCGACTGGTTACTGTTTTGGTTTCGGTATAAAAGCGGATTGCCTGTTTACCGTAAGCATGTAAATCGCCGTAAAACGAATTTTTCCAGCCGGTAAAGGAAAAGAATGGCAGCGGCACAGGGATCGGCACATTAATACCCACCTGGCCCACGGTGACTTCACGCTGGTACTTTCTGGCCGCTGCACCGCTGTTAGTGAATATGCTGGTGCCGTTGCCGTAAGGATTATTGTTTACCAGCTTCAATGCATCCTCCAGAGACTCTGCCCGCATACAGGACAAGACGGGACCGAATATCTCTTCTTTGTAGATGGTCATGTCCGGCGTTACCCGGTCAAACACCACCGGACCTACCCAGTTACCCTTTTCACATCCCGGAACAGTAAAGTCAGATCCGTCTGCCAGACATTCTGCGCCTTCTTCTTTACCGGCTTTTATCAGCGATAACACACGTTGTTTTGCTGCTGCAGAGATCAGCGGACCAAAACCGGCTTCGTGGTCGTTCCACAGGCCCGGTTTAATTTCACTGATACGTTTTGCCAGTTCAGGGATCCACTTTTCAGACCCGCCCACAAACACCGCAGCAGAAATTGCCATACAACGCTGCCCGGCTGCCCCGACCGATGCACCCACCAGGTTATTCAGAACATGTTCTTTGTTAGCATCGGGCATGATCACCGTATGGTTCTTCGCGCCTGCGAAGCACTGGGCACGTTTGAGGTTGGCGGTGGCAGTTTTATAAATGTACTGACCAACGGGAACAGACCCCACAAATGACACGGCTTTAATGTCTTCATGATGAAGCAGAACATCAACCTGCTCTTTACCGCCGTGCACCACGTTCAGCACGCCTGCCGGCGCACCGGCTTGCATAAACAACTCTGCCAGGCGGTTAGGCGTCAGCGGATCCTGCTCAGAAGGCTTCAGTACAAAGGTATTGCCGCAGGCAATGGCCAGCGGAAACATCCACAGCGGGATCATAGCCGGAAAATTAAACGGTGTGATGCCGGCGCATACTCCCAGCGGCTGAATATAGCTGGCGGTATCGATGTTACGGGCAACGTTTTCAACCGTTTCGCCCATCATTAGGGACGGCACGTTCATCGCCTGTTCAACCACTTCAATACCGCGCCATACATCACCTTTGGCATCGTCAAATGTCTTGCCGGTCTCTCTGGCAAGCAATGTCGCCAGTTCGTCATGGTGCGCTTTCAGTAACGCCTGGTAACGCATCATCAGTCGGGCCCGTTCGGTCACCGGCACATCACGCCAGCTTTTAAACGCTTTTGCAGCACTGGCAACGGCTGCATCCATGTCGTTTTGTGATGCACTGCAAATTTGTGCAATGGGTTCATTGGTGGCGGGGTTGGTAACGACAATCCTGTCTTCTGACTGTCCGTTAACCCATTCCCCGTTTATCAGCATCGGCACCTGTTGCATAAGGTTCTCTTGTTAGTGAATACCCTGTTACCTTAAACAATCACACAGGTTTACGTAAACGTTAACGTAAAACAAATAAAACTATTTTGTAAATATATTGTGACATAAAGAGTGTTCGGGACGACAAACCAGACTACCGGTATACCGGCAAATATGCCTGCTCCCGGGACTATTATCTTTTCGTATAGATGACGAACCGTCAAAGCGCTGATATATTTATTAAATTCCGGTATGACAAAGTTCGTACTTTCATTACATTACTGGTGCCCTTCATGCCTTACCGTCTGGCGATTATCGAAGACAATGCCACTGCGCGTTCAGCAATAAGAAGCCACCTTTTGCCTGTGGGCGAATTCGACATCAGCAGTTTCAGTAACGGCGCAGAGCTCAAGTCAGCCCTGCGCCGGCAACACTTTGAAATTATTCTGATGGACTTTCATCTCGGGCAAGGTAAAAACGGTGTGGAATGGGTACATCAACTCCGGCAAAGCCAGTTTATCCGGCCCAGTACCGGTATCGTGTTTATTACGGCAGACCGGCTGCCACAAACGGTGGGCCAGATCATCGATGCACAGCCGGATTTGCTGATCATCAAGCCCTACAACATTGCCACCCTTTCACGTGGTCTCAGTCACTACCTCAGTTACCGGAATTATGTCAAACAGGCACTGAACGCACTGGACAATAACGATCCCGCCGGCGCGCTGCAAATTGTGGCAAAACTGAATAATCAGAAAACACCGGCAAAGCTCAAAAACGATGTGCTGAAACTTCACGCCAGGATCCTGTTTCAGAATGGTCAGTTACTGGCGGCTAAAGCCTTGTATGAGTCTGTGCTGGCGCGCTCAGAACGTGTGCTCTGGGCCCAGTGGGGAAAAATAAAATGCGAGTACCTGGCGGGTAACTGGGCAGACTGTAAAGAAGAATTGTCCGATCTGATGACCAATTCACTGGCACGGGATAAGGCATTTGAGTGGCTCGCCTGTCTGTGTTTTGAACAGGAGGCCTGGTCGCAGGCAGAGTTCTATCTGAACCACATCAAAACCAGTGACTTAAGTGTGCCGGCAACACGATTGAAGTCGTTAACTTATCAAAAGCAGGACAAAGTACTGGAAGGGATCGAACTGCTGCAGAAGAAACGTGATTACAACCGCAGTACCCGGGACAGGTTTAACGAATTTACCTTTGAACTGGCTGAATTTTATCTTTCTATCGCGGAAGAGCAGCCAAAATCTAACCGGGACGAAAGCCTGACTCAGGCCCGCCGGCTGGTAGGAATTGCAGGACGTAATCAGAACGATCAGCAACAACTTCAGAAGAAAGACTATCTTCTTGCCTTCGCTGCAGTGCTGGAGGATGACCCGGCAAAAGCAGAGCAATATCTGACTCACGAACACATGGACATGTTTGTGCGCACTGATCCCGCCACCCTCATCGTGGCCGCCAAAATCAATAATGCTCTAGGCAATACAGAGAAAGCCAAAGACTTACTGGCTATGGCACACCAGAGAAATCATCTGGACGATGATTTATCTGCGCAGACATTAAACGAAAGCGTACTGACCCGGGCTGAAAAAAGTATGGGGCTGGCCAGTGAAAGAGCGCTGGAGCTGAATGAAACGGGCATGCGGATGTTTATTGGTAAAGATTATGTCCGTGCAATGTATTACTTCTATCAGGCCTATCAGATGATGCCTGCAACGCAGGCATTCGGACTCAACCTGCTGCAATGTATGCTGGAATCCCGTCACCACAGTTACCGTAATTACACCGTCGCCACATTACTGGACAAAATTGATACCGGTGCGCTGAATAATGCCAACAGACAACGCTTGCTCAGGTTGAGAAAAGTTGCCGAAGCTGACGCGGCTTACTTTCTGACAGCGACACCGGTAACACCGGCAGACGACACACAAGCCTCTGCCGGCTAGCAGTTATTTAGCGGCTAAACGGGTCAGCAGGCTGGAAGTATCCCAGCGACCACCACCGGATTTTTGTACATCAGCGTAATATTGATCGACCAGCGCAGTCAGTGCCAGCGTAGAACCGTTCCTGCGCGCCTCATCCAGTGCAATGGCGAGATCTTTACGCATCCAGTCTACGGCGAAACCATAGTCATATTTGCCATCCAGCATGGTCGCTGCACGATTTTCCATTTGCCATGACTGTGCTGCACCTTTTGAAATAACGTCAACCACGGCTGCACAATCGAGCCCTGCCTGCTGACCAAAGTGCAGCGCCTCAGCCAGCCCCTGAACAATGCCGGCAATACAAATCTGATTCATCATTTTGGCCAGCTGTCCGCTACCAGCCTTTCCCAGTAACTGGCTGTGTCTTGCATAGTTGTCCATGACAGGCTTTACCACATCAAACACAGCTTCATCGCCGCCGGTCATAATAGTTAGCTGGCCGTTTTCAGCGCCGGCCTGACCACCGGATACCGGGGCATCAAGAAAACCCAGTTGTTTCGCTTTGCAGGTTTCCCACAAGGTGCGCGCCACATCTGCTGACGCCGTTGTATGGTCTACCAGAATGGCACCGGCATCCATCGACTCTGTTGCCTGACCGGCCACGTCCATAACGTCATTGTCATTACCGACGCACATAAATACGATTTCAGCACCACGAACAGCAGCCGCTACAGCAGGCTCAAAAGACCCGCCATACTCTTTCACCCAGGCCTCTGCCTTAGCAGTAGTGCGGTTGTAAACTGTTACGTCAAATCCTGCTTTTTGCAGATGCCCTGCCATGGGGTAGCCCATGACACCAAGTCCAAGAAACGTTAATTTTTTCACCGGTTACCTATTCTCCGTGTGGCTGCAAAAGTGATAACAAGCCGGTTAAAGAAACCGACTGTACCGAAACCGGCTGAATAATAACAAATTTCATGCTAAAAGTAGCTTTTGACCGCGTTTCACTTGCCGTAAAGGATTAACTCTATGTCTTCAATTTATGATTATACCGTCACATTAAACACCGGCGAAACGCTGGCGCTCAGTAAATTGAAAGGATTTGTCATTGTCTTTGTTAACACGGCAAGCCGGTGCGGATTTACGCCTCAGTATGAAGGTCTCGAAAAGCTCTTTCTCCGGTATGAGCCTCACGATTTAATGATTATCGGTTTTCCCTGTAATCAGTTCGGTAGCCAGGAACCCGGCAGTGATGACGATATTAAACAGTTTTGCGAACTCAACTACGGTGTATCCTTTCCCATCTCGGCTAAGATAGACGTGAACGGACCGGACGAAGATCCTTTGTTTACTTATCTGAAAAATGAAGCCAGGGGTGTGCTTGGCTCAAAGGCAATTAAATGGAATTTTACCAAGTTTGTTGTTGATCGTGACGGTAAGGTTCGTGGACGCTATGCGCCGGTAACCAAACCCGACGCACTGCAAAAAATTATTGACCCGATCATACGGGAATAGTCGGAGCATAATATTCATGACCATACAAATGGGTATATTCAGTTGCCAGCCCTACGATGAAGCATCAATCAGCAAACTGGCCGGCGGGGATGTCCATCTGCACTGCTTCCCTGCCCGTCTGGATGAGAACACCGTGCCCCTGTGCGACGGTCTCGACGCTGTTTGCGTATTTGTGAATGACACTGTAAATGCCGTTGTATTGGAGAAATTAAAAGCGTCAGGCGTGAGTCATATTGCTCTGCGCTGTGCGGGATATAACAATGTGGATTTGGAGGCGGCAAAACGTTTAGGGCTCGCGGTGTCGCATGTGCCGGCTTACGCGCCTGAAGCGGTTGCAGAACATGCAGTAGCGCTGATGCTGACATTAAACCGGCGCATGCACAAAGCGTACAACCGGGTCAAAGAAGGTAATTTTGACTTAAACGGGTTGCTGGGCTTCAACATGGCCGGAAAAACCACAGGCATTATCGGCACCGGTCATATAGGCCGTGCCACTGCACGAATCTTATTGGGTTTCGGCTGTGAAGTATTGTGCTACGACCCGGCTCCTGACCGTCAGTTACAGGATGCCGGGGCGCGATTTGTCCCCCTGGATGAACTCTTGTCCCGCGCTCATATCATCAGTTTGCATTGTCCTCTGAACCAGCACAGTTATCATATGATCAATGAAGAAAGCATCAGTAAAATGCGTGATGGTGTGATGCTGATCAACACCTCAAGGGGTGGTCTGGCCGATACGCAGGCGTTAATTAACGGGTTAAAATCGCATAAGATTGGTTATCTGGGACTTGATGTCTATGAAATGGAATCTGAGCTGTTCTTCAAAGATCATTCCTGTGAAATCATCCAGGACGATGTATTTGAGCGTTTATCCACGTTTCACAACGTTCTGATCACCGGCCATCAGGGCTTTTTTACTCAGGAAGCACTGGGACAGATTGCACAAACCACGCTGAGCAATGTGGCAGCCTGTGCAAACGGCACCATGGATACCACAACCTTTCTGGTTAAGCCGGCTTGCTGATCAGCAAATGCATGTACTTGCCGAGCCGGCAAAACGGCTCGGTATTCATATATTGTCTTTCCAGTGCAACAAGCTCTTCAAACTGACTGTCGCTGAGATGTCTCTCTCTCATATAGTCATGAAAACAGCGGATACCGCTTAACGACTTTACTTCCATGCCGGCTTCTTCAACACAGCGGATAACGTCTGCAGGGACAAGCGGATTCTGCGGATTCAGTCTGACCTGATTTTTGACTTTCATGCCTTTGGCAATGTAATCAAAATTTCCATATACAGCATTACCAAATAACGCCGCATCGCGGTTAAAAAAGGTCAGACTCAGCAGCGCCCCCGGCCGCATGTTAAGACAGATTTCCGACAGGGTTTCTAAAGGACTGGCGAGCCATTCAAGAACAGCATGACAGATTACCACATCGTAGCGCTGAAGATCAGTTTCAGACTGAATAGTGCCTTTTCTGAACGCCACATTTTCCACACCGGCCAGATATTCCTGAGCCAGCGCAAGTACATCTGCAGACGCATCCACCAACGTGACATCATGACCCATCTGCGCAACTTCACGGGTCATGATGCCCGTCCCGCCGCCCAGATCAATTACTTTGCTGACCGGCATCTTCTCAAGGAGAGGTTTAAGGATATCAAGTAACAAAAGATGCCGCAGACGGCCCTTGGTCGTGCCGTAGATGTTACTCGCGAATTTATCTGCGATACCATCAAAATACTGGTCGGTGGATTTCATAAGTCGTTTCTTTGCGCCGGGGATCAGGCAGGATTATCAATATCGATGAAATCAACGGTAATGTCGAAAGAGGAAGACAACCACTCTCCCACCGCTTTAATACCGTAGCGCTCTGTAGCATGATGACCGGCAGCAAAAAAGTGAATGCCGAGTTCACGGGCAACATGTATGGTCTGTTCAGAGACCTCACCGGTAATAAACGCATCTGCGCCCATTGCAGCCGCCTTTTCGATATATCCCTGACCTCCGCCCGTACACCATGCGAAGGTTTCCAGCCGGTCACCGGCGTCTCCTTCATGCAGTACAGATCTGCCGAGCTTATTTTCAAGACGGGCTTTAAATTCTGAAGCCAGAACAGGTTCGCTGCTCTCACCGGTATAGATGATCCCCTCAGGCTTCACGCCCTTCGCAGGAGCCAGATTGCTGAGTCCCATGACACTGCCAAGTTGTACGTTATTGCCGCAACTGGCGTGAATATCTACCGGCAGATGATACGCGATAAGATTGATGTTATTGGCGAGCAATGTACGGATACGCCTTCCCTTCATGCCGGTGATTACGGGGTCTTCCCCTTTCCAGAAATAACCGTGATGCACAAGAATAGCGTCTGCTTCCCGCCGGACAGCTTCATCAATCAGTGCCTGTGAGGCAGTTACACCGGTAATGACTTTACGGATCCGGTCAGAACCCTCTACCTGCAAGCCGTTAGGACAATAGTCCTGAACATCCTGAGGACGTAATAACGTGTCCAGCGCACAGACCAGCTCATGTCTGCTGATTGCCATATCTTTCTCCTGAAATAAGCGGTGTAACTCAGGCCTGACGGCCGGCGATACCTTGTGAAACGAAGGGAACAAGATGAAGGATCACGGCTTTAATATCCACTTTCTGGTTAAAATCTGCTTCCGCGATTTCTGTCAGTGCCCGGCTGGATGCCATGGAAAAAACAAAGCTGCCGATGGCGAAATGCAGACGCCAGAACAGTTCATCATCCTCTACGTGGGGTAAACAGGCATGTAAGGCCATCATCAGTTTAGCTACCGTACTGCCGTAGTCATGCATAATGAAACGGCGAAGGTGTCCCTGAGTTTCGTTGTAGCCCCTGCCCAGTAGCTGGACAAACAGTGCAGTACCTTCAGGGCGAATATCCGACAACGTCATCATGGGTGGAACCAGGGAAAGCAAAAGACTTTCCACACCGTCCGCACCGGTCTCTGTGCCGGTGCTGTTCAGAACATCATCAATCTGTGGCATCAATACATCAAAATAGCGCTTCAATACTGCCTGAATCAGATTTTTTTTACTGCCAAAATGATAATTTACCGACGCCAGATTCACATCTGCGCGGGCGGTAATTGCACGCATGGAAGTTTGTGCATAACCCTGTTCAGCAAACAGGGTTTCAGCTGCATCCAGAATACGTTTTTTAGTGTCTTTCGCCATGTGAAATCAGCAGATCAGAACCAGTGGCGAGATTTGGACAACAGGCGCATCACAGTGCTTTCCGCCGCCGCGGATACCGAGATCCCTAATTTCTCTGCCATGCTTTTCTTTGTCGCATACTTCACTGCAAAGATTTCACGGGCCGGATGGTGAGAAAGAATATAGTCATCAGACGTTATGATGTCATCCACCAGTCCCATCTCCTTCGCTTCACTACCCAGCCATACTTCACCGGTAGCCACTTTTTCAATATCCAGTGTTTCACGCTGAGACTTCACCCAGTCTTTAAACTGAACATGGATGTTTTCCAGATCTTTTCTGAATTTCTCACGGCCTTCTTCAGTGTTTTCGCCAAACACCGTTAACGTACGTTTGTAATCACCGGCAGTGTGCTGCTCGAATTCAATATCATGTTTTTTGAGCAGTTTGTTCACATTAGGGATTTGCGCCAGCACACCAATTGAACCGATATAAGCGAACCGGGCTGAGAGTAACGTATCTGCCACACAGGCCATCATGTAGCCACCGCTGGCCGCTACTTTATCGACTGCTACCGTCAGCTTGATCCCTTTCTCTTTAATGCGCTGCAATTGTGACGCTGCCAGACCATAACCATGAACAACGCCACCGCCACTTTCCAGCCTGACCAGCACTTCATCCTGCTTTTGTGCCACACACAGTACAGCAGTCACTTCTTCACGAAGACGCTCAACTTCGTGGGCATCCATGGAACCGGTAAAATCGATAACAAAAAGACGTGAAGCCTCTTCTTCCTCTTTTTTATCTTTCTCTGATCTAGCCTTTTTGCCTTCTTTTTTCTGTTCTTTCGCCAGTTTTTTCATAGCGGCTTTATCCAGCAGAACAGAACGGGCGTAGTGTTTAATATCGTTCAGTTGCTCTGTCAGGGACACGATTTCAAGGTGCCCTTTTCCGGGCTTCTGCCGGCTGGCACTGGCGACGATAGCAATAAGTACTACCACTATGGCTACTACCAGCGTCACGGCTTTAGCCAGAAATAATCCGTATTCGTACAAAAACTCCAACATGTTCTCCTGATTATTATTCTGTGCGGCAAGTATCGTCATGCCAGACCAGGACATATGATAAAAAATGCCCGTTAAACAGCGGCATAGTGTAGCAGCGTTTACGCACGCTGACGACAGCTGGATTCATCTGGCCCGTGCGATACGAAAATTAATGCATTTGTGCTGATTAAACTGTTTACAAATATCGATATGCTATACCTGTACCGGCCCGGGTTTAGCATTATTTACCGTCTTCAGATCAGCTTTATTTTATTCTCCTACAGGTTAATCTGCCTTTTCAGGCAATGAACCCTGGTGATAAGAAAAAATAGGAAATATTACATGAAAACGCATAGAGCCTTTTTCCAGGTTTGCGCAGTCGGGGCCATTGCAGCGATTTCAGGGTTATTGCCAATACCATTGGGACTTAAAGGAATTATCGTCTGCGCATCTCTCATAGTCTTGTTCTTAATCAAACCAGTTAACTAAGATAAAACTATATAAAAAGACCCCCTGTGGAAACTTCTTCCGCAGGGGGTCTTTGCTGACAGCCGACGATTACGTCGCTGTGAAGTTAGTTTTGCACCACTGAAGTATCGGTAACGGGCAGTACTGTTGCACCCGTAGACATGTAACCGGCCACTTCTTTTTGCATTTCAGTGGTAGCCGCAGCACTGGCTTCCGGGCTCAGGCTGGATGCATGAGCACCTTCTGTGAACAGTACAATACCGCTTACCGGATCGCCGGTGGCAGTGCTGCTAACCTGCTCCAGTCCGGCTAAGGCTGAAAATGGCAGCTGACCAGCCAGTGGCAGCGCTGTAGATACCGGAATCACCTGATCCGGTAAATTATCCGCACCGTCACCCACCACAGTCATCATATGTACCGGCGTGTTTGACGCCAGTGTAGCGGCATAGTTGTTTGCATCACCTGCATCCAGAACCGTCTGCGCGGCGAACGCGAATTGATTCAGTACAGACTGCACTTCCGCCATCTGTGCATCAGTGAGGTTCGCAAGGAACACTTCCACCGCGGCAACAAGCTGCGCCTGAGTGACATCAGTTGTTTCGTACAATTGCACTAACAACGCCTGAAACTCTTCAGAAGACTGAGATAACAACAGCCCCTGGATCAGAGGACCAAAGGTTGGCGACTCAATCAGGAACTGAGCCAGACCGCCTCCGGGAGACTCCAGGGATGCTGCCTGCACGCTATACATGCCGTCCAGCGCTGCCAGTTCGTCACCCATTGTGCTGTTAGTTACTGCGGCAAATTCAGCCCCGGTAATCGCACCTAAAGACACGCCCATGAAGTAAACACGGCTTAAGTCAAACGATGCTGCACCGCCGGTTGTCTGATCGTTCACTGCGTTCAGACCAAGACGTAATCCCAGCATATCAGAAACACTCTGACGGACGTTATCCCGTGCAGTTGGCAGTGATTGCAGATTCATGTAATGAGTCGCGCTGACCGTAGTCGCATTGATGTCGTCGGTACCGTCACCATTCACGTCAAAACCACGACTACCATGAAGCGGGTGGTCAATGGCGACGGTGGCTATTCCCGCCAGTGACAGCGCCCCGGTAATCGCCAGCATATCTTCTTTTTTACTGGTGATACCGTGCATCAAAATAGCCACAGGCCAGCCGGCTTCAGGCTGAGCGATGGGGAAACCTAACGCTCCGGCTACGGTAGCATTGGGCACGGTTACCTGCACATCCAGTGAAGGAACGTCCTGAGTTTGCGGTACAGGGTTGAATTTTGTGATATTGCGGGCTGAGTCCAGCATCGCTTCACCGATGCGTAAATCAGCAAGGCCTAGCTGATCACACAATGTAAAGTTCGGACCTGGCGTAGCCGAAGCAAGTACCTCATCAGGTGCACCCGCCAGTACAATACCGCTGTCACAGGCCGCTTCCCAGAAACCGGTAGTCGGTGCCAGCGGGTTTTCGGCCGAAGGTACAGGCAGATAATACGGCAATGACACAGAGCCTTCATAATGAGACGCGGCACAGAACGGGCCTGCCTGAGCAAGAATGCCGGTAGAGACACCCACGGCGAAATCATTTAATCCGCCCCAGGTAGCGGACAGCTGACCTGACACAGTACCCAGCAATCCGGCGCAGGTTTGTAACGGTGCGAAACCTCCGGCATCCAGTGTGGCTTCAATAGTTGGAATGAATGCTGCGGCGGACTCCGGTAAGGCATTGATGCCCAGTTGAACCGCTCCGGCAAGGGTTGCATCATCAACCAGATCCAAAGCTTCCATCGCATTGGTGGCACCTTCGGGATCGTTTACAGTAATAACCGGCAGCGCGGTAGCCGCTGTAGGGTCACCTGCGGCAAAACGGGCAGCAAATTCAGCCACCATCACTTTTTTCAATGATTGCAGGGCGATATCTGTGCTCTGGGTTGTGAAAGCAGAGACATAGGAAATGTCTTCACGGTCATAGCCCATTTCAATCAGGGGATCGACCAGCGAGTTGACCAGCGTTTGCAACTGCAACTGAGCGTCGGAAGAAAGCGGTAATGTATTGATGTCCTGACGAGCCAGTTCCCATGATGTGGAACCCATTACGCCGTTCCCCTCACTGTCTTTCAAATCTGTTGTCATCACCAGCATATAGCCGTGTGCCGGTTTCAATGGCTTCAGGGGAACAACGGAAATAGTATCGCCGTCCACCAGCGAAAGCACAAAATCAGTGCCGTACTGTAACTGGTTACCGACTTTACAACCGGAGGACGGTATTGCGGCCCCCGCACAATCAGGATCACTCTGGTCAAGCCCCAGCGTTGCTTCGTACAGCATGACACCAGCAGATAATGTTGACTCATCCAGTGTTACCCCTGACGGTGTTGTCACGTCGATAACAAAAGGATGTTGGGTTGACCAGCCGTCCAGCACGTTGAGTGCGTTTTGCGGATCAGTAAAATCTGTCGGGTCATCTACCGGAATGTTCAGTGTATAGTCGAAGAAGCCGTCATCACCCGGCAGCATGAGCAGATCGTTAGGTATGTTAAGCACGCCGTTAGACGGATCAAAAACGACACGAGAGAAAGGCTTCTGAACGGGCGTTCCGGACTCAATGTCCTCCAGCGTTTCGTTGGAGCCACCGCAACCCGTTAAACCCAGTGCCAGAGCAACACTGGTACTGATAAAGAGTTTTCTCATTTTTTCTCCCTAATAAAAGGCTTTGTTGTTATTGTCTGTTTTACAGTCAAGGCAATGTAAATGCTTGTTTCAATCCACCTGATGACAAGTGGAAACACACATTTCAAACAAGTATGACCAGTTGGTTGTAGCTTAATATTATGGTCATTACCCGAATTTTGCAAAGGTTTGTTAACTTTTCGTAAATTAATTTTACGCCACTAAAATCTGTTGAGAATTATAGGGCTAGATATTTACAACCACCGGGAGCTGAGTATCATCAAGCCTCACATTGCCCACAGTTAACAGATCAAGGTTAGACCCTATGCCGAATCTCTACCAGGCACCTGCCGGACTTCTCGAAGAAAAAACCATACTCATCACCGGTGCCGGCGCCGGAATTGGTGCAGAAGCTGCCACGACGTTTGCGGCTTACGGGGCTACCTGTATTTTGTTAGGTAAAACCGTCTCAAAGCTGGAACAGGTCTACGACCGTATAGTAGAAAATGGCGGACCACAGCCCGCCATTGTCCCTCTTGATTTGAAGGGTGCAACACTGAAAAACTATCAGGACATGGCGCAAACCATTACTGACCAGTTCGGAAAACTTGATGGTGTACTGCACAATGCATCAATGCTTGGCCACTTAAGTGCCTTCGGCGATATTCCTGAGCAGGAATGGATGGATGTTATGCAGGTTAACGTAAACAGTGCTGCGCTGATGACGCAGGCGCTGATCCCCGTACTGCGTAAAGCGCCTTCTGCTTCGGTTATTTTTACCAGCTCAGGCGTCGGGAAAAAAGGCCGTGCGTTCTGGGGCACCTATGCCGTCTCTAAATTTGCTACCGAAGGTATGATGCAGGTGCTGGCATCCGAATTTGAAAACCGTGGCCTGCGATTTAATTGCATTAACCCGGGCGCTACCCGCACCGCCATGCGCGCCAGTGCTTACCCCGCAGAAAATCCTGACACATTAAAAACACCGGCTGATTTGATGCCGGCATATCTGTATCTGATGGGTGATGACAGTCTGAATGTGAATGGCCAGTCAATTGACTGTCAGCCGAAGTAAGGTTTATTGCCTATAAATATAAAACGGGGAGCGTTAGGCTCCCCGTTTTCCATGCGCCATCCATCGTTTAACGTTGACCACAGGTTTGCTGCAATTTAAGCATGGCAGCTGCGAATTCCTCACCCAGATGCACATATCCTTCACTTTGATAGTGCCAACCGTCATCCAGATGCGTTTCTTTTTCCAGAGTTGTCACATACGCCGCACACACATCATTTTCCACAAAAGCCTTCTGTCCCTGCTGAACAATTTTATGATAATTCATCCTCATGCCGTCTGCTTCATCCATACCCGAATCGGTAATTTTTCCAATCACGACAGGTAAATCATCATCCCGTAAGGCCGCTCTTATCAGTGCCATCAACTCTTTTAAATTTGCCTGATACGCCTCTGCAATCTCTTTCGTTTCTGCCGCATCAGACTCACCCTGCATCCACACAATACCAGCCGGTACCAGGTTATCAACTTCACCGTCAAGATCGATATCAACAGGAGAAAATGCATTGCGGATAGTCGTGAGGAAGTGGTCGAACTGGTTAACGCCGGTGTTCTTCTTATAGAAAGGATACCAGCTGCCGTGGCCAATCCCTTCAGCAATCGCCGAACCTCCTTTGGCGTACTTTATAATGGCAAAGGGATGGTTATTGTTCAGTGAATAGAGTTGATGACCAAATGAAACTTCCGGACCGAACTTGTCACTGTACAGGCTCACCCGGCCATTAGATTTAAAACCCTTACCCGTACCGGGCTGCAGCGGTGCCCAGACACCTTTACCGCCTGAAAGGTCATCATCTGAAACCGCATTGCCGGCAAACATATAAATATTGTCAGCAGGTTTACTGTAAAGAGGTTCAAGATCTTTACTGACGCCGTATCCCTGCATATTGGATTGTCCGCCGAGAAAGTACACCGGAAAGGTTGCCGGCATAGCTGAGAAAGACAAAAGTGAAGTGAGTGCCAGAATTCCCCGTTTCATGATGATCCCTGTTATGAACTGTTTTTTACAGATTACGCAACACTACGGCCAGCATCAATGAGAAATACGCATAAAAAAACCGCAGATAAACTGCGGTTTTAAATAAGAAACTTTAACAGGACTAGTCAGCAATCTTTGCCCAGGAATCCCGCAGTCCCACTGTGCGGTTAAACACACTGAGGCTATCGGATGAATCTTTATCCAGACAGAAGTAACCGGTGCGCTCAAACTGCCAGCCTCCGGCTACCGGATTCTCCGTTAATCCCGGTTCAACGAAACCGGATTTCACTTCAAGAGAAGCAGGATTTATGGCATCCGTAAAATTCTCTTCCGCTGCCGGATTCGGTACGTTAAACAGACGGTCATACAAGCGGAATTCTGCTTTCACACCGGCATTGGCATCAACCCAGTGGATCACACCTTTAACCTTGCGGCCATCAGCAGGATCTTTACCCAGGGTTTCATCGTCATAAGTGCAGAAAATGGTAGTGATATTACCATCCGCATCTTTTTCGACACGTTCAGCTTTTACCACATAAGCATTTCGTAAACGCACTTCTTTGCCGAGTACCAGACGCTTAAACTTTTTATTCGCTTCTTCACGGAAGTCTTCCGCTTCAATCCACACTTCGCGGCTGAAAGGAATTGTGCGGCTGCCCATAGATTCATCATTCGGATGATTAGGTGCCTGCAATGATTCAGACTCACCTTCAGGGTAATTTTCAATAACCAGTTTAACCGGGTCAAGAACGGCCATTGCACGGGGAGCGTTGACGTTCAGATCATCGCGGATACAGGCTTCCAGCATGCCCATTTCCACCATGTTATCCATTTTGGTTACGCCGATACGCTTACAAAATTCACGCACAGACGCAGGCGTATAGCCTCTGCGGCGCAAACCGGCTATGGTAGGCATTCTGGGATCATCCCAGCCGCTCACGTGATTTTCTTCTACCAGTTGAATAAGACGGCGTTTACTCAACACCGTGTATTCCAGATTCAGCCGGGAGAATTCATACTGACGGGGTGTGCATTCGATTGAAATATTCTCAATCACCCAGTCATAGAGTCTGCGGTTATCCTGGAATTCCAGTGTACACAGAGAGTGGGTGATCCCCTCGATGGCGTCTGAGATACAGTGGGTGAAATCGTACATGGGATAAACGCACCATTTCTCACCGGTCTGGTGATGGTGTGCGAATTTCACCCGGTAGATCACCGGATCCCGCATACACATGAACGGGGATGTCATGTCAATTTTTGCACGCAGTGAACACTGGCCTTCCGCATACTCACCGGCAGTCATTTTCTCAAATTCTGCACGGTTGGTCGCAGGATCGGTATCACGGTAAGGACTGTTTTTACCGGGTTCTGTCAGTGTCCCGCGCAGTTCACGCATGGTTTCCTGGCTGGAGAAATCCACATAAGCCAGACCTTTATCAATAAGCTCCATCGCATAGCCATGCAGCAAATCGAAGTAATCCGATGAATAACGGGCATCACCATTCCACTGGAAACCCAACCAGTTTACGTCTTCCTTGATGGAATTGACGTAAGCGATATCTTCTTTGGCAGGGTTGGTGTCATCAAAGCGCAGATTACACGTACCGTTGTAATCACTGGCTACACCAAAATTCAGACAAATAGACTTAGCATGTCCAATGTGTAAAAAACCGTTCGGTTCCGGTGGGAAACGTGTTTTTATAGAATCATGAACACCTGCAGCAAGATCTTTTTCAATAATCTGCCGGATAAAATTGGTCGGATGATGTTCCGTTTCCGCCATTCGCCCTTTCCCCTTAAATGAAAATCTGTTCTGACATAATAATCGCCGAGTATAACCGGTTGCCCGGCGGGTCACTATGATTAATTGAAATCGCCCTGCCCGAACGGCTAAATTTACAACGAAAACCGCTGTCCGGGCAATTAACTCAGACACTTATCAGCGTTAAGTATGGTAACATAAGCCACTTTAAACCCTTTCAGTAACAGGCATGAAAGAAAAAGCCACGTCTTTTGATATTGCTCACCTGGCCGGCGTATCGCAGTCCACGGTCTCAAGGGCGCTCAGTAACAGCCCGCTGGTAAATAAAGAAACCCGCGAGCGGGTGCATCGTATTGCCAAAGAACTGAACTACAAAGTAGACAAAAACGCCAGCAACCTGCGTAAACAGAAAAGCAATACAATTGCTTTACTGCTGTTTGAAGATCCTACGTCTGACGACTCAATGATAAACCCGTTTTTCCTGAACATGCTGGGAAGCATAACAAGGGCGAGTTCTGCCGCCGGTTACGATTTGCTGGTGTCTTTTCAGAATCTGGACGATGACTGGCACGCTGAGTTTGAAGACTCGAAAAAAGCTGACGGTATCATTCTGCTCGGTTACGGAGACTACACCGCCTGGCGGGACAAACTGGCCCAGCTGGAAAATCAGGGCACCCATTTTGTGCGCTGGGGGGCTAAAGATGCAGATCATCCCGGTATCAGCATCGGCTGTGATAACTTTCAGGGCGGATATGATCTCACCACCCACCTGGTGAAAAATGAACACCGGCGGTTTGCGTTTATCGGTGATGCCGGCGGACATGCGCCGGAATTTCTGGCCCGCTATCAGGGTTACACACAGGCATTAAACGACGCCGGTATTGATGCCGGTGACTTTATCCGTATTGATGCGAACTCTACTGAAGAGGCCGGAGCGCAGGCTATCCGTAAAATCCTTCATTCTGAACAAAAGCCTGACGCTGTGGTGTGTGCATCTGACCTGATTGCCACCGGTGTGTTACAGGCACTGAAAGAAACGCCATACAGGGTACCGCAGGACATCGCCGTCACCGGCTACGACAACATCAGTATCTCCGCTTTTACTACGCCGGCCCTGACCACCGTGCAACAGGATACCCGGCTGGCCGGCGAATTGCTGGTTACCAGCCTGCTTAAGGCGATTAATAAACAAATCGTCAGTGATTTTCTGATGTCTGCAGAGCTCATCATCCGCGAGTCCTGTGGCGGCAAAAAATACTGAAAATCAAAAAGAAAAGGGGGTTGCTTTTGCAACCCCCTGTGTCATCACTGATTCGCTATCTGCTCATGCAGATGGTGAACAAAATTGTCATCACTGAGCGGACCGTCCCGCAACCAGACCTGTACACTGTGGGCTCTGACTTCGCTGGTTAAAACGCGGTTGTTCACTGCCTTTTCACTGCCACTTAATTGTTCACTCCAGCGTCCGTTTTGCATGTACTCTGCTATCTCAAAAGAAACTGGTGTATCACCTTTATTCAACAGTACAAGGGCTGTCTGTTTTGCGCTGTCATCCTGTACAACGCGGTAGAAGGCGGCCTTTTCACCATTCAGTTCGAGCATGGTTTGTAAGCCACGCTGTAATGCCGGTGTGGCTTTACGAACATGAGCAATAGCAGACAGAGACTGATAGATACGGTGCTGCGGCGCCTTATCCACATTGTCTTGTCCGTAATAGTTACGGTTTCCGCTGTGCTCTGCTGTGCCGCGCATAAAGCCGGTCTCTGAGCCCTGATAAACCACCGGTATACCCCGTGAAGTAAACAGCCAGTTATGGGCATCAATAAAGCCGTCATCCGAAGCATTCATCCGCGGCATATCGTGATTATCGTAAAAAGTCGTCAGATCATAGGGATTATGATAAGGCCCGTGGGTAAGATGCAGTGCGCCGCTTAACGTTTCGAATCCTGCATTTTCAGTCCCGAATACGCTGACCATAGCCTTTTGCATGGGGAAATCCAGCACGCTGATATTGCCGTTTTTGGGCAGCGTATGCTGGGCAATAAAGTTCGCATCATACTGAAAACTCTCCCCGAACATAAAGAAACCGGGATGTTCTGCACGTATGCGGTCAGACATCGTGCGCCAGAAATGATGAGGCACATGCCGGATAGTATCAATCCGGAATGCATCAGCGCCCTGCTCTATCCAGTAAAGATAAGAATTAATCAGGTAATCCTGAACGTCCGGATTTGACTCATCGAGATTAGACAGCTCTACCAGATCCGGGTAGTCATGGAAAAATGCCTGCAAAGGCTGATTGGTATCCAGTTGAGAAGGCGGAGTATTACTATGATCGGCCACCAGCTTTCCCTGTGCATCATAAATTTCACCGAACCCCGGTTGATCCTGTGGCATGGAAAAACTGGGAGAGCCGTGATTGGCGACAATATCAAACACGGTCTTGAGGCCGGCATCATGCATGGCAGTGGTATAGTCTTTGACCGACAAGCTGGCACTGATCAGATGTTCGTCGGGCTGATAGAAATTTGTCGCCCAATAGCCGTGGTAACCGGTTTTACCCCCATCTTTAAACTGGCCGCCAAACGTAATAGGTTCACTGCCGGTAAATGCCTGATCCGGGTTATCGACTACCGGTGTTAACCACACCGCGGTAAAACCCATATCTTTGATGAAATCAATATTGTTGACCACACCCTGCAAGTCACCGCCCATGTAGCCTACGTTAGCTGTTGCACCGTCGGGACCATTAAGAGGCAAATTCCAGCTGGGGTGATCACCGCCCTGAGTTTCATAATTGTTTTGTTTATCACCGTCGACAAAACGGTCAGTCATAATGAAGTAAACGGCTTCAGCACTGAACGGCTCTGCAGTACCCCTTATAAAGGGTGTGTTTGTACTTTCCGGCATCCCATCTGGCAGGGAAGAATCTGGCGTATTTTCACACCCGCTGAGGGTTAATACGCTGGCAATCGCATACATTGTGTGGCTTATTCTCATTGTAATTCTCCTGCCGTATTCTGTGAGGCGACGGCATGGATTTCTTTTTCTTTAACAAAAAATACCGCCACTGCTGCGCAAAGCATGGAAACACCGGCCACCACAATGATATTGATGGCGGTGTTTTCAAATACCCTGCTCAGTATCCAGCCTGCAGTGAGTCCTGCAACGATCTGCGGAATGGCTACTGTGAAGTTAAATATGCCCATATACACACCGGTTTTATCTGCAGGAAGTGCGCCGGCCAGCATGGCATAAGGCATAGCCAGAATAGCAGCCCAGGCAATTCCTACTCCAATCATGGGAAACACCAGATTGACAGCGCCCTGTGGTACCGTGACTTCTGTAATGACTAAATTCACGTGTACCGGACTGATGTCTCCGGATATCAGGAAACAGATATAACCCAGTCCCCCTAAAACCAGTGAAGAGGCATAAACGGTTTTGCGGCCAAATGTATCTGCCAGGCGGGCAAGAAACACGGAAAATACGGCGGCAAACACACTGTATGCGGCAAAAAGAATACCTACCCAGTCACCGGCAGCACCTTTCGCAGCAATGACATCAGCAGGCACACTACCCGCAGCAGCAATAAATGCAGGATCAAACCACTGTTTATCCACTCCCCAGATATGCTGGGTGATAGCCGGCATGGTGTAAACCCACATGATGTACAACGCAAACCAGGAGAAAAACTGCACCACTGCAAGTTGTTTCATCGTGGCGGGCATGGTTGCCACAAGTTTGAAGAATCCGGTTTTCTCCGTTTTGTTTTCAGAATCTGTCTGCAATCCTTTATAGCGGGCGTAATCTGACGGCGCGTATTCTTTAGTGCGAAACACCGTCCAGAGTACTGAGCCAAGCAATACGGTAGCACCAATATAGAATGCCCAAATCACCGACGGAGCCACCTGTCCTGGCGACGCGGTATTATTAAGACCCGCCACATTGGTCAGAACGAATGGAAGAATTGAGCCGATAACTGCGCCAATGTTGATCAGTAATGACTGCACCGAATAACCCAGGTTGCGCTGGCTGGCTGGCACCATATCCGATACCAGAGAACGGAATGGCTGAAAGCAAACATTAAAGGAAGCATCCATCAATGCCAGCATCAATGCACCGAACAACATGGGCGCCATGATGGTGACAAATAACGGTGCATTCGGCATCAGGATCATGCCCAGGCCGGCGGCAAAGGCACCGGCGAGAATATATGGACGGCGGCGGCCAAGGCGATTCCATGTACGGTCAGACGCACTGCCGACCACGGGCTGAATAATCAACCCCATCACCGGCGCCACCAGCCAGAACAATGCCAGCGAATGAAGGTCTGCACCGAGATCAGATAAAATGCGGCTGACGTTGGCATTTTGCAAAGCGAAACCAAACTGTACGCCTAGAAAGCCAAAACTGACATTCCAGACTTGCCAGAACGGTAATACAGGCTGTTTGTTATTCATATTCTGTCCGTTATTATTATTGATTCAGGATCCACACCGTTGCACTGTGCTCAGGCACTGACAAGGAGTTTCCGGCTGCCATTATTTCATCGTCACCGGCCTGCTGTAACGTTTTTACACCAGCCATGCGCTCACTGAAACGCTGTAAGTTTACGTCCTTTTTACCGTTTTTGTTAATTACCACCATAATTTGCGTATCCGCTTTCCTGTTATGCCGGAAATAAACGTAAGTGCCGTCTTCCGGCACGTACTGCGTGAGTTGTCCTTCGAAAAGTAACGGATATTGCTTTCTGATGTGTAAAAGCTGACGGATAAATTGCTGTGCTTCCACAGAGCGGGTACTGTTACTTTCATAAGAAAATGCCGCTGACTCATCTCCCGGCCAGCCGCCCGGGAAATCACTGCGAATCATGCCATGATCTTCTGTGCCCGCATTATCCATCAGAATTTCAGTGCCGTAGAATACCTGCGGAATACCCCGCGTAGTCAGCACCACTGTCATGGCCATTTTCCATAGCGCCATATCCTGGTCCAGTTGTGTGTAAATCCGGCTCATATCATGGTTATCTGCAAATATCACCAGATTACCGGCATCACCGTAGATGAAATCCCCGGCGAGTAACTCGTACAATTTTTTCAGCCCGCTTCCCCACGACTCTTCTTCTTTCAGGGCAGAGACAAGGGTGTGTTGCAGAGGAAAATCCATCACTGACGGTAGCGAAGATTCATAACCGTCCTGTCTCAGGGTGCCGGACTGCCAGTAAGAGGTAATTACCGGATTCACCGACCATTCTTCCCCGACAATATTCAGCGACGGATATTCCTTCATCAGCCTCGCTGTCCATGCAGACAGGAAGTCCTTATCGGAATAGGAATAAGTGTCCACGCGAATACCGCTTAAACCGGCATACTCCACCCACCAGACAGCATTTTGAATCAGATAATTAGCGAGAAAGGGATTCTGCTGATTTAAGTCCGGCATTGACGGAACGAACCAGCCGTCACTGAATGCCAGTCTGTCGGCTTCTGCACCGTGAGGATCATGCAGAGTTTCACGGATATGCGTGGTGGCAGAAAAATTGCCGTCGTGGTGGATCCAATCTTTATCAGGGGGCGAGGTTGTCCAGGGGTGTCCGCTGCCAATATGATTCAACACCATATCCATGATCACACCGATCCCCTGCTCTGCTGCACGCTCGCTCAATGACTTATAAAGGTCATTTGAACCGTATCGCGGGTCTATCTGATAGTAGTCAGTGATGGCATAGCCATGATAAGAATAACTGTCCATGGCATTTTCCAGCAATGGCATACTCCATATCTGCGTAAACCCCATATCTGACAGATAATCGAGGTGGTCAATAATTCCCTGAATATCTCCACCGTGCCTGCCCCCCGCTTCTTCACGGTTTAGTTTATCTGTGTAGTTTTCAAGAGAATCATTGGATTCGTCGCCGTTAGCGAACCGGTCAGGAGTGAGCAGATAGATCGTGTCTTTTCCGGAATAGCCCTGTCGTTGTGCTGAACCTTTTTTACGTTCATGCAACACGTAGGAGAAGGACACCCGTCCGCCGTTTTCTTTGGTGATTTCAAACGGAATGACGCCCGGTTTTACGTTGTCTGACAACGTGAGATCGACAAAAATATAATCTGCATTTGAAGGCCGGTGGACTTCATCAATGTGAACGCCCGGGTAACTGGTTTTTACATTTGCTTTGCCCAGATCTTTATCCCGGATCATCAATTGTAAACGGGAGTCGGCCATGTTCACCCACCAGTCCGGTGGTGACACTGATACACCATAAGCAGGTACACAGAGTAAGTTTGCTGCCAGGACGGCTCCGCACACCGTTGCTGCTTTTTTCATTGTAATACTTCCGGCTTTTTAACAAGCGCTGTTAATGTTTCGTTAAACTTTTTGGGATAGTAACCGGATGCCCGGACTGCGCCAATGTTCTGCATACGTATTCAGCGCATTTCACTAAAAGCGTCTATGCTTTTGAAAGCGCGGTTACCTTTCAGAATATCAGAACGCTGCATTGTCGTTGCAGGCGGCGGCATTGTTGAGATTTCAGCATCCGGCGCTTCGCTGAATCAATTAAGCGGGTTTTACATTCCGGACCGGATAACAGAATTTTGTTAAGCCTCACCAATCTTAATTGATTAAGTGCTTTTGTGTTTTTCACTTGATGTTCTGTAAAAACCAAACTATTGTTAATTTAATGTTGCATAAGCGCACATTCATGTTAATGAGAAAGGGCACACAAAAATGACCAAAAAACAGTTATTTAAACCTGCACTACTGACCCTGGCAGTCAGCTCTGCACTTTTCCCCGGTGTCATCCAGGCACAACAAACAGATAATGAAGAAGCTAAGGATGTTGAGGTTATCGCGGTAAAAGGTATTCGCGGCTCTCTGATGCGGGCGCAGGCCATTAAAATGGACAACTCGTCTATTGTGGAAGCTATTTCTGCTGAAGACATTGGTAAGCTGCCTGATTCATCCATTGCAGAATCGCTGGCAAGATTACCCGGTATGGCCGGTGAACGTGTAGGTGGCCGTACATCAGGTATTTCAGTCCGTGGTTTCAAAGAAGACTTTGTCGGTACATCATTAAACGGCCGTGAGCTTATCGGCATCGGTGACAACCGTGGTGTTGAATATGATTTGTATCCTTCAGAAATTATGACCGGTGCCACGATTTATAAAACCACCGATGCATCCCTTCTGGTCCAGGGTATTGGTGGTACTGTTGACCTGCAAACAGTCAGACCGCTGGCTGCACAGGAAACACTCACCTTCACCGGTGTGTATGAAATGGGTGGCAATGACTCTGATAACCCTGAATTCGACAATACGGGCAAACGCTATGCCTTGTCTTTTGTAGAAAAATTCGCCGATGACACGGTCGGTATTGCTGTCGCGCTGGCCACCACAGAGTCTCCCCGTAACGAGAGAAAATACGGAGTGTGGGGTTACGGTGATAACAACGGTGCTTCCCTGCCCTTCGGTCTTGACAGTCAGGCAATCAGCCGCGTGCTGGAACGTGATACCGTTTCTGCAATCTTCCAGTGGCGCCCCACAGACAATCTGGACATTGTGGTAGACGTACTTAGCATCGATTACTCTGATTCCGGTGTGATCCGCGGTTTCATCGAACCATTCGAATTGGATGCCAGCTCTTTAAATGGCAGTGGTGCAAATTCTACAGGTACCCAGACAAACGCGAATCCGGTTTTGCGTACTGACCCTGCACAGAAAGACGGTGAACTGACGACGGTGGGCCTGAACATTGATTATCAACTGAATGATGAATGGTCGGTGAAACTGGATGTTGCTGACAGCAGCTCCAGTAAGCGTGACCTGCGCGGTGAATCTTACGCCGGTCTTGCCCGTAGCGGAGCTGAAATTGCTGCCGGCGATCAGCGTACCCGTGATTTTGTGATGGGACCTGACGGGATTTACTTTACCGGCTCAACCGGCCTGGATGCATTCTCTGATCCTAACCTGTTACAACTTACCGGCCCGCAGCAATGGGGTGGCGGTATGGCGGCGCTTGCCGATCAGTTCGATACTGACGTCCTTCGTGCAGACGGCACACCATATACCTTCATCAACGCGCAGGATGGCTTCCTGAACTATGCAGATTTTGAAGAAGAGCTGACAACAGTTCGTCTTGAAACAGAAGGTTATGTTGACTGGGGCATTGTGAACCAGATTAATGTGGGTGTTGCATACAGCGACCGTTATAAGTCAAAAGATAACAAAGGTTTCTTTGCTACTGCTTCAAGCTATCCGAATTCAGAATCAATTCCGTCTTCATACCTGTACAACGGTCTGGCAGATCTGACCTGGGCTGGCATGGGCTATGTAGTAGCGTACGACGGTTTTGCGCCATATAACGACGGCGAGTATGAATTAAATGATGCCGGTCTGCTCGAGCCGGACCGTTTAGGCGACACCTACAAAGTGTATGAAGAAGTCACCACACTGTTTGCCAAATTTGATTTTGAAACAGAAATCGGTGATTTCCCTGTCACCGGTAATTTCGGTGCGCAGTACGTTCAGACCGATCAGCGCTCGACTGGCTATATCGGCGTCGTTGGCGCAAACTTCAAAGTGTGTGACGGCGATGATAACGGCGTGATCGACGCAGATTGTGAGCAGGATATTTCTGACGATTACAATCAC
The DNA here is from genome assembly GCF_056160645.1 of Alteromonas sp. ABH4_456. NCBI lineage: Bacteria > Pseudomonadati > Pseudomonadota > Gammaproteobacteria > Alteromonadales > Alteromonadaceae > Alteromonas > Alteromonas sp. ABH4_456. The sequence continues at coordinate 62,860 of NZ_JBSWXO010000008.1, forward strand.
TTCCTGCCCAGCCTGAACGTTTCTGTTGAAGTGGGCGATAATCAGTTTGTTCGCTTTGCGGCCAATAAAACCATCAGCCGTGCCCGTATCGATCAAATGAAAGCATCGGGCTTTGTGAAATTCGACCAGAACATTAACCTTATCGCAATTCCGAATACACAAGCGGCAGTAGACGAGTACGGCACACCATGGTCCAAGTTCCAGGGTAACCCCCGTCTTCGTCCTCTGGAAGCAAATAACTATGACCTGTCTTTCGAGAACTACTTTGAAGATGAAGGTTATGTGTCTGTGGCGTTATTCTATAAAGACCTGGTCAACTGGACACGTGACGGTAACCTGACTATAGATTTCACCAACGACCCCACCAATGATGGCGCAGATTACTTCATTCCCGGATTCCATGACAGAACCGTGGGTGCCGACGGGCTGGTAGGTCCGGACGGCACGGTCTATGCGCCCGGCACTTACATCACTCCACCGGATACAGGTACATTTTCATTCTTCGAAGATGGTCTGACCGGCAGCGTAAAAGGTGCTGAGGTTACCGCTCAGATACCCCTGCGTATGGTGAGTGACGTACTGGACGGTTTTGGTATCGCTGCTTCTTATACATACATTGATGCGACTCTGGAAGATGACTCACCGGTGCCCGGTCAGTCAGAAAGAGTTACGTCTTTGACTGCCTATTACGAAATGAATGGCTTTGAAGTGCGTGTTGCTGCGACAGACCGGGGTGAATTCTTCACCTATCAGCGCGGCGGTTCAAACAAAATTGAAGGTGCGACACGGGATGCGGTTACCCAGGTGGATGCGCAAATCAGCTATGACTTCGAGGGCAGTGGTATTGAATACCTTGAAGGATTGCGTATATCTTTGCAGGGTACGAACCTGACCGATGAAAAAGAGGAGACCCGCGATTCGAATGGTTTCGTCACCCTGAGACGGGAGTTCGGACCTTCTTATATGCTGAACTTCAACTACTCCTTCTATTAATCAATCCGGGCGGCAGCTTTACTGCCGCCCTTCTTTTTAAATATTTTCGTAGCAGCTTTTACTACAAAAACGGTTACGAAAGTGTTTATAGTAAATTTAATATCAATAGCATCAACGGATTACTGAATGACCTCAGGTGTGCGCAAATTAGTCATTGCCGGCGGAGGCACCGCCGGCTGGATGGCAGCCGCTCTGTTTAAGAAAGTCCTCGCAGACAACATCGAAGTAGAGCTGATTGAATCAGAAGATATTGGCATCATCGGTGTCGGTGAAGCAACTATTCCCCCTATTCAAACCTTTAATCAATATCTTGGTCTGGATGAAAAAGCGTTTCTTAAAGAAACGCACGCCAGCATAAAGCTGGCTATCCGCTTTGAAAACTGGAAGCAGGAAGGCAGCAGCTATTACCACACATTCGGCGCACCGGGCGCCACGCTGGGCTTTGTCGGCTTCCAGCACTACTGGTTACGGGCGGCACAAAACGGGCTGACACAGTCATTGTGGGATTTCGATCTGAATTACCTGGCTTGTCTGGAAGGAAAATTTAATAAAATTCAGACTGATAATCCGGTGTATCAATTGCCTTATGCTTATCATTTCGATGCCACCCTGTATGGTCAGTTCTTAAGACGCATGGCAGAAAAAGCCGGCGTAAAACGCACAGCAGGCACGATTGAACATGTGAAGCAGAATGAAACCACGGGCTTTGTGGAAGCACTGCAGTTAAAAAGTGGTGAGCAGATTGCCGGCGATTTATTTCTGGATTGCACCGGCATGCGCGGCCTCCTTTTACAAAAGACGCTGGGTACAGAATACGAGGACTGGTCTCATTGGTTATGTGCTGACAGAGCATGGGCAGTGCCGTCACAAAGGCATGAGCATACCGCTCCGTTCACCCGCAGCATCGCCCGTTCAACGGGCTGGCAATGGCGTATCCCCCTCACCCATCGTAACGGTAATGGACTGGTGTACAGTTCAAAATATATGGACGATGACAAAGCCAGGGAGTTGCTGATGACAAACCTGGATACGCCGGCACTGGATGAACCCCGGAAAATCAGTTTCCGCACTGGCCGGACCGTAAAGCAATGGTCAAAAAATGTGATCGGGATCGGTTTGTCCAGCGGGTTCCTTGAACCTCTGGAATCGACCAGCATTCATCTTATCCAAAGCGGTCTGGTGAGGTTACTGAAGATGTTTCCGCACAGGGAAATTAATCCGTCGATGGAAACCATGTATAACGCGGAATCGAAGGAAGAATTTGAAACCATCCGCGACTTTATCATTTTGCATTATGTGGTAAATGAACGTGATGACTCTGAATTCTGGCGGGATATGCAAACCATGTCCATTCCTGCGAGACTGGAGCAGAAAATCAACGCGTTTAAAGATACAGCCACCATTTTTAACGAACAGAACGATATCTTCCGTGATGCTTCCTGGCTTCAGGTCATGGCAGGCCAGGGGATCATGCCACGGGATCATCATCCTGCAGCCAATACACAAACCGTCCCCCAATTACTCGATGTCATGGGAAAAGTATTACAGGCAAAACAGCAGCCTCTTACACAGATGCTTCCCCATGATGAATTTCTCAAACGGTTTACTCAATAATGTCAGCGCCTCATCGTATTGTTATCGCCGGTGGCGGCACCGCCGGCTGGATTGCTGCCTGCCTCATGGCGCACCACTGGCGTGATAAGCCGGTGAGCATTACGCTGGTGGAATCAGCTGATATTGCCACCGTGGGCGTGGGAGAAGGTTCAACCCCTACATTGAAACGCTTCTTCAGCGATCTGAACATTGCGGAAAGTGACTGGATGCCAGCCTGCAACGCCACTTATAAGGTGAATATCCGGTTTAAAGGCTGGAGTCCCCAAAACGGGCCTGCCAGTTACAGTCACCCGTTCATTTCACAACCGGATGCTTTCACCGAGCGCCCCTTTCATGTGAATTGCCACAACCGCCGGCTGGGTCTGGACGTGAACGTTACCCCGGAAAACTTTCTGCTGAACGGGTGGCTGGCCGGGGCAGGTAAAGCCCCGGTGACGCCACCCTCGTTCCCTTTTCGTATCGAATATGGTTACCATTTTGATTCTGCCTTACTGGGCCGGTATCTGAAACGCCATGCCGTCAGCCTGGGTGTAAATCACATTGAAGGGAAAATAGACGATGTCATTACCAGTCTTTCGGGCCATATTACGTCGCTGAAATTACACTCCGGCGAGATGGTTGAAGGTGACTTTTTCATCGACTGTACGGGATTCCGTTCTTTGTTGTTACAGCAGACACTGGATATCCGCTTTAATCCGTTCAGTGAAAACCTGTTTAACGACAGGGCTGCGGTACTGGCGACACCGGCGCAGGCACAACTGCCGGTGGAAACAACGTCCACGGCGCTCAGCAATGGCTGGGCGTGGTCTATCCCTTTGAGTAGCCGTACCGGAAACGGTTATGTCTTTTCTTCAGCTCATCTCTCAGACGATAAAGCAGAGGCTGAACTTCGCCGTCATCTTTCCGTGCAGGACAATGAAGGTGATGTGCGTTTCATGTCTATGCGTGTTGGTCAGGTTGAAAAGCACTGGCACAAGAATTGTTTGGCGCTGGGGCTGGCGCAGGGTTTTATTGAACCGCTTGAAGCCACAGCGCTGCATCTGGTGCAACTGTCCGTCGAATTTTTCATGGAAGATTATGAACAGGGTAACTTCAGTCCCGCTTTACAGGACAAGTTTAATAAAGACGTCACTGAAAGGTTTTCCAGAGTAAGGGATTACATCGTCGCCCATTACAAACTCAATACCCGTGACGATTCGGCATACTGGCGGGATAACCGTAATAATATGGCTTTATCTGAATCCCTGTTGCAACTTCTGGATGTCTGGTACCGGAAAGGCGATTTTCCGGCAGAAATTCAACGGCAGAACATTCAGTCTCACTTTGGCATTACATCATGGCATTGCCTGCTCGCCGGATACGGCATTTTTCCCCCGCTGGCTAAACAGCAGCCCGGACGGGGTGATCTCTACAAAGACAATGATACTGAGGCATTCTTTAAAGGTTGTCTGTTAAATTTCCCCGATCACACTGCGTATCTTAAAGAGGTTGCACGTAGATCCCCGGCAGTTAAAAGCTCACTATACTAAAGACTGTTGAAAGGCGGAGACACATTACAACTGAACCTTGCGCCCGGCGGTGGTGCAGCACTCCAGTTTGTTCCTTTGTGACCATTCTTCCCGACATGCGCTGAGATGGCATGAAAACATGGCGGCTGAGGAGGCAGTCCGCCATGTACCGGCCAGAAAAAGGTTACGCATAACCTTTATATGGTCAATATAACCGATTGATTCGGTGATAATTTAAAGGATATGCTTGGTTCGCCGTCCTTACCTTCAGATTTCACTCTGGCCCCGGTCAACTTATCTTCTAACTCACTCAAGTCAGAAAAATCTGCGGGCAATTCAGACAAATCCAGTTCTGCCTGCACCTCTTTTTCACTGTAAAAATTACTGACACTTATCAAAATGTCATCATTGTTCCAGCGCGCAAAAGCAAATACTTTTGCGTCGGAAAGCTGGCCGTTTACCTTTAACGACTGGTGTAAAGACTGGTAGTTACCGGATATCACTGCCGGGGTTGAAACGGCAATATTCAGTACGGTTTTATAATAATCGCGCAGTGCCTGCTCTGCTTTGGTTGATTGTCCACCATCAAATTTGCCGTTGTTCATCCAACGCTGGTGAGCCGGCACCCCGATGTAATCGAAAATAGACGTTCTGGACGGCTGGCCGAATCCCGCGACTTCACTACCGTCTTCGCCATTTTCCTGACCAAAGTAAATCAAAACCGGAGACTCACTGATAAGCGCAGACACAACCAGAGCAGGTTTTCCTGACTCAGCATTTCCGGCAAACTCAGGACTGGCTATTCGTTGTTCATCATGGTTTTCAAGAAAATGAAGAAGATGCTGACGGATATCTCCGTATTGTTCCTGAATATCAGTCAGTTTTGCGACATCGCCATTATCCTGCATAACATCTTTAAGTGAGTCATAAAAATCCACCTTGTCATACAGGTAATCCATTTTACCCAACTGCAAATAGTCACGGTAAAGCGCTGGCTGATAGACTTCAGCAAGCAATACCGCATCCGCAGAAGTGTGCTTAATGTGACTGTTTAAATATGACCAGAACGCCACCGGCACCATTTCAGCCATATCATAGCGAAACCCGTCTACGCCCTTATCCAGCCAGTACTGTGTGATATCTTTAAACTTTACCCACGAATCCGGTACGACTTTATCAGACCAGTACAGATAGTGAGCCCGAGCCGGCGCAAAACGCAGTTCTTCCGGTACATCAGGGAATTCATGGTCACCCGACGGCGTAACACCGTAGTTAATTTTAACGGTTTCATACCAGTCGTTGACATCAGGTTTAGCATTACGGGAACCATTACCTGTCCAGCGGGCCGGTGATTCATCAAAATGACCGTCTGCCAGAGGATGTGCAGCACCACCTAACGGTTTTGTTGCGGGGGTGAAATCCGGTACCTCAAAAGGTTCTCCCGGGATATAGTAAAAATTATTATTTTTACTGTAGGTGACCGATGTGTCGTCGCGGGCGCCAAAGCTGCTTTGTGGTCTCACTACTGAATAGTACTGTCTGGCAACATGGTTAGGCACAATGTCAATCATGACCTTGAGGCCGGCTGCGTGAGTACGGGAGATCAGTGCTTCAAACTCCTCAAGCCGGCTCGCCGGATCATCTGCAAGATCCGGGTCCACATTGTAATAATCCCGCACTGCGTAAGGCGAACCGGCTCGTCCTTTAACTACATCCGGATCGTCCCCTGCAATGCCGTAAGCAGAATAATCCGTTACTGAAGCGTGATGGGGAACACCGGTATACCAGATCCAGTTTGCGCCAAGCGCGCTGATTTCATCCAGGGCCTTTTCTGAAAAGTCACTGAATTTACCTGACCCGTTTTCTTCGATGGTTCCCCAGGGCTTGTTGGTCGTGTTGGTGTTACCGAACAAACGGGTGAACACCTGATAAATTACCAGCTTTTCAGCGGTATCCTTTTTTGTATCGTTGGGCTTTAACCGGGTTGTTGTCATCGGGGCCTCAGGGTCTGTGTGACAGGCAACAACAAATAAACTGGAAGTAATAACACATATTAGTATGGCGGGAAGCCTGAAGGAAAGTAAAGTGGCTGACACGACAGCAAACTCCATGCATAAAAAAACCGAGCATAACGACCCGGTCTTTTTCAGCAACAAACATACGTATTCATAATTAAGCAGCGCGTGTTTTTTGCTCTTTTCCTGTCAATGTGGAAGGTACTGGTTTGTGGATTGAACCAAAGTTCGGAACATCTTCCAGCTCTTTCATAATTTTTCGGTAGAAACGATGCAGCGACGGTGAGATTTGATGGAAAAACTCTTCAGGAGATAAGCGGTACGCTGCACGCTTACCATGATATTCAATAACCTGACCAAGCTGATTGAACTCGATGCCCAGCATACGCAGACTTCTGGCCAGTTTCGGCTCCATCATAACGTATACATTTTCTACATCCCTCAGCACACAAATTGTTGCTGCAAAGAAATACAGTGCCAGTGTGAGATAAGGGAAATTTCGATCGGGTTTGGTTCTTTTGAAACCTTTGTCGAGTGACTTACCCGTCACCGGAGAAAGATTTGTATCGGTTTCGCGACGGCGAAAGCGTTTTGGAATGGCCAGGCGGGAAATTTCACACACCGAGTGGCGCGGCAAGCGGGTCGGACTGTTCTCATCCATCCGGATGGCATCTGCGCAATTTTGCTCTATTGGCAGTACCTGTCCGCTGTGCTGAGGCATAACCACGCGGATAGTACCGGCGCAATCTCCGGTGGCCTTGTGCTGTATATAACAACTGATCGCATATTCATCGAATTCGTCAAACTCCATTTTGGTTTGACGCACTTCCTCAAACCCCATTTCCTCGCAGTACACCTGATGGCGTGTACGAAAACAGGCTCTCTGATCTTTTTCTTCATTTGCCACAACAAGGGTAAAGTGCTCAAAGAAGTGATTGGCGGCTGCATCTATGGCTTTGTTCATCTGGCGCCTGACAAGAGGCTTTACCATATGTTTGACACCTGGTACTTGATGCACTTTTTTAAAAGCGTTTAACAAGCGACGTTTCACTCTGACTCCCAACGATTCGAAAGAGGATTTTTTATTCTATTAATGAGTCTTACTTGGTGCTTCCGTGACTAACCAAACAAACCACACCCGTGAGGTGTGAGAGTCACCCTGTGAGATCAGTTGAATAACGGATTATAATTATTAATGCCACAACTCAAATGCATACTAACAGCGTCAACTTTTATAGGTTTTTGTATTTTTTGTATAAACCCATTGCGTACTTTCTTAAACAAGTTTCAGACCACTTTATCAGGATCATCGAAAATAGTTGTGAACCTGCAATACTACCAAAGAGTATTAATAACATTTTTAAGTAAGACTTAAACTTCAGTTTTTTTACGCAAAATGAAAACTAATTTTATAACTCTATGATTTAATTTGTTATTAATTGTAACTGGCGAATCTAAACCTATGAAAAACCTGCCGAAATTTCATTCATCTCAGGCAAATTCATAAGCATAAATTAATTTAGTGGAAGGTGAGATATTTTTAGATCCCGTGTCACAAGATCCGGATCTGAGCGTAAGATCGTAAAAAACTCTGACACTTTCAAAGATATGGCTACCAGGGTGTAGCCATATGGAAACACCCTTTTACTAGACCTCAGTATTTCCCAGTCCGTAACTGGTTATTACGGTCCCGCGAAGCTCTTATTAGCTCGTCACCATGCTGATAACGACTTTTTGCAAGCCGGTCATAAAGCACGACATTCGCTGTCGCAGCCAGATTCATACAACCTGTCGTTGGCACATAAACAACATCATCGGCCCGCGCGACCAGACTGGCAGGCACGGAACCGTCCTCGGGCCCGAATATATAAAATGCGTTAGCCGGGTGCTGATATTCTGGTAGCGGAATTGCTCCTTCAACCAGTTCAATTACAACAACCTTTGCGCCTTCGGGAATGACCTGTTGCAAATCAGGAACAGCCTCAACGGGTATTTGTTTATGAACGTCTTTGGTGTCCGCATAGAACTCTCTGGCCCGGGTATACCGTTCACCAGTGTAATACACTGCGCTGGCATTAAAACAACCCGCGCCACGGAGCACTGAAGCCACATTCACCGGACTTTTCGGATTAACCAGACCGATATATGAAAGTTTTGATGATGACATTAAGTACCCCGCTGGAAAAACCGCGGCAGTATCGCAAAAAGCAATCCGCTTAACCAGCAGGCAAAGAAAAAATATTTACCGTTATGCTGCGAGCATTTTACGGGAGGATAATAGCCGTCTGGCCATCCTTCTTCCCTGCGCATAGCCAAGTAGTAATTTACGCTTATCCATCGTGAGACGTTTTACACAAAACCCGGCATCCGGTGCAATTACGGTGATTTTACAATCGTCAGGAGGATTATTCAGAAAGGCCAGCGTCTCATTATACATGCGCGCCCTTTGAAGCATGGTTTCGAGCAAAGCAGGCTGATGACCGTAGAGCTTTGTCAGTAGCCAGGCGTTTTTCACTTCAGGCTTGGAAAATCCCGCAGGCTGTGACAGCACCACGGTAATGTCTCTGGCTCCCATCCCGTAGGCATGTTTAACCGGTATTGAATCCCCTACTCCACCGTCTACGTAAGGTACGCCATCGATAACCGGTTGTTCCCTGAACGCTGTAGGTATTGCACATGATGCTACCATCAGTGTGTCAACGGTGTCCGGTGTGGCCAGGTGATATTCACATTTGCCGGTTTGTGTATTTGTCACACCTACGTAGAGAGGAATTGCACTTTGTTCACCTGGTACAGGTATACCTAAAACCGTTTTCGCGTGATGCCATAACCAGTGGACATCTGTCATGTGCCCCCCCTTTATAAAACGAAGGGGACTGAAAAATTCGGCTTTCGTTGCAAACTCAGTAATGATTTTCTTACTCAGACCCTGTGCACCGGACACATAGGTAGAAAGATTTGTTGCACCTGCAGAAACACCGATGGCGAAATCAAATCCGTAGTGTTTTTCTTCCATGAATTTGTCGAGCACACCCGCGGCAAAGATTCCGCGCATTGCCCCGCCTTCGACTACCAGTGCTGATTTAATCCCGCTCATTTTTTTATTCCTGTCTTTCACTCTCTATCTGGTATGACCAGCATATATTGTACCAATCGTGCAGAGATTCCATGTCTAATGAAATGAACAAATAAAACAAAAGCTTAACAGGAAAACTGCAGACTAAAACACTAGCGGGATGTGCACCAGTTTGTGATGTTTCCCCGATATCAGGGAAATATTATCCGGGCAGAGTAAATATTGCAGACGGGAAAAATCGATGGCTGTAATTAAAAAAACCGTCTGCACTGACGTACAGACGGCTTATTCACCGGTTATCGGCTAAAAAGCGATCAGAAGGTGTAGTTGAAACCTAACAGGTAGTTAGCACCATAGGCCTGATACAGCAGGACCTGACGGCTGTCAGTTCCCGATGTCTGAATATCGTCTTCGTCGGTCAGGTTTTGAGCCTGTAATGTGACACGCAGGCCTTCCAGCGATTCAATACCAGACTCACTGAAGTCATAGCCTATCTGTGCGTCGATGAAGGTACCACCCTGATTGGTGGTATCAGACAATGCCAGACTCAGACCACGGGCTTCTGTAAGATAATCAGACCGTTTGGTACCGGCAACCCGCACTTCGAAACCGCTGTTTTCATAGAAAACAGTCAGGCTGTAGTTTTCATCGGATAATCCCGGGATCCGTGTTTCACCACCCTCACCGGCGGCGTCAGCATGGCCGTCCATGAATGTGGCACTGGCAAACACACCAAAACCGGACAGTGCATCAGCAATAAGATCACCCGGTAGACTCATCTGGATCTCATAACCGCGGACCAGACCTTCAAAGCCGTCCTGAGGCTTGGTTTTATAGCCTTCGAACAACACCGGAGCTAATGCAGCTTCATCCTGGGTATGGTGAATTTCCGGAATGTAGTCCTGAGTAAAGTCAGACAATAATCCGTTCTCACGATGCCAGTTTTTAATGTCTTTAAAGAAATACGACAAGGCTACGTAACCTGTATCAGCAAAATAATTCTCGTAGGACAAGTCGAACTGATTTGCTTCGTAAGGACGCAACTCAGGGTTTCCGGAGCTGCCACCCCATGGTCCGTTCTCAACATTATTGGAAAGAATATTGGTGTTGTTATAAGAGAAAGTCACCTGAGTATTCGGACGCATATCATCCATACGCGGACGGGTCAGAACCTTACTTAATCCCATTCTCAAAAATTGACCTTCGGCAAATTCTGCGCTGAGGTTCAGAGTCGGCAATACATCGGTGTAATCGGTTCCACCCGTAACAGGCACAGCTTCCACCAGACCATCCTGATTAACAGAAGTACTGAAGCCCAGAGAACTTTGATCGGCACGCACAACCTGAACACCCACATTACCGCGTATGTAGATATCGTCTACAGAGGTATCAATATCCAGTTTACCGTACAATGTGGTGAGTTTTTCATTCACGGTGTATGTATCACCCAGACGACCGGCATCAACCAGTTTTGCGTCTGTAGCAATATAATATCCGCTGTCATACAAGCCAATAGAATCGTACGCCAGCACACCATTGATGCCTATGAAATCAAGGGAGACAACACCAAGTACTTCAGGAATAGCTGCGTCACCAGGATAAGACGGAGCAGTCAGATAAGCGCCGTTATTTACCTTAGATTTTTCACGGTCAGAATACACCACGCCGACTTCCAGACCGGAGAAAATTCCCCACTCCACAAAACCTTCAGTAGAAAGGCGGAAAGAATCAAGGCTCTCTTCAAATACAGGCTGGTTCACAAAACCATCCTGGGCGTCACCACCAACAATGGGAGCACCCCATGTTTGCGGTCCTGCCAGTGTGATCAGGCTTGCGTCGGTTAAATCAACAGGCGCGATTTCAGGATGATCTGAATACATTACGCCAGTGGATGTCATTTCCCACGAACGTGCTGTCATGGGACGTCCGTCAGTACCGGTACGGCCCACACCGGAGTAACTTTCTACGTCAGTAATGGTTTTATCGACACTGCCGGTTGAAATGTCTGCAGTGATACTCCAGTCATTATTGAGCATGTACTCGACATTCAAACCAAAGGTTTTCAGCTCAGCTTCCTGCCGGCGTACATCATTGCGTACCACACTGTAGAACCCATCGTAATAGCCCGAAGACACCAGGCCATCTTCAACGCCAGTAATCGTGTAGTCACCGGTTCCCCACTCTGCGCCACCTTCTTCAACACCGCGACGGGCATCATCTTCGAGGAAGTCGATATACAGTGCGTCGAACTGAATATTTAATTGATCCTGCGGAGCCCATTGAATTACAGCAGCGACAGAATCACGGTTCATCATGGCAGAACGGGCAAAGGAGTCATGACCGCCAAGAACCAGTGTGCCTTCCGGCACATCAACACCGCTGGCCGCTTTATCCGGATTCGCATCAGCATAACCCCAGCCACGGAACTGTTGTTCCTGGCGTGGAGATTCCATGGTCGCAACCGTAAGCGCAACACCTAACGTATTATCAAGAAATTGATCAACGAAGTTAAAAGACAAACGGTGTCCCTGATTATCAAAATCAGGGTTCGCAGCATCTTCTTTGTTCTTTTCTAATGTACCGTTGAGGGTAACAGTACTTTCTGCAGATAACGGCTTAACGGTTTGCAAATCAATAGAACCGCCAATGTTTTGCGTAGTCATGCCGGCTTCAGGTGTTTTATACACCAGAATGTTAGAAATGATTTCTGTCGGATAAAGGTCGAATTCAACACCACGGTTGTCACCCATACCTAACAATTCACGACCGTTGAGAGATGTACCTACATAGTTCTCGTTAAAACCGCGGACTGAAATACCGCTGGTACGTCCGTTACGACGTTCACCCGCAAGACCGGGCAAACGGGACAATGATTCTGCAATACTGGTGTCAGGCAGTTTACCGATATCTTCTGCTGACAACGCTTCAACGATAGAGGTGCTGTCCATCTTGATAGCCTGAGCACGCTGAAGGCTTCCGCGGATCCCTGAAACCTGGATAACTTCTACATTATCTTCCGCCTGTGTGTCGTCAGATTGTGCGAATACGGGTACAGAGGTAAGGGATAATCCGGTGGCGATCATCGCCATTTGAATTAAATTTGGTTTAAATTGTGTCATCAATCTTTCCCTAAGGTTATGCGGGCAATCTGTTATCGCGGCGGTAACATACCGCCAGAATGGGCTGCCGGTACGCTGGTTGGGGCCCGCCGCGAAACAGTTCCTGAGAACGCCATTAGTTATTTTTATTACCGTTAAATGACAATTCTTTGTGTCGCGTGCATCCTATCGGGAAGATAAAAATTGCTCAATCATCTGCATACGTATTCATAAAACAATTAAAACAATAACTTAACATTGTAGTAATGCCGGTGGAGAGGCAACAGGTTGACCGGCTGTCTCTCAAAACCTTTTAAAATAGAGGACTGTATCGATTAAGTTTATTGACGCGAATGTGATATCTGAGAGGACTTGTTTTAATAGATGTAAAAACGGTATGCCTGTAAGAGGAACAGCCGGCAAATTCGATTCACCGGCCATTTATTCTATTGAGATTTAGCAAGTTGATTCAGTTTATCTATCAGTTGGGTTTCGGCTTCAATTTCCTGCATCTGACTGTATGCCGCATCTGCCCGCTTGATCCCTTCCTCAGCACGTTGACTTGCACCGGAAGAAGAATCCGATAAGGCTGCTAATTCGCTGCTTAAACTTACCGATCCAGACTCAATTTCCTGTAGCAATCCGTTAATACTGTCGATAGCAGAGGATATCCCGTCTATAGACGCAGAGACTTCGTTGATCGTATCGCCGGTTTCTTTGAGACTCGACTGGGTACGCTGACTGAGCGCCCTGACTTCGTCAGCCACAACGGCAAAACCACGCCCTGCTTCACCTGCACGTGCAGCCTCAATCGCAGCATTTAACGCCAGCAAGTTAGTTTGTTCAGCAATACCGCTGATAGACTGAATAATGTTTACAATCTTCTCTGCACTTTCACGGAGCCTGTCCATACCACCAGATAATTCAGATCGTTCATGCTCCTGACGGGCAATTTGTTGCATGAAGAAATCAAATTGTTTTCCAAGATCTAACTGACGGTTAGCTGAATCACTGGCCTGAGATGCAACAAACTTTAACTGTCCGGTTGATTCTTTGAGTAAGGGATGAAATTTCTCAGTCTGCTCAATTAACTTGCTCTGCAACATATTGATATTGCTCATACTGATAAGTTTTGCCTGCATGTGATAATTTGAAAATGCGGCCAGGTGAAACGGGAAATTGGTAACATATTCATCAAAATAGGACTGTTGCTCATCATGTTTGAAGAAACCGATGGCGGTTACCGTCTGATTCTGGTGTAAGCCCAGATATTCACCAAATGTGGAAAAACCTGACACAACCACCTGATCAAAAGTACCAATCCCGCTTAAATTATCCGGATTGTTTAACCGCCTTAAAATACAGTCATTGGCAATCAGCGCCACAGGTTTTCCGTTTTTTCCTCTCAGAAAATTATCAAAGTCCCGCTGCAAAGATTGTTTAAAATCTGTGGCCTTAACCAGTTGTAAGTATTCGCCAAACCCCATGTCGCTGAAGAAACGGATGCTGCCATCATCGTTGATTGAAGCTACTGAGCGAATATAAATACTCTTGTCGATATCAATACCGAATGAGTGACTGGTCAGTTTGCTGTCCAGTTCTCCGGCAGTACATTTAAAATGCCGTGCTAATGCATCAACTGGTGTGCGCAGCGACATATCTTTATCAAGTACTGAATGCAGGGTTCGGGTTAGCGGGTCAAATTTAGCTACAGTAAAACCCGTACCTGTAGTTACAAAATTATGGCTTTTCATGATCCCGTAACGGTAATTTCGGGATAACTTACAAAATGTGAGTAAAACTTGATTTGATTTTATTTCTCCGTTAAGGGCAATGTCAGCCTGTTTAAAATCCAGCTTTCCCCCTGCACTACCCCCTATGAAGAAACAGGGGAACCGCTTCACTTTGTACAAAGCCTGAGTGAAAAAATCCTCACTGGCTGTTATGCCGTCAAAATAGGTCAAGGCAAAGGTGTCCCTGCTACCTATATCAAAAGGTACATTTACTTTGGCTAACTCTGAAGCGATGCGTTTAACCCGCTCAGCAGGTGGCATTACCGGCTTACCCTTTTTAATATCATCACTGTATAGAGGAACGCTGTGAATACTGATTTGACTAATCAGCGCAGAAGAAAAACTATGTATAACAATGTTGTCCCACCGCGCCGGAGCAGGATGGTAAAGTGTCGTACCGCCACCTAACTCACCTGAAGTCATGATTGTGATGACATGTTTACAGAAGCTGGCGGATTGGGTTATCTGTCTGCTTACAGATGCAAAATCAAGGTGGGGAGAGACAAAAGCAATAATCAGCGCCGTGCCTTCATCGAATGCCAGCTCTCTGAGAAATGATTCAGAAATTTGATTACTTTGCAGACTTTTAGAACGGGTCAGTACTGACGATGTAACCTGAGTAGTGGTGGTTTTCTTCTTTCCAAAAAACATAGGCTTCCCTCAATTCATCATGAACAGGCTGGATATAGCGATAACTATAGTTCACGATACAGGATCAGAAAGAGTAACCATTGATTTATATTAAAAAAGCCCGCTATCAGCGGGCTTTATAATCATCTAAAAGCAAGGCTTACCAGCCAGTCTGCTCGCGCAGTGCTTTACCGATGTCAGCCAGTGAACGAACAGTCTTAACGCCTGCTGCTTCAAGGGCTGCGAATTTATCGTCTGCGGTACCTTTACCACCTGCGATAATTGCACCAGCGTGGCCCATGCGCTTACCCGGAGGAGCAGTAACACCTGCGATGTAAGAAACAACCGGCTTAGTTACGTTTTCTTTGATAAACGCAGCAGCTTCTTCTTCAGCAGTACCACCGATTTCACCGATCATAACAATCGCTTCAGTCTGTGGATCATCCTGGAACATTTTCAAAATGTCGATGAAGTTAGAACCCGGGATTGGGTCACCACCGATACCAACACAGGTAGACTGGCCGAAACCTTCGTCAGTAGTTTGTTTAACCGCTTCGTACGTCAGCGTACCAGAGCGGGAAACAATACCTACTTTACCAGGCTTGTGGATGTGACCAGGCATGATACCAATCTTACACTCACCCGGAGTGATAACACCCGGACAGTTAGGACCGATCATGCGAACGCCTTTCGCATTTACGTATTCTTTAACGTAAAGCATGTCCAGCGTAGGAATACCTTCAGTGATACAAACGATCAGCTCAATGCCAGCATCAGCCGCTTCAACGATTGAATCTTTACAGAAAGGTGCTGGTACGTAGATAACAGATGCCGTTGCGCCTGTCGCTTCTACCGCGTCACGTACAGTGTTGAATACTGGCAGACCTAAGTGCTCAGTACCACCTTTGCCTGGCGTTACACCGCCAACCATTTGCGTACCGTAAGCGATTGCCTGTTCAGAGTGGAAAGTACCCTGACCACCAGTGAAACCCTGACAGATTACTTTGGTATCTTTATTAATTAAAACTGACATTATTTGCCCTCCGCTGCAGCAACAACTTTTTCTGCTGCATCAGTCAGCGATTCAGCAGCGATGATATCCAGACCTGAGTTCGCCAGAACGTCACGGCCAAGATCAGCATTTGTACCTTCAAGACGTACAACAACCGGTACTTCAACGCCTACTTCTTTTACTGCGCCGATGATACCTTCAGCGATCATGTCACAACGCACGATACCACCGAAGATGTTAACCAGTACTGCTTTAACATTGCTGTCAGACAGAATGATTTTGAATGCTTCAGCAACACGCTCTTTCGTCGCGCCACCACCAACATCCAGGAAGTTTGCAGGCTTACCGCCGTGCAGGTTTACGATGTCCATGGTACCCATGGCCAGACCTGCACCGTTAACCATACAGCCAACGTTACCGTCAAGTGCAACATAGTTCAGCTCGAAAGACGCAGCGTGTGCTTCACGGGCATCTTCCTGTGAAGGATCGTGCATTTCTTTCACTTTCTTCTGACGATACAGTGCGTTACCGTCTACACCCAGTTTGGCGTCAAGGCAGTGCAGGTTACCGTCAGTTTTGATTACCAGCGGGTTGATTTCGATCAGCGCCAGGTCAAGGTCTTCGAACATTTTCGCCAGACCCAGGAAGATTTGCGTAAATTGTTTTACTTGTACGCCTTCCAGACCCAGTTTGAATGCCATTTCACGTGCCTGATAAGGCTGAGGACCAACGATTGGGTCGATTTCAGCTTTCAGGATTTTTTCAGGCGTTTCTTCTGCAACGGTCTCGATTTCAACACCGCCTTCAGTAGATGCCATGAAAACAACGCGACGTGTACCACGGTCAACAACCGCACCTAAGTACAATTCGTTTGCGATATCAGTGCAAGATTCAACTAAGATTTTGCTTACTGGCTGACCTTTCTCATCAGTTTGGAAAGTTACCAGGTTCTTGCCAAGCCACTTCTCTGCAAATGCGCGAATGTCTTCTTTATCTTTTACAAGTTTAACGCCGCCCGCTTTACCGCGACCACCGGCATGTACCTGACATTTCACAACCCACTCGTCACCGCCGATGCGGTCGGCCGCTTCTACAGCACCTTCTGGTGTGTCTGATGCGTATCCTTCAGAAACAGGTAAACCGTATTCTTTGAATAGCTGCTTACCTTGGTATTCATGCAAATTCATGGTGTTTCTATCCGATTTTTAGTAAGACAAAAGTCGCTTATGCGACTTGATTAGTATGACCGGCCTCATTCTTCGAAACCAGCGCTGTGACAGGCAGCAACGGGTTACTGCCTGCACACAATGACTACCTGAAAACTTATACGTCCAGTAACAGACGTGTTGGATCTTCAAGCATTTCCTTCACAGTAACCAGGAAGCCAACTGACTCTTTACCATCGATAATGCGGTGGTCATAAGACAGGGCCAGGTACATCATAGGAAGAATTTCTACTTTGCCATTCACTGCCATTGGACGTTCCTGGATCTTGTGCATACCCAGAATCGCGCTTTGTGGCGGGTTAATGATTGGCGTAGACAACAGAGAACCGAACACACCACCGTTAGTAATGGTGAAGTTACCGCCCTGCAGATCAGCCATTGACAGTTTACCGTCACGACCTTTCAGAGCCAGATCTTTGATGCCTTTTTCAATACCTGCCATGCCCAGATTGTCAGTGTCTTTCAGCACTGGCGTTACCAGACCACGCGGGGTTGAAACCGCGATAGAGATATCAAAATAGTTGTGGTAGCAAATGTCATCACCGTCAAGAGATGCATTTACTTCAGGGAAACGTTTCAACGCTTCAGTGACTGCTTTCACGTAGAAAGACATGAAACCAAGACGAATGCCGTGACGCTTCTCGAAGCTGTCCTGATACTGCTTACGCAGATCCATGATTGGCTTCATGTTCACTTCGTTGAAGGTTGTCAGCATCGCAGTCGAGTTTTTCGCTTCCAGCAGACGGGTAGCGATTGTTTTACGAAGACGTGTCATAGGAACACGTTTTTCGCTGCGGTCACCAACAGGCAGGTTAGCTGCCGGTTCAGCCGCTGTAGCTGCTGCTTTAGGTGCTGCACTACCGCCTTTCAGATACTGTTCAACGTCTTCTTTGGTGATACGACCGTTTTTGCCGGTACCTTTTACTTTAGACGCATCAACGCCTTTTTCAGCAAGTAAACGACGAACAGACGGGCTTAACGCATCGCCCTCATCGCTGTCGTCAGCTTCTTCAGTCGCTGCAGGAGACGCTTTACCGGAAGCTGCACCTTCAACAAACTTAGCAATCACTTCTTCAGCCGTTACTGTAGCACCTTCTTCTGCCAGAATTTCTGCCAGAGAACCATCTGCAGGTGCAACAACTTCAAGAACCACTTTATCGGTTTCGATGTCAACCAGGTTCTGGTCGCGACTAACTGCTTCACCCACAGCAACATGCCATGTAGCAATGGTTGCATCAGCAACTGATTCAGGCAGTACCGGTACTGTTACATCGCTGGTTTTGCCGGAAGCTGCTGGTGCGGCTTCTTTAGATTCAGCTTTAGCTTCAGAAGATTTGCTTTCTGATTTAGCCGGTGCTTCACCGCCTTCGCTCAGCTTCGCAATCACTTGCTCACCTAATACAGTCGCGCCTTCTTCGTTCAGGATTTCTCCAATAACACCGTCAGCAGGTGCTACTACTTCCAGAACCACTTTATCGGTCTCAATATCAACCAGGTTTTGATCGCGCTTAACTGCATCACCGGCTTTAACATGCCAAGTTGCAATGGTCGCATCGGCAACTGATTCAGGCAGAACCGGAACTTTTATATCAATTGTCATCACTGTTCCTTTATTTAATCGTGAGTGCGTCTTCAACCAGGGCTTTCTGTTGCTGGTTGTGAACGGATAGATAGCCTACGGCAGGAGAAGCCGATGCTTCACGTCCCGCATATGATAATTTTGCACCATCAGGGATGGCTTGCCAGAAGTGATGCTGGCTGCTGTACCAGGCGCCCTGATTTTGAGGCTCTTCCTGACACCATACCCAATCTTTAACATGGCTGTATTCTGCAACAATTTTTGCTGCTTCTTCCTGAGGGAACGGATACAACTGTTCAAGACGGATGATAGCCACATCGGTCTGTTCATTCTTACGACGCTGGTCAAGCAGATCGTAGTACACTTTACCTGAACACATCACCACGCGTTTCACGCCAGCCGGATCGATATCATCAATCTCACCGATAACGTTCTTAAACACGCCTTCAGACAGTTCTTCTAAAGAAGAGATAGCCAGCGGGTGACGCAGTAATGACTTAGGTGACATGACAATCAGAGGCTTACGCATTGGACGTACAACCTGACGACGAATCATATTGAACACCTGAGCCGGCGTAGAAGGGATACATACCTGCCAGTTGTGGTCAGCACACAATTGCAGGAAACGTTCGAGACGTGCAGAACTATGTTCCGGCCCCTGCCCTTCGTAACCGTGTGGAAGTAACACAGTCAGACCACACAGACGGCCCCACTTCGCTTCACCTGAACTTAAGAACTGGTCAAAGACAACCTGAGCGCCGTTAGCAAAGTCACCGAACTGCGCTTCCCAGATAGTCAGCGTACCGGGTTCCGCGGTAGCAAAGCCGTATTCGAACGCCATAACAGCTTCTTCTGATAATACAGAATCGAAGATTTCGATTTCACCCTGACCTTCACGGATATTCTGTAAAGGCATAAAGGTTGAAGCATCAGTTTGGTTGTGCAGAACAGCATGACGGTGGAAGAAGGTACCACGACCTGAGTCCTGACCGGTCATACGGATGCTGCTACCATCGTCAACAATCGATGCGTACGCCAGGTTTTCAGCCATCCCCCAGTCAAGAGGTTTCTCACCGGATGCCATGGCCTTACGGTCCTGATAGACCTTATTTACACGTGAATGCAGTTTGAAGTCTTCCGGATAACTACTGATGCTTTCAGCAAGAGACTTCAGTTTTTCGATAGACAAACTGCCATCGTAAGGTGCATCCCAATCGTGACCAATATACGGAGTCCAGTCTACAGAATGCTCTGTCATCGGACGCCATTCTTCTACCACACAAGCACCATGATCTAATGCTGCACGGTATTCTTCAATGAAACGTTCAGCATCACGACTTTCAATTGTACCCTCAGCAATTAATTGGTCAGCATAGATCTGACGGGGAACAGGATGCTTTTTAATTTTTTGATACATCAATGGCTGAGTCGCGTTCGGCTCATCAGACTCATTGTGACCATGACGACGGTAACAAACCAGATCGATAACCACGTCTTTTTTGAATTTATTACGATACTCAAGGGCCAGTTTAGTCACAAACATCACCGCTTCAGGATCGTCAGAATTCACGTGGAAAATAGGCGCCTGAACCATCTTCGCAATGTCAGTACAATACTGAGTCGAACGGGTATCTTCAGTCTTGGACGTTGTGAAACCAACCTGGTTGTTGATTACGATACGCACTGTACCGCCCACAGCGAAACCACGTGTCTGAGACATGTTAAAGGTTTCCTGCACAACACCCTGACCGGCAATCGCAGAGTCACCGTGAATGGTAATTGGCAGCACTTTATTGAAATCGTCATTGCGGCGGTCAATACGTGCACGTACAGAGCCCATAACTACCGGGTTAACAATTTCAAGGTGAGACGGGTTAAACGCCAGCGCCAGGTGAACATTACCGCCGGGCGTTGCGAAGTCTGAAGAGAAACCTGCGTGATACTTAACGTCACCGGAACCCAACGTGTTGTCATGTTTTCCGGAGAACTCGTCGAACAAAACAGACGGGTTTTTACCCAGCACATTAATAAGTACGTTCAGACGGCCACGGTGAGCCATACCGATTACCACTTCTTTAGTGCCAACGGTTCCGGCTTCAGTAATAAGGCCTTTAAGCATAGGAACCAGTGCATCACCACCTTCCAGTGAGAAGCGCTTGGCACCCGGGAATTTTGCACCCAGGTATTTTTCCATACCATCAGCAGCTGTCAGCCCTTTAAGGATAGCAAGCTTCTCTTCTTTAGAGATTTGCGGGCTGGCTTCTACAGATTCTATGCGTTGTTGTAACCAGCGCTTCTGCTCAGTATCGGTAATGTGCATGTATTCTGCACCGATAGATTCGCAGTAAGTGCGGTTAAGAGATTTAAACAGGTCACGTAGCGACATGCTGTCCTGACCGATAGCATACGAACCGACATTAAAGTTAACGTCGAGGTCTGCATCTGTCAGAGAGTGATGAGAGAGATCCAAATCGCGGGCTTTAGTTTGTTTCCAAAGTCCAAGCGGGTCGAGATTTGCATTCTGGTGACCACGAAAACGATACGCGTTAATCAGCTGAAGAACTTTAACCTGACGGTCATCTGAAGGAGCGGAGCCTTCCTGACTGGCAGATGAAGACATCCTGGCTGTTGGTCCAAGGGCAGCGAGCTGCCTGAATTGATTACGAATTGACGTATGGTTGCTTTCCAGTTCTACGCCGTCAACTTTCGGTAGGGTATCGAACACTTGACGCCATGTATCTGAAACGCTTTGTGGATTGTCGATGTACATTTCGTACAGCTCTTCCACATAGGCAGCATTGGCGCCCGCCATATGCGAGGAATCCCACCACGCTTTCATCACGCTTTCTTGCATTATTGTGCCTTGCTACGTTTAGGAAATATTCTTTAACACGGTGTTATATTATGACGGTTATTTTCATAAGAACCAATAGTTATGATCATATTGTGAATAAAAACCAACCGTTTATGCCGTATATATAAAAAAATAGCCATCCTCGATGGATGGCCATTTAGCTAATTACAATCTGAAACTAAAAAAGTGACAGAAATTTGTACTAAACAGCCCGTTGTAAAAGCATCGACTTAATCTGGCCGATAGCTTTTGTCGGGTTCAATCCTTTCGGACATACACTGACACAGTTCATGATACCGTGGCAGCGGAAGACGCTGAATGCATCATCCAGGTCGTTGAGTCGCTCTTCGGTAGCGGTGTCACGGCTATCGATTAAGAAACGATAAGCATGAAGCAGACCAGCAGGGCCGATGAACTTGTCAGGGTTCCACCAGAACGACGGACAAGACGTTGAACAACAAGCACATAGAATACACTCGTACAGGCCATCCAGTTTTGCGCGGTCTTCAGGCGACTGCAGATGTTCACGTGCAGGCGGCTGCTTACTGTCGTTAATCAGGAACGGTTTAATTTTCTCGTACTGGTTGTAGAACTGCGTCATGTCAACAACCAGGTCACGCACTACCGGCAAACCTGGCAGTGGGCGGATAACAATTTTACCTTTACCCAGAGCAGATAATGGTGTGATACATGCCAGGCCATTCTTGCCATTCATGTTCATACCATCTGAACCACATACACCTTCACGGCATGAGCGGCGGAAAGACAGCGTAGGATCCTGTTCTTTAAGAAGCAGCAGTGCATCCAGCACCATCATATCCTGGCCTTCTTCCACTTCCATTTTGTAGTCTTGCATCTTAGGTGCGTCGTCTACGTCAGGGTTGTAGCGATAAACTGAAAAATGTAATTGCATGATACTTGCCTCTCTTAATACGAACGCACTTTAGGCGGGAATGCTTCCCGTAACTTTGGCGCCATATTGACGTCACGTTTCAACATAGACTCGGTTTGCGGCCGATAGATGCTGTGGCATAACCAGTTCTCATCGTCACGGTCCGGGAAGTCGAAACGGCTGTGTGCACCACGACTTTCCGTACGGAAGTTCGCAGCCACTGCAGTGCTGTATGCTGTCTCCATGAGGTTATCAAGCTCAAGACACTCAATACGCTGGGTATTAAAGTCAGAACTCTTATCATCAAGACGGGCGTGTTGCAGGCGTTCTCTGATTTCTTTAAGTTGTTGTAAACCTTCAGCCATTGCATCACCTTCACGGAATACCGAGAAGTTAAGTTGCATACATTGCTGCAGGTCCTTTTTAATTTGAACCGGATCTTCACCCTTGCCTTTTTCAGAAGACTCCCATCGATTGAAGCGGGCCATAGCCGCATCAAGATCAGATTGAGAAGCATCACGGGCAGGCGCGATTTCAGACAGTTTTTCACCCAGGTGCAGACCGGTCGCACGACCGAACACCACGAGATCAAGCAGTGAGTTACCACCCAGGCGGTTTGCACCGTGTACAGATACACAAGCAATCTCACCACAGGCGAATAAACCATTTACTACGGAGTCGTTACCGTTTTCATCAACAGTCAGACACTGGCCATGAACGTTGGTTGGAATACCACCCATCATATAGTGACAAGTCGGGATTACCGGAATTGGTTCTTTGACCGGATCAACGTGAGCAAATGTACGTGACAGCTCAAGGATACCTGGCAGTCGTGACTCAAGTACGTCTTTACCCAGGTGGTCAAGCTTCAATTTAATGTGAGTACCCCAGGGGCCTTCGCAACCACGACCTTCACGGATTTCAGTCATCATTGAACGGGCAACAACGTCACGACCGGCAAGGTCTTTCGCGTTAGGAGCATAACGTTCCATGAAACGTTCGCCGTCTTTATTAAGCAGGTAACCACCTTCACCACGACAACCTTCGGTTACCAGCGTACCGGCACCGGCAATACCTGTCGGGTGGAACTGCCACATTTCCATATCCTGTACGGAAACACCGGCACGCAGTGCCATACCAACACCGTCACCGGTATTGATGTGAGCATTAGTAGTAGAAGCGTAAATACGACCAGCACCACCGGTAGCCAGTACAACAGCACGTGACTTAAAGTAAACCACTTCACCGGTTTCAATGTCGATAGCAGTACAACCTACTACATCGCCGTCCTGGTTCTTAACCAGATCCAGTGCGTACCACTCAGAAAATACTTTCGTTTTGTTTTTCACGTTCTGTTGATACAGAAGGTGAAGCAGCGCGTGACCAGTACGGTCGGCAGCAGCCGCCGTACGTGCGCCCTGCTCGCCACCGAAGTTTTTCGACTGACCACCGAAAGGACGCTGATAAATTTTACCATTCTCGAAACGTGAGAAAGGCAGACCCATGTTTTCCATTTCAATAATGGCTTCAGGACCGGTTTTACACATATATTCAATGGCGTCCTGGTCACCGATATAATCGGAACCTTTTACCGTGTCATACATGTGCCATTCCCAGTTATCTTCATGGGAGTTACCCAGCGCTACGGTGATACCACCCTGCGCAGATACGGTGTGAGAACGGGTAGGAAAAACCTTAGATAATAAGGCGCAGGATTTACCTGACTGAGAAATTTGCAATGCGGCACGCATACCCGCACCGCCTGCGCCGATTACAACGGCGTCAAATTCATGTACTGGTAGATTCATATCAGATACTCCACAAAACAAACAGGCCAACAAGAACGTATACAAACGCAATCAGGTTCAATACGAACTGGATAACAGCACGCAGGCCGGGCGCTTTAACGTAATCGGTAAGAACTTGCCACAGACCAACACGAACGTGAAACATAACAGCAACCAGTGTTGCAAATGTGAAGACCTTCATGCCTAAGCCAGTAAACAGACCACGCCATATTTCATAGCTGAGTTCATCGGTGGTGATGAAGAACCACACCATGAAAAATGAAAATGCGGTGATGATTGCGGCGGTTGTGCGCAGTGTAACGTAATCTTGTACACCGTCGCGCTTAATGCTTGCCTGGTTAGTTACCATAGTGCGACTCCCAAAACGACAGTAAGAACAACCCACAGTGCGATGATTGCACGGGCGCTGTTATTACCTGACTCTAATTCTTCCCAGTGACCCATATCCATAATAACGTGACGGATACCGCCAAGAATGTGATACGTAAGTGCGGAAGCTGTACCGATAGCAATCAGTTTTCCAATTACTCCGTCCATGATTGTTTGCACGTTAGCAAAGCCGTCTGGTGATGAAACAGAAACTGCCCATGCCCAGATAACAAATAAAAGTGCGAAAAACATGGCTACGCCGGTGACGCGGTGGAGAATTGAAGAAACAGCAGAGGGAGGAAATTTAATTGTCTTGAGGTCTAAATTTACTGGTCTTTGCTTTTTCACAATTTATGCCTGTTTAATCCGTAGGGATATGAATTACCCGCTGTTTTTATGTCCTGACAGAGTAATTCGGTTGTTTACCTGTTAATAGTCTCGTCCAATGAGTTGTTAACAATTTGTGAAGTATTTATTGCTTTATTAACAAGGCAGTAGTGCCTCGTTTCAAGCACGCCTGAGTATATCCAGCGCATTGTACAATTACAATTTTTTGTACCCTATTAGGACTTTAGTCGTATAACTTCTGAACACCGGATGGCGGGGTGTATGATGAGAGCGTTACTTTTGCTTATCGAAGCAAGCGCAAGTGCAGCAGGCAATCTACACTCAACACCTATGGCGTCGCGTATTAATATAACACACCTGAAATTCTATGCATTTAGATGAAACAGATGTAATCCATGGAAATTTCACATGATTGTTAATCTGTCATGAAGAAACCATTTCTTTTCACTTCAATTACAACTTATTTTTTAGTGCGTAAATAAAATAAACATAAGTTGTAATACAGTTTCGATATAACTTTTAATAACTTGGAATATTTATTATACAATTTTGCAATTAAATTGACTTTTAGCTGCATAATAAAGTAAAACTACGCCACTTTTTCCAACTAACTCGTTTAGTTTTTAAGCGAGAACGTTGCCAAAGAACCATTCTGAGGAGAGCATTTATGGCAGATCAGAAGGCCATTCTGAAAGCCGGTGATAAAGAGATCGAACTACCGATTTTGTCCGGCACCGAGGGTCAAGATGTAATTGATGTACGTTCACTGGGTGCACACGGATATTTCACGTTCGACCCCGGTTTCATGGCGACAGGCTCTTGCGAGTCTGCAATTACGTATATCGATGGCGCGGCTGGTGTATTACTGCACCGTGGTTACCCTATCGAAGAGCTGGCACGTGATGCGTCCTACCTCGAAGTGTGCTACATGCTGTTAAACGGCGAAGCACCAACTAAAGAAGAATATGAAGATTTCCGTGCGACAATTACCCGTCACACAATGGTTCATGAACAAATCAACATGTTCTTCCACGGTTTCCGTAATGATGCCCACCCGATGGCCATGCTTTGCGGCACTGTAGGTGCGATGTCTTCTTTCTACCACAGTGACCTGGACGTTTCTAACCCTGAAGAGCGTATGCGCAGTGCACACCGCTTAATCGCGAAAATGCCTACGCTGGTAGCTATGTGTTACAAGTACAACATCGGTCAGCCGTTTGTTTACCCGCGTAACGACTTAAGCTACGCTGCAAACTTCCTGAATATGATGTTCTCAGTCCCTGCTGAAGAATACAAAATCAGTCCTGCCGTTGAACTGGCTATGGACCGTATTTTCACGCTTCACGCTGACCACGAACAAAACGCTTCTACGTCTACTGTCCGTCTGGCAGGTTCTTCAGGTGCTAACCCTTATGCGTGTATCGCTGCCGGTGTCGCATCTCTGTGGGGCCCTGCGCACGGTGGTGCAAACGAAGCATGTCTGACAATGCTGGAAGAAATCGGCAGCGTGGACCGTATTCCTGAGTATATCGCACGCGCGAAAGATAAGAGCGATCCTTTCCGTCTGATGGGCTTCGGTCACCGTGTTTACAAAAACCACGACCCGCGCGCCACAGTAATGCGTGAAAGCTGTCACGAAGTACTGAAAGAGCTGAATGTACAGGATCCATTACTCGATGTAGCAATGGAACTGGAAAAAATCGCCCTTAACGACCCGTACTTCGCTGAGAAGAAACTGTTCCCGAACGTTGATTTCTACTCAGGCATTATCTTAAAAGCGATTGGTATTCCTACCAACATGTTCACGTGTATCTTTGCTCTGTCCCGTACAGTTGGCTGGATTTCACACTGGCATGAAATGATGAGCGATCCAAAGCAAAAAATCGGTCGTCCACGTCAGATGTATACAGGTTACAACCAACGTAAATTCTCACCGCTGAAAAAGTAATTTTTTCCCGATGAGTTAAAATAGCGCCTTATGGCGCTATTTTTGTTTTAAGGAGTGAATATGCCCTATCAGGTTGTGCTATTAGGGGTTGCCGGACTGATCCCTTTTTTATTTTTGCCTCTTGCAGTGGTCCTTAACCTGCTGCCGTTGCATGAAAGTGCCCGTTATTTCACCCAGTATTCTGCCGTTCTGCTTTCATTTTTTGGTGGTATTTACTGGTGGGATGCCCTGAATAAAAAAGCGTATGGTCCGCAACCTGTGATTGCCATGCTGCCGACGATTACTGGCTGGCTATGTCTCGTATTTGCAGGCAACCTGTCTACGCTGGGTGTGCTGTCGGTGGCTTATCTGGCAGTATTATTTTATGACAAGCAGGTACTCGCATTAGATAAATCAGCGATTGTCAGCTATATCACCTTGCGGATGGCTTTAACAACAGTAGTTGTGTTGTCACATGCCTGGTTGATTTTCCTGTTCTGAATCAGGTTATACAAACGAAAAAGCCTCGTTAAAACGAGGCTTTAGACATTTAAGGAATGACTATTATTCAGATCGAATAAGCGTAATTAATTCTTGTGTTTTTTCTTCCATCAACGGAATGTTACCGCGGGACTCAACGTTCAGGCGTATTACCGGCTCCGTATTCGATTTACGCAAATTAAAGCGCCACTCAGCAAATTCATAACCGATGCCGTCAGTATCGTCGATAACTTCAGCGTCTGCTTCATATTTTGCTTTAACCCGCGCCAGCGCAGCATCAGCATCTTTCAGCACGCTGTTAATTTCCCCTGAGGACGGAAAAGCTTCAATCCGTGCTGCCACCATATCAGCCAGCGATGTTTGCTTTGTGCAGAGCAGTTCTGCCACCAGCAACCAGGGGATCATACCTGAATCGCAATAAGCAAAGTCGCGGAAATAGTGGTGAGCACTCATTTCGCCGCCGTACACAGCGTCTTCTTTACGCATACGCTCTTTGATGAACGCATGACCGGTTTTGGATTTAACCGGCGTGCCGCCAGATGTTTTCACAATGTCTTCTGTGTTCCAGAATACGCGGGGATCGTAGATAATTTTGGCTTTATCTTCCTTGTCGATGAACGCCTGAGCAAGCAAACCTACAATATAATAGCCTTCAATAAACTCCCCTTTCGCATCAAACAGGAAACAGCGGTCAAAATCACCGTCCCAGGCGATGCCGAAATCAGCGTTATGGGCAATAACCGTTTTTGCAGTATCCGCACGGTTTTCAGGCAGCAGCGGATTGGGGATCCCGTTAGGGAATGTACCGTCAGGCTGATGGTGAACTTTGATGAACTCCACCGGCACGCCAGTTTCAGCAAATATCGCTTCAATGGCATCCAGCGCCTTACCGGCTGCACCATTACCCGCATTCGCGACAATTTTCAGAGGCGTCAGGTTAGCTGTATCAATGTACGAGACAACGTGGCGTGCATAATCTGTGAGGCAGTCTTTTTCTTCGTAGGCTCCGGAAGCCTTAAGCTTCGCAATATCAATATGACTGTGGCCGTTGAAGAACGCTTCAGCATCAATGCTGGCATCATTGCAATAAAATGCCAGACGGCTTGCAACCGCTTCGTCACCGTACGTCTCAGCAAGCGCTTTAATCGCATTTAACCCGGTATCACCACTGATAGGAACAGAACCGGCTTTAACCAGCTTCATACCGTTGTAGTTAATCGGGTTATGGCTGGCAGTTACTTCAATACCACCGTCAACACCCAGGTGCTTAGTGGCAAAATATATCTCTTCAGTGCCGGTATCACCTAAGTCATAAACCTTTGCACCGCCATCAATCAGGCCCGCTGACAAAGCCAGTTTCAATGGTGTAGAAGTAAGGCGCACATCACCACCAACAACTACAGTTTTCGCTTTCAGTTCTTCAGCAAAAGCGCGGCCTATACGGTAAGCCACTTCCTCGGAGAGCTGCTTGTTCAGCTCTCCGCGGATGTCATAGGCTTTAAAACAGGTAATTGGCTGACTCACGCTTTACCATCCTTTTTTTCTGTTCTGCCATAACGGTCAGAGAAACGGATGATATCATCTTCACCCAGGTAGCCACCGGATTGCACTTCAATCAGCTCCAGCGGGATCTTGCCCGGATTTTCCAGCGCATGAACTTCACCGATTGGAATATAGGTCGACTCGTTCTCTGTCACCAACTGCGTTTTTTCTCCGATGGTAACATTGGCTGTGCCGCTTACTACGATCCAGTGCTCAGCTCTGTGATGGTGCATTTGTACAGATAATTTTTCACCCGGTTTAACCGTAATACGCTTCACCTGGAAACGGGCACCGTTATCAATGGAATCGTAACTGCCCCAGGGTCTGAATACTTCACGGTGGAATTCGAATTCCGGGCGTTTTTCAGCTTTCAGACGGTTTACCACATTTTTGATGTTTTGCACTTTATCTTTGTGCGCAACCATGATGGCGTCTTTTGTTTCAACAACAACAACATCATCCAGTCCGATAACAGAAATCAAACGCTGTTCGGCATTAATATAACTGTTGTTAACGCCTTCAAGGATGGCATCACCAACTATAACATTGCCACGGGTGTCTTTCTCTGCGGTTTCCCATAAGGATGACCAGCTGCCAACATCAGACCAGCCAGCGTCGAGTGGCACCATTGCCGCACTGTCGGTTTTTTCCATCACCGCATAATCGATTGAATCGTCCGGGCAGGATGCAAATACATCTGCGTCAACGCGGATGAAGTCCAGATCAGCAGACTCAGTATCGATGGCATCACGGCAAACTGACAGAATGTCTGGATTGAATTTTTCTAACTCTTCCAGATAACGGCTTGCTTTAAACATGAACATGCCGCTGTTCCAGAAATACTTACCGGAAGACACATAACCTTCCGCAGTGGCAAGATCCGGCTTTTCTACGAATTCATCAACCACAAATCCGTTATCAATTCCGTCTCCGGCTTTGATGTAACCGTAACCGGTATGCGGCTGGTCCGGCACAATCCCAAAGGTTACCAGCTTACCTGTTCGTGCCAGGGTCTCCGCCTTTTCGATGGCAAGATGGAAAGCCGGCGTATCTTTAATCAGATGGTCAGCTGCCAGCACCAGTAGAATAGGATCTTCACCATTTTTGGTTGCATGCAACGCAGCCAGTGCAATCGCAGGGGCAGTGTTGCGCCCTACCGGCTCAAGCAAAATTCCGTCATGGGCAATGTTCTGTATGCGTAACTGTTCTGCAACCAGAAAACGATGGGCGTCATTACAAATAAAAATGGGGCTTTCGGAATCGGTCCCTTTCAGACGGGTAACCGTCTCCTGCAACATAGTTTGTTCTGACGTGAGCGCGAGAAACTGCTTTGGAAGTGCTGCGCGGGATTTGGGCCATAATCGACTCCCTGTCCCACCGGCTAAGATAACTGGTTTCATTGACTTTCCTGTTTTATAAGTACGGCTAATTCTTTTTCCTGCCTCACTGAATACTAAGCGAGTGGCTGCTTTGGTTCAATTGTTTGTCAGTGGAAAGTCGTCAAAACCATGCAATTTTAACAATTTCGACACAAACCAGCTTAAAAATGCCTGTTTAACCAGCAAAACGCCCGTTCTGATAGTCTTTAATGGCCTGATGAATTTCAGCTTCGGTGTTCATAACAAATGGTCCGTACTGCACCACAGGTTCCTGAATAGGCGCACCGCTGACAATAATGCATTTTGTGCCGGCCTGCATTGACATCGTTAATTCTGTTCCTTTACTGAGTACAGCCAACTTTCCATGACTTACCGGTTGTTCAGCAATTTGCAGGCCACCTTCGTAGCAGTAAACAAATGTATTGTGTTCATCCGCCAGCGGCAACGTCACTTCCTCTTCAGCAGCGCTTTGTACGTCAATAAACAGCGGATCGACAGAATGACTTTTAACCGGACCACTGACGCCATTAAATTCACCAGCCAGTATTTTCACCCTGATCTGTTGCCCTATAGCAACATCCGGCACGGCATCAGGATGGATATCTTCATATCCCGGCGCTGACATTTTTTCTTTTGCCGGTAAATTCACCCACAATTGAAAGCCTTGCAACAACCCCGATTCCTGTTCCGGCATTTCTTCATGAATGAGTCCCCTGCCCGCGTTCATCCACTGGATGCCACCTGCCTCGATGACACCTTCATTGCCTACGGAATCCCGGTGACGCATTTTACCTGCCAGCATATAAGTCACCGTTTGAAATCCCCTGTGGGGATGAGGAGGAAAACCGGCGATGTATTCACCCGGATTATCAGAACCGAAAAAATCCAGCATCAGAAAGGGATCAAGACGGGGAAGCGACGGCTGTCCTATTATGCGGGTCAGCGACACGCCCGCACCATCTTGTGTGGGTTTTCCCTGATGAAGTGACAATACAGTTTTAGTGCTCATTATTTGTTCTCTCTGGTATGGGGCACATCCAGTTGCTGTGCCGGACCCGCCGGCACAACCTGTGTCGGATTAATCATGGTATGACTGTAGTAGTAATGGCGTTTGATATGAGCAAAATCCACTGTGTCAGCCACACCGGGAAATTGATACAGCTCCCGCATATAATCGTACAAATTGGGATAATCAGTGACCCGTTTATGATTACATTTAAAATGACCGTGATAGACAGGATCAAAGCGGATAAGCGTGGTAAACAAACGCCAGTCTGCTTCAGTAAGTTTGTCACCGCACAAGTATCGTTGATGACTCAATCTGGATTCGACAGAGTTCATGGCGTTAACCAGGGCTTCAAATGCCTCTTCGTAAGCATTCTGGGTAGTAGCAAAACCACATTTATACACACCGTTGTTGATGTTGTGATAAACCAGTTCATTGATATTATCGATTTCTTCCCGTAACGCCGGAGGATAATAGTCCGTCGTATCACCGGTTATGTCATTGAATGCCGTATTGAACATTCTGATAATATCCGCCGATTCGTTACTGACAATAGATGCGGTTTTCTTATCCCAGAGCACAGGTACCGTAACCCGTGTTGTTACGCACGGCTCAGCTTTGGTGTATAGCTGATGCATGAAATCAAAATCATAAAGATCATCGCCACTGCTACCTGCGGATTTATCAAAGGTCCAGCCATTATCCAGCATATCCGGCGATACAACGGAAACACTGATGTGCGGTTCCAGTCCTTTAATTTTCCGGAAAATCAGGGTTCTGTGTGCCCACGGACAGGCAAGCGACACATAAAGGTGATATCGCCCGCTTTCAGGAGGGAATTTCGCGTTATCTGCATTCTCAACATGATGACGGAACACAGACTGTTCCCGTTTGAATTTCCCGCCGTTGCCGTCAGTATCGTACCATTTGTCCTGCCATTTACCGTCTACCAGTAGTCCCATGAAAAGCTCCTGTTAAATTGGATTTTGAAATTTAATCACACCTTTCGTTTAACGTATTTTGACAATTCAAGGATTGATTATCCGGATAATTAGAATAATCCCCGTCAAATCCGCACTGCGCACTGCATTAACAAGAAATTACCTGTAAAATACTGCCGGTCGCCTGAATTACCGTCAGCGACGCAGCTTTACATTAAATCAGCAGGAACTATGGGCGAAAAACAACGATTTGGCGGAATAAGCCGGCTGTACGGCGTTGATGGCACTGAAAAACTGGCAGCAGCCCACGTTTGTGTAACAGGTGTAGGGGGCGTTGGCGCGTGGAGTGCTGAAGCGCTGGCACGCAGCGGTGTGGGTACGATTACTCTGATTGACCTTGATGATGTGTGTACGACCAACATCAACCGTCAGATCCATGCGTTGGACAACACGGTAGGTCAGGCTAAAGTCGACGTGCTGGCTGAACGTATTAAGTTAATTAATCCGGCCTGCAGGGTAATTACGGTAGAAGACTTTGTGACACCTGAGAATGTCCGTGAAGTGTTGCATACTGATATGGACAGCGTGATTGAGGCCACCGACAGTGTGAAGGCCAAAGCGGCTATCATTGCCTGGTGCAAGCGTAACAAGCGTCATGTTGTAACCGTTGGCGGTGCCGGCGGTCAAATTGATCCCACGCAGATAACACGGGGCGACCTCGCCAGAACTATTCAGGATCCGCTGGCGGCAAAGGTTCGCAGTGAATTAAGACGCTTTTATAACTTCACGAAAAATCCGAAACGCCGGTTTGGCGTGGAGTGCATCTATTCGACGGAACAGTTACGCTACCCCCAACCGGACGGTTCAGTGTGTCACAGTAAATCTGCACTTGAAGGCGGTACGCGACTCGATTGCGCCGGCGGTTTTGGTGCAGTGGTAACGGTAACCGCAACATTTGGCATGTTTGCAGCGGCTAGTGTGATTAATAAAATCACGGCGAAATAGACACATCGGGCTACAACGCGCACAATAAAAGCAAAAGGAGAACACGATGCAACAAGCTGAACTCGAAAAATTAATGGAAGAATGCTCTGCCGACGCTGTCCGGGCGGCTCATGATGAATTCGCTATTGAACTGGATTACAGCCCTGAAAGCACAAAGAGCGTTGACGACATACTGCTATCTTTTCTGGACAAGTACCACGACAAAGCGCTGGAAGACTCCGCCGTCTTTACCATTTGTAACGTCTACGGTGCGTATCTTGGTGAGACCTACAGAAAGATTGCTGGCGGCGACTGGCGATATGACGATTCAAATCCCGAAGCGCCCTTTGTTGTACTGGACGCCGGAGAGTACTCTTACGCGTTTGCCGGTATTTGTTATGAGCGCCTGGTAAACGACAGCAATGTCAGTGTGGCGATGTATTTTGACCAGGCTTTGTCACGCCAGCGTCAGTAATTTTTTTATCTTCTGTGCCGCCACTGTCTCCGGTGGCCGGATCACGCCAGTCACTGACCATCAACCGTATATGCCGGCTGCGCATGACAGTGACGAATACCAGAACATTGACCAGAATAAAACAAGCCGGCGTCCAGTGGAAATCCCACTGGTCGTGCAGCACGGTCTGCATTTGTGCTGCGATACTGACGATATTTCCCGTCCAGATAAGCGGCATGATCCCCAGTCGCCAGCCGGTCAATTCCTTATTCCACAACCGCTCCCGGTTACCCATCAGCAAAATGACTGTTAAAAAAGGCCAGGTGGCAAGCAAGCGCCAGCCAAGTACTGTTTTATCAGGATAAAGTACGGAAAGTAATTCTGATGTCTGGCCAAACGTGACCAGAGAAAAGACTAATGCAATCCAGTCACTGCAAAGTATTAACAGCATCCAGTAAAGCCAGAGTGGCGGTTTGACGCGACCGGCTTCATCATAGCAATGTAACGGCAATAACATGAGGAGTGAACGCTTTCCTCCGGGTAACACCCGGACACACAGGATTATTCAGGTGCGGCAGTCTAACAGGTGAATGAAAAAAGAGGAAATCGCTGCCGGAACGAAGGCTAATCTTATTACTCTGCAATAAGCCTGATATAATGTGCCGATAATGTGTTAACAGTAGAAATTCATGTCCGTAGAGAAATACACCCCGAACGCGACCACCACACTCAGTACTCCGGTCAAAGTACTTGAGTCACAGCGTAGCGACAGCCCGGCATCCACCGTGGAAAATCCCATTGCGAAAATTGGTTTTGTCAGTTTAGGCTGCCCGAAAAACCTCGTGGATTCCGAAAGGATTCTCACCCAGCTTCGCACCGAAGGGTACGACGTTGTCCCTACTTACAACGATGCCGATCTCGTCATCGTCAACACCTGCGGTTTTATCGATTCTGCTGTGCAGGAATCATTAGATACGATTGGTGAAGCACTGACAGAAAACGGGAAAGTGATTGTGACCGGTTGTCTTGGGATCAAAGAAGATGAAATCCGCGAGGTGCATCCGAATGTGCTCGCTATCACCGGCCCCCATGCTTATGAAAGCGTGGTGGAACAGGTTCACAGTCATCTGCCGAAGCCGGTTCACAATCCGTTCGAGCACCTTGTACCGGATCATGGCATTAAACTGACTCCGAGACATTACGCCTATCTCAAAATCTCCGAGGGCTGTAACCACCGCTGTACATTCTGCATTATTCCATCTATGCGGGGAGACCTGGTCAGCCGTCCGGTGGGTGAAATACTTGATGAAGCAAAGCGCCTGAAATCAGCAGGTGTCAGCGAATTACTGGTCATTTCCCAGGACACCAGTGCATACGGTGTAGATGTAAAACACCGCACAGGTTTCTGGAACGGTATGCCGGTTAAGGCACATATGCAGCAGTTGTGTGAACAACTCGGTGAACTGGATATGTGGGTGCGTCTGCACTACGTTTATCCCTACCCTCATGTGGATGATCTTATTCCGCTGATGAATGAAGGTCGTATTCTGCCGTATCTTGATATCCCTTTTCAGCATGCCAGCAAACGTATCCTGCGTCTGATGAAGCGTCCCGGCAGTGCAGAACGCACCATCGAGCGGGTCAAAGCCTGGCGTGAAGCTTGTCCTGAGCTCATTATCCGCTCAACTTTTATTGTTGGATTCCCGGGAGAAACGGAAGAAGAATTTGAAGAATTGCTGACTTTCCTTCGCGAAGCACAGCTGGACCGCGTTGGCTGCTTTGCTTACAGTCCGGTTGAAGGCGCAAAGGCCAATGATTTGCCTGACCCGGTGCCGGAAGACGTTAAGCAGGACCGGCTTGCACGCTTTATGGCAGTACAAAGCGAAATCAGTGCACAACGCCTGAAGTCACGTATCGGTAAAGAATATCTGGTGGTCATTGACAGTGTTGACGCCGAAGGTGCCGTTGGCCGTACCTATGCCGATGCCCCGGAAGTCGACGGCGTCGTTCACCTCAATGGTGTGCACGATGTGAAACCGGGTGAACGTGTTTGGGCAGAAATCATTCATGCTGACGAGCACGATGTCTGGGGCGTTTTGAGCCCTGACGATGACGAAGAGCTGGAAACGGCCTGATCCACAGGCCGTCATAATCAGTCAGTGGCAACCGTAAACTGACTGACGATATGGCGGGTGTCTTTCGCACCTGCCTCACCTGCCCCGCCAATTAACCAGATGGCATCCTCAAAGCTCACCACGCCCAGCCCGTGTCGCGGCACTGGCATGACTGTGGCTTCAGACCAGCGCTTACGATTAATTTCGTATCGCCAGACCTTGTGGAATACACCACCTCCGGCATCGTCAAAATATTCGCCGCCAAAAACATAAATACTGCCGTGAAGCACCGCGCAACCAATCCCCGCTTCTGCTTCCGGCATAGGCTTTTCGGTTATCCAGATGTCTTTTGCTGCATCAAATACTTCATGCACAGCAGTGTTGCCATTGACCACTGTGCGGCCACCAATCACATGCCACTTATCGTCATACACCACACTGCATGCACTGTTGCGCGGGGTTGGAATGGGCGTTGCTGACTGCCACACCGACGTTTCCGGATCAAACACGCCGTGCCAGTCTGAGTCCATATGATGCTGCCAGTGATAGTTATCTTTTGTCGTGGTCCGTCCGCCGGCGAGGTGCACTTTTCCGTTTATGACGGCAGAAATGCTTTCAGACAATTTAACCGGCATGGGATTACGCTTTATCCAGCTGCCGTCGCTTTCATTAAATTCCCAAACCGCAGAGGAATTAATCCACTGCCCGTTTTCGTTTTCTGTGAAACCACCGAAGGACCATAATTTTTCACCCGCAGACACAAGCATAGCGTGATGCACAGCAACAGGAAAAGGCGGCAGTGTTTGCCAGTTTTTACTGCCCTGCTGAAAACGAAAAACCTGGTCTGATACCGTGAAATTCGGGGTTCCGGATGTCAGGCCACCAGCCACATAAATACTCTCTTTGTGTACTGCGGGGTAAATTTCCTGCACCGGTGCAGGCAATGAAGGGCCGTGTTGCCAGTGATAGTTACTGGCTGCGGCGGCATTGCCTGCGCAAAAAAGGAGTGCAACTGCTGCAGAGCGGCGAATCACCAAGGAAGTGACTCCCCGTTTGCATGAACAAAGCTACCGGTATTCTCCATTGAAAGACTATCAAGTTGCTTCAGCAAACCGGCTGCGGCTGTATCTGCATCAACATCACCGGCATTGTTTACCATTTCCGTCTGCACAAAGCCCGGATGCAGTAAAGCCACTGCGATGCCTCTGGTACGCAAATCGTTGGCCATGGATACACCGGCAGCGTTCAATGCTGCTTTTGACATCCGGTAACCGTAATATCCACCTGATGTGTTATCCGCCATAGAGCCCATCCGGCTGGTCACAAGACCGATTTTACCGCCTTCACCCATGGCCGGGAGCAGGATTTGCGATACCAGCAAAGGCCCGAGAGCATTAACTCTGAACTGATAATCAATAGTATGCGGTTCCTGTTCATCCAGCGTTTCCCTGGCCAGTACGCCGGCATTATTGATGAGAAGGTCAATGTGAATATCGCGCAGAGGTGCAAGTGCTGCCGGTAACGCATCCGGGTTAGAGACATCCACGCCGGTCAACACCGTTGCTCCGGAAGCATTCAGCGCGTCAGAACTGTTACGGCAGGCAACATAAACGTTATCTCCTCTGGCAAGACACGCTTTGGTCAGCGCCAGTCCAATCCCGCGGTTACCACCGGTAATTACCACATTCATAAATCATTCTCCGTCATTCAGCAGTGCCAGAAGTCGTGTCAGATCATGCGGTGTATCAATGCCCACAGGCGGTGGTTCGGATGCCACGTCAACATGGATTTTATCGCCGTACCACAATGCCCGTAACTGCTCCAGTGACTCTGTAT
This sequence comes from Alteromonas sp. ABH4_456, assembly GCF_056160645.1. NCBI lineage: Bacteria > Pseudomonadati > Pseudomonadota > Gammaproteobacteria > Alteromonadales > Alteromonadaceae > Alteromonas > Alteromonas sp. ABH4_456. The sequence continues at coordinate 100,359 of NZ_JBSWXO010000008.1, forward strand.
GTTCCAGCGCACTAGGTGTGTAACTGACATACTGATTCACATAACCTGCACGGTAAGCATATAAACCAATATGGCGAAGATAAAGGGAGGGATCAGTTCTGCCCGGATCGGTCATCATGCTGCTACGCTCAAAAGGGATCGCCGAACGGGAAAAATAGAGCGCTTCACCTTTTGCGTTTCGTACAACTTTCACCATGTTCGGGTTAAGCACATCATCTGCGCTGTGCATTTCAGTGCCCAGTGTGGTCATGGCCACATCAGAGCGCTGTGACAGGTTTTCCACAACCTGACGGATGTTGGCAGCAGGTACGAAAGGCTCATCGCCCTGCACGTTTACGATAAGGGTATCATCAGCAAGGTTCTCTTTCTGAATGACTTCCGCAAGACGTTCAGTGCCGGATTCGTGTTTGTCCGACGTCATCACCACCCGTGCGAAGCCCTCCGCTACAGTCGCTATACGGCTATCGTCGGTAGCGACAATCACAGCCGATGCGCCCGCTTCTGCCGCCCTCTCGGTCACATGCTGAATCATTGGCTTTCCATTGATATCAGCAAGAGGTTTACCCGGAAACCGGGAAGAGCCGTATCTGGCAGGAATGATAACGGTAAAGTCCATCAGCGGGCCGCATCCATGTCGTCTACTGATAATTTTGTGGCGTTCACTTCCATTAACACGGGAATACCGTCTTTCACCGGATAGCTGAGGCGGTCAAAACGACACAACAAGGCCTGCTTATCCTGTGACAGGATCAATTTACCTTTGCATACAGGGCATGCAAGTACATCCAATAATTTAATGTCAAAGCTCATTGTTTATCCTTCTTCCGGCTTCAAACCGGGTATCCAGTAAGTCATAAAATTCTTCAGGTAATACGGCATCCACCGGCAAATACCAACAATCTTCATGGGCAAACGCTCTTGCTTTCACAGCGTCTTTCTCAGTCATGACCACCGTGCCCGGGGGAATATCTGCGGCGGAGAAATGATGATGATCGGGAAGCGGTTGTGTTGATGATAACGTCATTCCGTACATCTCTAACTGACGGAAGAAACGTTCAGGATGACCAATCCCCGCCAGGGCATGAATACCGGATTTTGCGCAAAAATCCTGAATACCCGTCTTGCGTCCGGGCTCCCGGACATTACAAAAGTAACGCCCCTCAAGAGTCAGATTAAATGCAGGCGGTAAAGTGATTTGTTGTGGCAAAGCCGTTAGATCAGCGTTGCCATTCAATATTATTCCGTCCACAGACGTCAGGCGCCATGGCTTCTCCCGCAGCGGGCCCATGGGCAGCAAATGACCGTTTCCGGTTCCCCGGCTGTCCATGACTACCAGCTCAAGATCCCGTTCCAACGCATAATGTTGCAGCCCGTCATCGCAGATAATGACATCACAGTGTAATTCTTCCGCCAGCATTTTAGCCCCGCGTGCACGTACCGGGTCTATAACAACCGGTACGCCGGTACGTCCGGCAATTAACGCAGGTTCATCACCGCAAACGGCAGCATCGTCACCGGGCATAACACGATACGGATGATGCTGCATCGTGCCGCCATAACCACGGCTGAGTACACCGGGTTTCAATCCTTTTCTTTTAAAATGTTCTGTGATGGCAAGCACCACCGGCGTTTTGCCATTTCCGCCAACCGAAATGTTGCCCACAACAATAACAAACGCACCGGGATGAGAACGCTTTTTTAAACCGGTCTTAAATAACCATCGCCGGCAGGCACTCACAAAGGCAAATAACAACGCCAGGGGCCACAACAGCCATACCCGCTTTGATTTCTGGTACCACAGCTTGTTGATATCCATGCTCAGTGAGTTTCACCAAACTGTAATGCATGCAACTGAGCATAATGGCCTTTTTTCGCCAGCAATTCGCTGTGACGTCCCTGCTCAAGGATACGCCCCTGATCGATGACGATGATCTGGTCTGCCTTTTCAATTGTTGACAGGCGGTGGGCCACCACCAGGGATGTACAGGACTTTTGCAGCTGTTCCAGTGCATCCTGAATCAGTTTTTCTGATTCCGTATCCAGCGCCGATGTAGCTTCATCTAAAATCAGTACCGGCGCTCTGGCGAGAATTGCACGGGCAATGGCAATACGCTGACGCTGACCACCCGAGAGCATCAGACCATTTTCACCGACGACAGTATCCAGGCCTTCGTCAAGCTGATCCACAAACTCGGTAACATGGGCCATCTTTGCCGCTTTTTCGATATCTTCCCGCGATACTTTATCCATTACGCCGTATGCAATGTTGTTGGCGATGGAATCATTGAACAAGGTGACATGCTGGGAAACAGTGGCAAACTGTTTGCGCAGCGAACGCAGCTCAATGTCATTAATGTTCATACCGTCCAACTGCACTTCCCCCTGCTGAGGCAGGTAAAAGCGGGTGAGAAGAGAAGAAATGGTAGATTTACCGCTGCCGGACTTACCGACCAGCGCAATGGTTTCCCCCGGTCTGGCTGAAAAACTGATGTCGGTCAGGGCCGGACGTTCTTTGCCGGGATAGGTGAAAGTCACATGATTAAACGCGATGTTACCTTGCGCACGTTCCAACTTTTTAGTGCCGGTATTCACTTCAATCTCTTCATCCAGTATTTCAAAAATACTGTTACAGGCTGCCATGCCGCGCTGGTATTCATTATTCACAGTGGTCAGTTGTTTAAGTGGCTTAAGCAACATCACCATGTAGAACACAACGCTGATAAACGTGCCTGCAGTCAGATTTGCCATAATACCCGGCAGACTTGCCATGAACAACACCACAGCCAGTGCGACGGAGGCAATGATCTGGATAGACGACACACTTAAAATTTGCGTCACCGCCAGCTTCATCGTTTGCTGACGGTTGTGGTTATTTTTCTGTGCAAAGCGGTTACGTTCGAAGTCCTGGCCCCCGAACATCAGGATAACTTTATGGCCTTTTACCGCCTGCTCAACCGACGCCGTCACACTTCCCATTGACTGTTGTATATTGCGGCTGACCTTCCTGAACCGTTTGCTGACCACTGCAACAATGATTGCCACCAGCGGGCCGATAATGAGAAAAATAAGAGACAACTGCCAGGACTGATACAGCATGACGACTAACAGACCAATAACCAGCGCCCCCTCACGAACAATGGTCAGCAGCGCCTTGCTGGCCGCACTAGCCACCTGTTCAGTGTCGTAGGTCACTTTACTGATGAGTGCCCCGACAGCCTGCTGATCATGAAATGAGACCGGTAAATGCATGTACTTTTCGAACAACTGCTGGCGCATGGTCATTACAACCTGTGAGCCAATCCAGCTGAGGGTGTAGGTACCCATAAAATTGAAAATACCGCGAAGGATAAACAGTGGTACGATGGCAATAGCCGCTATACGCAGAAAGTCGCTGTCACCGTTACCAAGGGAGTCATCTATCAGAGGTTTAAGATTGGATATTACGTAGGTATCCAGCGCGGAATACCCAATCATACCGATTACGGCCACGAAAAAAGCGAGTTTATAGTTTCGCAGATACGTAAAAAAGCGGCGCTGGTTACTGGCCGCCGGGTCGGAATTTTGCATTTATTTTCATCACTTATTCGAATAACCGGCCCATTGTAACTGGAATCGGCTAAATTCCCAATGCGCGGTGTTAATGCCGGCCTTTGTTATGGTCATTAACGCCTGTATTTTCAATGCTCAGGCAGAGATACCTGTGTCCGTAAGTCGTACCAGCGGCGGCTGATATCTCTGTTGTAGCGCTTCACGCCGATCCCCTCATCAGCCAGGGTGAATCGTATGTAGCCGTTCAGGGCAGTCAGCAGAATAACGGAACCGGCTTCCCGGTAACGTGATTCAACGACGTCTTCAGGTAATTTCCAGCGATGATAAAAGCCGGATGTAAATACGGTGAACGAAGGTGATACTGCTTTTATGAAAGCTTTTGATGATGAAGTGCTGCTGCCATGATGGGGGGCCAGTAATATGTCAGCGTTTAGGGCGGCATTGTTATACAAAAGTGCGTATTCGGCACTGCGGTTTATATCGCCCGGAAGCAACACTGAATAACCATTGCCGGATAACAGCAAAACACAGGATAACCGGTTGCTGTCTTCCGTGTTGCCGTTTTCCGGCCACATGGCACGAAACTGTAATCCCTGCCACCGCCATCGTTTTCCGCTCTGACAGCCATTTGTATTTGACAACAAACTCCGGTTGAGCTCCAGCGAATGATCAGCCCTGCGATCTAACCATGCAGGAACACCGCCGGCATGGTCATCATCGCCGTGAGAAACAATCAGTTGATCAACGTGATGAATACCGGCCGCCTTCAGCGCCGGCAGTACTGTACTTGTCAGTGCGTTGCCTGTTTCCCATGAGGGACCGGTATCAATGATGACTGCACGGTTTCCCCTGGAAACTGCCAGTGCCGTGCCCTGGCCCACATCAAGTATATGCAGTTGCCAGGCATCTGTACTGAACGGGAACCAGAAACTGATCGCCGGCACCGCCAGCATCATGGCACTGCGCTTCCGGTAGCGAAACACCGGCAATGCCAACAACAGCATCGACAGGAGCAGACAGAATGCAGCCTGACCGCTGACGCCTGTATTATCAAAGGCCGCCATATACGGGGAAATCACGCTGAGTTGCTGCGTCATCCATAGCAGGATGGTATCAGCCAAATCCAGCAACGTATTTGTGAGACCATCGTTATAGTTCAGTACCAGCCCTGCCAAACCGGCGGGCATCAGCAGTGTGATCACAGGAATTGCGATGAGATTAACGCCTGCCGTCAGCAAAGACACTGAACCGAAAAATATCAGCGTAAACGGCATCAACAATAATGAAATCAGACACTGGGCGCGAATAACAAACATGATGCGGTGAAAGTATGAATACGATGCAGGTTTCCACCGCCAGCCAATGAATATTAAAACACACACCGCACCGGCACTCAGATAAAAGCTGTTACTGAATACACTGAAGGGAGAAACCAGAATACACAGAAACACCATCACCAGCAGCCGGTGCCGCCAGCTCCAGCAGACTTTAAAAGTAAGCAGCAATGTGAACAATAAAATAAGCAGCCACGCGCGGGTTACCGGTACCTGCCAGTTGGCCAGCGCCGCATAGAGGGCTGTCATGAGGAGTGTTGCCACAGCAACTGTAAGCCGTATATTCATACCGTTGTGCCCGGCATTAATAAGACGGGCAAAACAACTGATCACAGCACTGCTCAGCAACGCAGACCATAAAGCCACCATACCTGCATGCAGACCCGAAATTGAAAACAGGTGGCCTGTTCCGGTTTTTTGAAGCAACTGCCAGTCTTTGTCTGTCAGCAAAGAACGGTCTCCAGTCATTAAAGCCACCATCCAGCGGGAATAACCTGCTTTCTGCAAACGTTGACTTGCACGGTAATGCAGACTTTCAGCCGGAGAAACAAGAGAACCGTTACCGAACGCTTTGACTGAACCCGTGGCAATCATTTTCATGCTGACCATTTTTGCCCGGCTGTCGCCGCCCGGGTTCATTAACGGCGAAGCCGGCTTCAGATTAACCGTTAACTTCACCTGTTGATGAATAGCCAGCTCCCCCATATTTTGCGGCAAGTGAACACCGATGACCGGACGGAAGAAATAATGCCTGTCATCCAGTGTCGAAAGAGCAACGTGCAACCACTGACCATTGTCATTTCTCTGCGTAAACGTTACCTGCCCCGTAACTATGACATCTTGTTGAATTTTGCCGGCAGGGAGTTGCCAAGTCAGGTAGCAATGCCCTACACTTGCCATCCAAATCAATCCGGACATTATCCCGCTGAGTAAATACGGCAGTACACTAAACTGTTTTTTACTGCGCACGTACCAGTTTGTAACACCACATAAACGACCCCCTGCTTTCAGGACGGTGCGGATGTGCATTTTGACATTGTGTGTGTGGATAATGGAGACGATACAGGCAAGAAGTACAATCCAGATTTTTCCCGGCAACACCGGCCAGAACCTCGCAGACAGCGAAGTCAGGCAGAATGCCAGCAGCCATAGCGCAGCGTGTTGATGCATGGATTGGTTACTTCGGATGAAATGAAATACGGTTTATGCCAAAAAAATTTATACGACGATTTTTACCAGACCATCAAACGATAAAGCACAATCGTGCGCTACGGATCTTCGGCACAGTTTTGCATGAGCCGAACCTGTGGCATCTGAACCGTCGTTCAGCAGCTAACGCGTTTGGTATAGGTTTGTTTTTCGCTTTCTGGCCTGTTCCGTTTCAAATGTGGTTATCTGCCGCCACTGCTATTCCATTCCGCGCCAATCTCCCCCTCTCTGTAGCAACTGTGTGGATCACGAACCCGTTTACCATGCCGCCAATTTTTTACGGTGCTTATAAGGTAGGAACAACGGTACTGGGCACAGAGCCCAGACACTTTGAATTACAGTTCAGCTGGAAATGGATAATTGAAAGTATCAGCACCATCGGCCCTGCCTTCCTTGTCGGCTGCGGGATCTGTTCCGTCATTTTTGGTTTACTGGGGTATTTCGGACTCAACTGGATATGGCGTTTTTCTGTGAGAAAATCATGGAGTGCACGTAAAGAAGCCCGCAAACAACGGGCTTCAAAAGCATAAATCGGAATTAACAGTCTTCACTGATCTTTTGGCAAAATATTTCAGCAAATCAGGTCCGCACAAAAAGTTTGCCGGTATCACAACACCGGCAAACTGATGGCAGATTTTAATTTATTCGCCGGAAAGATTATGTTCGCGAAGAAAACTGAGCAGCTTTTCTTCATCCCACACATCAACGCCTAAATCCTGCGCTTTGGTCAGTTTTGAGCCGGCTTTTTCTCCGGCTACGAGGAAGTGTGTTTTCGCTGACACTGAGCCGGCAACTTTCGCCCCCAGCTGCTGCAGCAATGCTTTTGCCTCATTACGTCCCATGGCCGTCATGGTACCGGTCAGTACGCAGGTCTGGCCCTCCAGAGGCAAGTCCCCGGCATCTGCAACCTGAATATCCGGCCAGTTCACACCTGCAGCAACAAGATCATCGATAATGGCACGGTTATGCTCTTCGTGCACAAAATGATAAATGTGTGTCGCCACCACTTCACCCACATCCGGCACTTCTTTAAGGGCTTCAATGTCTGCGGCAAACAACGCATCCAGATCTTTAAAGTGTGTGGCGAGATTCGACGCTGTCGCTTCGCCTACTTCCCTGATCCCCAGAGCATAAAGAAATCTGGGCAAGGTGGTGGTTTTAGCCTTTTCCAGTGAAGTAAGTAAATTCGAAGCCGACTTTTCTGCCATCCGTTCAAGACTGACCAAATCGCCTAACGACAAATGAAAGAATTCAGCAGGACTTTTCACCAGGCCGGCATCCACCAGTTGATCAACCAGCTTAACGCCCAGGCCGTCAATATCGAAGGCTTTGCGTGAAGCAAAATGTTTAAGTGCCTGTTTGCGTTGTGCAGCACATACCAGTCCTCCGGTACATCTTGCTACGGCTTCGCCCTCAGCTTTCTCAACATGAGAATCACACACGGGGCAATTGGCAGGGAATATAATATCCGTAGCATCCTCAGGCCGCTTTGCCTCAACCACAGAAACAACCTGTGGTATCACATCACCGGCTCTGCGGATAACCACAACATCACCCACTTTGACACCCAGACGCTGTATCTCATCCTGATTATGGAGCGTGGCGTTAGATACCGTAACACCGCCCACGAACACAGGTTCCAGTCGTGCCACAGGTGTTATGGCACCGGTGCGGCCAACCTGAAACTCCACATCCAGTAAGCGGGTCATCTCTTCCTGTGCAGGAAACTTCTGTGCGATTGCCCAGCGGGGAGCGCGGGCCACAAAACCCAGTGTTTGCTGCAGGTCTATACGGTCAACCTTGAATACCACACCATCAATGTCGTAAGGTAACTGCTCACGCTGCTCAAGAATACGCTGATAATAAGCCAGACAACCTTTCGCACCTTCAGCCACATCAACCTCAGGGCACAACGGCAGGCCCCAGCTACCCAGTGTTTTAAGCCGTGCACTGTGAGTATCTTCCAGTCCGAATTCCTGTGGTGAAACGACACCCAGTGAGTAGGCGTAAAACACCAGTGGCCGTTTTGCAGTAATACGGCTGTCCAGTTGCCTCAGACTGCCAGCAGCGGCGTTGCGGGGATTGGCAAAGACTTTATCGCCCTTTTCACGTTGCCGTTCATTAAGGGCATCAAAGCCGGCCTTTGGCATAAACACTTCACCACGCACTTCGATACGGGCGGGTAAATCGTTACCTTTAAGGCGAAGGGGCACATTGCCGATGGTCTTGACGTTTTGCGTGATATTTTCCCCTGTCTGCCCGTCACCCCGTGTTGCAGCCTGCACAAGCACACCGTCTTCATACAGAATACTGACAGCCAGACCGTCCAGTTTAGGCTCACAACTGAACATTAAAGTAGAATGGTCTTTCAGGCGGTCACCAATACGTTTTTCAAAGGCGTTCAGTGAAGCTTCATCGAAGGCATTGTCCAGCGATAACATAGGAACTTCGTGGGTAACCTGCTCAAAGGCGGCAAGAGGCGCACCACCTACTTTCTGTGACGGCGAATCCGCTGTCAGCAGATCAGGATGGGCGGCTTCCAGCGATTTTAACTCCTGCATGAGCCGGTCGTATTCAGCATCAGGTACAGAAGGAGCATCTTCCACATAGTACTGGGTATTATAACGGGTGATAGTGTCGCGCAGTGTCTCTATACGACTGGCAACGGAGGCTTTATCTGTTGACATAAAGTGTCTCTTGCAAAGCGCTGCTACAGCAGGGTAACAGCGCTGATGGATCAGTGGCGGGTAATCATTCGCTTGCGTTCAAATTCGCGGATTTTTTCCATGTATTGCTGCAATCCCTGTTTGGTCAGTACACTGCGGCGACCGTCCAGAATTTGCGCATTGAATTCGTCAGCAATTTTCCGGGCTGCATTATGCATCATGTTAAATACCTGATGGGCATCAACCCCGTCGATGGGCAGGATCATGAATAATGACACACCCTGAGTGGTAAAGTTCTCCAGGTTATCAATATCGAAAACCCCCGGCTTGAACATATTGGCCAGACTGAAGAGTACAGGTCCCTTACCATTTGAATTCACATGGCGGTGGAAAATATCCTGATCACCGAACTTAAACCCTAATGTGAGTAATAAAGGCAATAATGCGGCACCTGAAATGGGTGTGTCGTCCTGAGCCCGCACGTTAACAACGAGCACCTCCTGCTCCACATCCTCTGAAGGAGCAGCGCCGGACTCTGCAGCTGGCTGGCTCTGACTGTCGTCGAAATCAATTCTCATCTGATCATCAGCGAAATTCGGTTCCTGACGACGACGCAGCAAGCCCCGTTTCTTAGCAACTTTCTTACTGTCAGTATCGATGTCATGGTCTGAGCTCTGTTCGTCAGACACATTGCCTTTAACTGCCGGCTCAGCTTGCTGGGCATCCAGCGTAAAATCATCAGCCTGCGGTTCATCTGCGACGGCTTTTTGCTCTTTACGGATAAGAAACTCAGGCGGATCCGGGATGGGATCGTCATCTGCCTGCTCCGGCGGAACATGCCGGCTACCCTGCATATGAGGTTTGGGGTTGGTCACCACTGAACCATACAGCTTGGTTGCCTGCGCCTGAGGCTCCGGCTTCGAAACCGTCTTTACGGCCGCATCTTCATTAACGGGACGGGAGACTGACGGCTCAGATTCTTCATCGTCGCAGGTGTCTGCTACAGGTTTAGCAGAAGAAACCACTCTTACCGCTCCCAGGCCTAAATCATCATAACCTTTATGATCGTCGCCCTGCTCTGCAGACCAGTCGTCCTGTTCTTCTGAATTGTCATCCTGCCACTGGCCGGGTTCAATACGCTCTTTCTTTGTCGCATTGTTATTTTTTCTGATCTTCCAGATACCATGGGCGAGCACGCCAATAATAAAACAGGTACCCAGGATAAGGAGTGATAAACGTAGTTCATCCATTTAATTCGTTCGCCCTTTGTTATGCTTCGACGAAGGCCATGGCTTCATCAACATCTACGGCAACCATGCGGGAAACCCCTGGCTCTGCCATAGTGACACCTGTGAGGTGCGTTGCCATTTCCATCGCAATCTTATTGTGGGTGATATAGATAAATTGCACCGACTTTGACATTTCTGATACCAGTTTACAGAAACGCCCCACGTTGGCATCGTCCAGCGGCGCATCCACTTCGTCAAGTAAACAGAAGGGCGCCGGATTCAACCGGAAAATTGCAAACACCAATGATAAAGCGGTTAACGCTTTTTCTCCACCGCTTAAAAGGTGAATTGTACTATTTTTCTTACCGGGCGGCCGGGCCATAATTGTCACACCGGTCTCAAGCAGATCATCATCCGTCAATGCCAGATAGGCAGAGCCGCCGCCAAATACTTTGGGAAAGAGTTGTTTCAGATCCTCATTTACCTGTTCAAAGGTTGCTGAAAAACGGGTTTTGGTTTCTTTGTCTATTTTACGGATAGCACTTTGCAGCGTATCCAGCGCAGATACCAGGTCATCAAACTGCGTATCGAGATGCTGCTTTCGTTCCGCCTGCGTCTCATATTCTTCCACGGCCGCCAGATTCACCGCCCCCAGACGGGAAACCGCTGCGGTGGTTTTTTCCAGTTCCTGCTGCCAGCTCTTTTCATCAGCAGTGTCATCCAGTTCCGGTAAAATTTCTTTCAGAGACTGGCCGGTTTCCTGCAATAATTCGAGTACCGACATGGCCCTTACACGGGCGCCTTCGATATCAATTTTTAACCCGTCTATAACAGTGTTCCGTTGCTGAATTTTCACAGCAACGCCATGATGCCCTTGCTGCGCTTCCCTCAGCAGGGTTTCCACATCGCTTAACGCATTCTGCTTTTCTATGCGCAACGCTTCCTGCACTTCCCGGTCTTCGAGTAATTGCGCAAGTTGTGCTTCATGCATCGCCATAGGCTGACTAAGCGACTGTTTTTCCTTTGTTAACGCGTCTTCACGTTGACGGTATTCAGCCAGCTGCGTTTGGTTACGCGTTACCTGTTCGCGGTATAATTGCTGCTGATTTCGCTGCTGCTGTACAGACAGTTCAAGCTGATGTTTACGGGATTTCTGCTGCTCTGCAGACTGCCTCGCATCCTGCTGTTCGTGTTCGAATCCTTCCCGTTCTGACGACGCATTCTGCTCCTCTTCTTCCGCATCCATCAGCTGCATTTCCAGCACTTCGAGCTGAGCCGTCAATGTATCAAGTTGCTCATCATCTCCGGCCAGAGTCTGCTGTTGACGGGTGAGTTCATCGCGGATTTTTTGCTGCCGTAAGGCTAACTGGGCAACTTCTTGCTTCAGCATGGCTACCTGGTGCGCAGCCTGCTGTTGTTGCTGAGCAGAGCGCACCTGTGCCTGCCTGGTGATTTCGAGATGATCTTCCGCCCGTATTTTTTCTTCTGCGGCACTGTCTGCCTGAAACTGAAGTTCTGCAAGCTGTTCACTCAGGCTGTCAATTTCGCTCTGCAATTTCGCCATTTGCCCATGACGTTGCAGTGCGCCTGCACTGTCTTCCTGTACGGTCCCTCTTAACAACCAGTCTGCAGATAACCATTCTCCGGTTTCAGTGACTACCGATTCACCGGCAGCCAGAGCCGGCAATAACGTCCGTGCTGCCGCCAAATCAGCGACAAGGCGGATACGGTAAAACAATGACGGGGTATAGCCGTCATTCAAACATGACGCCAGTGTGCCCTCTGCAGGTGGTCTGTCTGTATGAAGTGGCAGGATCCTGTGCCCCCGGGGAAAATGTTCTGCTGAGGCGATGAGGGTTTCTACTGGATACTCTGCTGCCACCAGCGGGTCGTTTAACCACACAGTGACTTTTTCAATCAGCGCCTCAAACCCCGGCTTTACGCTGATACTTTTCCACAGTAATGCAACACCCTCAGGGAGTTCGCCTGCTTCAGCTTCCGCCAGTTCCTGCAACGCTTCAAGGGCTGCAAAACGTGAAGCCGCCTGGTCCAGTTCCCGCTGACAACCTGCCTGAGCAGCGGTTGCCGTCTGATATTGTTCTGATGCGGCATTAAGCGCATCTTTACTGATAATCACTTCATCTTCAGCAATAGCGGATTTTTCTGCGGCCAGTTCCTGCTCAGCCTGCGCTTCTTCGAGACGCTGACTCAACGTGTCATCATCCAGTGCCGCCAGCTCATCATTCAATTCACCGATGCGCTGTGTCGTGCGCAGTTGCATACTGGTCACCGACTGGATCTGGCTGTGTAAACCCTGCACCTTTTGCTTAAGTGAATGATAGTGTTGTTCCTGTTCACGGCGCTTGCGGTTGTACTCCCTTAACGCAGATTCCGCAGATTCAGCCCGCTCTTCAGCCTGGAAGATCGTTTCTTCTAACATCAGCAGTTCAGGCTCAGACTGTTCAAGAGACATATCTGCCTTCTCAAGTGCCTGCTCAGCTTCCTGAAGCGACGCCACTAACAGTTCACGGCGCTGATGAAGCTCTTCCAGTTCAGCTGAAATCTGATTGTCACGCTGCTGACTGTGAAGGGTGTTCTGTTCAATGCGGGTAATTTGCGTGGAAATGGTGAACACAGCCTGCTGCACGTCATCCAGTGCCGTCTTAATGTCTTCCGACTGCGTGCGGTATTTCTCGATACCGGCCTCATCTCCACGCTGCTGTGCAATCAGTGCATCCAGCTCATTTTGTTCTTTTGCCAGTTCACCTTCGATCTTTTCAATATGCTGCGTGTGTTTAAGCCAGCGGATGGCAGACAGCTCACCTTTCAATTTCCGTTCACTGGCCTTCAGGGCCTTATAGCGTTGAGCGGCAGCCGCCTGACGTTGCAACTTTTCCAGTTGCCGGCCAAGTTCACCCCGCACGTCTTCCAGACGCTCAAGATTGTCCTGTGTGTGCCGGATGCGGTTTTCAGTCTCCCTGCGGCGCTCTTTGTATTTTGAAATGCTGGCAGCTTCTTCAATAAATACCCGCAACTCCTGCGGCTTTGACTCAATCAAACGGGAAATCATGCCCTGTTCGATAATGGCATAACTGCGGGGGCCGAGACCGGTTCCCAGAAACAAATCGGTTACATCCCGGCGGCGGCAACGGGTGCCGTTAAGAAAATACAGAGACTGGGCATCGCGGGTTACCAGCCGTTTCACGGCCAGTTCATTATACTGAGCGAATTCACCACCAATTCGACCGCTGCTGTTATCGAAAACCAGTTCAACTGAACACTGACCGACAGGTTTTCGCGCTGAGGAGCCGTTGAATATGACATCCGTCATGGCGTCGCCACGGAGATTTTTTGCTGAACTTTCCCCCAGCACCCAGCGTACCGCATCAATCACGTTGGATTTACCGCAGCCGTTCGGCCCGACTATCGCTGTCATATCGCCGGGAAAAGGAATGGTGGTAGGATCGACAAAAGACTTAAACCCGGCCAGCTTAATTTTTTTCAGGCGCACAAAAACCTCTCAGGAAAACGGAGATTCAAGTTGCCATCAGCCAAGCTGAAGAATGCCTGAAATTGCAGCATAAATAACGGGTTACCGGTGATCAGCGCATAGGAAAATTATTCTTATCCGCTGACTCTATCAAAACTCACACGCTGTAACAATTGGGTTTTCTCACCGCATGCGGATACAGGTATACTGCATGTGCATACTGGCCCGGCAATTTGAATCCGGTTCAGAACCCATTTTCAAGCGCAGCTTCAGGAGACGTAATGCAAAATAAAAGCGGACTCAGTTATTTTATGACCGGCTTTTCACTGATTAAAACAAAGGGCCTGAAACGGTTTGTATTCATCCCGCTGACGGTTAATTTGCTGCTTTTTTCTGTGGCATTTTACTTTCTGTTCGGCGAAATAGGAGAAGGCATTAGCTGGCTGATGAGCTTAATCCCGCAATGGCTGGACTGGCTTCGTGGTGTGATCAGCTTTTTCCTGTGGCCTCTTGCAGTCTTGTCAGTGCTGCTGATATTTGCATTGGTTTTCGGTACCCTGGCTAACTGGATAGCGGCTCCTTTTAACGGCATTCTGGCCGAAAAAGTTGAGCGTCACCTCACTGGTCAGTCAATCGGCGATGATGGTCTGCTGGACTTAATTAAAGATGTACCACGGATGCTGGGAAGAGAATTCGCCAAGCTAATCTGGTACATCCCCAGAGCCATTGTGTTTTTAATCCTGTTTCTTCTTATCCCTGTCATCGGCCAGGTGTTATGGTTTATGTTCAATGCGTGGATGATGGCCATTCAGTATTGTGACTATCCCTACGACAACCATAAAGTACCGTTTAAGGTGATGCGGGCGCACCTGGGAAAACATAAGACACTGTGTTTCTCGTTCGGCGTGGGCGTGAGCTTATTTTCCCTTATCCCGCTGGTGAACTTTATCGTCATGCCGGTGGCTATTTGTGGTGCCACAGCCATGTGGGTTGAACGTCTGAAGCCCGATTTACAAAGCCGCTGAAAGCAGTTTTAAAACGGTAGCGGTTCCTCGTCGTCTTCTTCAGGAACCATTTCTTCCGGGTCTCCCTTTCCTGCTCCCAGAAACGCATTGTATTTATCCAGCCATTTTCCGGCCTTGCGGGTTTGCCCTGCCTTTTGAAAAGACTGAAACAAATTCATGAATACCGGACGCTGGGCTTGAGGGCGTGAAAGTTGCTGACGCCACAAAGCCATGTAGATTGGTGGAATATCACCGCTGTCATGGTGTTCAAGAAAGGTAATATGCCCGGAAGGTTTATAGGCACGGATATCGGAACGGGCGCAACTTTGTGCCGGCCAGATCCCGACACCGGGTTGCAATGCCTGCCAGTTATCCAGTGTGGAGAGAGGTGAATAGGTAATTTTGCCGTCGAAAATCAGATTTGGTGCATCCTCACTGCCGCAGTACCGTTTGGCGGCATTTTTCCCCAGCGCATACTCATCAACAAATCCGGCAAAGTGCGCCAGCTCATGAACAAAAACCGCATAGGAGTCAATCAGGTCGAGAAACATTACACCGTTATTTACGTTGGCTTTACCCTGCTCTGCAATAATCACAGCATGGGTTAATCCCCGCTTTTCCACCGCATTGGCAAGAGGCCTTACATCACAGCCGAGGCGTCCCTGTCCTTTCCAGTCGCCACCACAGTTCAGACTGTCATCCGTTAGCCACACCGGCGCATCCAGACAAATTGCCAGTGACTGCAGGCGTTTGTCTTTGCGGAATTCTGTTACGATTTCATCGGCTTTTACGATGGTCGATAACGAAGTAGCAAACAGACCTATTTTCTGGCTGCAATTTTCATCCTTTCTGGCTTTAGCCGGCACTGAGGCTGCGCTGTAGGGCGAATAGGTTGACAGAATACGTCTGACCTTCCCCGCCATTTCATGACCGCTGTCAGCTGCCTGAGCAATCCATTTACCGGCAGCCTTACGTTTACCGTCTGCCCACAGCAATCTGCCATACTGAAAGGCACTTTGCGGATAATCATTAGCGGTTACACGAAGCCACGGTCTCGCTTCTTCCGGTTGGGCATGCAATAAGTACCAGTCGGCAAGTGCCGCCTGACCAGGCAAATAACCTTGTCCGGCAGCCCGTTTGAGCCAGGTTTCCCGTTTTACCGGGTCATCCGTTGTCATGGCGAAGGCCAGCTGAGCTTCGGGCACATTGCCGATAGCTGCCAGACTCATCAACCGGTCACTTTTCGCATCATCGCCGACCAGTTGATACAGTGCCCAGGCCGCATCGGCGTTATCCAGAGCAACCAGCTTATTAAGCCAGAACGCTGAACCCTGCATAGTGGCCCAGGCCACAAGGCGGTCTTCTGCTACACCGCTGCCGTTTGAGGCTGCCAGCCATAACAGTGAAGCAGGGTTCGATGCGGACTCTGCATTGTGAAGGAGTTGACGGGTATCACGACCTGAGTCAGACCCTACCAGCAATATAGCCAGCAGTGCTACGATAAATCCACGCATACAGGATTCGGGTTATTCAGTATCGTCAGCGGGATGGCGCAAACGGTTCAACTCAATTCTGGCATAACGGTGCTCCACATAATCATACACATTGGTACTGAGAGCCAGCTTGAAATAATTTGAAGCGATCCCCTTGTTTCCCAGCGCGCTATGGTATTTACCGAGATAGAAATAAGCCTCACAAAGACGATCTGTCAGCTCTTTCTGGCTGGAGATGCCTTCGATAAGAGAATTGAGTAACGCCGTTTCACTGGATGTGCCTAAAAACAAATCAACCAGTTTCACCGCCCAGTGTCCGGGATTAAGCTCCGGCCGCACGGCGACCAGCCAGGCCCTGGCATCAACCGGATCGATATCGTGTTTGGCAAAGAATGTCCACAACACTCTGAAAGGGTCTGTTTCGTCTTTGGTCTGAAAAGTGGTGAGATCGTCGATGGCCAAATCAGCGCGACCGCCGTAGTACAGTGCAATACCACGGTTTAAAAATGCGAAGTCGTATTCCGGATCGATATCAAGGGTCGAATCAAATGCTTCGTATGCCTGAATAAAATCCAGCTGCTGCACAAAATGAATACCGATTGAATTATACGCTTCCGCCATGTCCGGCTTCAGTTGCAAAGCCTGCGTGTAATCATACTGCGCCAGACCTGCCAGGCCGACACTGTCGTACAACATACCGCGCTGATAAAGTAACTCAGCACGATCCCCGTCGGGAATAGTCGCATTCGCCAGTACCTGATTGTACCGCGCAATTGCCATTTGAGAGCGTGGATTAACCGGCGCTGGTTCTGCGAGTAACAGATTCCCCATTTCTCCTTTGGGTTGCGCTTGTTGTGAACTGGCACAGCCTGACACAGAGACCACCAGATAAGAAAAAAAGATGAGACTAATGACTTTACGCATGTTAAAAATGGATTCACTCGCTATGAAAATGACGTGGCGCGGGCAAACTGTCTTCCTGACAGTCATCCGATGGCTGACACCATCGCCGATTTGGTAAAAAAAGTAAAGCCTGAGCCACCAGAGAGATGTAATGAAAAATAAAAGAATAACACAACTGAAAGAAACAGCCCAGGCAGCAAAGCAACATGCCCATGCCCCCTACTCCGGTTTTCATGTAGGTGCCGCCGTGCTCACCACCGGTGACAGTATCTTTGCCGGCTGCAATGTAGAGAACGCGGCTTATCCGCTTGGTCAGTGTGCAGAAGCCACAGCCATCGGAGCAATGATTGCAGGAGGCGCCCGACAAATTAAGGCCATTGTAATAGCCAGTCCCAATGACAGCTTCTGCTTCCCTTGCGGCGGATGCAGGCAAAAAATAGCTGAGTTTGCAGGTGATGACACACCGGTGATTCTGGTGACTGACGACGGTAAAACAGAAACCTATACTGTTGGCGATTTACTGCCCCATGCTTTTCGTTTCAGTAATTTACAGGCTGATAAAGAACACGCATAAAAAACGGCCTGCCGGCCGTTTTCTATTTTTTCTTCGCTTCCATGACTGCGAGCTGCTCAGCGGTAGCCGGCAACTGGTGTTTTTCCTTCCACTCGCTGTAAGGCATACCGTAAACCGCTTCCCTGGCCGCTTCGTAGTCTACGTCAACACCTTCATCTGCCGCTGCCTTGCTGTACCATTTAGCCAGACAGTTACGACAGAAATCCGCAAGGATCATCAGGTCAATATTCTGCACCTGTTTATTATCATCCAGATGTTTCAGTAACCGGCGGAAGGTTGCTGCTTCAATTCTGGTCTGTTCATCGCTGGTCATATTCCACTCCTGATCATTATCCGTGTGCACCGGCGAGCCGGCAACGGACAGGTAAAAAAAAGGGCGCCAGAAGCGCCCTTTTCAACAAGGTGAAAATAAAAGCTTATTCGCCTTTATCTTCTTTTGCTTCTGCAGGAGCCGGCTTTTCAAGCAGCTCTTTGATGCTCAGACGTACACGGTTCTGACGGTCAATTTCCATGACTTTCACGTCAACCATTTCGCCTTCTTTCAGGTAGTCGGTCACTTTGTTCACACGCTCGTGAGCGATTTGTGAAATGTGAACCAGGCCTTCCTTACCAGGCAGTACTTCTACGAATGCACCGAAGTCTACGATACGGGTGATCTTACCGTTGTAGGTTTTGCCTACTTCGATTTCAGCCGTTACGCCTTCAATCATGCCGATCGCGATATCTGCTTTAGCACGCTCAGTGGCGAAGATCTTGATAGTACCGTCATCTTCGATTTCGATGTTGGTATCAGACGCTTCAGTGATAGAACGAATCATCGCACCACCTTTACCGATTACGTCACGGATCTTGTCCTGATCAATCTTCATGGTGTAGATGCGCGGAGCAAATTCGCTCAGCTCTTCACGGTGACCGGTGATCGCCTTATCCATTACGCTTAGAATGTGTAAACGGGCTTCTTTTGCCTGTTTAAGTGCAATCTGCATAATTTCTTTGGTGATACCTTCGATCTTGATATCCATCTGCAGCGCAGTGATACCGTCGTTAGTACCGGCTACTTTAAAGTCCATGTCACCCAGGTGATCTTCGTCACCCAAAATGTCAGACAGAACTACGAAGTTTTCGTCGCTCTTAACCAGACCCATTGCGATACCCGCAACAGACGCTTTAATTGGTACACCGGCATCCATCAGGGCCAGAGACGTACCACATACAGACGCCATTGAAGATGACCCGTTAGATTCAGTGATTTCAGAAACCACACGTACTACATACGGGAATTCTTCTTCAGAAGGCATAACCGCCTGAATGCCGCGCTTCGCCAGACGGCCGTGGCCGATTTCACGACGCTTAGGAGAACCGATCATGCCGGTCTCACCTACACAGTATGGAGGGAAGTTGTAGTGCAGCATGAACTTGCTGTCACGCTTGCCCTGCAGTTCGTCAATCATCTGTGCGTCACGTTCTGTACCTAAAGTGGCAACAACCAGTGCCTGCGTTTCACCACGAGTGAAAACAGCAGAACCGTGAGTACGTGGCAGTACGCCAGTCGCAACGTCAAGGGCGCGAACCATAGCAGGATCACGACCGTCAATACGTGGCTCACCGGCCAGGATGCGTGAACGTACTACGTCACTTTCCAGGTCGTGCAGCAGATCGGAGGCTTCTTTCGCGTCCTGTTCAGGATTCGCTTCAAGAATTTGAGCCAGCGCTTCTTCAGTAACCTTAGTTACCGCATCTTTACGCTCAAGCTTGTCAGATATCTGGTAAGCCGCAGTCATGCCGCTTTCAGCCAGTTCTTTTACTTTCGCTTTCAGTTCGGTGTTTTCAGCTTTAGGCGCCCAGTCCCATGCCGGAGTATTTACTTCAGCAGCAAAAGACTTAACAGCTTCAACAACCGCTTGCGACTGTTCGTGACCGAACATTACCGCACCCAGCATGACGTCTTCAGACAGTACGCTGGCTTCAGATTCAACCATCAGAACAGCACTTTCAGTACCGGCAACCACCAGGTCAAGCTGGCTTTCAGGCTGCTCAGAGAAACGTGTATTCAGGATGTACTCACCATCTTTGTAACCAACACGGGCTGCACCAACAGGACCGTTGAAAGGAATACCGGAGATAGCCAGTGCCGCAGACGTACCAATCAGTGAAATGATGTCAGTCGGGATTTCAGGGTTCGCAGAAAGTACGGTAACAACAACCTGTACTTCATTGAAAAAACCTTCCGGGAACAGTGGACGGATTGGACGGTCAATCAGACGGGCTGTCAGTGTTTCGCCTTCTGAAGGACGGCCTTCACGTTTGAAAAAGCCACCCGGGATTTTACCGGCAGCGTAAGCTTTTTCCTGATAGTTAACCGTTAACGGGAAGAAATCCTGATCGGCTTTCGCTTCTTTTTTACCAACTACAGTTACCATCACAGAGGTATCGTCCATGCTGGCGATGACGGCTGCAGTTGCCTGACGCGCGATAACGCCAGTTTCCAGAGTTACAGTATGCTGACCATACTGAAAAGAATGAGTAATAGGAGTCACTATTTGTCCTTTATTTTCTTTAATATATATATTCGCTTTTGAACGCGGCGCATAGTATAGCCGCGATAATTACCTAATGCCATTATCAAATGCCTGAAAGCCGCTGACTGCCGGATTTATCTCCTTAAACTGCAAAGATTTTTTGATTTGCTGTTTGCAGGCGAATTAAACAACAAAAAAACTTGGCAATTGATTACTTTTTCATCATATTGAAATATAAAGCAGTATGCTATAAGAGTCACACATGAGGAGATGTCCCTGATGCTGGTATTAAGACTCAACAAAGCGGGTATGCCACAGGAATGGGTTTTGCCTGAAGAGGCTGCAAGGCTTTATTGTCAGGACAAAGTGTTGTTCGAACTTGGTGCGACCGCCTGTACCCTGCACGGTGGCTGGAATAATGCCGGAATCCGGAGCGAACTGACGTTATCCAGCATTATTGCCTGCGACGGAAAAGTGACTGATGTAAGCGGAAAGATTGCGTTATGTAACCGTTATCTTTTCCGCCGGGATGATCATTTATGCCTGTATTGCGGTCAGCGCTTCAGCCCCGGCCAGCTCACCCGCGACCATATCATTCCACGATCCCGTGGTGGTCAGGATAAATGGACGAATGTCGCCACAGCCTGCGGGCGCTGTAATCACGCCAAGGGAGCCCGTACACCGGAAGAAGCTAACATGCCGTTACTTGCCGTTCCTTTCAGGCCAAATCTTTATGAACGTTTCTACCTGATGAACCGGCGTATTCTGGCTGACCAGATGGCTTTTCTGAGCAGTCACTTTTCACGACAGCGTAACTGGCAGGAAGGCGTATAGCGCTATTCCTCTGCTACCGTTTTGCCGGACGGGCGATTGGCTGTGGCAATTTCACTGTGCCACAGCGCCATCCAGTCTTCTGATATTTTTTGCTGCAACGTATGGGCTTCATCAATGGGGCAGAACAAAGACACGGTGATGCGCAATTTAGCAAACTGATTGGTTTCAATTGCGATATCCGGATCGATATCAATAAACTCCGCTTCCATATGGCGTTCGATTAAACTTTTATAACGTCCGGCGACTTCACGGAAATGTTCGCAATGCTTCAGCGTCCGGGTTTTAAAAGCAGGCAGAATTGCATAGGGATTCGTCTCCGGCTCCATGACCAGAGTAAAACTGTGCAGGGTGTAGCGTCGCAGGAAGTTAAGATTTCTGATTGGCTGGGTAACCAGCTGGCTGTTCGGAATATACAAATGCTTACCGGTGTAGGTATGGGATTCGGGATCGACTTCCAGCAGCGCGGTTTTAGCCCAGTCCATTTCCACCACTTCACCACGAATATTATTCATCTCAATCCAGTCACCCACGCGAAACGGCCGGGCGCCGAGGTAATAAATAAATCCCATAAAACACTGAATGAATTCACGGGTAGCAAAAACAATGGCCACCATAAAAGCAGCAATGGAGATTGCGAGGTTCTGGATTTCGGTGGACCATACCATGATCAACAGCACCAGTAAGGTTGCGTTACCCAACTGTTCAATGATGTTGATGGAATGACGTCTGTCTTCGCCGGTTTTTTTACTGCGTTTTTTAAGCAAACGTAAAATGGCACGTTTAGTCAGCAAAAAAACAATGATCAGGACTGCAGACGCCGGCAGTTTGTGGGACTGGGAAAAATCGGCAACCTGTTGCCACCAGGCTTGAAAATCAACGCTGATGTCTATCATAAAACCTACGTAAGAACCGGATTAACATAAAAAAACACCGGGCTGTTGCCCGGTGCTTTGGATTATCGCAATTCAGTACTATAAGTACAATGCGGACCAGTGAAAAGTTACGATCTCACCTGCCCTGTTCCGTTAACGAGGAATTTCTCAGCGGTGAGCGATTCCAGACCCATCGGGCCATAGGCATGCAATTTAGTGGTTGCGATACCAATTTCTGCTCCCAGCCCGAGCTGACTGCCGTCAGAAAAACGTGACGAAGCGTTTACCATCACAACTGAGGCGTCGACAGCACGCTGGAAGTAGTTCGCTGCATCAGCGTTTTCGGTACAAATAACTTCGGTGTGGTTACTGCCGAAATCAGCAATATGCTGAATAGCGGCATCGAAGTCTTCAACCACACGTACGGCGATTTCCAGTCCAAGGTACTCTTCACCAAAAGCATCATCAGCAATAACATCTGCATTATTGAAGTACTGCGCACCTTTGTCATTTACATGCACTTTCACATTGTGCTCTTCAAAGGCTTTCGCTACCTGAGGTAAAAAGTCACCGGCAACAGCCTGATGCACCACCAGACCTTCCAGTGCATTACACACACCAGTACGCTGTGTTTTACCGTTCAGCAGCAGCGCCATGGCTTTATCCAGATCAGCATCTTTATCTACGTATAAGTGACACACGCCTTTAAAGTGCTGGATTACCGGCACTTTAGAATTGTCTGTAACGTAATTGATGAGCCCTTCACCACCGCGCGGGATAATGACATCAATATAATCACGCTGCTCCATCAACTCCTGCATTAACGCACGGTCCGGATCAGGAACTACACTGATCAGCTCTTTCGGTAACCCGTGCTTTTCAAGTACATCCTGCAACAGACCGGCAATTGCCAGACTGGTATCCAGCGCTTCTTTACCGCCACGCAGGATAACGCCGTTACCGGATTTAAAACACAGTGCACCGGCATCAGCCGTCACATTAGGTCGCGCTTCATAAATCATGCACACGACGCCTAACGGGATACGCATTTTCCTAATTTCAATGCCATTCGGACGGGTACCGATGACACGTTCCTGCCCGACAGGATCGTCCAGCGAAATAATCACTTCGATGCCTTCCGCCATAGCTTCAATGCGTTCATCATTCAGCGTCAGACGGTCAATCATAGCTGCATCCAAACCATTCTCTTTAGCCCGGGCAACTTCTTCGGTGTTGACCTGTTTAATTGACGCTGTATTAGCACGGAGAGCCGCTGCCATGTCTTTAAGCACGGCATTCTTCGTGCTTTCATCCAGTACCGCTAATTTCTGTGCGGCTTGTTTGGCATTTTTTGCTAATGTCGTAATTAAACTCATTCTTTCTCCAGATTTGCTAAGTTCTTTTTCGAAATGATGGGGCCGGTTTTTTCTTCAAACTCCGACGCAAACTCATCATTTTCCTGATTGGCGATAAAGTTAAGCAGGCAACTGCTGTAATTCGAGCGTGCCTTCACCAGTTTGGTCCCGTCATCTTTTCTGACGATGATGGTGTCTCCCACCGAGAACTCACCTTTAACGTCCACAATTTCTTTGCTGGTCAGCGATTCTGCATCTTCAGACAGGATCGGCGCAAATTCACTTTCTACGATCACCTCACCCTGCGCGCGGGTTGTGTGTCTCATCCAGTGCTCGTTTTCTGCCATCGGCTTCTCATGAGCAATGAAGTGAGTACCCGGATTTTTTCCGTCCAGCAGCATATTAAACGAAAGCTCGGTAAAACCATTAATAATGAAAGTATCTATACCATGCGATACCGCTTTCTCTGCTGCTTCAATTTTCGTGCGCATGCCGCCGGTACCCACACCACCTTCAACAGCCCCACCAGCCATGTCATAAATTTGCTGGTCGATATGCTCAACTTCCGACAGTAAAGATGCATCATCATTGGTATGCGGATTTTTATCATAAAGACCATCCACATCAGAACAAATAATTAATGCATCCGCATCAGCAGCTGCTGCTACCATCGCAGATAAGTTATCATTATCGCCAACTTTCAACTTGTCTGTTGTTACCGTATCGTTTTCATTTACGATAGGAAGAATGTTGTGATCAAGCAGACTGAAAATCGTGTCCCTGATGCTCACGTAACGCTCACGGTCACGTAAATCAGCATGTGTTAGCAACATCTGTGCCGAAGGAAAGTCAAATAACCGGTCCCAGGTAGCCATCATTTCAGTCTGACCCGCTGCGGCCATCGCCTTCTTCACAGTAATATCGGTACGTTCTCCATCAGGGAACTGATGTGCACCTGCAGCTACTGAGCCTGAAGATACCAGCACAACCTGTGTTCCCATCGCACGGCATTTCACAATGAACTGTGCAATACTGAGCAGATAGTGACTGCTGCAGCCTTTGCGGTTCGGTGAAATTAAAGCACTACCGACTTTAATGACAATGCGATTCCAATTTTTACGTATCATAATATCAATTTACCTTAAGATTGTTGATTCGCCAGTTCCCGGTTCGCTTCGCTGAACATCGCCGATACTTCAGACGACGGGGCCTTGCCCATAGCGGAGAACAACCACAGTGTTACTGTACTTACAGCAAACCCGGGGATAATTTCGTAAATAGCACTACTCAGTGTTTTCCCGTCTTCCAGGACAGGAACATAAATCCAGAACAATACCGTTGCGGCACCACTGATAATACCTGCCAGCGCTGCATTGTGTGTCAGGTCACGTTTATACAAACAAAACAGTACAAGTGGTCCGAAGGCTGCACCAAAACCTGCCCATGCATTGCTCACCAGAGACAAAATTGTATTCGACGAGTCCAGTGCCAGTAGCAACGCTGCTATCGCAACCCCTGCTACACCAAAACGTCCAATTTTCACGGTGTCTGATTCACTCACCTGTTTCTTACTGACCACACGATAAATGTCTTCAGTCAGTGAACTCGCCGATACCAGTAACTGCGATGAAATCGTACTCATGATCGCAGCGAGAATTGCTGCCATCAAAAAACCGCTGATTAACGGATGAAACAATAATTGAGAAAACACAATAAATATTGTTTCCGGATCATCAATCGCAAGGCCAAACTGATTAGCATAAGCAATACCGACAAACCCCGTTCCCAGTGCACCTGTGATTGTTACCAGCATCCACGACATACCAATATTCCGGGCAGTAGAAATTGCCTTTACTGACCGGATTGCCATGAACCGTACAATAATGTGCGGCTGGCCAAAATATCCCAGCCCCCACGCCAAACTGGACACCAGTCCAATCAAAGTGACGCCTTCCCAGGATGCGACCAGGCCAGGTATCGACTCATGAGCTGCATTATTCATTTGTGCAATACTGTCAAACTCTGTGAATGCAACAACCGGTACGAGTACCAGAGCGACAAACATAATGCATCCCTGAACGAAATCGGTCATGCTGACGGCTAAAAAACCACCAAGTAGAGTATAGGATACAACCACGCCCAGCGTGATTAATAATCCCCACTGGTACTGTACGTCGAAAGCACTCTCAAACAGCTTGCCCCCGGCCACCAGACCAGCAGACGTATAAAGCGTGAAAAACATCACGATGATGGCAGCAGAAACAATTCGTACTCTTGCGTCGGATTTACCGAACCGTTTCGCGAAAAATTCGGGCACAGTCAGTGAGTCATCTGCTACTTCTGTGTAAACCCTCAGTTTGGGTGCCACCAACAGGTAATTAGCCAGTGCACCGGCAACCAGACCGATAGCAATGTAAAGCGCATCAAATCCCGATAAATACATCGCTCCCGGTAATCCCATTAACATCCAGCCGCTCATGTCTGAGGCGCCTGCTGATAACGCTGTAACCTGAGGGCTGACCTGCCGGCCGCCGAGAATATATCCTGAGATATCGCTGGTAGATTGCCTGTACGCAAATAAACCAATTCCCAGCATTGCCAGAAAATACAGGGCTAAAGAGATGTAGCCTTCAAATTGCATAACCGGTATTCAGCTCCTTACTTTAAACAGATAAAGAAAAAGGCGCCGCATGCGCCGTTTTGTTTACCTGACCAATTAATTTGAGTTCTAACTATAGCAAAAAAACGCAATTACCTTCAAGTCTAATTATTTGAAACACTGACTTTACGGCTTCTTGCTGCCAATTTCTTCATTACCGGATTCAGCAACACTCCAACAATAAAAGAAAATGCAAATCATTGTTTTAGAACATATAAGCAACAGAAAAATAAATTAGCTTAGCTATCAGACACAGCAATTCATGCCAGTTATACGCTAAAAATTGTTTTTCAGATTAAAACTACCCTGTTCAGCAAGTTGACAGTTTTATGACACAATAATTTGAGCAAGACGCTGTTCAATCGCCGAAGTGAGCTTGTTGCCTGGTTTATTCTTTTCCAATATCCCTTCGATCTCCATCAGAGTCTGCTGACGATTTTCTTCCTCTTCACACAGAGAAATTAGTTTCGGGTGAATGTAATATTGCCGGCACACTGAGGGCGTATTGCCGAGCATGGAAGCAATGTGCTTAACAAAAGTCGTATCCCAGCGCCGGCGCTGGTTTTGCAGATACAAATTCTCCACATCCGGCAGTGACAAAAGACCGAAACGGGATGCCCCCCAAGTTCTGAAATCTTTGCAGGAAAAATCATCGCCAAGACGGGAGTGAATAAAGGCATTCACGTCACCACTGTCAACGTCCTGCCAGCGGCCATCATCACCGGTGTAACGAAAAATTGCGTAACCCTGCGCCTGCGCACTGTCACACACCAGGCTGGCTAATTTCGGATTTGAGATATCTACATGACGCTCCTTTCCGTGCTTTCCGGTAAAACTCAGCGACACCGCTTTACCCTCTTTCTCAAGATGCTGCCTGCGTAATGTGGTTAATCCGAAGGTACTGTTTTGCTCAGAATAGACCTTATTACCTGCCCTCAAACCCGTGTGGTCTAACATCAGGCAAACAAGGGCCAGACTCTTTTCGCGGGACCATCCTTTAGTGTCTACAGCACGCCAGCAGAATTGCCGGAATTCCGGTAAAGCGTCTGCAAAGTCGCTGAGTTTCGAAAATTTTTCCTGCTGACGTTGTTTATGCCAGTTGTCGTGATAAATATATTGTTTGCGACCCTTTGCATCGATACCGGTTGCCTGCAGAGGTGCGGAAGCGTCACCCGCAATGTGTACATCACGCCAGTTGGGAGGAATCACCATTTTACGGATGCGATTAAGCTTGCGCTTATCCTGCAGTTGCCTGCCACTCTCGTAGCAATAACTGAAGCCCTTACCTCTGCGCTGACGCACAATATTTAATTCACTTTTTTCCATGTTACAGTCCGGTCTAATTAAAGATGGATGCTCTGCTGCGCCCTTTAACAACCCTAAGCAAATAAAAAGCCAGACCCCTTCGTGATGCTTGCAGGCAACTCATGTCGCTGGCGTACGTTTTTTTGTCGCCGGAATCACTGGTTGATGAGTCTGAATAATTTTCAGTAGTTACGAAAATTATTCAGACGAAACCATGAAAATCTTATATTCACCTCTCTAGCACTTAAGTAACTACAATAAAAACAAGAACCTGCAAAAAGGAATAAAGTTTGAATATATCTGTATGACCATGAGTATTTGAATATATTAATCAGGTCCGGTGTTAAGAAATAGTTTAAGCGTGACACGTGTTGTCTTAATCCCGCTCTGAAAGGAACGTAAAGGTAAGAAATATGAGTAACAAAGCTACATTGACTGACATTCATGCGATTGTACATGCTGAACACATTCAGGTAGCTGCTGTCTATGATTCACAGCAGGATGCGCTTAATTCGATAGAGTCTGTTATCGCTGAAACCGCAGTTGAAAAAGATCAGATTACTTTGATAAACCCTATGGACCCTCATTTCAGTGAGAAACTGGAAAGAGCCAGTAGTAAAATAGGCAAAACATTATGGTCGTCTCACCTGAAGCTGGGCTTTGCCGGGCTTGTTGCCGGCTTAATTGTCGCGGCTCTGCTCGTCCAGTTCGGACCGGCACTCACTAAAAACAATCCCTTATTCACGTACATCGCGCTAATCAGTCCGGGACTGTTTATCGGGCTGTTCATCGCAGGACTGACAGGATTACGTCCTGACCGGCACGAAATTATAGAAACTGTCAGATCGGCCATAAAGCGCAAGAAGTACGCACTTGTTGTGAACCTGAAAAAGGGTCAACAAGTTAACAACATAAAAACGTTGCTGGGTTCGCGGGGACACAAGGTCACTGAAGCAATTCAGTAGTACGGATGACTGAGCTGTCGGATGTCTGGTCTGACCACCCTGTCGTCCCGGCTGCAATCAGCTCCCAGCAGCGGTTTTGCCTTCCCGGCCGTTGAGAAAGGCATCTGCGTAGAGACAAAGCGGAACCGTAACGGCCCATAGTGCACTGAGTATGCCGAGGGTTAATACCGTATCAGCCGGAAATACAACGGCACCTGCCTGTGCACCGGCGTAATAGCTCAGCGGACCTGACACGGCGCCCAACACTGCAGCAAGAGCATATCTGCCCTGTAAGTAATCGAGGCTGACACGCAACATTAAACCAAAGGCAATCCACAACGAAATAAGCCATATAGGTATCAGCCAACCTTCATAGTCACTGAATGCAAAAAATCCTGACCAGAGCAACGCGCCATCAATGACACAGCCATAAATGGCAATCCCTGCAGCCATTATCAGGTCCGTTTTTTTACGGGGAGACAGGATGAAAAACGCAGCAATAAGTAGCCCGATAATGGCGACATGCTCCGAGGTGTAAAGAATAGCCAGAAACCAGATAGTCTGAAACCAGACAAAGTACAACACTTTTCTTATCGCAGAGGCCGGCATAGGTTTCCTTCAGGTAATCAGGTTAAAGATAAAATGAAAGTGACAACAGCGAATATATTTCTCCTGTTGCTAACAGGATTTTTAACCGTTTTAGTATTTCATTACGTAATGACAGCAGCATAGTTCAATACAGGAAAGGAGACACTTTGTGAAAATGGTGAAGTATTATCTGGCCGGCGCGATATTAGCATTTGCACTGGGTTTTCTTATTCCCTGGTGGCCTGCAGTTGTTGTTTTTTGGTGGAGCGGATTTTCACTGGCAGCCGTTTCACTGGCGTACATCGTAAACTACCCTGCTCTTTTTCGTAAACGTGAAGACGGCTCTATCCCCTTCTACATCAGGTGGATATTCATCCCTTTTTTACTCGGTACGGGAGCCTATAATGCATGGGCTAGAAAATACGACAAAGTACCTCCTATCCAAAGAATTGAGCCTCAGTTGTATCTTGCCTGCAGATTGTCAGGTAGTGATGTCGCGGCGCTGAAAGAAGAAGGCGTGGATGCCATTCTTGATGTCACGGCTGAATTTGATGGCCTTGACTGGTCTGCGTACCAGTATGACTGTGCTTATCTGAATATCCCTGTTCTTGATCATACCAGTCCGACACCGGAACAACTTACCACTGCCATAAACTGGATCCAGCAGCAAACGTCAGCAGGAAAAAAAGTCGTTGTACATTGTGCACTGGGACGGGGACGTTCAGTACTGACAGTTGCAGCCTGGTTACTGGCAAAAGATCAGACGCTCTCAGTGATGGATGCCATGAATCAAATCCAGTCTGTCAGACAAACGGCCAGGTTAAACAAAAAGCAACTGGCGGCACTTAAGAGTGTTAAATCCGGTGGCCGCCTCAAATTGACACGTACATTGTGCCTCATTGCCAATCCGGTCGCCGGTGGCGGTAAATGGGAGCAGGAAAAAGAACATATTCTTTCAGAACTAAACCCTCATTTCAGGGTAACGGTAAGTGAAACCACCCCGGAATGCTCAGCAACGGAGCTTGCTGAGAAGGCGCTCAATCAGGGTACGGATATCATTGTCGCCTGTGGCGGTGACGGAACAGTCACAGAAGTTGCCAGTGTAAGCATAGACAACCGTGCGGTGCTGGGTGTTATTCCTCTTGGCACGGCAAATGCCCTCAGTCAAGTATTCCATGGTTACATCAGCAAACTCATGCCCATTCAGACGGCCTGTGATGTCATTATCGACGGACACACACGGGCCGTTGATACTGCAATGTGCAACGGAGAACTGATGTTACTGGTTGCAGCCGTAGGCTTTGAACAGGAAATGATTGCGTCTGCTGACCGTGAAGAGAAGAACGAAGGCGGACAGATGGCTTACTTGCGCGGTTTATGGCAGGCAATATCTGCAAACACCGACATGAAACTGGAGGTCAGTTTTGACAATAATGAAACTGAGACCATTACTACTCCGAGCTTCGTTATAGCGAATGCTGCACCGGTGACCACAGCACTGGCTCAGGGCGGCGACGAACCGGACGTAACCGACGGAAAACTGGACATTACCTGGCTGACCTCACAGGAGGACAGTGAAACACAGTTTCTATCGCTGGCCGAACTTATCTTCACGACTAAAACCAGTAAGCAAAATTCAGGGCGAATAAAACACAGACAGGTAAAAAGTATCACCGTCACCCTTCCTGAGCAGGCAAGTTATGCCATCGACGGAGAAATACGTGAAGCAGATAAGCTGGAAGTACAAGCGATACCCGGCAACCTCACCGTACTGACTGCCCGCGATTAGTTCAAACAGGAAAAGGGAACGCCTGACTATGATAAAACCTGTCACCAGCTTTGCCAGAGCAAGATGGCAAGGAATACGTGCCAGTTACTGGTTTATACCAGTATGCATGATGTTTACTGCATTTTTGCTGGGTTACACTCTGATTTACTATACGCCGGAGGTAGTGTCTGAAGCGGTATTCAAAAACCTTATCCCTCCGGTACCTGCCGAAGAAGCCAGTGATCTTATCTCTGCAATTGCAACGTCTATCATTACTGCCACGAGCATAGCGTTCTCAATGACACTGGTCGCTCTGACCATGGCATCTTCTCAGTTCGGGCCCAGACTGCTGCAGACATTTATGGACGACCGCGGTACCCAGTGCGTACTGGGGATCCTCACCTCCACCTTTATCTTTTGCTTAAGCGCACTCCACCGCATCAGTGTCAGTGACACCGATTTGGTTATATCTTCAGTACTCTCGCTGATTGTCCTTGCCATCGGTATTGCTGACACTCTGGTATTAATTTATTACATTCACCATATCGCCAGATTTATTCAGGTGGATGAAATCATTAACCGCTGTTACCGCGAGTGCACTGACAATCTGAAAAATTTATTTGCACTGACCGACGAGGAGAAGGGCCACCATCGCCTTGCACCGGCCCTGATCAACGATAGTCCTGTCACTACGCATCTCTCGCTGGACAAAGCCGGGTATATTCAAACCATAGACTATCTCAGTTTGTTGTCCGGTGACGGTATTGACGGCGTGAAAGTGTATGTTCGTGCCGGTGATTATGTGGTGCCGGGAGAAACGATTATCACTGTGCACAGCAGTGAAAAGCTTAGCAACGACAGCCGTGATTTTTATCTTTCGTGTTTTGTGCCGGGTAAGCGCAGAACATCATTGCAGGACCCGGAGTTTTCATTAACGCAACTTGTGGAAGTAGCACTCAGAGCACTGTCACCCGGCATCAATGATCCGATAACAGCAATGACCTGTGCAGACAGTCTCACAGCCGTTTGCTTACTGATGTCCGGATGTGAATTCCCCTGTGACACGGTGATGAACAGTGATGTCGATGTGTGGATGCAACGAAGGACTTACACCTTTGAATCTGTTCTTAACACTGCGTTTGACCAGATAAGGCAGGCGGGCTCAACTCATGTAGATGTAATGTTGCATCTTCTTGGCTGTCTCAAAACATTGAAAGAAAAGTTGCCGGAAGAATACAAAGGGACAATTCAAAAGCAGGTTGAGGCTGTCGATGACCTTGCAAACCCACATCTGCATTGCGAAAAAGACAGGAAAGATGTTGCGGCTGCCGTGAATGCAGCCGCAACAGTCTGAACTTAACGGGTTGCGATGATATACACTGCGTGAACGATTCCGGGGATGTAGCCCAGTAACGTCAGCAGAATATTAATCCAGAACTGCACCCCGATGCCAACCTGTAAAAATACACCCAGCGGAGGCAGTAAAATTGACAGTAATATGCGAAGAATATCCATAGTTTTCCCTTTCTGTTGACTAATAAATACGGTTACAAGGGATGAAGCCAGAATGATGCCAGAATGTTAATGGCAAATATGAAAAGCCGCACTGTCCGCTGAGTGTTACCTCCGGCTAACCGCAAAGAAGGACAAATATTACAGACATAAAAAAAGCCCCGGCATTTAAGCCGGGGCTTTCAGTTTGGTGCGGAAAGCGGGACTTGAACCCGCACGACCGAAGTCACCACCCCCTCAAGATGGCGTGTCTACCAATTCCACCACTTCCGCAAAACTTTTAGTTAGGAATATCACCTTCTGCTGAATCTGTTGCCGGTACGTCAGAAACCGGAACATCAGATGCATCTGCAGCAGGAACATCATCAGCAGCAGGTAATTCCTGTTGCTCTACAGGAACTTCAAGATCCTGCCAGCCGTCTTCGGCTTTTTCTGTGTTCGCTGTGATGTTACCTAAGAATAAACTCAATACAAAAAATAAGGTAGCCAGTACAGACGTGGTTTTGGTCATAAAATTACCAGAACCCGAAGAACCGAATACGGTATTAGAACCACCGCTACCAAACGAAGCGCCCATGTTTGCACCTTTACCCTGCTGGATAAGTACAAAACCAATAAGCATCAACGCTACAATCAAATAAGCGACTAAAAGCACTTCGTATAACATAATTACCTCGTCAATTTGCCGCCTGGCAGATTGCGTTAAAATCTGACGCTTTAAGACTTGCTCCGCCAATTAAGCCGCCATCAATATCAGGCTGGCCGAACAATTCTTTTGCGTTATCCGGCTTCACACTGCCGCCGTATAATATCTGCATTGAAGCAGCAAGTGAACCGTCATATGAAGCAATGAACTCACGAATGAATTTGTGAACATCCTGAGCTTCCTGCGGCGACGCTGTAACACCCGTACCGATTGCCCAGATTGGCTCATAAGCTATAACGGCATTTTTCAGTGAAGAGACCGGAATCAAATCGAATACGGCTTTCAACTGTGCTTCAACAAACTCGTTAACTTGTCCGGCTTCTCTTACTGAAAGAGGTTCGCCACAACAAATTACCGGTGTAATTCCTGCTTCAATCAGCTTCAGGGCTTTTTCAGCAACCAGTTGACTGGATTCACCATGGTCATCACGACGCTCTGAATGCCCGACAATACAATATTTGCAGTCAAACTCTTTCAGCATTGTGACGGATAAATCGCCGGTATGTGCACCATTATCACATGCACTCACATCCTGAGCACCGGTGGCGATACCTTTACCTGAGAAAGCTGGAATAAGAATTGATGGCGGACAAATCACAACATCAATATTTTCTACTGCAGTCCTGTCAAAAGACGCTGCAAATTCTTCTACCAATGAACGACTTCCGTTCATCTTCCAGTTTCCGGCAACCAGAAGCTTACGACTCACTGTATCCACAATTTATCCCTGACCTGAAGCGGGCGTGATATTAACGATATCCGCCCTATTATACAAGCCTAAAAATGATAATATTTATGACGAATCAATCAATTGGCCACTTTGCGTACAGCATCGGCGATAAACTCAGCCCATTTCAGAGACTGCATTTCATCGTCGGATTCTACCATCACCCGGATCAACGGTTCTGTACCGCTTTTACGCAGCAATACCCGCCCTGTTTTACCCAGTGAACTTTCAGCTTCTTTCACTGCATCTGTAACAGCAGACATGGCCAACGGATTATCTGAGGACTCATCATAACGGACATTAATCAGTTTTTGCGGAAATTTATCAAACCCGCCGCTTAAATCGTGCAAATCCATACCCGAACGTAACATGGCAGTGATGACCTGAAGACCGGCGACAATACCGTCTCCGGTAGATGCCACATTTAAGTTCAGCACGTGACCACTATTTTCACCACCGATAGCCCAGCCTTTCTGCTGCAGTAACTCCATTACGTAACGGTCACCTACAGCACTGCGGGCGAACGGAATGGATAATTTGCCCAAAGCCACTTCCAGACCCAGATTGCTCATGAGTGTACCCACTACACCACCGGATAAACGACCGGATTTAAGCGCATCGCGGGCGATAATATATAAAATCTGATCACCATCCAGCACGTTACCCAGGTGATCAACCAGCATAATTCGGTCGCCGTCACCGTCCAGAGCAAACCCCATGTCAGCGCCTGTCTCAAGCACTTTTTCCACGATGGCGTTCATTGAAGTAGCACCGACTTTGTCGTTAATGTTCAGGCCGTCCGGCTTAGTACCGATTTCGATAACTTCTGCACCAAGTTCTGACAACACATTCGGTGCTATGTGATACGTCGCCCCGTGGGCACAGTCGACAACAATCTTCATGCCTTTTAACGACAGATCTGACGGGAACGTGCCTTTACAGAACTCAATGTAACGTCCGGCTGCGTCGTTGATACGGGTTGCCTTACCCAACTTATTGGAAGCAACGCATGTCATTGGCTTATCAAGCATGGACTCAATGGCAATTTCGATATCGTCATCCAGTTTGAAACCATCGGATGAAAAGAACTTAATGCCATTATCATAATAAGGATTATGAGACGCAGAAATCACAATACCGGCTTCTGAGCGAAATGTTTTAGTAAGATAAGCAATCGCCGGTGTGGGCATCGGACCTAACAAACCGATATTAATACCAGCTGCAGACAAGCCTGCTTCCAGCGCAGACTCAAGCATATAACCTGAAATCCGCGTATCTTTCCCTATCAGTACTTTATTTGTACCATGGCCTGCCAGCACTTTACCGGCTGCCCAGCCCAACTTGGTGACAAACTCGGGATTAATAGCGCTTTCACCTACTTTCCCTCTGATGCCGTCTGTACCAAAATACTTGCGCTGACCCATTTCAGGCTCCTTGAATATTGTCTTTTATTTGTTGAATCTTATTCACGATTTTCATCGCATCCATTGTTTCTGCCACATCGTGAACACGGATCACTTTTGCGCCCATTTGCGCCGCAATAGTGGCAAGGGCAATGCTGCCCGCCAGCCGCTCTGATACAGGTTTATCCAGAAGCTGGCCAATCATAGATTTTCTCGACATACCGACCAGTAGCGGATAGCCGAGATGTTGCACCCTTCCCATTTCAACCAGCAGTTGATAATTGTGGTCGAGGCTCTTTCCAAAACCAAAGCCCGGATCCAGAAGAATGCTGCTGTCATCAATACCGGCATGCTTACAGGCATCTATGCGTGACAGCAAAAAATTAATCACTTCGTCTGCCACATCATCATACTCAGGGCTCGCTTGCATGGTTCGCGGCTGACCTTTCATGTGCATCAGACACACAGGTATCTTTGCTTCTGCTGCGGCCTCCAGTGCCCCCGGTTCCTGCAAGGCGCGGACATCATTAATTAAACCCGCTCCGGCCTTCACGCTTTCCCGCATTACAGTGGCCTTACTGGTGTCCACAGAGAGTACTACGCCTTTCAGACCGGCCAGTTTCTCTACCACCGGCACCACGCGGTCTAACTCTTCCTGTTCAGACACTTCCGGCGCCCCCGGACGTGTCGATTCACCGCCTATGTCAATAAATGTCGCGCCGGCCTCTACCATCCGCATGGCATGTTCAACGGCTTTAACTAC
The DNA here is from genome assembly GCF_056160645.1 of Alteromonas sp. ABH4_456. Lineage (NCBI taxonomy): Bacteria > Pseudomonadati > Pseudomonadota > Gammaproteobacteria > Alteromonadales > Alteromonadaceae > Alteromonas > Alteromonas sp. ABH4_456. The sequence continues at coordinate 135,765 of NZ_JBSWXO010000008.1, forward strand.
CGTATTGTGGGCTCCACCGTCTGAGAAGGAATCCGGTGTGACATTGAGTATACCCATAACGCGGGCCTGATTGAGGTCGATTTCGGTATGTTTGAAATGCATAACGTATATCTGTCTTTATGAATATGGAGAGGAAAGCTGGCTTTATAAAGCACAAACAAAAAGCGCCAGTTGAAACTGGCGCCTGGAGATTTTAGCCCGGAAGGTCGCCGGGTTTACCTACCGGTGGCTTATCCAAACCATCGTCGGTAATTTCGCCCTCACGGGCCGGCTTGCCGCCGGGAGGATTGTCTCCACCTTTCGGCGCACGATCGTCCCAGTCCGCAGGCGGACGCACATCACGGCGTGCCATCAGATCATCAATTTGCTTCGCATCAATGGTCTCGTACTTCATCAGAGCATCTTTCATCGAATGCAGAATATCAATATTCTCTTCAAGAATTTTATAAGCACGATCATAGTTTGCATCGATAAAAGATTTAATCTCGGCATCGATGGCGCGGGCAGTATCGTCAGACATGTGCGAAGCTTTAGACATGGATTTGCCCAGGAACACTTCACCTTCGTCTTCTGCGTACAACATCGGACCCATTTTACTCGACAGGCCCCACTGCGTGACCATCTTACGGGCGATCTCAGTTGCTCGTTCAATGTCATTAGACGCGCCGGTGGTCACCATGTCGTCGCCGTAAATGATTTGTTCAGCAATACGGCCACCAAACAGACTTGAAATCATACTTTCAAGATGTTGCTTGGAATGGCTCACACGATCCTGCTCCGGCAGATACATGGTAACACCCAGTGCACGACCACGGGGAATGATCGATACTTTGTAAACCGGATCATGTTCAGGAACAAGACGGCCAACGATTGCGTGACCGGCCTCGTGATACGCTGTCATGGCTTTCTCGTTTTCCGACATCACCATAGACTTACGCTCAGCACCCATCATGATCTTGTCTTTGGCTTTATCGAACTCTTCCATCGACACAAGGCGCTTGTTAGCTCGGGCGGCGAACAGAGCAGCTTCGTTAACCAGGTTCGCAAGGTCAGCACCGGAGAAGCCGGGCGTACCACGGGCAATTACAGAGGCTTCCACGTTGTCACCAACCGGTACTTTGCGCATGTGGACTTTCAGGATTTGCTCACGGCCACGGATATCAGGCAGACCTACAATAACCTGACGGTCGAAACGGCCGGGACGTAACAGTGCCGGGTCAAGGACATCTGGACGGTTAGTCGCTGCGATAACGATAATACCTTCGTGACCTTCAAAACCATCCATTTCTACCAGCATCTGGTTAAGCGTCTGTTCACGTTCATCGTGACCACCGCCAAGACCAGCACCACGCTGACGACCTACTGCATCGATCTCATCGATAAAGATAATGCAAGGCGCAGCCTTTTTGGCTTGCTCGAACATGTCACGGACACGGGATGCACCCACACCCACAAACATTTCAACAAAGTCGGAACCTGAAATAGTAAAGAACGGTACTTTTGCTTCACCGGCAATGGCTTTAGCCAGCAATGTTTTACCTGTACCCGGCGGACCCACCATCAGAACGCCTTTAGGAATCTTACCGCCAAGCTTCTGGAACTTTGAAGGATCGCGCAGGAAGTCTACCAGTTCTACTACGTCCTCTTTCGCTTCGTCACAACCGGCAACGTCGGCGAAAGTGGTTTTAATCTGATCTTCACCCAGCAAACGGGCTTTGCTTTTGCCGAAAGACATGGCTCCGCGGCCACCGCCACCCTGCATTTGACGCATGAAGAAAATCCAGACTGCAATTAACAGCAGCATGGGGAACCATGAAATGAAGATAGACGTCAGGATAGACGGCTTCTCAGGCGGCTCACCTAATACACGTACATCCTTCTTCACCAAATCTGAAATGAGCTGATCATCAAAATAGGGAATATAGGTAACGAATGTTTCGCCGTTACGTTTCGTGCCGCGGATTTCGCGGGACTCACTGTCAATGCGAACTTCGCGGACATTGCCCTGATTCGCTTCTTTCAGGAATGTTGTGTAATCCGTTTGTGCACGTGTCGATTCACCAGGTGAAAAGCTCTGGAACACCGACATCAACACAACGGCGATAACCAACCATAAGATTAAATTTTTTGCCATATCGCTCAAGCTACTAACCTCTAAAAATACCGGAACATCCGGGATTGATGACAATTTACTGCCAACATGTTCATTTACCGATCACTATGGTGAAACCGGCGTCCGGAACATGCTCCGCTCCCATTGTTTCCGTACGAAATGCGATCCTTACTTCGTCAAATTACAGCCTACTACAAATTATAGACCGTAGCCACCAATACACGTTCCCGTTACCACGTAAATTAACGCCTTGTAACGTTTTACGTGCAAGTGTGCAGTTCTGTTCAGTATTGCTTATATAATTGGTGGCATTATGCGACTTTTTTGTCATTCACACATAATGTCGTTAGGATTGTAACGAAGATGGCGTTAGAATATGGCATTTCAAGGCATTAACTTAAAATAAATGGTTTTACGTTCAGTCAGTGACCACGTGGCCCGGCGTTTAGGTTAAACAAATTTATCAATAGTAAAGAAAAACGACGAAATGAAACTTTCCAATAAACAGAAACAATTCCTTAAGGGCCTGGCTCACTCTTTGAAACCCGTTGTGCAATTAGGTGCTAACGGCCTCACAGAGGGTGTTGTATCTGAAATTGACAGCGCACTGGCACACCACGAACTGATTAAAGTGAAGGTGCCTACCGATGATCGTGAAGAAAAAACACTTATCATGGATGCTATTGTGCGGGAAACCGAATCTGTAAAAGTACAGTCCATCGGACACACACTGATTATCTTCCGCCCTTCCGAAGAGCGTAAAATTCAGTTGCCAAAACAATAAAGTCTTTTTACATCTTCTATTATGTAATCACTTTGTTAACAAACTCTGCCACGTTACACTTACGTTAACGTAAACCTGATAACGGGCAGAGAATGATGTCAGAACAAACCACACTTCCGCTTTCCTCCATCACAGCCGTCATTACCGGTGGCAGTTCAGGACTGGGTTTTGCTACCGCGCAGCATCTGTTGCAGCGTGGCGCGACCGTTGCTCTTTTTGATATAGACCGTGAAAAAGGGGAAAAGGCTGTCCGTGAGGCAGGTGGAAATGCACATTTCTACCCCGTCGATGTTTGCAGTGAAGACGAGGTTTCTGACGCATTGCAAGCTTTCCGGGAGAAAGCCGGACGTATTAACCTTTGTGTTTCCTGCGCTGGAATCGCACCGGCTGCGAGAACGCTTGATAAAACAGGCAATGCTGCCTCTTTTGATCAGTTCCGTAAAGTAACCGATATCAATCTTAACGGTACCTTCAACGTGAGCCGGCTTGCTGCTCAGACCATGGCCGCACAGGAAGCAGATGAAAACGGTGAACGGGGTGTCATCATTAATACTGCATCCATTGCCGGCTACGAGGGGCAGACCGGACAGACCGCCTACGCGGCCAGTAAGGCGGGCATTATCGGTATGACACTGCCCATGGCCAGGGACCTGGCCGCTGTGGGGATCCGTGTTAATGCAATTGCGCCCGGCGTAATGGGCACTCCCATGTTACTGGCCATGCCGGAGCACGTTCAGGCAGCATTGAGCGCCAATGTGCCCTTCCCTAAACGGCTTGGTCTGCCACAGGAATTTGCAGCACTGGTGGCGCATATTGCACTTAACACCTATATAAACGGTGAGACCATCCGTCTTGATGGCGCACTCCGTATGCCGCCTAAATAAATGATTTACTCTGTGGCGCGGGCACGTTGTTGTAACGCATAAACAGCAAAGCTGCCCAGCCAGTGTGTACCTTCATAATTTTCATCAACGATGGCGGGCAATGAATGGGCCACGTGCGTGTCTGCCAGCGCCCGCAGATGACCAAATTCATCGGGATATTCTGCTGCAAGGCCATACATCACCCAGGCACGGCTGAAATTAAGCCCGTCCAGATGCACCAGTTTACCGTCAGTCCGGTCACTTACCCGTGCCACATCAATGTGAAAGTCAGCATGATCTAACGCCGGCAGAAAACCTTCCGCCCAGTTCATGAAGGACTTCTTATCCATCACTTTTCGCATCAGATCCAGTTCTTCAAAACAAGGGGAAAGAAAATCGAAGCCGTTTGGCTCCCATGAGAGCGGACACTGTTTATCGCCGCCAAACCAGTGCACAGCCCGCTCTGTAATGAGCCTCTGCAATGCTTTGTCATCAGCAATCAGGGCATAATCCAGTGCCATCGACATTCCGAAAGCCGTATTCGGATGCTCGCCGGTGCGGACCGGATACACCAGCTTTGGTAAGAACTGATGATATTTGCCAACAATCAGTTCAGTCAGGGGAGACAGGTTCTGACTCAGTTCAGCAGCCCCGGTGTCATCCCAAAGTTTCAGTTCTGCGGCCAGAGCCAGTAACCAGGCCCAGCCATAAGTGCGCTCAAAACTGGCATTTTGTGGTTTTTCAAAATATGCCACTTCCTGAAGAATTTTATCTGCGGTCAGGTTTTCCTTAAGCTTTGCTTTAATTTCTGTCGCTTTGGCAAGATCAGGAAAATGGCGGAGCAGATTTACCAGCATCCAGTGACCGTGTACGCTGGAGTGCCAGTCAAAACACCCGTAAAAGGCGGGGTGCAGTGCAGCCGGTCCCTGCAAGTCCTGTGGACCGGATAATGTTTGATTTAACTTGTTCGGGTACTCTGTTGTTACACAATGCAGCGGCATCTCTGACAACCGCTCAGCTTCCTGCAGAGATAACTCCGGAGTTTCAGGTGCACTGAATGCGCCCGTGCTGAAGAGCGTCAGGGCAACTAAAGCTGTTAGTTTTCTACCCGTTACCATTCCGGTAATTATACTCCCCGCAAATAAACTCCCCGTAGATAACTTTTTCATCTTTCCTGCCACCTTCTGACGTTTTTTATTATGTGTTTATTCATCGTCGCCTCCGTTAACAATCAGTGCAATGTTATAAAGGCGGTTCACGGCATGATAGTTCACCGAATTTTTCGGATAACGCCCGCGGGACGTCATATTGCCGGCTTCTTTTTCCATCAACAGTGAAATGGCATCATCCACGGTTTCAGCAGTGTAAATATGGAAAAGCCCTTTTTTTACTGCATCAATAACTGCTTTATCCAGTACCAGGTTAATGGCATTGGATTTAGGGATAATCACCCCCTGACTACCGGTAAGCCCGCGGTGCTGGCATAAATCGAAAAAGCCTTCAATTTTTTCGTTCACGCCGCCTACTGCCTGTACCTCACCGTACTGGTTAATCGAGCCGGTTACTGCCAGAGACTGGGTAGCTGGTATCTCCGTCAATGCAGATATCAGTGCAATAAGTTCTGCCAGCGAGGCACTGTCACCATCAATGTGTCCGTAGGATTGTTCCAGCGCTATATTGGCTGACAAGGTCAACGGGAAATGCTGGGCATATTTGTTTCCAAGATAACCGGTTAACAGCATAACCCCTTTAGAGTGAATGGGTTGCCCCAGTTCCACTTCCCGTTCGATATCCACAACGCCATTGGCACCGGCATACACCGTAGAGGTAATGCGGGCCGGCGTACCGAATGCTGTCCCCCCGACTTCCAGTACGGTCAGGCCATTAACGGTACCTACTGACTTACCTTCGGTAGCGATTAGGACATGACCTTCTTTAATGTCGTTTAGCAGTGCATGACTCACCCGGCCGGTGCGGCGTTTTTTCGCACTGAGAGCAATTTCAATGTGCTCCAGTTCAAGGTGAGTGCTTTGCTGCTGAGCCGCAAAATACCGGGCCTCATTGATAAGCTCTATGACTTCGGCAAAATGGGCTGAGAATTTTTGCTGATGTTCTGCCATACGCAGGGAATATTCCACCAGCCGCTGCATGGCTTTAGAGGAAATCCCGCTCAGGCCGCATTCACTGAGGTGATGACGCACCTTACCCGTAAAATCAAAAGTAGACTGACGGGTTACCGGTATTTCATAATCAAAATCCACCAGCACTCTGAACAGTTCGTCAAATTCATCATCATAATCCTGCAAGGTATAATAGAGATCACGTGAGCCCAGCAGTATCACTTTCACATCAAGGTCTACCGGTTGCGGGTTCAATGTGATGGCGTTCACCATACCCACATCCTGCTGGGGAAGATCCATTTTCAATGAACCGGATTTTATCGCCAGTTTCAGTGCATCCCACACGAAGGGCTGCTCTATGACCTGATCAACATCCAGTAACAGATAGCCACCGTTAGCACGGTGCAAAGCCCCTGCTCTTATCATTCTGTAATTGGTATACACACTGCCATGCAGGTTGGTGTACTCAATTTTACCAAACAGGTTCTGATAGGTAGGGTTCGGCTCATACACCACCGGCGCGCCGTCCTGTAACTGATGACCCACCAGCACATTAGGCAAATAAAGTTCTTCCAGATAAAGCCGTCTGTCGAGTTCGTCGGGCTTATCCTCTTTTGACTCCTCTGCCAGCAGTGACACGATGGTGTCTACCAGATGGGAACGCATGCGCCGCAGCGTTTTCAATACGCCGAGATGGCCGGCATATTTATGTTCCAGTACTTTGAGTAAGGGTCTGATCCCCTGCTCTGCGGTTTTCTTATTCAGTTGCCTGATACGCTCAGAACTTTCACGTTTCCATACCGGCAACCCGAGTAAACTTTCACTGAGACGGTTTTCAAGTTCAGCAATCAAGTCATAAAAATACTGACGCTTGTCATCATCGAGTACGGCAAATTCTTCATCGGTAACGGGTTTACCGCTTACTATCGGGGCGAAGGTAATGGCGTTAGATTCGTCATAAAGGGCTACATCATGAGCCTGCGCGTAGCGTTCCACTGCATCAATGGCTTCATCATAACGGCGCTCAAATTCTCTGGAAATGGCTGATTTCTGACGCTGATAACCCGGGTTGTCAAAAGCTGCCGGAAATGTATCAAGCAAATCATCAATCAGACCGTTTATATCTTTAACCAGATCTTTGCCTTCACCCGGCGCCATGCGCAGAACAAAGGGTTCACGTTCTTCATCAAAGTTATTCAGATAGACCCAGTCTTCCGGTGAAGGCAATGATGCCACCTGACGCTCAATGTAATCCTTCACCAGCGAGAACCGTCCGGTGGCCGGCTCCCCCATCACATAGAGGTTATATCCGCGGTTGCGTACGCCAAGGCCGAATGACAGTGCTTCGCGGGCACGCTCCTGGCCAATAAAGGTTGCATTAACGGCTTCTTCGTCTTTTAAAGCCTGGTTTATCTGCCGCCGGTTCAGCGACGGTGTCAGTGCTGCGGGAGATAAAGCATATTTAGCGCGCAGAACGGAAAGGTCGGTCATAACTGCCTGTTTACCTTATATCATCAAACTGCTCCGTTAGCCGGCAGGTTTGATTTTGTGGAGATAAGATCAAGTGAAACGCGAAAAATTCCCACTGTCAAACCATAAAAAGGCTGTATCAGCCATTTTTCTCCACTTGTTTTGACAAATTGTATCAAAAAGCACCACATTACGGTTTAATGGGCATTATTAACCGTATTGCCAGCAAAATTTTAAGGATTATGAGCGTCCATGACTAAAACCACAGCTGCACTCGCCCTCCTGAGTTTAATTTTATCCTTTAACGCCTCCGCCAAAGTGGAAAGCAGTGGTAACGGCGGCTTTATTGTTCTTAATACCGTTTCGGTGAACGCAGCGGCTGACACTGTCTGGCAAGCGCTGGTAAACGATGTCGACCGGTGGTGGCCCAAAGATCACTCATGGTGGACGGGCACCTTCAGTATTGATGCCCGTGCCGGCGGTTGTTTTTGCGAACGTGCCGGTGAACGAAGTGCTGAACACATGCGGATAAGTTTTGTTGACCCTGCAAAGCAGCTGGTAATGACCGGCGGACTGGGGCCGTTGCAAGCTATGGGCGTGACCGGCGCTCTGAACTGGCAACTGGAACAAACCGGCGCAGATACAACAATCTCGCTTCGGTATCACGTTCAGGGATACAGCGAAAGCGGATACAAAGACCTCGCGCCTGTTGTCGACCATGTCCAGGGATTACAACTTAAAGCGCTGGCAGATTTTTTAACCACTGCCAAAACTGACTAAAATCCCGTCAGATAAGGATAAAAGTAGCCCCCGCCTATTGTGAGTGCACTGCGCGCCGGGGTATTCTATGCGGCTAATCACGAAGTAATTAATACCAACGCGGAAGCCTTATTCACGATGGCCGAAAATCAGTACAACCCGAAACAAATCGAGCAGGATGTCCAGCAGTACTGGGAATCCAATCAGTCTTTCAAAGCAGAAGAAGACGCGTCTAAAGAAAAATTCTACTGCCTTTCAATGTTCCCTTACCCCAGCGGCCGTCTCCATATGGGACACGTACGTAACTACACCATCGGTGACGTAATCAGCCGTTTTCAGCGCATGCAGGGTAAAAATGTTCTGCAGCCAATGGGTTGGGACGCATTCGGGTTACCTGCTGAGAACGCAGCCATCAATAACAATACGGCTCCGGCAAACTGGACCTATTCAAACATTGAATATATGAAAGGCCAGTTGAAGTCGCTGGGTTTCGGTTATGACTGGGATCGCGAAGTCGCTACCTGTAAACCTGACTATTATCGCTGGGAGCAGTGGTTTTTCACCCGCCTGTACGAAAAAGGGCTGGTTTATAAGAAAAACGCCACCGTTAACTGGGATCCGGTGGACCAGACAGTACTGGCCAACGAACAGGTTATCGACGGTCGTGGCTGGCGTTCAGGTGCTCTGGTAGAACAAAAAGAAATCCCTCAGTGGTTTATTAAAATTACTGACTACGCTGAAGAATTATTATCTGACCTGGATCAGCTGGAAGACTGGCCTGATCAGGTTCGCGCCATGCAGGCAAACTGGATTGGCCGTTCAGAAGGTGTAGATATTACCTTCAAACTGAAAACACCTGCCGGTGAAGTGGAAACCCTGACCGTTTACACCACACGCCCTGATACATTCTTTGGTGTTACATACCTGGGCGTTGCTGCCCAGCATCCTGTGGCAGAATTTGCTGCCACACATAACCCTGCTCTTGCAACCTTTATCGAAGAATGTAAGAACACGAAAGTGGCTGAAGCAGAACTGGCCACCATGGAAAAGAAAGGGTGTGATACCGGATTAACAGCGATTCACCCGCTCACCGGCGAGGAAGTACCGGTTTGGGCTGCCAATTTCGTATTGATGGGCTATGGCTCCGGTGCTGTGATGGCCGTTCCCGGCCATGACCAGCGTGACTGGGAATTTGCTACCAAATACAATCTGCCGGTTAAACAGGTCATTACACCTGCAGATAGTAACAGTGAAACCTGTGACTTAACTGCGTCTGCGTACACTGAAAAAGGCACCTTAATTAATTCCGGTGAGTTTGATGGCTTAACCTTCGACGCCGCCTTCAATGCAATAGCAGAAAAATTATCTGCCGCAGGTGTGGGTACTAAGAAAGTTAATTACCGTCTTCGTGACTGGGGCGTAAGCCGTCAGCGTTACTGGGGCGCTCCTATTCCAATGCTGAATCTGGAAAACGGCGAGTCTGTGCCGGTTCCCGCCAGTGAATTACCGGTGGTGTTACCGGAAGACGTAGAAATGAATGGTGTAACTTCGCCAATCAAAGCTGATCCTGAATGGGCAAAAACGACCTTTAACGGTGAACCGGCCCTGCGTGAGACCGACACCTTCGATACCTTTATGGAATCATCCTGGTATTATGCCCGTTACAGCTGCGCACAAAATGGCGATGCCATGCTTGATCCAACTCAGGCGAATTACTGGCTGCCGGTAGATCAGTACATCGGCGGTATTGAACACGCCATTCTTCACCTGCTCTACTCCCGCTTCTTCCACAAACTGCTGCGTGATGAAGGTCTGGTAGAGTCAGATGAGCCGTTTAAGCGCCTGTTATGTCAGGGTATGGTGCTGGCAGATTCCTATTTCAGTGAAGATGAAAACGGTAAGAAAACCTGGTATTCGCCGCTGGCTGTTTCCACCGAGAAAGATGATAAAGGCCGAATCACGAAAGCCTGGCTGACCAGCGACGGTACGCCGGTAGAACACGGCGGCATGACTAAAATGTCAAAGTCGAAAAATAATGGTATCGATCCTCAGGCGGTTATCGATCAGTACGGTGCAGATACTGTACGCCTGTTTACAATGTTCGCCGCGCCACCTGAGCAAACCCTTGAATGGGTTGATTCCGGCGTGGAAGGGGCAAACCGCTTCCTGAAACGTATCTGGAAACTGGTCAGTGAGCACATTGAAGTTTCCGGCACACCGGGCAAGGTTGATGCAAAAGCACTGAATAAAGATCAGCAAGCGTTACGTCGTGAAGTGCATAAGACAATTGCCAAGGTCAGTGATGACCTGGGTCGTCGTCAGACCTTCAACACTGCCGTAGCTGCGGTAATGGAATTACTGAATCATTTGCAAAAGGCACCTCAGGAGTCTGAAACTGACCACGCTATTATGCGTGAAGCAGTCGAAGGCGTGCTGCGTTTGCTAAACCCCATCACGCCGCATATCTGTCATCACCTGTGGCAGGCACTTGGCCATGATACACCTGTAGAATATGCCGGCTGGCCGGTAGCTGATCCTGCTGCCCTGGTAGAAGATGAGAAGCTGATTGTAGTGCAAGTTAACGGTAAAGTGCGCGCTAAAATGACCGTGGCAGCAGATGCGGCAAAAGAAGCCGTCGAAGCAGATGCCCTTGCCCAGGCCAATGTTCAACAGTTTATCGAAGGTAAAACGGTGCGCAAAATCATCGTAGTACCCGGTAAGCTGGTTAACATTGTAGCTAACTGATGAAGACGTTCTTCCGGCTGTTAACAGCAGGCGCAGCCGCACTGGTGCTTACCGGTTGCGGCTTTCATCTGCGCGGTAATGAAGCGTTGCCGCCATCAGTTAATTACGTTGCGGTAACGTCTGCGCAGGCCCATGCGCCACTGGCCAGAGCGTTGAAGAAAAAACTGGCAGTGTATGACCTCCACGGCGGTACACTGGCAGACAGCCCGTCTCCGGACATGTCGGTTCTGATCAACATTCAGCCGGAGCAACTGGAACGGCGTTTATTGTCCGTGTTTTCTACCGGTCAGGTAGCTGAATACGAGCTGATTTACGGTGTCCGTTATACAGTGACCTTCCCTGACAAGGCTCCCCTGCCCGCGTATTTTGAAGTATTGCGGGATTACCAGGATGATCCTGAACAGGTGCTGGCAAAATCGCGGGAGCTGGAACTGGTTCTCAGCGAAATGCGGGATGAAGCGGCAGACAAAATTATCCGTCGTATAGCCAGCCAGTCTTCTCAGGCAGTGGCGGAATAAACAACTGCCATGCAAATCTATCCAAACCGTTTTGAAGCGGAACTAGATAAAGGCCTCAAGCCTTGTTATTTGCTGTTTGGTGATGAGCCACAGCAAAAATTTTCCATGATCGAAGCGGTGCGGGAAAAAGCCAGAGCTCAGGGCTTCACTGAGCGGACAGTATTTGTTGCCGACAGCGGTTTTAACTGGAGTCAGTTAATTGAGGCCACTCAATCTTTGTCTTTATTTGCTTCGCAACAGATTATTGAACTGGAGCTACCTACCGGAAAACCCGGTACTGAGGGTAGTCAGACCCTGCAATCAGTAGCAGCGAATCTGGGTAACGACATTCTGTTACTGATCCACGGTCCCCGTATTGGCAAAGATGTACAAAAAGCCAAATGGTTCAAGGTTCTTGACGATACCGGCATTCATTCCATTTGCTATGCACTGGAAGGTAATAATCTTCACACATGGATCCAGCAGACTATGCAAAAAGCCGGACTTAACGGCGATGCAGCCTGTGTCCGCATGATTGCAGATATGTGTGAGGGCAATATGCTGGCCGCTCATCAGGAAATCCAGAAGTTATCGCTGGTTTATGCCGGACAGGCCATTACACCTGAACAGGTAGAAGCGGCCATTGTCGATCAATCCAGATTCAATGTATTTCAGCTGGTAGATGTCATGCTGAACGGAGACCGGCAGCGCTGTATCCGCATGTTGTACCGTCTGGAAAGTGAGGGCATTGAACCTAATATCCTGATCTGGGCATTTATTCGTGAATGGCAGACCTTAAGCCAGTTACACGAAGTCAGATCGTCCGGACAACCTGTCCAGTGGATGAAATTCGGGATCTGGAAAAATCGTCAGGGCTGTTATCAGTCGGCACTGAACCGGCTGAGCGCTGCCCACCTTGACCATATCAGAGAGGCGCTGGAACAGGCCGACTTTGCTTTTAAACAAAATACAGTGGAAAGGCCTTTTATCAAGCTTGCACACCTTTGTATGTTGTTCATGGGCATAGAGCTTAACGGATTAACTTTGATGCCGGACCTGCACTGACACCGGTGTGGGAATTGCGGTAAAATTCGCTATAGTTAAAATGTTGTACGTTAATTTTTTGTGTATTTGAGGAGAACTTTTGGACAGTAACCAGTTCAAACAATTCGTGTTAGATAAAATCGACGACATGAAAGCCCGTGATGTCATTCAACTGGACGTAAAAGGTAAGTCGACAATTACTGACCTGATGATTATCTGCTCGGGTAATTCCAAGCGACACGTGGTGTCTATCGCGGATAATCTGCATGTAGAAATGAAACAGGCCGGACATCCGCCTCTGAGCATTGAAGGCAAAGAGACCGGTGAATGGGTTCTTGTTGATCTCGGTGACATCATCGTGCACGTCATGCAGGATGAAGCGAGAGATTTCTACCAGCTTGAAAAGCTCTGGGGCTGAACATCAGCCATCAGTATGCCACGGCGTTGACTGTCAGCGGCGTTCCGGCAAGACTTATCACTTCAAATCGCTCAACCGGGAAGTTGTAAAACGGTGAAAATTCAAATCGTTGCGGTAGGAACTAAAATGCCTGACTGGGTTGCCAGAGGTGTTGATGAGTTTGTGCGCCGTTTTCCCGCTGACATGCCTGTCAGCTTTACTGAAATTGCCGCGGGAAAGCGTGGTAAAAATGCAGATATCCCGCGCATCCTTCATAAGGAAGGAGAAGCAACGCTGGCGGCAATCCCGAAGGGAAACCGCATCGTCACACTGGAAGTCACCGGTAAGCCATGGGATACCCCTCAACTTGCCAGACAACTCGATGCCTGGAAGATGGACGGGCGTGACGTAAGTTTACTCATCGGAGGCCCGGAAGGACTCGCTCCTGAGTGTATTGCCGCATCGGAACAGCGCTGGTCACTTTCCAATCTGACATTACCCCACCCTCTGGTGCGCATCATTGTGGCGGAAAGCTTGTATCGCGCCTGGTCTGTTACCCAGAACCATCCGTATCACCGGGAATAGTCATGGCCCGTAAACGTCAGGCGATTCGTGACCATACAGCGGAAGCGAACCTGTTTGCCCGCCGCGCCGCTGTTTCACTGCTTATTGTGTTTGCCATGCTCGGTATCGTGGTGAGTAACCTCTACGTACTGCAAGTGGAACAGCACGATGCTTATCAGACCCGCTCCAACGGTAACCGCATAAAGGTTCTGCCCATTGCGCCCAACCGGGGATTGATTTACGACCGCAACGGTATTTTGCTGGCTGAAAACCGGCCGGTATTCAGCCTGGAAGTCATTCCTGAAGAAGTCGACAGTCTGGACGACACCCTTGACAGCCTGTCTGCACTCATGGGGATCACGCAGGAAGAAAGGGACAATTTTCTAAAAATATACCGCGGGCAACGACGGTTTAAGCCCATTGCTCTGCGTACCCAGCTAAATGAAGAAGAAGTGGCATTGTTTTCTGCCCAGCAACACCGTTTTCCGGGTGTTTCTGTAGAAGCCCGTCTTTCGCGCTACTATCCCTACGGTGAAACGCTTACTCACGTACTTGGTTACGTAGCAAAAATTAATAAGAAAGATTTACAGAAATTGCAGGAAGCCGGTCAGGAAGATAACTACGCAGCTACCTACGACATCGGTAAACTGGGTATCGAAAAATACCATGAAGAAGAATTACACGGCCAGGTCGGTTATCAGCAGGTAGAAGTTAACAGTCAGGGACGGATAATCCGTACGTTGAGTGTTGATCCGCCGGTGCCCGGTAAAGACATTGTGCTGAATATTGATCTTGCCCTGCAGCTGGCTGCAAAAAAAGCGCTGGATGGTAAGCGGGGTACGGTGGTCGTTTCGGCGCCTGATACCGGCGGTGTACTGGCCATGTATTCCAGCCCGAGTTACGACCCTAACCTGTTTGTCCACGGGATCAGCAGCAAAAACTACAGTGCCTTACTGAATTCCCCTGACCGGCCTCTGATCAACCGCGCTACGCAGGGACAGTATCCGCCGGCTTCCACTATCAAGCCTCTGCTTGGTCTGGTAGGCCTTGAGGACGGTGTCATTACACCAAAGACCACTATCAATGACACCGGACGTTACAAGCTCCCCAACGTCAGCCATGTGTGGCGTGACTGGAAAAAATGGGGGCACGGGAAAGTGAATGTTGAACGGGCCATTATGATGTCCTGCGATACTTTCTACTATGACCTTGCCTACAAGCTCGGTATCGATCGGATCAGTGATGCGATGTCTGAATTCGGTTTCGGTGATTACACCGGCGTAGACTTATACGAAGAATCTGACGCCAATATGCCAAGCCGCGGCTGGAAACGTGCCCGTTTCAATCAGCCCTGGTACATCGGCGATACGATTCCTGTGGGTATTGGCCAGAGTTACTGGACAGCGACACCGATCCAATTGAATCAGGCAATAAATACACTGATAAACCACGGCGAACGGTTTGTTCCTCAAATTATGATGGGATTCATGAGTGAAAACGGCGAGGTCTCACAGGAGCCTTTAAAAACCATGCGTCCGATTATGGTGAAAGAAAGGAAAAACTGGGATTTAATGCTCAGTGCCATGCACGATGTTAATCATTCCGATGAAGGTACCGGCCGCAAGTCATTCTCTGATGCCCCTTACCAGTCCGGGGGTAAATCCGGTACTGCACAACTTTTTTCAGTAGGCCAGAACGAGTCCTACAACGAAGAAGAGGTGTCTGAACATCTTCGTGATAATGCCATGTATGTAGCCTTCGCCCCTTATGAGCAACCTGAAGTCTCTGTGGCGGTTGTGGTTGAAAATGCCGGAGGCGGCAGTTCCAATGCCGCGCCGGTAGCCCGTCAGGTTATGGATTTTTTCTTCCGCGAAAGGGACTTTATGCAGCCTGATTATGTGCCGCCGGAGCAAGCATCAAAGGAACAGGCTGAATGAAACGTACAACGATAAAACAAAATCAGTCTACTCTGCTCGAACGGCTTCATATTGACGGCTGGCTGTTGCTGGGATTGCTGGTTTTAATGGTGGTCGGCCTGTATACCCTTTATTCGGCCTCCGGTCAGGATCCCGGCCAGATGGAACGGCAGTTCGCCCGTCTCGGTATTGCCATGGGTGTAATGTGCGTCATGGCGCAGGTACCACCTATGGCCTACCGGCGGTTATCCACTTATGCTTACATTGCCGGCTTGCTGATGCTGATTGCTGTACTTTTATTCGGCGACGTGGGTAAAGGTGCCCAGCGCTGGCTTGATCTTAAATTTGTTCGTTTTCAGCCATCGGAACTGATGAAGCTTGCGGTGCCCATGATGGTGGCCTGGTATATCAGTAAGTTTACCCTGCCCCCCCGTCTTATTCAGATAGGCATTGGCTTCACTCTGGTTATCGTACCCACAATCCTCATCGCTAAACAGCCGGATTTAGGGACGTCGCTACTTATTGCCAGTTCGGGAATTTTTGCTATTTTTCTGGCAGGCATGAGCTGGCGTCTTATTGGCATTGTTGCCGCCATGGGCGGTGCGTTTGCACCGGTAATGTGGTTTTTTCTGATGCAGGAATATCAGAAACAGCGGGTAATCACATTTTTAAATCCTGAATCCGATCCTCTGGGCGCCGGATATCATATTATCCAGTCTAAAATTGCCATTGGTTCCGGCGGCCTTCAGGGCAAAGGCTGGTTGCAGGGAACCCAGTCACAGCTTGAGTTTCTGCCGGAACGTCACACCGATTTTATCTTTGCGGTTTTCAGTGAAGAATTCGGTCTGACCGGCGTCATCGGATTACTCGCAATTTACCTGTTTATCATTATTCGCGGCCTGATCATTGCCAACCGTGCTCAGGACGCCTACAGTAAGTTACTGGCGGGTTCGATAACCCTGACCTTCTTTGTTTACGTGTTTGTAAATATGGGTATGGTGTCAGGCTTACTGCCCGTAGTAGGAGTGCCACTGCCACTGGTTAGTTTTGGCGGTACGTCAATGGTGACATTGATGGCAGGTTTTGGCATTCTGATGGCAATCGGAACACAAAAAAGATTCTTATCCCGATAACCGGTTATGTGCGCTAAATACTGTATCTTACTTTTATGTGCAGTCGTGTTATGCGGCTGCCAGTCTTCAGGTCGCTATGCCCAGCACAGCGATTCAGCCCCCACGTTTGTGTATGACGAACCGGATTACACTGACGCAGACCCGCAATACGAACCTTACCGTGAATGGAACAGCCGCCCCTACGAAGTGTTGGGTAAACGATATTATCCGTTGCAATCCGGTAAAGGTTTTGTGGAAACCGGGCTGGCTTCCTGGTACGGCCAGAAATTTCACGGACACCTCACTTCTAACGGTGAAACCTACAATATGTTTGCAATGACAGCGGCACATAAAACCTTGCCGCTGCCCTCATTTGTTAAAGTGACTAACCTGAGTAATGGCAAGACAGCCATTGTGCGGGTAAATGATCGTGGCCCCTTTCATTCCAGCCGGATTATCGACTTGTCTTATGCCGCAGCGAAAAAACTGGATTACCAGCAGCACGGCACGGCAAAGGTGAAGCTGGAAGTGATTCATTTTGATGAGAACAATCAGGTGACTGTGGGCAATCAGCCTACTGTCAGCTATGAACAATATGCCGGCATTGTTCCGCTGCCTGAAGAGCCGGAAGCTGAGCCGGTTTCTGCTGCTGACGACGGGCTTTACATTCAGGTCGCCGCAGTGAGTGATCCTGAACGTGCCAAATCAGTATCTACCGTCCTGTCCCAACTTTATCAGGTGCCTGCTGAAATACCGCTAATTAATAATATCTACAAATTACGGCTGGGCCCGCTGGCTGACCGCTTTCAGGCAAAAATGCTACTGGATGATTTGCAGAAAAATGGCTATCCCGGTGCTTATACCGTGGGCGGCAACCTGTAAATATGGCATTCATCTGCCGAACTTGTGGATTTGCCGGGTAAATCGGTCAGCAACACTGTAATCCGGTAGACTTTTAAGGTACAAATCAGCATCTGAATCACTTTGCTCTTTATATAAGGAACAAAGCTGCACTGACTCTGGTCCAGGCTTGTTGCTTACGTTAAAATTCAAAACAGTTTGTCTTAAATAAAAAACGGTAATTGATATTCCCATGCATAAAATTATAAATCGCGCTAAACCGTCTTTCATGCTCACCATGTTTATCATGATGTGCATGTCTTATGTTGCCAAAGTCCACGCCAACGTCGTGATCCCGCCGCCGCCAAGTGTTGCCGCTGAAGGCTTCGTGCTGATGGATAACGAAACGGGCCAGGTTATCGCAGAGAAAAATGCAGACATGCAGTTGCCGCCTGCAAGTCTGACTAAAATGATGACGACGTATGTCATCGGAAAAGAGCTGGAAGCCGGCAATATCAGCATGGACGATGAAGTAACCATTTCTGAAAATGCATGGGCGAAGAATTTTCCGGAATCATCAAAAATGTTCATTGAGGTGGGTACACAGGTAAAAGTGGCCGACCTGGTTCGCGGTATTATTATTCAGTCCGGTAACGATGCCTGTGTTGCTATGGCTGAACATATCGCCGGTTCTGAAAGTGCCTTTGCCAGCATGATGAATGCCCACGCGCAGGCGCTGGGTATGTCTTCTTCACATTTTGTGAACAGCCACGGCCTGCACGACCCCGATCACTACGTAACGCCGCGGGATATGGCGCTGTTGTCTCAGGCGCTGGTCGCTGAGACGCCGGAAATCTACGCGATTTACAGCGAAAAAGAGTACACCTACAACGGTATCAAACAGTACAACCGTAACAGCTTGCTGTGGGATCAGAGCCTGAATGTGGATGGCATTAAAACCGGTCACACTTCTGATGCAGGCTACAGCCTCATCACCTCGGCTAAACAGGGTGATATGCGTTTAATTTCTGTTGTGATGGGCACAGACAGTGAACGCGCCCGAAAAGAAGAAAACAAAAAATTATTGCGTTACGGTTTTCGTTTCTATGAAACTGTAACCCCTTATAAAGCCGGTGAAAGCTTCGTTGCTCACCGCATTTATATGGGTGACCGCGAAACTGTAGACCTTGGAATTAATCAATCTACCCCCATTACCATTCCCCGTGGCCAGGCAGGTAACCTTGAAGCCAGTTTTGAGTTAGATAAGAAACTGGAAGCGCCGCTGGCAAAAGGCCAGGTGGTTGGCACACTTTACCTGCAACTGGACGGCGAAGACGTTGCCAACTATCCCCTTGTTGCTTTGCAGGAAGTGAATGAAGGTGGTTTCTTAGATCGTATGGTTGATTATGTCATGCTGCAGCTTGGCTGGGACGAATAACCGGTCAGTAGTGCTAGTTGATCAGCGGCCAGATTGTTATAATCTGGCCGTTTTGTTTATATAAAGAAGTAAGGATATCGTAATGGATACCCGTTTCGATGAGTTGCTGGATTTTCCCTGTTTCCAGACGTTTAAAGTAATGGGTGTAGCCCATGAAGAATTACCGCAGCAGGTGATTACCTGTCTGCAGAAGCATTCGCCGGGAGATTACTCTCCTACCGTTAAGCCCAGTGCTAAAGGTAACTACCATTCTGTGTCGGTGAGTGTCCGTGTGACCAGTAAAGAGCACATGGAAACCATTTATACCGAGCTGGCTAAAATTGAACTGGTCAGGGTTGTATTGTAAGTGACCGCAACACATCATCCTGTAATTGTCCGTCAGTTAGCCCGTCAGTATTATTTGCCGGTGTGGCAAAAAATGCAGTCGTTCACAGATGAGCGTGACGCAGACACAACCGATGAAATCTGGCTGGTAGAGCATGACGCTGTGTTTACCCAGGGTCAGGCGGGTAAAGCCGAACACATATTGATGCCGGGAGATATTCCTGTAGTCAACGTAGACCGTGGCGGTCAGGTTACCTACCATGGTCCCGGCCAGCAGGTTATTTACCTGATGCTGAATATTAAGCGTCGAAAACTGGGTGTGCGGGAGCTGGTGACGGCGATGGAAGATGCAGTGGTTGCATTACTGGCAGACTACGGTGTAGAAGCCCGCGCTAAGAAAGATGCTCCCGGTGTGTACGTTGATGAACGGAAAGTGTGTTCCTTAGGATTACGGATCCGTAAAGGTTGTTCATTCCATGGACTCGCACTCAATGTTAATATGGACTTAGCTCCGTTCAACCGGATTAATCCCTGCGGCTATGCCGGCATGGAAATGATTGATACTGCGCGGTTAGCAGGGCCTGATTCGCTGGAAATTGCAGGCCCGGCTCTCACGCAACACCTTCTGAATATTCTAAATATTCAGGAAGTCATAAACAAAGAAGGTTTTGATGAGTAACGCACGTCCTAAAGCCGGGGTAAAACTCCGCGATGATGAGAAAGTAAAACATATTCCGATTACGATCGTCCCTACCGAAAAAGAGGAGATGCTTCGTAAACCGTCATGGATCAAGATTAAGCTTCCACGTACAACTGATCGTATTGACGAAATCAAACAGACGCTGCGTAAAAACAAACTGCATTCCGTATGTGAAGAAGCCTCCTGCCCTAACCTGGCTGAGTGTTTTAACCACGGAACTGCCACCTTCATGATTTTAGGTGATATTTGTACCCGTCGTTGTCCTTTCTGCGATGTCGCTCACGGAAAACCATTACCGCCCAGTGCCGAAGAACCGGAAAAACTGGCTAAGACCATTGCGGAAATGAAGTTGAAATACGTGGTGATTACTTCAGTAGACCGTGATGATCTCAGAGACGGTGGTGCTCAGCACTTTGTTGATTGTATTAATGCAATACGTGAACACAGTCCGTCAACCACCATTGAAGTACTGGTACCGGATTTCCGTGGCCGTATGGATCGTGCACTGGAGATTTTCAAAAGCGGTGTTCCGGATGTATTCAACCATAACCTTGAAACCATTCCTCGCCTTTACCGGGAATGCCGCCCGGGCGCGAACTATCAGTGGTCTCTGGATCTGCTGAAGAAGTTTAAAGCTCAGCACCCTGACGTGAAAACCAAGTCCGGCCTGATGATGGGCATGGGTGAAGAGAACGAAGAGATTGAAGGTGTACTGCGTGATTTACGTGCTCACGATGTCGACATGCTGACTCTGGGTCAATACCTGCAACCGTCCCGTCACCATTACCCGGTGAAACGTTATGTGCACCCGAACGAATTTGATGCGCTTGGCGATTACGCGAAAGATATCGGCTTCGTGCACGCGGCATGCGGTCCAATGGTTCGCTCAAGCTATCATGCAGACCAGCAGGCAGCCGGTAAAGAAGTGAAGTAACTCTCAGCTAAGTATTATAAAAAACCCGGCAAATGCCGGGTTTTTTAATTCATTGAATGACTGTACTCATAAACCTGATTGCGGCCGAAGCGTTTAGACTGATAAAGCGCAAGATCCGAAGCCGAAAACAGGTTATCCAGACCATATCCTACCTGCGATGAACTGCTGACTCCGAAACTGGCTGATACAGTAAACTTATGACCGGATATCCCGGAATCAATTTCTTCAATGGCCTGCCTGCAGCGTTCCGCCAGTTCGAATCCCTGCTCTGTTGTCATTCCTTCGGCCAGAATTCCAAATTCTTCTCCGCCCATGCGGGTGACCAGACCTTTCTCCGGACAGCAATTTTTAAGAACACGGGCCACTTCCCGCAAAACCCAGTCTCCCACCTGATGACCATAGGTGTCGTTAAGACCTTTAAACAAATCCAGATCCAGCAGTAACATCACCACAGACGTTTCATTTTTCTGGCAGCGTTTAAGTATTTCTGCGGCAAGGTCGGTAAAGTAACCCCGGTTATAAACACCTGTCAGACTGTCGCGGGTTGCCAGGTAGCGCAGGCGTCTGGCAAGCCTGCGGCTGCGGTAGCTCCACAATAGCAAAGCAACACCCATTACTGACACCAGCGAGAGGGCCAGCACCGTGGTCTTCATTTTCTGGCTGCTGTATTTTGCTTCTGCCTGAAGTAACTTGTTTTGTTTGTCCAGCAGGAGAATTTCATTTTCTTTACTGGATACATCAAACATGGCTTTCTGAAATGCGAGTTCTTTTATGCTTTGTTCTGAATGCAGCGCATCTTCCATGCGTTGTTTATTGCTGATGTAATCAAACGCCTTATGATATTGCTGCTTTTCAACGGCTATCCCGACCAGGATACGGTATGCATCGCGCAGGGCCTCTTTAAATTCCTCACGGATATCCTTTTGAATCACACCCAGTGCCAGTGCTTCAGCATCTTCTACTTTTCCTTCGCTGAGGCGCATCTCAGCCAGCGATAAACTGAATCCGGCCATCAAATGATGAAACTGACTCTCGTTTACCCGCCAGGTAGCCTCCTTCTCGATAATGCGTGCTTTGTTGAAAGCCTCTTCATTTACATATAAATCAAGCAGATGGACGTAATTGAAAGCGATGTAGTAGTTTTGCCCTGCCCGTCTGCAGACATCAATCGCATGATTAAAACCTTTTTCAGACGCCGTGTTGTTATGGAGGTTTATTTCTTCACCCAGAGAGAGTGCGAAACAGCGCAAATCATCCCCTGCCTCTTTTGTTGCAAGGATTTTTCCCACCATATCAGACGCCATGTCATACAAACCGGCCTGGCTGTAAAATACCACCATGCCTTTCCAGGCGGATAAATTACTCTGTACGTCATTCAGCCGGGCGATTTGCGCTTCAAGTTCTTTTGCCAGGCCGAACGCATGGTCCCATTCGTTCAGATAAGCTTCCAGTGCCAGCAGAGATTTAGCAACTTTAACTTTCACCGCCTCATCCGGCAGCGTGCGGTAAAGCCCTTTATACTGACCGACAACAGTTTCAAGAGGCGTATCTTTCGTAGAAAGGTAAATGGATAAATAGCGGTAAAAATGTTTATCTGCCGGTGCAAGCACCTCCGGGTTAACTTCTTTCAGGAGGATTTTTGCCGTGTCCCAGTCAGACAAAGCGAGGGATTCAATGCGCTGCAGTCTTTCATGATCATCCGCTGCCGTGCAGACGAAAGGAATAAACACCAAAATGAAAAGAAAACAGCGCATTCAGCAATCTCAGTATTAAACAACTATCCGTTGCAGCAGTTACGCCACAATCGGGTTTCTGTCGGGCTCACGCTCCGGTTCCCGTGAAGGCTCGTCGGGATCATTAGGCTCCACGATAGCCATCAGCGGGTTCATTCTAACAGTTTCTGCTTTCAAACGTGCGATATCTGCCATTTCTTGCGGTGATAACTGATCGACCGAACGGGTGACATCCTCTGCCAGTGCAGCGAGTATTTCAATAGTCTTATTCATGATGTTGCTTCCTTGTCAGATGAGAGTGAGTTGAGTTTATTTAGTATTTTTTCGTTTTTAATTAATCGCTTGCATGGTGGTATCACTAGGGTGGTGATCAAGGATAACGCTGCTTCGTGTAACGTATTCAAAGGCAGCCATTCAATTCTGGTTTTATCCGTTATCACCACGGGGCATTCATACAACGCAACACGGTGCTCCGGCGGATAGCCATAATCATCAATTAACAGATCAGTAAGTACTTTACGCTGAGCCACCGACGTTGATTTTTTTGTTATGGATAAGTCCCCTGCCAGACCGACCTGCCAGAGGAAGAGATACGCGGTAGTATCGATATTACGTGAGAACATCATGAATTGTGTGGTTTCAAAATGTTGACTGCCATAGGCGCCGGGGTCGATGCCCATATCAGCATACAGGCAGTCTTCAGCAGAAATGCCCGGCTCCATATGCGCACGAAAGCCAGCCTGCTTTGCCTGAGCAATAGCCGTGTGAGGCACCTGAGCAAATACACCCGGATGCCCGTAGAATACACCGCACACCCGTTTGCCCGATGTCACTTCCGCCATTATCGCTGCGACCATTTCGCGATAAGTATCACGGCGATCTTTACCTTCCGCATAAAGTGGCTGTAAAGAACGGGTATCTTTGTTCATGGTGCTTACCCATTGCTCCATCAGAGGATGACAATTGGTAAAGACCACATCAGCGTTTTCGATGTGACTGCGGCAGCGCAGCGGCATATGAGCACCAAGGGTCATTCCCGGCCCCACGCAGACCAAACTTCCTGTGTTACTTTGCATAGTAATAACCGTACTGCTGTATTTTTTATGATTTTATAAACGGTTTCAGACCAGCCTGTTAAAGGCTGTATATTGTCTGAGCGATCTATTCTAATTATGCCCTGATAATTTTGCGGAGCAAGCATGAATTATGTCCGTCTTACCTTTATTAATCAGACATGTGAGGCAAATCAATCACCCTACCCGCCTCTATTCGCAGCGGCACATGATGACTTGCCCTGCCAGCCTGCTACAATACGCCGCTAAAAACAGGAGTCCCTATGAGAAAACATATTTACATTGCCTATACCGGCGGTACTATCGGGATGAAACCCTCCAGACAAGGCTATGTGCCCGCAGCGGGATTCCTTGGCAACACCCTCGCCAACATGCCTGAGTTTCATCGTCCTGAAATGCCTTTATATACTCTGCATGAGTATGACAACCTGATTGATTCTTCTGATATGAATCCGTCAGACTGGCAGCGTATCGCTGATGATATCGCAGATAATTATGATAAATATGACGGATTCATTATTCTCCACGGTACGGATACCATGGCTTACACGGCATCTGCCCTCAGCTTTATGCTGGAGGACCTGAGTAAACCTGTTATCGTTACCGGCTCACAAATTCCGCTGGCAGAACTGCGCTCTGACGGTCAGGTTAATCTGCTCAATGCCCTTTACGTCGCGGCGAACTATCCCATTGCAGAAGTCAGCCTGTTCTTCAACAACCGCCTTCTGAGAGGAAACCGGAGCCGTAAAGTCGATGCTGACGGTTTTAATGCGTTTGACTCACCGAACTTCCCGCCGTTACTGGAAGCCGGTATTAATATCCGTGTCAAAGCCGGAGAACTAGCCAAACCGGCAGCAACACCACTGAAAGTCTGCCGTGTTAAATCACAACCCATCGGTCTGGTGAGCTTATACCCCGGGATTTCACCGGAGGTAATTAAAAACACGTTACAGCAGCCGGTTAATGCACTCATTCTGTTAAGTTACGGTGTAGGCAACGCACCACAACAGCCTGCTCTGTTACAACAACTCAAGTACGCGGCAGACAGAGAAATCGTTGTACTCAACTGCACACAATGTCTCCGGGGCCGGGTGAATATGGGTGGCTATGCAACGGGTAACAGTTTAAAAGAAGCCGGCGTACTGTCCGGCAGTGACATGACGCCGGAAGCAGCCCTTGCCAAATTGCACTATCTGCTCAGCCAGTCATTAAATTATGAAGAGATTAAATCAAAGCTGACGACCAGTTTACGTGGTGAGCTAAGCGAATAAAAAAAGAGTAAACATGCAATCATTTACAGGCGCACTTGGCAAGATGAAGGTAACCGTTAATACCAGTCATCTTGTCCACTACACATTACCGCTGGGTGATGAGACGGTAGATATGAACAGTCTCATCGGGAAAGAAATTACGCTGACCACAGAAGGTGAAATCCGCTGTGTTCATTGTGATGCGAAAACCAAAAAAAGTTTCAATCAGGGTTACTGCTACCGTTGCCTGATCACCCTGGCTCAATGCGACAGTTGTATTATCAAACCGGAACTTTGCCATTACAAAGAAGGCACCTGCAGGGAGCCGGAATGGGGAGAAACCCATTGTCTGAGTGACCACTTTGTTTATCTGGCGAATACCGGCAACCTGAAGGTTGGCAT
Source organism: Alteromonas sp. ABH4_456 (assembly GCF_056160645.1). Lineage (NCBI taxonomy): Bacteria > Pseudomonadati > Pseudomonadota > Gammaproteobacteria > Alteromonadales > Alteromonadaceae > Alteromonas > Alteromonas sp. ABH4_456. The sequence continues at coordinate 160,843 of NZ_JBSWXO010000008.1, forward strand.
TACCCGTCATGTATCTGATCAGGTGTCCAGCCGCTGGATGGACCAGGGCGCCAGTCAGGCTATGGTTTTTCTTCGTGTCAAAGACCGCCTGACCAGTGGTCTGGTGGAAACCTTATGTAAAGCCCACATCGGGGATAAAACCAACTGGCGGACAATGCTGAAAGGCGAAGCGGAAGCGGCAGATTTACCGGCTCTGAAAGCCAGTCTGATGGAGAAAATCGCTGACGGTCTGGAAGATATACGCCGTGAACACGGGCTTGATGCGGTAAGCGAAACCACCGCAGAAGCGGTCTCTATCCACTATCCGGTGGATAACTATCCGGTAAAAATCAAATCAATTAATCTGGACAAAACCCCTGCATTCACGGGCACGCTGCATGGCATTAAGGGCCAGTATCTTATGCTCGATGATGACAGGGTCATAAACATCCGCAAATACGCGGGTTACCGGGCAACATTATCTTTTTAATGCTTGCCGGCAAGCTGGCAGGTAAGAAAACGCATTAAGATAAAAAGGGAGCCGGAAAAGCCGGCTCCCTGTCTTATCCGGTCGCTTTATCAGCCGGAAAACTCTTCGCCACCCATTTCACGGGCCAGATCGTCAAGCTTTGCTGCCGTATCATCAAATTCTCCGTCAGCATAACGGTAGCGGATCAACACATGCTGTGAAGTCCTGCCCCGTTTAACGATGAGATCTTTTGCAACAAAATGCTTCGCTGTATTTAAGAAACGGTAAGCGTCCGGTTCCGTATCAAACACAAATTCCAGTTGCACCTGCACTACACGACCTCTTTCAGTAACACGGCATTTTCCTGCACCTGACCGATGACATTCAGTAACCGCCGGAACTCAGCATCACCGGGTTTTCCGTGACCAAGCCATGCACAAAGGGCCTCACTGAAACTGATATCATCGCCCTTTTCCAGCTTCGCTGTCATCAGCGCAAGCTGCACGCTACGACGCTCCGCCTGCAAAGACGGTGCTGCATCAATATTTATTTTAAGCTCAAGCACATGGGTGTACCAGTCGCGGGATTTATCTGCAGCAGACTGACCTGTCAGTGCATTACGCCATGCTTTCGGTAGTGAAGCCCAGGCATCACTATCCACCGGTAAAGCATCATTCGCCAGCCAGCTTTTCAGCACATCATGCAATGATAACATGGCTGTTTTACGATCATCCAGCGCCTGCTCCTGAACCTGCTGCTGCGCGTTTTTGCGAAGCCGGTCAATACGCTGCTGCACCACCGCCTGTTTCTTTGCGTCAAGGGTCTGCATCGCTTCGACCACAGGTACCAGTGCCGCATCCATTTCTTCCGGATGTTGTTTCACTGATTTGCCAACTACTTTAACCTGTTCAAGCAGCGTATTCAGCTGTGCATTTTCTTCCTCTGCAACGGCATTCCGCAGCTCTTTCACCCGGGCGAACAGCTCATCATTGATGCTCTTAAAGGTTTGCCACATACGACTTTCATGACGCTTGCCGGCATGACCGGTATTTTTCCATTCCACTTGCAGTGCTTTAGCCTGTTCAGACACAGAAGCACTGTCTTCCTGAGACGCCAGAGATCGGGCTTGTTCAATAATGGCCTGCTTGCGCACACGGTTGTCATTAAACCACTGATTGACGCTGTCACTGAGTGGCGCCAGCGCAGTATCCCAACGTTTCTTAAGCGCCTCATACACGGGTTTATCTACAGCACCGGCATCGCGCCAGCGCTGACGCAATTTATCCAGCTGTTTAGCCAGTGACGCGGGGTCATCACAAGCCGGTGTGAGTGATGATAACTCACTGATCAACCCTTCCCGTTTTTGCTGCGCAGCGAGTCGCTGCTGTTCCTGTTCAGCATAATGGGCACGACATGGCGCAAAAGCCTGTTCCAGCGCTTCGTCAAAGGCGATATCTGCTTCATCCTTATCCTGAGAGGTTGCCAGTGACTGCCATTGTTTACGCAGTTGTTTGATAGCTGCCGCTCTGGCAGCAATATCAGCAGGAGCTGTTGCAACGAGCTGTCGTGCTTCTTCCAGCATGGCCGGTTTGCGCGGCGCAGCCAGATATGTTTGCCAGCCCTCAAGGCGGGCTATCTCTTCAGTGAGCTGCCCGTATTTGCGCTCAACGGAGAGCCGGTTGCTCTCATCGAGTGCATCATATAAAGTCTGAAGTTCAGTGAACCGCGTCATGGCAGCTCTGAAACGTCCGGTTTCAATAAGATTACTGACTACAGATGATAATCTCCGGACCTGCTTCAGCGTATTGTTCTGAGCCACACGACGCTGAGTCTGTTCACGCTTCTTCGCTTTCGACAGTACACTCCAGCGTTGCTTTAACGCATCCGCTACAGGGAACAATAAGTCTTTGTGTTCTGCCCAGCGGCCTGCCAGCGCACGCCACACTTCATCGTCAATGTTTTCTGCGCCACCGGCATCAGCAGCGGCACGTTCAGCATCACTGAGCACCGCATTGAGCCGTATGGCGATCTGCTGTTGTGCTGAGAATGCATCCAGTTTACCGGCAAGGTCATTAATTGTATCTGCCAGTGCCTGTCGTTCCCCGGCAGGCTTTAACTGTGCGAAGCTGTCAGCTTTGCCTTCCAGTTCCCTTACCGCATCATTGACAGATTCGACATCAGAGAGTGTTGCTTCTGACAAACGCTCATTAAACAGCCAGGCAACCTTTTCTTCCGCTGCAGACAATGCAGCCTTGAATAACAACCACTCCTGCTGCAATGCCCTTTCTGCTTGTTGCGCATCCCAGTCGACCTTCAGACGATCACGGTGTTGCTTCGCGCGTGCAAGTAAACGGGTTTGCTTTTCAGTGATCGTTGCAACAACATTTTCAGCGAGAACGGGTAAATCCGCTGACAGCGCATCTAACTCTTCAGCACAGGCCTGCAAACGTGCATCCACATCTTCATAATCAAAACGGTCAGTGACTGCCTGCAGCTTTGACAACACCAGCGTATAAGCCTGCTCAGTTCTGGCCGGCTTCTCTGCCGCTTCCTGTAAGGCGATCAGCTTATCTTGAATAAACGTTTGTACCTGCGTATCGCCCGCCTTTTTTATTAAACGGCCCAGCAATACTGCATCATCGCATTGTTCTGCGATACGCATTTGCAGCGACACAGATGCAAATGCTCCAAAGAATTCCCGTGTGTAGTCACTGCGGCCGATTTTTTCCAGCAACGCAAAAATCTGAGCGTCCGTCAGGGTTTCCCGGCGGGGAGATTCCACTAACTTGCGTGCCAGTTCAGCAGGGGCCTGCTTCAGCACATACTCATACTGGTCGTCAGCAGAAATATCAGCACTGTCAGCATCAATAATGGCGGATTCAACCCGTGCAACCGCACGGCGCCGGATTTTGTCATCACGGGCTGTCTGTGACATTTTCATCCACAGAGGAAAGGAATCCAGTTTTTCCAGTGCGGCCAGACTCACATCGCTGTTGCTGTCGTTGAAAGCCAGTTCATGCAACGCCGAGCGTTCTGCTGGTTTACTTACCGATAATCCGGCAATGGCCTGAAGTCGTTTTTGCGGGTCTGAACTGGTGTGCGCCGGGGAAAAAAGTCGACTAAATATCATCCTGTTTGAACCGCGCTATGGTGTTTTCATCCTGTTCCGCCTGCAACGCATCACGGAATTCTCTTTTACTTTTTTGCACGATCTCTCCCTGCGCATTTATTGTCATGTGCTCGGAGGATTTTTCGATTTTTGACTGGTACAACAATACCGCCTGCATGCAACTGTCCCGCTGCTCTTCAGACAGTACAGTGCCATCAGGCCATTTGCCGGTTTCAACTGCCTGACGCAGACGTGCGTACACATCGGGCGTCATAGCGGCAAGTAATGCATCTATATTCATGAGGAAAAACGTTTAATAATGACTAATCTGACACGGTTCACAACATACCACATAAAGCCGGCCACAGCGGCTAAAATCGCCAGGTTATGCTGAATATCACCGGGCTTTGTGCCGCCCCAGTACATAAAGCCGAATCCGGCAACAAACAACAGCACTGCCAGCAGTGACTGATTTTGTATACTTTGTTTTTTCTTGTAGCGCTGCAAACTCTGCTTTCTCAACACATCTTCAGCTGAAGCATCACCCACTCTGAACTGGCAATGGGGGCACTCTTCAGACTTATCGGATATTTTTTTATTACATGACGGACAATCTGTTAATGCCATTATTGCTCCCGGACTGTTTTACTGGTACTTAAATAAGTTTCATTGCGGAACCCTGCGTGTGGCCCGCTTATACAAAAAAGGACACCAATGTGTCCTTTTCAATTCGACGGCTGACATAAGTGTCAGCCGGAATACGCTGACGGTTTACTTATCGTCCCGGACTTTGGCCCAGTACTCGTTCACCGTCTGCTTCATTTCCTTGCTCAGCATCATAATACCAAACAGGTTAGGCAGTGTCATAACAACTATTGCGACCGCCGATAAAGCCCACACCAGCGTGGTATCTGAAAACGAAGCCCAGATAAAACCAGCCACGTAAATCACCCGGTAAGGCATAACAGAACGGGGACCTAACAAATAGGTCATTGCCCTGTCACCGTAATACGACCAGGCAATAGCGGTGGAGAAAGCGAATAACATCAGACCAATAGATACAATGTACTGCCCGAAGTCACCGAAATACCCACGGGTGAAAGCAATGGTAGTCAGTGCGGCAGAATGCACCAGCGACTTGCCCTGCACTTCCAGGTTGTCTTTAACCGGTTTACCATTCTTAATTTGCAGCGTGCCGGTGTAAGCGTCGTCGTCACCCAGTGAATAGGTTACGTCTTCCGCAATAGAACGGGAGTTAATCAGGGTGAAGCCCTCACTGACTGCCGTACCGTTAACCACTGAAACCGGGCCGGTATAAGCCTCAACGCCACTGCCGTCGACACCGTTTAAGTATTTGTAAAGTGCTTCACGATCCTGCGGCTGTTCATCAGAATAGACGCCCTGTACGAAATACATATCTGCGCGGTCAAACACGTTTTCATGCTTTTCTTTCCATACACCTGAAGACAGGATAACCAGACCGGTTACTGTACAAATCAAAATGGTGTCGATGAAAGGTTCAAGCAGAGATACCATGCCCTCAGATGCCGGTTCACTGGTTTTCGCAGCGGCGTGAGCAATTGGTGCTGAACCCTGACCAGCTTCGTTAGAGAACAGTCCCCGGTTTACACCACGGTTAAATGCATAAGCCAGTGATGCACCAAGGAATCCGCCTGCAGCAGCGGAACCGGTAAATGCATCTCCGATAACAGCAGCGAATGACGGCCCGATATTTTCCAGGTTAGCAAAAATTACCGCCAGCGCACCAATCAGATACACCATCGCCATAATGGGAACAATTCTGGCTGTAAATGCTGCAATACGTTGAATACCGCCTAAGATAACCAGTGCCAGCAGGATACCCAGCACGCTACCGACGATAACCGGATCAATACCAAAAGTGGCTTCAATACTCTGTGCAATACCATTACTTTGTGGCAGGTTTCCGGTACCGAATGAACTGATTACCGTCGCAATAGCAAAAGCTACGGCTAACCATTTCATGTTCAAACGACGGTCCATGTAATACATGGGACCACCGGCCATGGTGCCGTCTTCCGTTTTCACACGGTACTTGTGGGAAAGTGTCACTTCTACAAATTTAGTGGTCATACCCAGAAAGGCTGTTGCCCACATCCAGAATAACGCCGCAGGACCGCCAAGAAAGATTGCGAAAGCAACACCACTGATATTACCTGTACCCACTGTGCCGGAAAGTGCAGTGGTTAACGCGCGGAAGTGAGTGGTATCCCCTTCCTCGCCTTCTTTATCATACTTGCCGGTGACGACCAGCCAGGCATGCTTAAAGAAGCGGATTTGCGGAAATTTAAGGTACACGGTAAAGAACAAACCGACACCCAGCAGAACGAAGGGGAACCAAGGTGCTCCCCCGAGCATGCCATCTATTGACACAAGAAAATTATACAAGCCTTCCAAGACGAGTTCCCCTCAATACTTTGTTGTTATTTTGCGTGTTTTTATTATCGTAGTTTTGACACTACCGCACGCACGGCAATCAAAAGGTCTTCTCCCAGCTGGCGGCAGCGTTGCACTGACCATCCATACACAGGATCAGGTAAATTATTATTATCTTTGAACGGCATTTCCAGCGTGTAGGCAAGGCAATCAAATTTCTGACCAACAGCATTGGATGCCACGGTCAGGTTTGCTTCACCCGGCTTGTCTTTTGGATAGCCATATTCGTCCTGAAATTCCGGCGTAGCAGACAGTAATGCTGCTTTAAACGTGTCCTCCAGATCTTTCAGGCGTGCAGAATAACAAGGGATCCCCTCGCTGCCTGCGACAAAATTGTACGGTAATGCTTCGTCACCGTGAATATCAAGATACATGTCTACACCGGTGTCTGTCATGGCATTTAACACATGCAAGACTTCCGGGCTTTTCTCTGCGCTGGGCTCTGCCCACTCACGGTTCAGGTTAGTACCCGTCGCGTTCGTACGCAAATGGCCCCGTGCAGCGCCATCCGGATTCATGTTCGGCACAATATAGAAAACAGCGTCGTCCAGTAATTGTCTGGACAGACCGTCCTGTTCATCCAGCAGGCGGTAAAGCAGTCCTTCTGCACACCATTCGGCCATGGTTTCGCCGGGGTGTTGTCTGGCTGTGATCCAGATTTTCTTTTTAGCCGGCTCTTCGTCACCGATAACTAACAGGTTAATGTCACGACCATCCAGCGTTTCGCCTAACAAGCGGTGTTCACAGCGCAGAGACATTTGTGCATCGTGAACCAGATCCAGATGCCGTTCATAGCTGTAAGGGATGAAATAGGCAAAATAGACGGCTGGCTGTTCCGGTGTGAAGCTGAATGATAGATTATCACCGTCAAATTCGCTGTCTACGCGAAACCAGTTCTGGCGGTCATAAGAAGCCAGTACATTGTAATCTTTCCAGCCATCGGGATACGCAGATTTAGCCAAATCAGTGAGCGTGATGTGATGGGTTTCGAATACTTCCCCGAATAAACGGAAATGGAACCACTGATAAAAATCCGACTGATTGTCTTTGTTGATGCCAAGAACGATTTTTTGCGGAGAGGCGGCTTCGATGACACGGATATTTCCGCTGTCAAACTGTGCTGAGATATGCATGGATCTGTCGTGTCCTTCTATTTTTGCCGCTAATTTAGCATAGTCGGGAATGTAAATACCATGTTTAACACATCCGTCCGGTGGTTATGCCCGGGAAATGAACAGCATGAAGGTTTACATTTCTGCAGACAAAAAAAACCGGTAACGCCGAAGCGATACCGGTAATAACGCCTGCGCTAACAATTATGCAGGTAACGTTGGGAAAGTGATCCCGGCCATGTCGCGCACTACACGCATCACCTGGCAGCTGTATCCGAATTCATTGTCATACCACACATACAGCGTCAGACGGTTATCAGCGACGATTGTTGCCTGTGAATCCACCACACTCGCAGCACGTGAACCCACCAGGTCAGTTGAAACGATTTCTTTACTGGCCGTATAGTCAATCTGATGCTGCAGCGATGAGAACAGAGCCGTATCCCGCAGGAACTCATTCACCGCCAGCTTCTCGGTGGAAGTTTTCAGGTTAAGGTTCAGAATAGCCATAGACACGTTTGGTGTAGGCACACGAATCGCGTTACCAGTCAGCTTTCCGGCCAGTTTAGGATAGGCTTTTGCTACTGCTTTCGCAGCGCCGGTTTCAGTGATAACCATATTAAGCGGTGCACTGCGGCCACGACGGTCAGCTTTGTGGTAGTTATCAATGAGGTTCTGGTCGTTGGTAAAACTGTGTACGGTTTCCACGTGACCGGAATCAATACCATACTCTTCATCCAGCGCTTTCAGCACAGGCGTGATTGCATTCGTTGTACAACTGGCGGCTGACAGGATTGTGTCTTCTGCCAGAATGTCTTCATGATTAACGCCGTGAACGATGTTTTTAATGTCACCTTTACCCGGAGCAGTCAGTAATGCCTTCGCAGCACCTTTGGCTTTAAGATGCAGACCCAAACCGTCGCGGTCGCGCCACATGCCGGTATTGTCAACGACGATAGCATTATCGATACCGTATTTGGTGTAGTCCACTTCATCCGGGCTGTTTGCATAGATGATTTGAATAAAAGAACCATTAGCTTTAATGGCCTGGCGCTCGTGATCAATTGTGATACTGCCATTGAACGGACCATGTACCGAATCACGACGAAGTAAGCTTGCGCGCTTTTCCAGGTCGCCGTCTTTGCCGCCGCGCACAACAATTGCACGCAAGCGCAACTTGTTCGCTTTACCCTGTCTTTCTATCAGCAGACGGGCAAGTAAGCGGCCGATACGGCCAAAGCCGTAAAGTACCACATCCTGAGGCGTCTGCTCATCGTCTTTACCGGCTACATCAGCCAGCTTTTCCTGCAAATAAGCATTCAAATCGGTCTGATCGACGGCACTACCATAATGGAAATCAAAAGCCAGTTTACCAATATCAATTTGTGCCGGTGCGAGGGGCATTGCTGTTAACGCTTCAAGTACAGGAAAGCTCTCCCGTAAACGCAGTTTAATGCCTTCATGTAAACGCACTTTGCGGTGTGCTTTAACGATATCGATGACACTGGCACCCAGTAACGAACGGCCATACACAGACACTTCTACTGAATGATTTCTGTAGAGCTTACCGATGAGCGGCATCATCATTTCCGCGTATTCCTGACGTTCCTGCCAGCTACTTTGCAATTCCTGTTCAAACTGTTGATTCATGCCTTTGCCTTAACCATTTGAAATTAACCGGACAGTCCACGCAGAAAGCTTCATAATTGTAGGGTACACTAAGGTGTAAAAGTCGTTGTCTGCGTGGAACGGACTTATTCTAAGAAAACCATCAAGGAAGACCAAACTGTTGAAAATTTTCAGTATTTCATCATTTAAGCTACAAACACCCCGATCCTTTAGTAATTTTCCAACACAACTGGCGAAGTGCCTGCCGTTACTGATTGGGACAGTGGTATTGCCCGGTTGCGGTGATATGTTTGCGCCTAAAGTCGCCACAATTTGTCAGGATAATCCGCAAATGTGTAACGATCTCAACAGCGATGAATGGTGCCGCGGGGAAAAAGCAGAAATTATCAAGCAACGCTACCGCCACCCTGACGACGGTGAAGGTGAAGACATTTATCGCCTGATGCTGATGTTTGAAGACTACCAGCGTTGTATTGTTAACGCCTCCGGCCTGACCCACAAAAAATACCGGGACAAAGAAGCAGACCGGATGAAAGGTGTGCTGACAGCACGCAAAGAACTCGATCGTCTCAACCGTAAAACCCGCAATAGCAGTGAGCCCCTTCTCGCCTGGTATCACTGGTCCCGTTCCGGTGATGAAGACGCATTGAAACGGTTTATGTCTGCTGCCAGTGCCGGTCACCTTAACACGCCGGAACAACTGATCGCCCTGGCGTCAATACAGGCGCAAGATGACATGAACCGCACCCGTGACACCCTGTACCGTGCGTTGAGTCTCTACAAAGATGATGAAAATGTCGATGTCTCAGTATTTCATACGCTGACAACCATCAGCATGGAACAGAAGAAATACAAACTTGCCTGGATCTGGTCAAAAGTCGCCAGTCACTACTCCGACTCAATCAATACGCATCAACTGGAAGCAATGGCAACAAAGTTTCAGTTACCGGCGTCACTGATGAATAACGTAGCAGATGAAATAACCGGCGCACTGGAAGACGGTGAATTCGATGCAAAGGCGCTGGGGCTTACCAAACTGTAACCGTCAGACTTCAGCATTGACCGGGGTCGCTTTTTTCAACGGATCCTGTAAGTCACTTTCACAGGAAATTTCAGTATTTCCACCCGTTATGACGAAGTCACAAACAAAAACACCGCTTTACAACAAAGCGGTGTTTATTTTTTAACCAGAAGTGAACATGTCAGCCGCGGACGACTTCATCCTCAGCAGTTTTCAAATTCAGTGATAACGAATTTACACAATACCGCTGGCCGGTCTCTGTGGGTCCGTCAGGGAAAACATGGCCCAGATGGGCGTCACAGGATTTACAGATAATTTCCGTTCTGCGCATGCCGTGACTATTGTCTTCACGGTACAACACATTACCGTCATCTGTTTGCTGATCAAATGAAGGCCAGCCACAACCGGAATCAAACTTAGCATCCGAACTGAAAAGCGGCGCACCACAACACTTGCATATATAGGTTCCCGGACGCTTCTCGTCCAGTAATACACCCGTGTAAGGACGCTCTGTACCAGCCTGACGGGTGACACGATATTCGTCAGGTGACAGCGTTGCTTTCCAGTCTTTATCGACAGCCATGTTTGCTCCTGTGTTCGTTTACACGATTACTTTTTGATAGCAATCTGAGGACGCGCCGGATCACTCCAGTCAAGGTGAAACTTCTTACCCGACGGTTTATCTACACGCTGATACGTGTGTGCGCCAAAGTAGTCACGCTGGCCCTGAAGCAGGTTGGCCGGCAGTACTGCGGTGCGGTAAGAATCGTAATAACTTAACGCTGACATCATTGCCGGACAGGGAATACCTGCCAGAGCAGCCTGTGCCAGTGATTCCCGCCAGTCAGACTGATATTGGGTGATTTGATCAGCAAAGAAAGGATCAAGCAGCAGGTTCGCCAGATCTTCGTTGTTTTCGTAGGCTTTGGAAATAGATTGCAGGAAAACCGCACGGATAATACAGCCGGCACGCCAGATTTTCGCAATACCACCGAAGTCCAGTTCCCAACCGTGCTCTTTAGAAGCAACAGCCATCAACTGGAAACCCTGCGCGTATGCACAAATCTTTGAGCAATAAAGCGCATATTCCAGCTTGTCGATAGCCGCAAACTTCTCTTCGTCAGAAAGGACTTTGACTTCCGGTCCCTGCAGAACTTTGCTGGCTGCGACACGCTCGTCTTTGAGGCTGGACAGACTGCGGGCAAATACCGCAGAAGTAATCGTCTGGGCAGGACTTCCCACTTGCAGCGCGCTGACGGCGGTCCAGAGACCCGTGCCTTTCTGACCAGCCTTATCAAGAATGACATCTACCAGTGGTACACCGGTTTCAGGATCCAGCTGCTCCAGCACTTCTGCACTGATTTCCATCAGGTAACTGTTCAGCTTGCCTTTATTCCAGCGACGGAAAACCTCTGCAATCTCAGCAGCAGACATGTGTAAAGCGGTACGCATGACCTGATAGGTTTCGCAGATAAGTTGCATGTCGGCATACTCAATACCGTTATGCACCATTTTAACGTAGTGACCGGCACCCACAGGACCAATGTACGTGGCACAGGCTTCCCCTTCCAGCACCGGCTTACCCGGGGTGAAAGATTCAATCGGCAGACCTGTCTCAGCATCGACTTTTGCTGCAATAGCTTTCAGTACCGGCTCAAGGCGTGTCCACGCATACGGGTTGCCTGAAGGCATCAGAGAAGGGCCGAAACGTGCGCCCACTTCACCGCCGGAAACCGCAGTAGAGAAGAAGATAAACTTACTTTTGTACTTTTCTTCCCGTTCGACAGAATCCGTCCACAAGCTGTTTCCGGTATCCACAACAATGTCATCCGCCTGGATGCCGGCGTCAATCAGGTGAGAACAAACATGGTCTACAGGTTCGCCGGCAGGCACCGACAGAATAACCATGTGAGGTGACTTCAATTTGCTGAGTAATTCGGTGTATGAGCTGCAGCCTTCTACACGGGCAGCCGCGTCGCCACGCTCTTCAGCATCTTTAGCAATAATTGCATCGACTTTGGTTTGATCAAGGTCGAAACAGGCTACGCGATAACCATGATCGACCAGGTTAAGCGTCAGGTTGGCGCCCATTACGCCTAAACCAATAAAACCGATATCACACTTAGTTTCAGTGTGCTTTCCATCTTCTTTTTGCATTGGGTGTCACCTCAAGTTACAGATGGCTGCGGATCATACCACCCGATAATAGTGCGAACACTAACTTATGACTGATTTTCTGCGAATTATGCTCAAATCATGACTGATTGCTTACTTGCCGTGCAGCAGTAAACCCTTTACGGCACTATCTGGCTTTGTTTAAACACGGCTACGCTTCTGCCCGCCTGCAAAAACACTCTCTGAATACAAATATCCGGTTGTTCCGGTAAAGAACCGTACCGGGTATCGACCATCAGTTGCCAGGCACACTGAGGCGAGATCCCTGGCAGATTAAAACGCTTGTCCTGCAGGCTGGCATTAAAACACAGGAACCAGTGTTCAGGGTCGTTTTCATCTTTGGTTGTACCGCGGATTTCAACGCCAAAGGACTGACTGTCCGGTGACTGCCAGTCTTCTGATTCTTTATCCTGTCCGTCAGGTTTATACCAGCGGATCACCGCTACATTCGTATCAAGCTGAAATAAATCGTCTTCGAGCAGTAAATGACTCAGCAACTCGCTGCTTCGACGCAGTTGAATCACGTGCTGACAGAAATGCAGAAAATCAGACTCCCGTTTATTCAGCTCCCAGTCATACCAGTTAAGGGCATTGTCCTGACAATAGGCGTTGTTGTTTCCGTTCTGGGTTTTACTCAGCTCATCACCGCCCAGCACATGAGGGATCCCCTGTGACAGCATCATCGACAAAAACATATTTCGTTTCTGACGCTCACGAAGCTGGAGAATTTTCTCGTCCTGAGTGGGTCCTTCCACACCATAATTGGCTGATAAATTGTGACCATGCCCGTCGCGGTTATTTTCACCATTCGCCTCATTGTGGCGTTCGGTGTAGCTCACCAAATCGTGAAGGGTAAAGCCGTCATGGTAGGTCACATTGTTTACCGATGTATAAACAGGCCGGAATCCCTTATGGAAAATATCCCGTGACCCCATCAGCCGTGTTGCAAACTCCGCGGTAATAGCGTGATCACCCCGCCAGAATGCTCTTAAGGTGTCACGGTAACGGTCGTTCACTTCCAGCCACGGATACGCAAAAGCGCCTAACTGATAACCGCCTGGGCCAATGTCCCAGGGTTCCGCCACCAGTACAGCCTGTTTCAACACCGGGTCCTGTGATATTGATTTAAGCAAACCGGAGTGAGGCGAAAACTGTTGCGGATCTCTGCCAAGACATACGGCGAGATCGAAACGGAATCCGTCTACACCGATAACCTCAACCCAGTAACGCATGGCATCCATAATCATCGTCGTCATGACCGGACTGGCAGTATTTACTGTATTTCCGCATCCTGAGTGATTGCTGTAAACAATCTCACCGGTTTTGGTCTGTTCGTACAAATAAGCCTGGTGGGGGAAGAAGCCTTTGAAAGACAATACCGGTCCGCCATCTCCGCCCTCAGCGGTATGGTTGTAAACCACATCAATGATGACTTCCAGGCCGGCTCCGTGATAGGCATCCACCATGGCTTTCAGTTCACGGACAGCATCCGCTTTTCCGTACCGGGGCTCTGGTGCAAAGTAGTTTACCGGATTGTAACCCCAGTAGTTGGTCATGCCCTTTTCAGTAATGTAAGGTTCCGGCATGAACGCTGACAAAGGCATAAACTGCACAGTGGTCACACCGAGATCAACCAGATGTTTTATGACATCCGGATGGGCCGCCCCTGTATATTTACCTTTATCTTCGTCGGGTACAGCCGGGTGCAGCATAGTCAGCCCTTTCACATGGGCTTCGTAAATAATCCGCTGATGTGGCTGAAAGGCAGGCTTCGGCGGCCGGTCATGATTATCATGACGCACCACGACACATTTCGGCACCATAAACTGTGAGTCATGTTCATAGTGTCTGGCATTCCAGTGCAGTGGCCGGCTGAGTTTATGGGCATAAGGGTCGATTAACAGCTTGTCTGTCGGCACATGATGAAGGGATTCTTCACCACGCTCCACCCTGTATGCATAATGCTGATTCTCGCCGGCACCTTCTACTTCACAATGCCAGACTGAACCGGTTTTGGCCGGCATCACAATCTCTGCAACCGGTTCCTCTGTATCACTTTGGAAAAGGCACAGCACGACGGCTCTGGCGTCCGGCGATTCAACAGCAAAATTGCAGCCGTCGCCGGTGACAGTCGCCCCCGGCGGATACGGCACGCCAGCCTTAACGTTATAGTTTACAAGTGAGTCTTGCTTCACCTTTGCCGGTTCTCCTGTTATTCATAAACCCAGTAAAGTGTTGCCAGTGGCGGTAAAGTGATTTCAATAGAATACGGCTGATTGTTCCATTCCACCGCGTCAGCAGTAACAATTTCAGGTGCAGGGTAATCACTGCCCCAGAACTCACCGCTGTCGGTATTCAGTACCAGTGAGTAAGTGCCCGGGTCTTCCACGCCAATGCGGAACTTCTCACGGGGAGAAGGCGTAAAGTTATTCACCACATAGACTTTTTGCTTGTCGTCTTTGGCTTTTCTTACGAAGGACAACATACTTAATTCAGCATAATTATGGTCTATCCAGCTGAAACCTTCATAATTATGATCCTGCTCATACAGTGCAGGCATAGTCCGGTACAGATGGTTAAGCTTTCGGTAAAGTGCCTGCATGCCTTTATGCTTGTCGAACTCCAGCAACCACCAGTCAAGCTCACCATCGTGATTCCATTCCCTTGACTGGGCAATTTCATTACCCATGAAATTCAGTTTTTTGCCCGGATGACCATACATGAAACCGGCATAGCAACGCAGGTTTGCCGCCTGCTGCCATTCATCTCCCGGCATTTTACCAATCAGACTGCCTTTTCCGTGTACGACTTCATCGTGGGAAATCGGCAATACAAAGTTTTCATCGAAGGCATACACCATGGAAAAGGTGATTTCTCCGTGATGATAGCGGCGATACGCCGGATCTTTACTGATGTAATGCAATGAATCGTGCATCCAGCCCATATTCCACTTAAAGCCGAATCCGAGACCGCCTTCGCTCACCGGTCTGGATACACCCGGGAATGAAGTGGACTCCTCAGCAATAGTCATTGCACCCGGGAAGTGCCGGTAAACCTCTTCATTCATCCATTTCAGCAGACTGATAGCTTCGTAGTTTTCATTGCCCCCGTGCACGTTGGGGATCCACTCCCCTTCATTACGGGAATAATCCAGGTACAACATGGACGCCACTGCATCCACCCGCAAGCCGTCAATGTGAAATTTATCCAACCAGAAAAGTGCGTTGGCAACCAGAAACTGGCGAACAGTATCTTTACCGAAATCGTAAATGCATGAATTCCAGTCCGGATGCCAGCCACGGCGGGGATCGTCATATTCGTACACATGACTGCCATCGAACCGCGCAAGGCCATGGGCATCTTCCGGGAAGTGCGCCGGTACCCAGTCAATGATGATGCCGATATCTGCCTGGTGGCACTGATCAACAAAGTATTTAAAATCGTCAGGTGAACCGAAGCGGCTTGTCGGTGCGTAAAGCCCCACCGGCTGATACCCCCAGGAACCGTCGAAAGGAAACTCTGATACGGGTAACAATTCTATATGGGTATACCCCATCTCTTTCACGTAGGGGATCAGCGAATCTGCCAGTTCATGATAACTGAGATAGCGTTTCCCGCTCTCTTCAGAAGGCCGGCGCCATGAACCCGGATGCACTTCATATACGCTCATGGGGTTTGCGTATTTGTCTGCCTGCCGCTTCTCCATCCAGGCACTGTCATTCCACTCATAGGCATTGTGATCGAACACTTTTGAAGCGTGAGATGGATACTGCTCAGCAGCAAAGCCTAACGGGTCAGCCTTGTGAGGTAAATCGTTACCCCAGGCATCTTTTAACTGATATTTATAGCGCTCGCCGGCAACGAGTCCCGGAATGAAGAGTACCCAGTAGCCCATGTCAGTTTGTTGCATGGGATGAGTACGGCCATCCCAGCGGTTAAAATCACCGATGACGGAAACCGCAGATGCGTTAGGGGCATAAACAGCAAAACGTGTTCCGGTAATGCCATCTGTGGTTAGCAGTTGTGCCCCGCCCTGCCGGTAAAGATTTTCAGGCTGATGGTCGATAAAGTGCACAGCATGAAATGCTTCTTCACGGAACTGGTAAGGGTCGGTGAAGCTGTATTCGCTGTCTGCCGTTGTCACCTGCAGTTCGTAACGCTGCGCAGGCTTTAACTTTTTTGATAATGCAGAAAACAGAGCTGAGTCGCCCTGTTTTTTGAGTTTGATGATTTCTTTGCGGGTTTTTAAACAGCGGACTGACACTGTTTTGGCTTCCGGGATATAGGCGGTAACCGTTACGCCATCTTCGCTTTGCTGATTACCAAGTACGGAAAAAGGCTGACTGCACCGCGCTTGTGCCAGTTGCTGCTCTACTACCATTTGTTACTCCTGCAAAGTCTGCCGCACAATACGGCAGACTGCAGAACATCCCTAATCTGTGCTGGCCTGCTTTCTGACAGCGGTCAGCTTAGCAGCCAGGTTAGTGATGTCCTGATTTTCAAAAATAGTCTCTAAAGGCTGAGATAACTTCCTGCGCCAGTTAGGATATTCGTTAAACGTACCCGGTACATTAACAGGCTTATCCATTTCCAACCAGTCTTCAAGTTGCAGACTGAGTAACGCACTGGAACCTGCCGCCATATGCAATTGCATACCGCGGTTAAGTTCTGTAGTCATTCCCGTCACATTCACATCACGACTAATGTTGTCACTGATGGAATGGTGACCGTGCAAGGTATCCAGTATCGCCTGTTTATTCTTATGCCTGTCGTGATACAACACAGACAATATTTCATCAGTAGGATACAAACCAAGCTCTTTACCCAGCTCAAGATCCAGGCAATGCCAGAAGCCGGTCAAAGTTGGCATATCGTGGGTTGTCAGTGTCGACATAGATTGCACGGGGTAATGGGCCGGTGAATAAAAGCCGCCGTCTTTAGCCTGCTCAAAGAAGAATACACGGTACGAATGGACACCGTTATCCGCCAGTTTTTCACGGATTTCTTCCGGGACCGTACCCAAGTCTTCACCGATCACCAGACTCTGGTTACGGTGGCTTTCCAGCGCCAGAATGGCCAGCAGATCGTCGACAGGATAATAAACGTAGCCACCGTCTTTTGCATGGTCACCTTTAGTCACCCACCACAGACGAAGCAGTGCCATAACATGGTCAATTCGCAAAGCACCGGAACCGGCCATGTTGGAAGCAAACAAGTCTATGATTGGCTGATAGGCCTGTTCGTAAAGCTTGTAAGGGTCCATAGGCGGCAGCCCCCAGTTTTGTCCGAGTGGCCCTAAAATATCCGGCGGCGCCCCCACAGAGGCACCGGTACAGTACAAGTCTTTGTTACCCCAGATTTCTGCACTGCCTTCACTGACACCTACGGCGAGATCACGGTATAAACCGATAGCCATGCCGGCATTAGTTGCCACATCACTGGCGGCCTGTAATTGCAACGCAGCCTGCCATTGCAGGAACAGGTAAAAAGAAACCCGCTTTTTATTCTGTTCTCTGAATACCGCTACATCAGGTTTGTGGTATTCACGGAATTCCTCAGGAAATACCGGCCAGCCCCAGGAAGGCTTACCTTCTTCAGCCAGCTTTTCCTGCAACGTATCGTACACCGCCAGCATATCAAGGCTTTCACCACCGGCTTCCACGAACGCTTTAAATGCTTTGTTCTGTTTTGTATTTTTAGTCAGGTACTTGTTGTAGTACACGTCGAACAATGCGGAGAGTGCAGGCAGTTTAAGTGACGCAACGGCAGCATAGTCAACCAGGTCAGCCGCTCTTGCTGCTGCAAGTTTTTCCTGAAAAGCCGCATCATTCACAATGGTCTGCACACTGGCGTCGTCAAAACAGGGCATGGCTGTCACATCGAGGTATAAATAATTCAGCCAGCGACGTGAAGACGGTCCGTAAGGGCTGCAGGCATCAGGGTTCGCCGGATACAGCGCATGAATAGGGTTCAACCCGATAAACTCTGCTCCGGTGGCAGCGGCCTTTTCGGTTAATAAAGCCAGATCTGAGAAGTCGCCCATACCCCAGTTTTTCTGACTGCGTACACAGTAGAGTTGCACACTCAGGCCCCAAATCTTTTTACCGGCAGCAATGGATTCAGGGATGAAGCAGGCTGAAGGTGCAATAATAACCCGCATACTGCAAAGCGGTTCATCATCCCCTTCCACCGATAAGCTCAGTGTATGATACCCCGTGGGCGCCTGAACCGGCAGTGTGACAGCGTATTCGTGATATTCCACGTCTTCCAGCTGGGCGACATTTACCAGTGTTTCGTCAACCGGTGCAAAAGTGTGGACGAATGTCTGTCCATCTTCAAAAGAGAGCGCTACAGTATACTCATCGGTTACCAGCTCTATCGGTAACCGTACAGAAAACGGAACGGTGTCTGATTGGCGTAAAACCTGTACCGGGTTGAGCGGAGTCTGCCAGATTTTTCTGGCTTCTTCTGAAAGCTGTTGTTCTATAGCAGCTTCATTGCTGGTGTCGTAACCCAGTGCATTAAGTAATTTGGTCTGGCTTGATTCTGAAATCGTGGCAGGTTTGCCCCACGCATCAACATAGTGGGTCTCTATGCCGCGCATCTCAACCAGCTGTTGTAAAACGGGATTTGTCATTTTATCTATTCCTGTTTCCCGTGTTGATAATGTTAAGGCAACGGCCGCGCATTCTCATCAACACATTATTTTGAGCATTATCAGTTAAAGACCCGATACAACGAAACTGAATACGTTTGCATAGTTCATAGTTGTAATTTTGCAACATTTTTTGCTTTTTACTTTGCCAATTATGCCATTTTGATCCATACTTTACGTAATTTTTTTTCACTTGTACCAAAATACAATTAGAGGTATGACATGACTATTCGCATCGGTATCAATGGTTTTGGACGCATTGGTCGTTTGGTAATGCGCGCTGCACAAAAGCGTGACGACATCGAAGTTGTTGCTATCAACGATCTGCTGGACACAGATTACATCGCTTACATGCTGAAATATGATTCAACCCATGGCGTTTTTGATGGTGAAATAAAGGTAGACAATAACCAGCTGATAGTAAATGGTAAAACTATCCGTGTTACATCAGAAAGAAACCCTGCTGACCTGGCATGGAACGATGTAAACGTTGACGTTGTTGTTGAATCTACAGGTTTGTTCCTGACAATAGATACTGCTTCAGCTCACCTTGAAGCCGGCGCAAAGAAAGTGGTGATGTCTGCACCATCTAAAGACGACACGCCTATGTTCGTTATGGGTGTTAACCACGGTGAATACGATGGCCAGACTATCGTTTCTAATGCGTCGTGCACCACAAACTGTCTTGCGCCTCTGGCGAAAGTACTGAACGACAAATTCGGTATTGTTGACGGTCTGATGACGACTGTTCACGCGACGACAGCAACACAGAAAACTGTTGACGGTCCTTCTCACAAAGACTGGCGCGGTGGTCGTGGTGCGAGCCAGAACATCATTCCATCTTCTACCGGTGCTGCGAAAGCCGTTGGTAAAGTTATCCCAGCACTGAACGGTAAATTAACCGGCATGGCATTCCGTGTGCCTACTCCGAATGTTTCAGTTGTTGACCTGACAGTAAATCTGGCAAAGCCAACCACTTATGAAGCTATCTGTGAAGCAATGAAGGAAGCGTCTGAAGGTGAACTGAAAGGCATTCTGGGTTACACCGAAGATGCTGTTGTGTCTAATGACTTCCTGGGTGACGCACGCACTTCAATCTTCGATGCAGATGCAGGTATCGCTCTGACTGACACGTTCGTTAAAGTTGTATCCTGGTACGACAACGAATGGGGTTACTCAAATAAAGTACTTGATTTAGTTCAGCATATTTCAAAATAATGCGAACACGCCCTAACCGGGTGATAAGCAAGATAAAAATGTAAAAAAGGTGCGATTTGCTATCGCACCTTTTTGTTTTTAGATGCACAATATTAACCGGACTTTATTTTGGCAAGGAGATGTCACATGAGTATTCCCGACTCTGTAACTGTTGAAGAATCTTCAGGGATCACCTTTTTAAACGTAGACAATCAGTTTGCCAGCAGCCGTATCAGCTTATTTGGCGCGCATGTACTGTCATTCATACCAAAATCTGATGATCGTGACCGTTTATGGCTCAGTCCTCATGCGTTCTTAAACGGTGAGCGCCCGATTCGTGGTGGAATTCCTCTGTGCTGGCCCTGGTTCAGTGATGACCATAGCCGTGAGAAAGGTGAACTCCCCTCTCATGGTTTTTTGCGCACCCAAAGCTGGCAGATTCAGTCTTCTGAAGACACCGGAGACGGCACACGCATTGTTCTTACCCCCACATTCAGCCGTGGTGAAGGCTTTGAATATGATTGCAAAGTCAGCTACGAAATTCTGGTGGGTAAAACCCTGTCGATTACACTGAAAACAGAAAACACCGGTATCGTGCCGTTTTCATTCAATGCAGCAATGCACACCTATTTTTCAGTGGCAGATATCGCGCATACCAAAATTACAGGTATTGAAGGCGAGTACAAAGACAAACTGGAAAACTGGGCATTAAAGCCTGCCCCGTCTCCGTATACTTTCAGTGGTGAAACAGACCGCATTCATCAGCATGCTGCTCCTGACGTAACCGTTTATGTGGAAGAGAAGCCATTTACCCGCGTAACATCTATGGGACACGATTCTCTGGTGGTCTGGAATCCCTGGCAAGGGGCTGCTTCTATCGCTGACATGGACGCGTTTGGTTTCAGACATATGTTATGTATTGAGACTGCCGTGACCAATGGATGCACATTAGCACCCGGCGAAAGCCGCAGCGTCACGCAAATTGTTTCCCCCCTTTAGTCAGCTATTGTCACAAGCGGGAAAAACACACCATCAGGCATAAGCATGCCTGCAGACATAAAAAAACCGGATGTTATACAACATCCGGTTTCTGAGCAAAATCAGAGAATTTGTACTCAGGCTTTGGCACCGTCACAGGCTTCTTTTGCCAGTTGGGTGATCTTGTCCCAGTCGCCGCTTTCAATGGCATCATCAGGTGCAACCCATGAACCACCAACACAACGGACGTTAGACAGAGCCAGGTAGTCGTTGTAGTTAGCCGGACCGATACCGCCTGTAGGACAGAATGTCACATCAGGGAAAGGACCGCCGATAGATTTAAGCGCCTTCACGCCACCTGATGCTTCAGCAGGGAAGAATTTCAGGTGGTCATAACCCGCATCCTTCGCTGTCATCAGATCAGAAATTGAAGAAATACCCGGAATTAACGGAATATCGTAACCTTTACCGGCTTCAAGCAGTGCTTCAGTCAGACCCGGGCTGATAGCAAATTTCGCTCCTGCTTCAACAACCTGTTTAAGCTGCTGTGCATTGGTAACAGTACCCGCACCGATAATCGCTTCAGGTACTTCGTCTGCGATTTTCTCAATCACATCCAGAGCAACAGGTGTACGCAGTGTGACTTCCAGCACCTTAATGCCACCTGCAATCAGTGCTTTTGCCAGTGGCACAGCTTTGTCCAGGTCCTTAATTACCAGTACCGGGACTACCGGGCCAGCAGCAAAAATGTCTGCCGGTGTATAGTTAGCGTTCGTTGTCATAGTTCACTCGCTGTATGTTGTTTCAGGTATGCAGATGCACCTAATAATCCGTGGTCGGGCTCTGCAATCAGATAAGTTGGAATGTCTTTCACGTAATGCTTCATCTGGCCTTTGGCCTCGAAGCGGGCACGGAAGTCACTCTCTTTTAAGAATTCTGCAAAACGGTTCGCAATACCGCCGCCGATGAAAATACCACCGGTGGTAGCCATGTTCAGTGCCAGGTTACCGGCAAAACTGCCCATGATACGGCAGAACTGAGTCAGAGTTTGTACGCACACATCGCATTCGCCGGACAACGCACGTTCAGTAACCTGAGACGGTTCTGTGTGTGTTACCGGTACGTTATTGTGTAATGCCAGCGCCTTGTAGATGTTCATCAGTCCGCGACCAGACATCACCTCTTCGGCAGATGCGCGACCGTGTTCATTTTGCAGGTAGCGCCAGATCACCACATCTGTTTCATCAACAGGGGCGAAATCAACATGACCACCCTCGCCGTCCAGAGTTTGCCAGCCTGAAGACGTCATGGTGATGTGTTCTACACCTAACCCGGTGCCCGGACCAAATACAGCGATATTGCCGTTGGTTTTCGCCGTGCCGGTTCCGATTTGCACCACCTGATCATCACCTAATACCGGTAATGAATGCGCCACGGCTGTGAAATCATTGATCACAAAAAGATTGTCCAGCTTCAGCTGACTACGTAATGCAGTTTGTGAGAATGCCCAGCTGTGGTTCGTCATCTCTACCTGGTCACCCAGTACCGGACAGGCAATAGCAATACAACCTGACGTAAAGGTGAACTGAGGTAAATCTGCGAAATACTGACCAATAGCCAAATCAATACTGGCAAAATCTCTGCACTGGTATTTGATGATATTGTCTACACCGGTATCAGTTACACGGGCAAGACGAATGTTAGTCCCGCCGACATCTGCAACAAAAAGTGCCGTCATAGCGCCTGCTCCTGAGTTACAAACAATGAACACGCACCTTCTTCAGCACCGGACAGAATATTTCTGTAACCGGAGAACAGTTCACGTCCCATACCTTCCTGATGATGCGCCAGGTCCGCTTCTTTTGCGGTACGTGCAGCCAGAGTTTCGTCATCCACCAGCAATGTCAGTTCACCGGTTTCTGTATTCAGTTCGATGAGGTCGCCGGATTCCACTTTCGCCAGCATGCCGCCTTTATAAGCTTCCGGAGTAACATGGATAGCCGCAGGTACTTTACCTGATGCACCGGACATACGTCCGTCTGTTACCAGCGCAACTTTGAATCCGCGGTCCTGTAACACCCCCAGAGGTGGTGTTAAGCGGTGCAGTTCAGGCATACCAATCGCTGACGGGCCCTGGAAGCGCACAACGATAATGCAGTCTTTGTCCAGATCACCGGACTTAAACGCCGCATCCAGTTCGAACTGATCTTCGAACACCACAGCAGGTGCTTTAATGTGGCAAACCGGCGACTTAAGCGCAGACGTTTTGATAACGCCACGACCCAGGTTACCGCGAAGTACGCAAACACCACCGTCAGGCTTAAAGGGTTTCTCAATAGTGGCCACTACCTCTTTATCAAGAGATTCAACCGGACCGTCACGCCATTCAAGTTCACCGTCTTTCAGAACCGGCTCTTTGGTGTATAAATCCAGACCGTCACCACAAATTGTCTTAACGTCATTGTGCAGCAGACCTGCATCCAGCAGCTGTTTGAACAACAGCGACATACCACCGGCAGCGACAAAATGGTTAATGTCAGCGTGACCATTCGGATAGATACGGGTAATTAACGGTGTGGCATCAGACAGATCTGAGAAGTCGTCCCAGTTAACCAGAATACCGGCTGCACGGGCAATCGCCACAAGGTGCATGGTGTGGTTAGTTGAACCACCGGTCGCCAGTAATGCAACGATACCGTTAACAATGGCTTTCTCGTCAACAATATGACCAATCGGCGTGTAGTTGTCGCCCAGGTCAGTGATACGGGTTGCCTGAACGGATGCTGCTTTTGTCAGTGCATCACGTAGTGGCGTGCCCGGATTAACAAACGATGAACCCGGCAGATGCAGACCCATAGTCTCAACAACCAGCTGGTTAGAGTTCGCTGTACCGTAGAAAGTGCAGGTACCGGCAGAGTGGTAAGACTGAGATTCTGCTTCAAGTAATTTGTCGCGCCCGACTTTACCCTGTGCAAATTCCTGACGGACACGGGCTTTTTCTTTGTTTGGCAGACCTGAAGGCATTGGTCCAGCAGGAATGAATACAGTCGGTAAGTGACCAAAGGCCAGTGACCCCATCAGTAATCCTGGGACAATTTTGTCACAGATCCCCAGCATCAGAGCGCCGTCGAACATGTTGTGAGACAGACCCACTGCCGTCGCCTGGGCAATAATGTCACGGCTCATCAGGCTCAGATCCATGCCTGGGTTACCCTGAGTAACACCATCACACATGGCCGGTACACCACCGGCGAACTGCGCTACGCTGCCCACCTGACGGATGGCTTCTTTAATGATTGCCGGATATGCTTCGTACGGCTGGTGAGCCGATAGCATATCGTTGTAAGAAGAGATAATTGCGATATTGGCTTTCGTCATTGAACGCAAATCGGCTTTGTCATCGCTGCCACAAGCGGCGAAGCCGTGAGCCAGGTTACCACATGACAGCACACCACGGTGCGGTCCCTGACGACGGGCCTTCTCAATTTTTTCCAGATAGGCCTTACGGGTTGCTTTACTGCGTTCAATAATTCGCTGTGTTACTTCAGCAATTTGAGAATTCATGATCTGCTCCTAGGGTGCCCACATCAGCGTGACATCAGCACGGTTGACAACTGCGGTAACGGGTTTTTCCAGCTCAGTTGCATTAGCAATGGCGTCTTCTAAAACCGCTTTTTTCTTTTCACCGGTGAGGTGAATAAAGATATTGCGACTGTTTAACAGCGCAGGCAGTGTCAGTGAAATACGTTGGTGAGGGGCCGTGGTGGGTTGGGTAGCGATACAAATTTTACCACTCGCCAGATCCAGACCATCCGCAACCTGCTCCGAACACGGAAACAGTGATGCTGTGTGGCCATCTTCGCCCATACCGAGAATAAGCGCGTCGAAAGGCTGGCTGAAACTGGACAGGCGGTTTTCCGCCTCGGCGATACCATCATTGGCATCTGCATCATCCGTTTTCAAAGTGACAAAATTAGCGGCTGCCGCTTTGTTCTGAATCAGGTTTTCACGCACCAGCTTTGTATTGCTGGCGTCGTCATTTTCATCAACCCAACGCTCATCAGCCAGCGTAATGTCAACTTTATCCCAGGCAAGGTCAGTCTGGCTAAGCTGTTTGAACAGAGCCAGAGGTGTTCTGCCCCCGCTCACTACCAGACTGGCGCGGCCACGTTCAGCAATGCCTTTTTCCAGCAGTGAAATAAGCGTGTCTGCAAATGCACTGGTCAGTGCATCTGCATTGTCAAAAGCATTAATTGTCAAAGCCATCTTATTTCTTCTTCCGTGTTGTTTTGCTTTCATACCAACTACGGTTAGCGCGGGCTAATAACCCGATAGAATCTACCGGTCCCCACGTACCAGCCTGATAAGGCTCCGGTGGCTCATTAGTTTGCTTCCACGCTTCAAGAATTGAATCAACCCAGTTCCACGCCTGTTCAATTTCATCACGGCGAACGAACAGAGCCTGGTTGCCCAGCATCACTTCAAGTAACAGCTTTTCATAAGCATCAGGAATGCGGTCGTCGCCGAATGCATCCGAGAAACTCAGGTCGAGTTTTGACTTTTGCAGGTCCATTGAACCTGAGCTGGTCAGACCCGGTACCTTGTTCATTACGGTGATTTCAACACCTTCGTCAGGCTGCAGACGGATAACCAGTTTATTAGGCGGCAGATTTTGGAAGCTGTCACCGAACAGGTTGTGTGGCTGGCGTTTGAAGTAAATCACAACTTCAGACACTTTGGTCGGCAAACGCTTACCTGTTCTTAAATAAAATGGCACGCCGGCCCAGCGCCAGTTGTCGATGTCGGCTTTAATGGCAACGAAGCTTTCAGTACGGCTGCGGGTGTTGGCACCCTCTTCTTCCAGATAGCCAGGTACTTCTTCACCCTTAACGAAACCAGACGTGTACTGACCACGAACTGTTGATTCATTGATATTGCTCAGGTTAATCGGACGTAAGGCTTTCAGTACTTTCAGTTTTTCATCACGGATACTGTCGGCATTCAGGTTTGCCGGCGGTTCCATGGCAATCAGACTGAGAATTTGCAACAGGTGGTTCTGCACCATGTCACGCATTTGACCAGCGTCATCAAAATAGCCCCAACGGCCTTCAATCCCTACCGACTCAGCAACAGTAATCTGTACGTGGTCAATGGAGTTGTGGTCCCAGTTGGTAGCAAATATGGAGTTAGCAAAACGCAGGGCAATCAGGTTAAGAACGGTTTCTTTACCCAGATAGTGGTCAATGCGGTAGATTTGCGATTCTTTAAAGTATTCTGAAACCTGGTCATTAATGACTTTAGAAGATTCAAGATCGTGACCGATTGGTTTTTCCAGCACTACACGTACGGAGCTGTCGATAATATC
The DNA here is from genome assembly GCF_056160645.1 of Alteromonas sp. ABH4_456. NCBI lineage: Bacteria > Pseudomonadati > Pseudomonadota > Gammaproteobacteria > Alteromonadales > Alteromonadaceae > Alteromonas > Alteromonas sp. ABH4_456. The sequence continues at coordinate 187,007 of NZ_JBSWXO010000008.1, forward strand.
GCAGCTGTGCAGACCACGGCAGATGTCACCGTAGATAGCCGGCGGAGTCGCCAGATAGCAAACCATAATGCGGTCTGCATCTACTACTGAATCAAAAACGCGGTAGCTTTCAGTATTCTTCATATCCACACAAGCATATTGCAGACGGGCTTCAAGGCGGGCCCAGGTATCTTCGCAAACTTGTTTAGAACCAAATTTTTCGATGTTGTTACGGACTTCTTTCTTGTAGTCCTCAGTGCTCAGGTCCTGACGCGCTACACCAATAATTTTGGTATCAGGGTGAATGAGCTCAGCTTTTTCCAGCTGATATAAGGACGGCAATAGTTTCCGTCGTGAGAGATCCCCTAACGTGCCAAACAGCACAAAATCACAGGGTTCAAAGGAATTATCCATTACCATATTTTGTCGACCTTCTTAATGATAATCCAGATAACAGTTCGATACTGTCAGGCAACGCAGATGAACTGTCTCGTCGTTGTTAGCACATAGTTAACACCAAATGTAGTAAAATTACAACTTGAGTCATCTATGACACGTTAAAGAGGTATTTATTCGCTGAATACCCGCCATTCTGTTGCTTCGATTGTCAAAAAATTACATTTTTCTTGTCACCCGAGTCACTTTGGGTAGTATAGAAAGCTGGAATGACTATAACTTTACCTTACTTTTCGCTATATCCGTATGAATATTCTTGAGAAAATTACGCAAAATAAAGCCGCTTTCAGCAAGTCTGAGCGCAAAGTTGCCGAAATAATATTGGCCAACCCGCAAACGGCAATTCATTCGAGTATAGCAACGCTCGCTAAAATGTCTGATGTCAGTGAGCCGACAGTAAACCGTTTTTGCCGCCGCCTGGACACCAAAGGCTTCCCGGATTTTAAATTGCATCTGGCACAAAGCTTAGCGAATGGCACGCCATATGTTAACCGTCATGTAGATGAAAGTGACGGCCCGGGTGAATACACCAACAAAATTTTCGAAAGCACCATGGCATCCCTCGAAGTTGCGCGGCAGTCCATTGACGTCAATGTTGTTAACCGTGTTGTTGATCTGTTGACTCAGGCACAAAAAATTTCATTTTTTGGCCTCGGCGCTTCGGCCTCTGTAGCCCATGACGCGCTGAATAAGTTTTTCCGCTTCAATGTGCCCGTGGTTTACTTTGAAGATATTCTGATGCAACGCATGAGTTGCATGAACTGCACAGACGGCGATGTGGTTGTATTGATTTCCCACACCGGCAGAACCAAAAGCCTGGTCGAGATTGCCCAGATTGCCCGCAGTAACGATGCCACTGTCGTTGGTATCACCTCTGCAGACAGCCCTTTATCACGTGAATGCAGTTACGTATTGTCTCTGGAAGTGCCGGAAGACACTGACATGTACATGCCCATGGCGAGCCGTATTGCCCAGCTTACCTTAATTGATGTACTGGCCACCGGCTTCACCCTGCGTCGTGGCAATAAATTCAGAGAAAATCTCAAGCGGGTCAAAGACACCCTTCGTGGTTCCCGTTTTGACAAACGCGACTTATAACAGTTCATTCCAGCTGATTTATTGAAGACCGCTTTTACCAGCGGTCTTTTTTTAACCATTTTTTCTTCTTCCTGCGTTCAGATTAGTTCACACCTCACTGGTAAGGCCAGTGAGGAAAAAAGTTCTTTGCATTCACATTTTTGTCAGATTGCTCTACTATTCTGTAATAAAATTACGTAAAAGCATTACAGCAACATAAATCGAACATTTTTTCGACATTATTGTCAATGTAAGTAACGTGTGTAGAAGCCTCCCTGTTAACGACGAAGAACAAGCGACGAATCATATGACCAGAAGAACAAAGATACTTGCCACATTAGGACCAGCAACAGACACAATCGAACGCATTGAAGCCATCATCGCAGCAGGTGCAAACACAGTGCGGATGAACTTCTCTCACGGTCAGGCTGAAGATCACATTGAGCGTGCGAAGAAAGTACGTCAGGCAGCAAAGAACTTAAATAAATATGTAGCCATTCTCGGTGATTTGCAGGGCCCTAAAATTCGTGTAGCCCGGTTTAAAGAAGGCGCAGTAAATCTTGATGTAGGCGCACCTTTTACCCTTGATGCTGAAATGGCAAAAGATGACGGTGACGTGAATGCAGTAGGCATCGACTATAAAGCGCTGCCTGACGACGTAAACACCGGCGACATTCTGCTACTCGACGATGGCCGTATTCAACTGGAAGTTACTGAAGTAGCCGGTCGTAAAGTGCATACAAAAGTAACCGTAGGCGGAAAACTGTCTAACAATAAAGGCATCAACCGTCAGGGCGGTGGTCTGTCGGCCGAAGCTCTGACTGCGAAAGACAAAGAAGATATTAAAACTGCCGCTAAAATCGGCGTTGATTATCTGGCAGTGTCCTTCCCCCGTTCAGGTGCAGATCTGAACTACGCCCGCGAGCTGGCCCGCGAAGCCGGTTGTGAAGCACTAATCTGTGCCAAAGTAGAACGTGCCGAAGCCGTTGCTACCGATGAAGCCATTGACGATATTATCAGTGCATCTGACGCCGTTATGGTTGCCCGTGGTGACCTGGGTGTGGAGATCGGTGATGCAGAGCTGGTAGGTGTTCAGAAGAAACTGATTGCCCGCTCTCGTCAACTGAATAAAGTTGTCATTACTGCCACGCAGATGATGGAATCAATGATCACCAGCCCGATGCCAACCCGTGCAGAAGTGATGGACGTGGCGAACGCCGTACTGGACGGTACGGATGCAGTGATGTTATCGGCGGAAACTGCTGCCGGTAATTACCCTGTTGAAACAGTGAGAGCCATGGCACGGGTTTGTGAAGGTGCAGAAACACACCCCAGCGTTAAACTGTCCAAGCACAGAATGGATACAGTGTTCTCTACGGTCAGTGAAACAGTGGCGTTGTCTGCAGTTTATGCTGCTAACCACCTGCCAAGCATCAAAGCTATTGTTGCATTAACTGAAAGTGGTAATACGCCTAAGCTGATGTCACGTATTACCACCGGTTTACCTATCATAGCTATGTCACGTCACGAAGCCACGCTTAATGCAATGGCACTTTACCGTGGTGTGAAGCCGGTATTCTTTGATTCCCGCGACAGTGAACCGGGTCAGCTGAAACACGACACCATGGCAGCACTGAAAGCCATCGGTCTGGTGAAAGAAGGTGACAGTGTGATCATGACTTACGGCGATGAAATGGAAAAAATCGGTGCGACCAACGCGCTGAAAATTGTTCAGGTAGATTAATACTGACTCAATTTAATGTCCGTTCAACGGATACAGGAAGGCCGGCAGTGTTGCCGGCCTTTTGCTTTGTGCTTATCACCGATGCGGTCAACGCCGGTCAGGATTGAAACGATCAGCGCCAGTAAGTGAAAAACGGCGTGCTGTCCGGACGTATTACCGGCGGCGTATCGATTGCCGGTGTGCCTAAATATAAAAATCCGGCTATTTCATCTTCTTCATTTAACGACAGTGCCTTTCTCACCAGCTCACAATGGGCATATGCGCCAGTCCGCCATATTCCGTTAAATCCTTGCGCCTGAGCAGCCATTTGCATGGCCATTACCGCACAGGCTGTGGACGCGACCTGCTCCACGCGGGGCACTTTTTCATGCTCTTTATATGTCGTGATGGCCACAATCACCATGGGAGCACGCAGTGGCAACTGCGGGGCACGTTCTATTTCTTTGGCGGATTTGTCGTTTTCAATAGCAGACTGCTCAAACACAGAACCGAGTTTTACCAGCCCCTGCCCTTCACACACAATAAAACGCCATGGCGTAAGCGCCGCATGGTCCGGCGCACGTAAAGCGGCCTGAAAAATATTTTCCAGGGCATCGCCCTCCGGCGCAGGGGCTTTGAGTCTGGGTTGGGAACGACGGTTTAACAGCAGGTCAAGAGCTTCCAATTGCGGTTCTCCTTATACACATCGGGAAATACATTGATGAAAGCACAATGTATCAGCGGCGTGGTGCAGATGAAACAGCTTTTACCAAACTTATCCCTCAATGATGTATATTCACAGTAAATCAGGCCTGTAGCGCTTGTTTACCGCTATCACAATTCATTACAATTTAAGTTAGCTATCCTTCGTGGTTCCGTTACTATGAACTAAACATCCGTCTGAGGTACAAAGCAATATGGCAGCAAAAGGAAGCTGGACGAAAGCATTATTCACAGGACTATGGACAGTACTGAATTTCGCCAGAAAACTCGTATTTAATCTTATTTTTCTGGTTCTTGTTATTGGCGTCATTATTGCCATCAGTAGCAGTGAAGATCCCATCTCGGTAAAACCTGACAGTGCATTATTATTGCAGCTGAACGGTAACCTGGTCATTGAAAAAGAGCAGGTCGACCCGTTTTCACAATTCATGCAGGAAGCGTTTGGTGAAGAACCGGATAACCCGGAAGTGCTGGTACGTGATGTGGTTAAGGTACTGAATAACGCCAGGCAGGACTCCCGCATAAAAGCGCTCATTCTGGATTTGTCCGGGTTACAGGGCGGCGGACTGGATAAACTCCGCACCGTAGCCGCTGCCATCGATGACTTTAAGACCGAAAAACCGGTCTACGCTATCGGCGACTACTACAGCCAGAATCAATATTACCTTGCAGCACGTGCTGATCATATTTACCTGAATCCAATGGGCGGTGTGATGTTTGAAGGTTACGGCCGCTTTGGCATGTACTTTAAAGACATGCTGGAGAAATTACGCATTACGACACATATCTTCCGTGTTGGTACGTACAAATCTGCCGTAGAGCCGTTTATCCGTAATGACATGTCTGACGCGGCAAAAGAAGCAAACAAGTTGTGGCTCGACACTTACTGGTCACAATACAAAGCTGATGTGGCTGCTGCCCGTGGTATTGATGTCAGTAACTTCGATGAAGAACTGGACGTTCTGCTGAACAAGTTTGAAGAAGCCGGTGCAGATTTCGCTAAATATGCACTGAACAACGGCTGGGTGGATGCCCTTAAAACCCGGGAAGAAGTCCGTCAGGAACTGGTTGCTTTAGTCGGAACGGATGAAAACAAACTGGGTGTCAACGTTACCCCTTTTAATACTTACCTGAAAGCCGTTAATCCGCCGTTACCCAAAATTGGTAACACGAAGGATAAAGTCGCAATTGTGGTAGCCAAAGGCGAAATCCTCGACGGTAATCAGCCCGCCGGCACAATCGGTGGGGACAGCACAGCACGCTTATTACGACAGGCCCGTCTGGATGATACGGTGAAAGCTGTCGTTCTGCAGGTCGATTCACCGGGAGGCAGTTCATTTGCATCCGAAATTATCCGTCAGGAAGTGCTGGAACTGCAAAGCGCCGGTAAACCTGTCGTTGTGTCTATGAGCACCTATGCAGCGTCCGGCGGTTACTGGATTTCTGCACCGGCAGATAAAATCATTGCTTCTCCCAGCACTATCACTGGCTCCATCGGTGTGTTTGGTATGTTTCTTACCTTCGAGGATTCACTGGAATACCTTGGCATTAACACCGACGGTGTTGCATCTACCGAAATTGCCGGTATGTCAGCACTGCGCAAGCTGGATCCCCGCTTTGGTGAAATCCTCCAGCGCAATGTGGAAAGTGCTTATCGCCAGTTCATCACCATGGTGGGTGAATCCCGCGGTATGAGCCCTGAAGCGGTTGATAAAATTGCCCAGGGCCGTGTATGGATTGGTAGTCAGGCACTGGAACTGGGTTTGGTAGACGAACTGGGCGACCTTGATGATGCCGTCGCATCCGCTGCTGAAATTGCCGGTCTGGAAACCTGGGACACCCAGTACGTAGAGCGTATCCTGTCTCCTCAGGAACAATTCTGGAAAGAGTTTTTCGGCCAGGCGCTGGTGTGGGGTGCAAAAATGCAATTCGCTGATAACGACAGTCACCTGATGAAAATGGTGAAGAACCTGTTAGCAGAAACCGGCACGGTAACCAACCTGAATGATCCACGCGGTGTATACACCCTGTGCCTTCAGTGTAAGGTGGACTAAGACCCGGTGACACTTAATCACTCTGAAAAAGAGGCGGTGATCCGTGAAGTTCACCGCCTCTTTGCTGTTGCAGAACGTTATTTTAACCGCCCTTTCCCTTTGCCCGATGTGTCTTTCAGGCGCAGCGGTAAAAACGCCGGCACCGCCTTTTTACAGCAGAACAGGGTTAACTTTCATCCTGTATTACTGGCTGCAAACAAAGCGGCATTTTTCAGTGATGTGATCCCACATGAAGTCAGTCATCTGATAACGTGGCATACAGCAGGCAAACGACGCAGAGTGAAACCTCACGGTCCGGAATGGCAGACTGTCATGCAACATGTTTACGGCGTATCCCCTTCAACGACACATGACTTCGACTTATCCGTACTGGGCCTGACAACCTTTAACTACCGCTGTGGCTGCCAGACTATAGAATTGTCGGTGAGAAGGCATAATAATGTGAAAAAGGGCATGACTTATCGCTGCAGACGATGCGGGGAAAATCTGGTATTCGTTAAGAACAGCGAAGCAACGTAAGCTGACTGAAAAGATAAGAAGGTTTAAAAACCTGGCAGTCAGGTGACGCAGTAACACGTCACCGGTAGCAGGAACGGGTTTCAGTTAAACCATTTTTGCGTGAAAACGCGGTCGAGTTCACTGAATGCTGTTTTCAGCGTAGCCGCCAGTTCACGATATTTAGGCTGAGAACGCATTGCCTGCAATTCACAACCTTCTGCTGCCATTTTACGGTGAACTTCCTGATACCAGCTTTTAATTTGCGGCGGCAGAGTCTGATTCGAGCGGTGCCCCAACCAGAGTAAGCCCTGTAATGGCAGGCTGATGAAGAACAACCCAATTGCCATCGCCTGCGGCAGGTATGCACTTCCCAGCACATTTAACATCATTCCCGCGGCCACAATGGCCAGAGGCGGCATGGCTTTGATAGCCAGCTTTGTAGCACTGACGACACGGCACTCCGGAAAGAAAGCATAAAGCTCCCGTTTTACCGGCCAGGTATTCATATAGTCTTGTCCGTCACGCAGAAGCGTAATTACTGATTGTGACATGCCTGCTCTCCTGCCGGTGCTGACCCCGGTCAACGTCTGGATTTTATTTTATTAAACTACAAATAATCCCGGATGTATTCAGCATTCTATACTAAATATACTGCGGTTTGGTTTATTATAGCCCGGTTAACGGCTCAGGTTACATTACTGACATATATTGTAATGAAAAGTCATACTCAATTCAGGTTGAATATGCGATATTGACCCACATAAAGATACCATCATTTAAAGGCTCGTTGTCAGCGGCGATGAGTGAAAGCATTGGAGATAGAAATGGCAGAAAGCAGACACGTCCGTCTACTTATTCTCGGCTCTGGCCCGGCAGGATATTCCGCAGCAGTCTATGCGGCCAGAGCAAACCTTGAACCTGTACTGTTAACAGGTATTCAGCAGGGTGGACAGTTAACAACAACCACAGAAGTTGAAAACTGGCCGGGCGACCCTGAAGGACTGACAGGTCCTGATCTGATGGTACGCATGCAAAAACACGCAGAGAAATTCAATACAGAAATCATTTTTGACCACATCAACAAAACTGATTTCAGTAAGCGCCCGTTCACCCTTTACGGTGATTCAGGCACTTATACCTGTGATGCACTGATCATCGCAACCGGTGCTTCTGCGAAATACCTGGGTCTGGAATCTGAAGAAGCGTTCAAAGGTAAAGGGGTCTCTGCCTGCGCAACCTGTGACGGATTCTTCTACCGTAACCAGAAAGTAGCGGTTGTGGGCGGCGGTAATACTGCCGTGGAAGAAGCACTGTATCTGTCGAACATCGCGTCTGAAGTTCACGTTATTCACCGTCGTGACACTTTCCGCAGTGAAAAAATTCTTGAGCAGCGTCTGCTGGACAAAGCAGAAAACGGTAACGTGGTTCTGCACCTGAATAAAACGCTGGACGAAGTGCTGGGCGATGAAATGGGCGTAACCAAAGTCCGTATCGCTGACACGCAGTCCGATGCCAAAGAAGAAATCGATGTAATGGGCCTGTTTATTGCCATTGGCCACAAGCCGAACACGGATATTTTTGAAGGTCAGCTTGAAATGAAAGACGGCTATATTGTTGTTCAGAGCGGTCTGCAGGGTAATGCCACACAAACCTCGGTGGAAGGTATTTTTGCTGCCGGTGATGTGAGCGATCATATTTATCGTCAGGCAATTACCTCAGCCGGTACCGGTTGTATGGCTGCACTGGATGCAGAAAAATTCCTCGACGGTTTCCGCCCGGAACAAGGCTGATAACTGAGGTACGGGGCAGCTTCCCTGCCCCGTGATTCCATGATTGAACTTCCTTACCTGAATGTTGATACGCCTTTTCCGCCTGTTTCAACTGCACTGAAAGAACCTGACGGCCTGCTGGCTTACGGCGCAACACTGGATGCCCCCCGATTATTTCAGGCTTACTCCAACGGCATTTTCCCCTGGTTCAGCGATGATGAGCCGGTACTCTGGTGGTCGCCGGATCCAAGAGCAATCATTGAGCTGGATGGCTTTCACGTATCTAAAAGTCTGAAAAAACTGGCAAAACGAAAACAGTACCGCGTCACGCTGAATGAAGATTTCTACGCGGTTATCCGTGCTTGCTCATCCATTCCCCGCTACCGGCCTGACAGTAATGAACTGTCGTCGGATACCTGGATCACCGGTGACATGATTACCGCATACGAAAGACTACACCGAGCCGGCATTGCCCACTCTGTTGAAGTATGGAATGAAGACAATCAACTGGCCGGCGGCTTGTACGGTGTGGCAGTAGGTGGTGTTTTTTGTGGTGAATCCATGTTCCACAAAGAACCGAATACATCCAAGCTGGCCATGCTGGCGCTGGTAAAACACATGCAAAACCATAATCTTGCATTTATTGACTGCCAGTTACCTACGGAACATTTGCAGTCCCTCGGGGCGCAAACCATTCCCAGAAGCACATTTATTGACCGCTTACGTCAACATAATGCTACAATAGACGAAAACGGCAGAATAACTGCCTCATATCGTAGTAGTTGGCAAGGTGGAAATATAACGCCATGAAGTTTGGGCTTACGCAGTCTTTCGCCTGCAGTTATTTACCGGATAAGAATGAACAGTTACTGGTATTTGCAGAAACTGAACAGGATCTCCGCTATCGTTACGGACAGCTGATTCAGGCCGGATTCCGTCGCAGTGGCGATCAAATTTACCGGCCCCACTGCCCTACCTGCGAAGCCTGCCAGTCGGTACGTATTCCTGTGGCACAGTTTTCGCCCTCAAGAAGTCAGCGACGTGTGCTGAAGCGCAACAGTCACCTCACCACTACGCTGTCATCAACACCGAAAGACGAATACTACCCTCTTTACGAGCGGTACATTAATGAGCGCCATACCGACGGCAGCATGTATCCGGCTAACAGAGACCAGTATAACAGTTTCATTATCTGCAACTGGAATCCCCCCGTATTTATTGAAGCGCGGGACGGAGATGAGCTGGTTGCAGTGGCCGTTACCGATGACATCCGTCATTGTGACGGTACAGCTTCTTTCTCAGCGCTGTATACGTTTTTTGCGCCTGAGTTATCGTCCTCGTCAATGGGCACGTGGATGATATTACAGCAAATCGCCCATGCTAAATCCGATGCCCGCAATTTTTTGTATCTCGGTTATCAGATAGACGAGTGCAATAAAATGAATTACAAAACGAAATTTTTGCCCCATGAACGTTTATTTGACATGAATTGGCAAAAATTCAGCTCAAATAAAGCCTGAACCCTTTACACACGGGCGTTTATTGGTTAATGTCTGCGCGGCAAAATTTTGACTTACTGAGGTAACTGCTTTTCATGGCAAAAGAAGATTCTATCGAAATGGAAGGAACCGTGGTTGACACACTTCCAAGCACACAATTCCGCGTTGAACTTGAGAACGGTCACGTTGTGACTGCACACATCTCCGGCAAAATGCGTAAGAACTATATCCGCATTCTTACTGGTGACAAGGTAACCGTAGAGATGACGCCGTACGATCTGACTAAAGGTCGCATCGTTTATCGTGCAAGATAATACTCAGTAGTCTGTAGAATCTTAAAAAAAAGCCCGGTGATATCACCGGGCTTTTTGTTTTTAAGTCGGGTTGAGCGCGAAATCCTTAGTTGGATTCCGCCTCTTCATTCCGAGTTTCCGCACCGGAGAAAGAGAACTCCAGTTTGTTTTCACCCAAATCGACTTTCACACTGCCACCTTTGCTCAACTCTCCGAACAACAGTTCGTTAGCCAGCTCTTTCTTCACTTCCTCTTTTATAAGGCGTGACATAGGCCGTGCGCCCATAGATTTATCGTAACCTTTCTCAGCAAGATACGCCCTTGCAGCCGGCGTGACTTCAAAGGTAACACCTTTGGTATCCAGCTGTGCTTCCAGTTCCACCAGGAACTTATCGACCACTTGCAGAATAACGTCGGTGCCAAGGTGATTGAACCAGATAATACCGTCAAGACGGTTACGGAACTCAGGGGTAAACACCTTGTTGATTTCCGACATGGCATCATGACTGTGATCCTGTTGCTGGAAGCCGATAGATTTACGAACGGTTTCCTGCACGCCGGCATTAGTGGTCATGACCAGGACCACATTACGGAAGTCAACCTTACGGCCGTTGTTATCCGTCAGCGTACCGTGATCCATGACCTGCAGCAGAATATTGTAAATATCACTGTGGGCTTTTTCGATTTCATCCAGCAGCACTACCGAATACGGGTTTTTAATGACCGCATCGGTAAGCAGACCGCCCTGATCGAAACCGACATATCCCGGAGGCGCACCGATTAAACGGCTTACCGCGTGGCGCTCCATGTATTCCGACATATCGAAACGGATAAGCTCCACACCCATGATTTTTGCCAGTTGCTGTGTGACTTCCGTCTTACCTACACCGGTAGGACCGGCGAACAGGAAACTGCCGATAGGCTTCTCTTCACTGCCCAGACCGGCACGGGATAAGTGAATCGCGTCTGTCAGCGTCTCAATGGCTTTGTCCTGACCAAATACCACCATTTTCAGGTCACGGCCAAGATGTTTCAGCGCCTGACGGTCGGAGGCAGACACGGACTTCTCAGGGATCCGGGCCATCTTAGCGATGATTTGCTCGATATCAGCCACATTGATGGTTTTCTTACGGCGGGACACCGGCAGCAAACGCTGACTGGCGCCTGCTTCGTCCATGACGTCAATGGCTTTGTCCGGCAAATGGCGTTCGTTGATGTACTTGGCAGACAGCTCTGCAGCAGCCTGAAGTGCTTTCTGGGTAAAACGAACGCTATGGTGCTCTTCGTAACGGGACTTCAGACCCAGCAGGATCTTGGTCGTATCGCTCACTGAGGGCTCCACCACGTCGACTTTCTGGAAGCGACGGGCAAGTGCCCTGTCTTTTTCAAAAATGCCCTGGTATTCCTGATAGGTGGTAGAACCGATGCAACGCAATTCACCGGAACTCAGTTTTGGCTTCAGCAAATTAGATGCATCCATCACACCACCGGATGCCGCACCGGCACCGATGATCGTATGAATTTCATCAATAAATAAAATGGCGTTTTCGTCTTTGCTGAGTTCTTTAAGAATGGCTTTTAACCGTTTTTCAAAGTCACCGCGATACTTGGTACCGGCCAGCAAGCCGCCTAAGTCCAGAGAATACACCGTACTGTCGGCAATCACGTCCGGCACGTCATCGTTAACGATGCGGTAAGCTAAACCTTCGGCAATAGCCGTTTTACCTACGCCGGCTTCACCCACCAGCAGCGGGTTGTTTTTACGGCGACGACACAGAATTTGAATCGTACGCTCTACTTCCGCATCACGTCCGATTAACGGGTCAATTTTACCGTCCTTCGCCTGACGGTTCAGATCAGTAGAATATTTGCTCAGTGCAGAACCGGACTCTTCGCCCTCTGCTGTCTCTTCCTGACTTTCAGCACCGGCAGGACTTTCATCTTCATTTTTACTGACACCGTGACTGATGTAATTCACCACATCAAGACGGGTGACGTCAGCACGTTTGAGAATATAAACCGCCTGAGATTCCTGCTCGGAGAAAATAGCCACCAGCACGTTCGCACCGGTTACCTCGTCTTTGCCTGATGATTGCACATGAAAAACCGCGCGCTGAAGTACACGCTGGAAACCTAAAGTTGGCTGCGTCTCACGGTCATTTGCCTGCTCATCCATAATGAGTGGCGTGGTATCTTTAACAAACTCGATAAGTTCGCTTTTGATTTGCTCGATATTGGCACCACACGCTTTAAGTGCGTCCCGGGCGGCAGAATTATCCATCAGCGCCAGCAACAGATGCTCTACCGTCATGAATTCGTGACGATGTTCTCTGGCAAACACGAAAGCTTCGTTCAGCGTTTGCTCTAACTCTTTATTCAACATATCGCTCGCCCTCTGTTAATAGACCTATGCCTGTTCCATGGTGCACATAAGCGGGTGTTGATGCTTACGCGCATACTGATTGACCTGCATCACTTTGGTTTCTGCAATCTCTGCAGTAAATATGCCACACACAGCACGTCCCTGATAATGTACGGTGAGCATAGTCTGATTGGCCTTCTCAGCATCCATATTAAAAAAATGCATGAGTACTTCGACCACGAAGTCCATCGGCGTGTAATCGTCGTTGTTCAACAACACTTTATACATTGGCGGCGGCTGCGTCTTCTGTCGCTCCGCAAGCCTCTCTTTTTCTCTGTCTATACTGATCGCGTTGTCTTTACTCATAGTACAATAATAGTGCCTTAGCGCAGATTAGCCGATTTTTTTGTAAATAAATAATCTTTAATTTACGCTTGACATTCAATGGTTAAAATATCTACAGTTTTAACTATGGCCATGCGAGTGACGCGCATAGCCATCGTGCTCCTCATATTTCTATTGTGGGGGCATAGTATTATGAGTTCAAGGATTAAGAGGAAGTCGATGTATGGCGGTTGGTAAAGTTAAATGGTTTAACAATGCTAAAGGATTTGGATTTATCGTTCCTGAGGACGGCGGAGAGGACATTTTTGCCCACTACTCCACCATTCAGATGGATGGATACCGTTCTCTCAAGGCAGGCCAGGAAGTAACGTTTGATGTACAGCAGGGTCCTAAGGGCCTTCACGCAGAAAACATTGGTGTTGTCGAAGAACCTGAACGTTAAAATTCAAAAAAGCATCTCAAAGGGCTTTTTACTGCGATTCGGCAGTCGGTAGAAGGCCTTTTTTATGCGCCATTTTCAGCGGTGTCTTCAAATTTACCGCTACCAAATAAAAAACCCGGCGAAAGCCGGGTTTTTTGGTTCTTGCTTAAACGCTTACTTAGACAGGGACTCCTGCAGCGTTTTGCTTGGAGACATCGCTGCATACAGCTTGTCTTCGTCAGGGAAGTAGTAACCGCCGATATCCTGTGGCTGCCCCTGAGACGCATCGATTTCTTCGATGATTTTGTCGATGTTCGCAGTCATCGCTTCCAGAGTTGGCTTGAACAGTTCAGCCAGCTCTTTATCTTCAGTCTGCTCAGTGAGTGCTTCAGCCCAGTACAGCGCCAGCCATACATGGCTGCCGCGGTTATCCAGCTGACCCACTTTACGCTCAGGTGACTTACCGGTGTTCAGCAGCTTCTCAGTCGCCTTATCAAGGGCAACCGCCAGTGCTTTCGCTTTAGAGTTGCTGTGCTTGATAGCCAACTCTTCAAGAGACACTGCCAGTGCCAGGAATTCACCCAGTGAATCCCAGCGTAAGTGACCTTCTTCAACGAACTGCTGAATGTGCTTAGGTGCAGAACCACCCGCACCAGTCTCGTACAGACCACCACCGGCCATCAGAGGCACGATAGACAGCATCTTCGCACTGGTACCCAGTTCCAGAATCGGGAACAGGTCAGTCAGATAGTCACGCAGAACGTTACCTGTTACGGAGATAGTATCCAGGCCGCGGATTGCACGTTCCATAGAGAAACGAATCGCACGTACAGGTGACATGATGTGGATTTCCAGACCATTCGTGTCGTGGTCTTTCAGGTACTTCTCAACTTTCTTGATAAGCTGTGCATCGTGGGCACGCTCATCGTCCAGCCAGAATACTGCCGGCATACCAGAGTTACGTGCACGGGTAACGGCCAGTTTAACCCAATCCTGAATCGGCGCGTCTTTCGCCTGACACATACGCCAGATATCGCCTTCTTCAACATTGTGCTCAATCAGCACATTTCCGTCCTGATCGATGATTTGTACAGTACCGTCAGCTTCCAGTTCAAATGTCTTATCGTGTGAACCGTACTCTTCCGCTTTCTGCGCCATCAGACCAACGTTAGGCACTGTACCCATGGTAGTAGGATCAAATGCACCGTGGGTCTTACAGAAGTTAATCACTTCCTGATAGATAGTCGCATAAGTAGACTCGGGGATAACCGCTTTAGTATCGTGCGCCTTACCATCCGGTCCCCACATCTGACCGCTGTTACGGATCATTGCAGGCATAGACGCATCAACGATAACGTCTGAAGGTACGTGCAGGTTAGAAATACCTTTGTCTGAGTTAACCATTGCCATAGGCGGACGGTCAGCGTAACAGGCGTTGATGTCTTTTTCGATTTCAGAACGCTGTGATTCCGGCAGAGAAGCGATTTTGTCGTAAACGCTGCCTAAACCATTGTTAGGGTTAACACCCAGTTCTTTAAACAGATCGCCGTGCTTGTCGAACAGTTCTTTATAAAACACTTTTACGCAGTGACCGAATACGATGGGGTGAGACACCTTCATCATGGTCGCTTTCACGTGTAGTGAGAACAGAATGCCGGTTTGCTTCGCATCTTCGATTTGTTCTTCGAAGAATTTGCACAGGGCTTTCTTGCTCATGAACATACCGTCGATAACTTCACCCGCCAGCAGATCTACACGTGGCTTCAGGGTTTTCTTGCTACCGTCTTTACCGGTAAATTCGATGCTTACGTAGCCATCTTTCTCAACAGTAGTGGACTTCTCACTTGAGTAGAAATCGCCGCCGCGCATGTGCGCAACGTGAGAGCGTGAAGCCTGGCTCCACTCACCCATTGAATGCGGGTGTTTCTTCGCGAAGTTTTTAACCGCTGTAGGTGCACGGCGGTCTGAGTTACCTTCACGCAGAACCGGGTTAACAGCAGAACCCAGTACTTTTCCGTAACGTTCACGGATGTCTTTTTCTTCGTCCGTTTTAGGATCTTCAGGGAACGGAGGAACGCTATAGCCTTTGGCGTTTAATTCTTTGATTGCTGCACGCAATTGGGGAATAGATGCACTGATGTTAGGCAGTTTAATGATGTTTGCTTCTGGATCCTGCGTTTTTTCACCCAGGTCAGTCAGTGCGTCAGGCACTTTTTGATCGTCGTTCAGGTAATCCGGGAAGTTGGCGAGAATACGCGCAGCCAGTGAAATATCGCTTAACTCGATGTCGATGTCAGCAGATTTAGCAAATTTCTCAATGATTGGCAGTAAAGAGTAAGTCGCCAGCATTGGCGCTTCATCTGTTTTTGTGTAGATGATAGTCGACTTAGCTTTGGTCATTATATACCTCAAAGTTGTCGGTAAAGAGCTACCTGATTTATTCCATTAACCCCGCGTGGAATCGCTATAATATGCAGGGCATTCCGGTAATATCGTAAGATTCTGATCACGATTACTGAAATAACCTTTCAGTCTGGTCTATATCTGTAGTTTACAGATCACTGTGTAATGTCCTCTCGCCCACGAACACTACACCCAATTCGTCATTTTTGCGGGCCCGCCTTGCAGACGCACCCTGTCCTGCCGAAATTACCGCGCTCAATAGTATAGGGTCGAACGTAGGAGTTACAAGTCATACCATTGTCTTAAGCGTGAAGATCAATCTAATTTTTGTCAATTTCCTGATCTTTTTTTGCAATTTCGTTTTTTTTCTTCAAAAAAGTGACACAGACAGTCCGCCCCGCCGGCATTTTTGCGGTAGCATGCGCACCGGTTCTGACTATTTTCCGGGAGTGACAAATGCCGGCGGGCAAAATTCTGCTGTTCAATAAGCCATTCAACGTACTGACACAGTTTACCGATCAGGAAGGCAGACAAACCCTGAAAGACTTCATTCCCGTTCCCGGCGTGTATGCAGCCGGCAGGCTCGACAGAGATTCCGAAGGGTTACTGGTACTCACAGACGATGGCAAACTGCAGCACCGTCTGGCAAATCCTAAAGCCAAAACCAGTAAAACCTACTGGGTGCAGGTCGAGGGAGAGCCCACAGATGAGGCCATACAACAGCTGTGTGATGGTGTGGAACTGAAAGACGGCCTTACGCGGCCGGCAAAAGTACACCGCATGGATGAACCGGCACTGTGGCCGCGCAATCCGCCAGTGAGGTTCCGGCAGCACATTCCCACCAGCTGGTTATCGGTGACCCTTACCGAAGGCAAAAACCGTCAGGTCAGAAGGATGACAGCCCACGTGGGATTCCCGACGCTCAGACTGATCCGGTACCGTATCGGCAACTGGACCATTGATGGCATTGCTAACGGCGAATACCTGCAAATCCAGTAATTTTCCCTGACAGAGCCTGAGGAAAATCCGTACCGGCAATTGTGCAATGGCAGCAGGCTTCTATACTTTTTACAAAAAGGCACAAGTTATAGCTGAATTGCCGGGTTACTGCCGTGCCATAGCCAGATAATTCTGGTAGAATCCGCGACCCTGAGTCAGCCAGATAAATTGGAAATCCACTAAGAGTTAATATGTCATCAAATTCAACACCTTCACCTGCATCTCAAAAAGTCATTGTCGGTATGTCCGGCGGTGTAGATTCTTCTGTTTCTGCGTATCTCTTGCAGCAGCAGGGTTACCAGGTAGAAGGGCTTTTCATGAAAAACTGGGAAGAAGATGACAACGACGAATATTGTGCAGCTGCAGAAGATTTAGCTGATGCACAGGCCGTGGCTGATAAACTGGGCATTGAATTACACACGATCAATTTCGCCGCTGAGTACTGGGATAATGTATTTGAATACTTCCTGGAAGAATACAAAGCCGGCAGAACGCCTAACCCGGACATCATGTGTAATAAAGAAATTAAGTTTAAAGCCTTCCTGGAATTTGCAGCTGAAGACTTAGGTGCAGATTACATTGCTACCGGCCATTATGTACGCCGCCGTGAGAAAGACGGTCGCTGGCAAATGTTACGTGGCCTGGATGGTAATAAAGATCAGAGTTACTTTCTTTATACGCTGGGCGAAGAACATGTCGCTAAAACATTGTTCCCTGTTGGCGAACTGGAAAAGCCCCGTGTCCGTGAAATCGCTGAAGAACAGGGACTGGTAACGGCTGACAAAAAGGACTCCACCGGCATTTGTTTTATCGGTGAGCGTAAATTCAAAGACTTCCTGTCTAAATATCTTCCTGCACAGCCGGGTGTTATCGAAACCGCTGAAGGCGAAGTTATCGGCGAACACGAAGGCCTGATGTATCACACGCTGGGTCAGAGAAAAGGGTTACACATTGGAGGCCTCGCGGCCCATGGTGACGATCCGTGGTACGTGGTAGACAAAGACGTTGAACGTAATGTGCTCATCGTCGGTCAGGGTGCTGATCATCCCCGTCTGTATTCCAAAGGACTGATCGCCCGGCAACTGCACTGGGTAGACAGAACCCCTGTAACTGAAACGGTGCGTGCTGTTGTTAAAACCCGTTACCGTCAGACAGACATCCCCTGCACTATTCGTCCGCTTAATGATGATTTGATAGAAGTGCTCTTCGATGAGCCGCAAAAAGCGGTGACGCCTGGCCAGTCTGCGGTGTTTTATAAGGAAGAAGTCTGTCTGGGTGGCGGAATCATTGAGAGTTACATACGGTGATGCTGGATCCTAAAATAGAGCAACATATTGCGCTGGCAGGCGTTTGTCAGGCCGCAGCACTGGTACAAAAAGTCGCGCGCGCAGGCACTGTAGATACAGAAGCCTGTGAGGCCAGCCTGTCGAGTATCCTGGTGACCGACCCGGAATCACCACAACATGTTTTCGGGCAGTTAAGCAATTTGAAGATGGGTTATCAGAGCATTGTCTCCCAGCTCTCCGGCCGCAGCAGTCATAAAGATGCCGAACTCACCCGTTATGTTGCCAGCCTGCTTGGCCTGGAAAGAAAACTCAGCGCCAAACCGGCAGCCCTGAATGAATTGAGCCAGCGTATTTCCCACGTTCAGCGACAGCTGGCACATGTAGATTTTGACAACAGTCAGATCATTGCCTCCCTGGCCAGTATTTACAGTGATATTATCAGCCCGCTGGCGCCGAAAATTCAGGTAGCCGGCAATACAGAACATTTGAGCCGTCCCCTTAACCAGCAGCGGGTCCGTGCCCTGCTGTTAGCGGGTGTGCGTGCTGCCGTCATGTGGCGGCAAATGGGCGGCCGGCGCCGCCAGATACTCTTTAACCGCAAACAAATTTTACACAGTGCAACTCTTGCACTGAGATTAATCAATTAGTTTAGGAGCTAAAGGTGGAACTGACTCAGTTAACCGCAATTTCCCCTGTCGATGGCCGCTATGCAAGTAAAAGTGCAGAGCTGCGCAGCATTTTCAGTGAATACGGCTTATTGAAATACCGTGTTCAGGTAGAAGTAAGATGGTTACAAATGCTGTCTGAACAGGCTTCAATTACTGAAGTCCCTGCTTTTAGCGATGAATCTCACGCACTGCTGAACGACATTGTTGCTTCTTTTTCTGTTGATGATGCAATGCGCATTAAAGAGATTGAGCGCACAACGAATCACGATGTGAAGGCGGTTGAGTACTTCTTAAAAGAAAAGGTAGAAGGCAACAGCGAATTAAACGCGATCAGTGAATTCATTCACTTTGCGTGTACCTCAGAAGACATCAACAACCTGTCTCACGGCCTGATGTTGACTGAAGCCCGTGACACCGTGCTTCTGCCTTATTGCGATAAGCTGATCAGTGAACTTACCCGTCTGGCGAAGGAATACAAAACCATTCCGATGATGGCCCGTACTCACGGCCAGCCTGCATCGCCTACTACTATGGGTAAAGAAATGGCGAACGTCGCCATGCGTTTACGCCGTCAGCGCGACCAGATTGCTGCGGTCACTCTGCTGGGTAAAATCAACGGTGCAGTGGGCAACTATAATGCTCACCTGTCTGCGTATGCAGATACTGACTGGCACGCCTTGTCAGAAAAATTTGTTACCAGCCTGGGCCTGACATGGAACCCGTACACCACACAAATCGAACCTCACGATTACATTGCTGAGCTGTTTGATGCAGTGGCCCGTTTCAACACCATCGTACTGGATTTTGACCGTGACGTCTGGGGCTACATTGCGCTCGGTCACTTCAAGCAAAAAACCATTGCCGGTGAGATCGGTTCTTCTACCATGCCGCACAAAGTCAATCCAATCGACTTTGAAAACTCAGAAGGTAATCTGGGTCTGGCAAACGCAATTTTCGACCACCTGGCCGCCAAACTGCCTGTATCACGCTGGCAGCGCGACCTGACAGACTCTACAGTTCTGCGTAATCTGGGTGTTGGTGTGGGATATGCGGTTATTGCTTATCAGGCGACCCTGAAGGGGATCAGCAAACTGGAAGTTAACGAAGCCAGCCTGCTTGCTGAACTGGACAACAACTGGGAACTGCTGGCTGAGCCGGTACAAACCGTTATGCGTCGTTACGGCATTGAAAAGCCTTACGAGAAGCTCAAAGAGCTGACCCGTGGTAAGAAAGTCAATGCAGAAGTGATGGCTGAATTCATCGACGGGCTGGCTCTGCCTGACGCAGTGAAAGCAGAACTGAAAACCTTGTCTCCTGCTAACTACATCGGTGATGCAATTCGCCTTGTTGATCAGTTGCCGGAATAAATGTCACGGTATACTATTTAGTCACCGGTATGAATATTAGGGCTGCTGTGCAGCCCTTCTTCTTTTCAGGATACTTGTGAATTCACATGCTAGCAAAACCAGTGTTTCAATGCTTTCACTGGTACGGACATTATCACTTGCGGTTTTAGCCGGTCTGGCTGCCTATACACTGATTGTTGTTTTTATTCTTGAAGACTATTCAGTGTCGATTCTGTTGCTTATCGCCACCCATGCACTCCTGTTCAGCAGCACCCTTGCGCTGACTTACCGTAATCAACCGGATGCCGCAGATCGCGCGCGGTTTATTTTTGTCACCAGTTGTATGACCCTCATCACGCTACTATCACTGATGTGGGAAAAAGACACGGGATTACAACAGCTCCTGCTGGTCGGTATGATCACCAGCGGCTTTATTTTTCCCCGCAGCGAACAGCAACAACGCCGCTTTGCTGAATATACTTACGGCCTGTTGTACATCATCGTGGAAGGCGTAATTGTATTCAGTGAAACCCATACCTGGGCCACATTGCGCCTGTCTAATGCCATCATTCTGGTTTCCGGTGGGCTTGTCATGCTCAGGCTGGTCAGAGATAAAATTGAAAAACAGGCAGAAGCCTTATTGTTGTCGGAACGCCGCAACACAACCTTGCTGAAAAGCATGTTGCCGGCTGCGCCGGACGATAAAAGTAAACACTGGCCCTTAGGGCACACAGAAAAAATCACCAATGTCTCAGTGCTTTTCGCAGACCTTCAGGGTTATACCAAGCTCAGCGAAAAATACGATGACATTGGCATTGTTGCGATTCTGGACGATCTCTATCGTCTGTTCGATGCCCACGCCCTGCGCCTGGGCATTGAAAAGGTAAAAACCAACGGCGATGAATACATGGCCGCTACCGGTATCCCCTCCACCATTACTGTACCTGAATATATTCAGCAAAATACTGCGGTGACACTGTGTACCTTTGCCAGCGCAATTTTAGATAGCTTTCATGAACTGGCAAAAGAAAAAGACCTTGGCTGTAATATCCGGATAGGGATCGCAACCGGCTCTGTCACGGGGGGGATAATCGGTGCCCATAAACCCCATTTTGATATCTGGGGAAAAACGGTAAACCGCGCAGCTAGGCTTGAACAGGCCAGTCAGCCCGGCACAATCACCGTGTGCGCCCGAACCCGGGGACAACTCGTCGATGCCGGTGCCTCTCAATTTGAATTTTCTAACAGCTTTGTCGTCGGCGATAACGTGGTTGCCCATTCATTGCGATTACAAAAAGACTAACTATTTATGTACACCTTAAATACTGATTTTCATCCTGATCAGTTTCTCGCCAGTTACTGGCAAAAAGCCCCGTTAGTTATACGCAGCGGCATTATTGATTTCGATGATCCCCTGGATGAACATGACCTCGCCGGCATGGCGATGGAAGCTGACATCGACAGCCGCATCGTCAGCCGGACCGGTGATAAGTGGGACGTTGCCCACGGCCCGTTTAAAGATTTCGACCAGGTATGCAACGGCAAATGGTCGTTGCTCGTACAGGCGACAGACCGTTACAGTGATGAGGTGGACGAATTAATGTCGTTGTTCAGCTTTATCCCCTACTGGCGAATGGATGACGTAATGATAAGTTTCGCCGTAGAAGGGGCCGGCGTGGGTGCACATACCGATCAGTACGATGTTTTCCTTATTCAGGGTAAAGGTTCCCGCCGCTGGCGCGTTGCGCCTCCTGACAATGCTGAAGTGTGCCGCCCGCACAAAGATTTACAACAGGTTGCCTCTTTTAACCCCGACATCGATGTGGTACTAAAGCCCGGTGATATTCTTTATATCCCTCCGGGCTGGGCCCACGAAGGTACTGCACTGGAAGACTGCCTCACTTATTCCATTGGCTTCCGTGCACCTGACCAGAACGATTTACTGCAACAACTGGCAGACCATCTTGCGGCAGCGCCGTCAGTAGCCGGTGTTACACCACGACGATACAGCGACCCGCACCTGTTGCCGCAGGAACATCCCTCCATGGTAAGCAATGATGCGTTATCAGGTTTACAACAGCTAATGATTGATTACCTGCAATCTGACCAGGGTCAGGATGGATTGCTCAGTATTTTGAGCGCTCAGCACCTGCCGGAAAACGTGCCGGGAGAGCCCTATACCCTTGCTGAAATCACTGAAGCGGTTGAAGCAGGATGTGCTGTTTTCCGTGCGCCCGGATGCAAGCCGGTATACAGTGAAAATCAGGCAGATGAAGAGTTTGCGTTTTATGTTAATGGTGAAAGATTCAGTGCTGCGTCCTCACTAAAACCGTTATTACTGCCCGTTCTCGCAGGCCAGCCGTATCCGCCGGAACACCCTGTTGCTGACGCAGATGACATTGCGATGATTCAACTTTTGTCTATACTGATCAATAAAGGTTACTGGGAACTAAGGAACTAGTCCTTTTGGCTCGCTGCGTTTTTCATGAAGAAAGTCCCGCAGCGTACAGGGAACTCAGAGTTTGAATCATGCGTTTTCAAATCGAAAATGTTGATTGGATGAGCGGTAAAAATCGACTTACAGAACTTCGCGAACAGGTATTTGTTGTGGAGTGGCGTATTCCGCGACAGGCAGAATTCGACGACAGGGACCCTGATGCCCTGCACATCCTTGTTTCAGACGAAAATCATCAGCCGGTTGCCACCGGCAGAATTACCAGAGACGGTGAAATTGGCCGGATCGCCGTGCTGCATGCTTACCGCACGCTGGATGTGTATAAAATTTTGTTCCGTTCTTTAATTAAACTGGGCAAAACAGCCAGAGTGGATCAGGTGAAAGTGGTTTGTAATCTGGCCAGTGTGGATGAGCATAAAGCCAGAGGTTACACACCGGAAGGCCCGGTATTCATGGAAGCGGGCATTCCCCGTCAACGTATGTTTTGCCCGATCAACCGTTTCAGGCTACCGGACGTGCAGGAATGCCATTGAGCGGAGACTTTAAACCTTAAAAGTCTCCGTCTTACTCAATACCCGGCAGCTCAGACAGAACCCCAAATTTCATCTTTCTCAACAAACTTATACAGTTGCTCTGCACGGTTTTGCATAATGGCTGCAAACTGTAGCTGAGTCTGATCTGTGATCCCCGAGCGCTGAATGTTTTCTGCTTTTAGCTGCCAGCTCATAACAAAGTGGCGTAATGCATCACGACCGTTCGCTGCATTATCTGCAGAAATAAAATCTACCGGTAAGTCACCACTCAGTACCCAGAATGCTGCACCGTCCATCGCTTTCACTTTCAGAACTGCCCATAACGGATAAAGATACCGGCTGGCTGCATCATCAACGGTGGATACCACAACTCCGTTTTCTGCCAGATATTTCGTTGCTTTTTTAAATTGCTCATTCAGCCACTGCTGACGTTGTTGTTCTGTGATTTGCGGCGTTGTTTGCTCTGTCATACTTCACTTCTTTTTTAATGGTGTTTTTAATGCTTTCCTGTTTCGTAAACTACCACAAACGCCATTTTTCGTCATTATTCCCGGCTTGATAGTTATCACTATCGCTATCAGCAGGGGCGTTTACACTTACTTACATCAATTCTCTTGGTTTTTGCTATAAATAAAGTAGTCTGTCAGCATTGGAGAAAAACCGGACTTATGATGATAAAAGCAATCCGAATTACACTTGGTGCCCTGCTCGCCGTTGCCGGCGTTGTACTGACCATTATTCCCGGTTCAACACTGCTGATCCTGGCCGGTCTGGTTGTACTCAGTTACGACATACCAAAGGCCCGTGTGTGGCTTAAGGTGGTTCAGGGCAGCATGCAGCGGGGTGCCCGTAAACTCGATACATTCCTGCTTTCCCGCAAGCTGGCCCGTAAATCACGCTGAAGAACAGCCAATAAAAAAGCCGCTTTAAGCGGCTTTTGAGTCTGAGCGGGCTGGTTGGGATGGGCCCGCTTTCCTTAAACTACAAGCTAACTATAGCTTATCCGTGATTTTCTGCCAGGTATAACCAGGTTTCTACCACAGTATCCGGGTTCAGTGACACAGAATCGATACCTTCTTCCACCAGCCATGCAGCGAAATCGTCATGATCCGATGGTCCCTGACCACAAATACCAACGTATTTGCCACGGGCTTTTGCGGCACGGATTGCCATAGAGAGCAACGCCTTCACGGCAGGGTCACGCTCGTCGAACAGGTGAGCAATCAGGCCTGAGTCGCGGTCAAGACCCAGCGCAAGCTGTGTCATGTCGTTGGAACCGATGGAGAAACCGTCGAAGATATCCAGGAACTGGTCAGCCAGCAATGCGTTGGACGGCAGTTCACACATCATGATAACCCGCAGACCATTGTCGCCCTGCTTAAGACCATTTTCAGCCAGAATTTCGATAACCTGACGGCCTTCTTCCAGTGTACGGACGAAGGGGATCATGATTTCAACGTTGGTCAGTCCCATTACATTACGAACGCGCTTGATGGCTTCACACTCCAGCGCAAAGCAGTCACGGAAATCGTCTGAGATGTAACGGCTGGCACCCCGGAAGCCCAGCATCGGGTTTTCTTCATCCGGCTCGTACTGGTAACCACCGACCAGGTTGAAGTATTCGTTCGACTTGAAGTCAGACATACGAACAATTACTTTCTTCGGCGAGAATGCAGCACCAATGCTGGCAATGCCTTCTACCAGTTTCTGGATGTAGAATTCACGGGGTGACTCGTAACCGGCAATCATTTCACTGATTTCTTCTTTCAGCTCTTCAGGCTGGCTGTCAAAATTCAGCAAGGCTTTAGGGTGAACCCCGATCATGCGGTTGATAATGAATTCAAGACGGGCCAGACCCACACCGGCACTTGGCAGGCGGGCGAAATCAAATGCACGGTCAGGGTTACCTACGTTCATCATCACTTTCAGTGACAAATCCGGCATGGCATCAATGCGGGAAGTCACCACATCAAATTCCAGCTCAGAATTGTAGATATAACCTGTATCACCTTCCGCACAGGAAACCGTGATTTTGTCGCCGGTGGCGATAGAATCTGTGGCATTACCACACCCTACCACTGCCGGAATACCTAATTCACGGGCAATGATTGCGGCGTGACAAGTACGGCCACCACGGTTAGTCACAATGGCAGAGGCTTTTTTCATGATGGGTTCCCAGTCAGGATCCGTCATGTCAGTAACCAGCACATCACCAGGCTGAATCTTGTCCATCTCTTCAATTGAGCCAAGCACTTTCGCTTCACCGGCACCAATCTTGTGACCGATAGCACGGCCTTCACAAACGATGCTGCTCTTGTCTTTGAGGTGGAAACGTTCAATTGTCTGACTGTCTTCGCGGCTGCGCACCGTTTCAGGACGGGCCTGAACAATGTACAACTTGCCGTCTGTACCGTCTTTAGCCCATTCAATGTCCATAGGACGCTGATAGTGCTTTTCAATGATTACAGCCTGCTTAGCCAGTTCCTGTACTTCATCGTCAGTCAGAGAGAAGCGCAGACTGTCGGCTTTGTCGATATCAACAATAGATACCTGCTTGCCATGAGACTCATCAGCAGAATAAATCATTTTTGTCAGCTTGCTGCCCAGATTACGGCGCAGGATAGCGGGATTGCCATTGGCCAGCGTAGGCTTGTGTACATAGAATTCGTCAGGGTTAACAGCACCCTGCACCACCATCTCACCCAGACCAAATGAACTGGTCACAAATACCACATCATCGAAGCCTGATTCTGTGTCAATGGTGAACATAACACCGGAAGACGCGATGTCGCTTCGTACCATGCGTTGTACACCGGCAGAGAGTGCAACCCCTTTATGGTCGTAACCCTGGTGAACACGATAGGAAATGGCACGGTCGTTAAACAGTGAGGCAAATACGTGCTTGATAGCCACCAGCACCGCATCGTAACCTTTCACGTTAAGGAAAGTTTCCTGCTGCCCTGCGAAAGACGCATCAGGCATATCTTCTGCTGTTGCGGAAGAGCGGACTGCGAACGACGCCTCATCACCGGCATCGCCCTGTAACGTTGCAAATGCTTCCTGAATCGCAGTTTCCAGCGCGGGCTGGAACGGCGTGTCGATGATCCACTGACGGATGTTTTTACCTGCTTCAGCCAGTGCTGTTACATCGTCAACATCTAGGGTATCCAGTACATCATGGATCCGTGCTTCAAGACCACTTTGCTCAAGAAACTCGTTAAATGCATCTGCAGTTGTAGCAAAACCGCCCGGCACCTGCACACCTGCATTTGCCAAATTAGAAATCATTTCACCTAAAGATGCATTCTTGCCGCCAACGCGACCTACATCATGCATCCCCAATTCCTGGTACCAAAGTACGTATTCTTGCACGGCCAAAGCCTCCAGCTTTATTAAACTTGTCAGTTCCGCTAATTTACGCAACCTGTGTTACGAAATGTTTATCACGAAACTTTGCGATATTCGCCGAGGTTAGTGCCAACCTGTTCATAGCATGCTGGCTTTTCGACGGTTTCATCTTAGAATGGTGAAAAATCGAAAGTAAAATCTTTCTGTATTCCGTAATAAAATTACAACAATGTTAAGGATTTGTTTTGCGTACCGCATACTACATTTCAGATGGTACAGCCATCACTGCTGAGGTCTTCGGCCACGCCTTACTGTCTCTGTTCCCTATACAGTTTAATCACACCACGATTCCCTTCGTTGAAACCGAGGAACAGGCCTACAAGGTACTGGAGAAAATTTCTGAAAGTTTTCAAGATACGGGAGAAAGGCCGCTCGTTTTTTATACAATTGTGAATGTCGATGTGCGTAAAATTATCTCCCGTTCAGTGGGTATTAATTATAATTTTCTCGATCAATTCGTTGCGCCTGTCGAAAAAGTGCTCGGTGTACCGTCAAAACCGGAAAAACACCGTACCCACAGTATTCACGAAAAAACCTACGATATTCGCATTGAAGCAGTGAACTATGCACTGGCCAATGATGATGGTTCCAACATCAAAAACTACGAAGAAGCAGACATTATATTAGTGGGTGTTTCCCGTTCCGGTAAAACACCCACCAGCCTGTATCTGGCGCTTCAATACGGCATTAAAGCGGCCAATTATCCCTTCACTGAGGAAGACATGGGGGACATGCTGAAAATGCCCCCCGCACTGCGCCGTTATAAACAGAAGCTGTTCGGCCTTACTATCCATCCAGAAAGGCTCAGTCAGATCCGTTCTGAGCGCAGGGCTAACAGCCGCTACGCGTCACTGCAGCAGTGTCGTATGGAACTTCGGGAAGTAGAAAACCTTTATCGTCGCGAGCGCATTCCGTTTTTGAATTCAACCCGCTATTCCGTAGAAGAAATTTCCGCGAAAATTCTTGCTGAAACCGGCCTGCAACGGAAGAAATACTAAGCTTCAGGCTCCCCGTCCAGTACCGAAAACAGTGGCGCAAGGTAAGGTTCAAAGCCTTTCCATTGCGTCATGCCGGAACGGTAAATCGGTTGTCTTACCTGCTCTGAGCTGGGCGTTTTAATCACCCGCTTCGTTTCATGGAAGTTCAAACAGGCTTCTTCAAAAGGTAATCCGCAAAAGTCCAGCATGCGTCTGACCTGCCCTTCAAGATCGTCAATCACATCTTCGTGCTGCACCGTCAGGATTTGTCCAGGCAACACTTCATGCCAGTGGTCCATCAGCTTCCGGTAAGCATTGTAATAGCGTCCGATGTCATTCAGTGAATAACTGAACTCCTGTCCTTCGCCGAAAAGCTGCTTAAACCCGCTGAAACAGCAAGCCACAGCATCCCGTCTGGCATCAATGATTTTGGCATTGGGCAGAATGCGTTTGATAAGTCCGGTATGAATAAAATTGTTGGGCATTTTATCAATAAAAAATGGGGCACCACGGCGGTATGCACGGGTTTGAGCAATATACTGCTCTCCCAGCTTTTTGCATTGCTCATCTGTGAGGGATGACAAGTTTTGCGGATAAGGCACCGCCTGATGGCTGAGCCCTGATGCGATCCCCAGAATATCATGCAGTTCCATCGTACCGTCGACCATAGAGTGAGAGGCCAGAATTTGTTCCAGTAGTGTAGAACCGGCACGGGGTAAACCCACGATGAAAATCGGATCGGGAGCATCACAGCCTTTTGCGTGCTCAAACAAAGCCGCATTGCAGGCGGACTGCTGTGACGCCATCGCCTGTTCAGTACGGGAAATATCGAAACGGAGTGTCTGGCGCTTCAGCCGGTTACCGTTGTCGTAGTAACGGAAAGCATCATCAAACGCTTTATCGTCTTCACTGGCTTTACCCAGCGCAAAATACAGATGAATTTTATCTTCCAGCGCAGTATTTTCATTCTCTGCTGCCGTTTTCATCCCGTCAGTCAGCGAAGCTGGAAAGCTATACGTTTTGGTATTCGCCAAGCTCCAGTAAGCATCACCAAAATCAGGCGCTATCTCTGCTGCTTTTTCGTAGGCGGCCACAGCAGCAGCGGCGTCGCCTGCGGCCTTCAGCGCATGGCCATACTGTACCCATAACGCCGGTCGCCTGCTGTTTTTATCAAGCAGTGTGCGGTATAAAGTCAGTGCCTCATCTACCTCCCCGGTGCCGGTGAAAGCATGGGCAAGGGCGACGGCTGCCTGAAAATTATCCGGCTGACGTGCCAGACGCCCGCGGGCAAATTCAGCCGCACGGGGAAACTTACCCAGCTTACCCAGTACACTTTGATACGCAGTTGCTGCAGCTTCATTATCCGGATACAGTTCTGCACAACTTTCCAGCAGGAATTCTGCATCATGATAGACCTTCAGTTGCATGCCGGCTTCCGCAAGTAACATCATGGCATCGGGATGATGTTTATGTTGTTTCAGAAAGTCCCTGCAAATTTGTTCTGCTTTTTGTAACTGCCCTTCATGGAGTAAATCCATGGCCCCCAGCAGTGGTTTTGGCAGTGACGACAAAGACTGAATGTGTTGTCCTGCCAGCATCAGTGCGTCTGTGTTACCGGTCTGGCGGTATACCTGTTCCAGCTCCCGCCAGGCAGTCAGCAGAGCCGGATTAAATCGTGTAGCACGGTAAAACGCAGCGGCCATCTCCCGGCCTTTCTGCAGCGCTTTAAAACAATACCCCTGCTCCTGATATCCCCGGCCATAATCCGGAAAAGCTTTCAGTAATCTGTCCAGTACAGGAAGGGCCTGCGCCGGCTCTTTTGCCATTCGTAAAGCCACAGCCATCAGATACAGGCATTCACGGTCTGTCAGGGTATTGTCATTTCCCGACAAACATTCTTTGCATAACGACACTGCCTGCGCGGACTGAGACTGCATCAGGGCTTTTTTAGCTTCATTTAGACGAGACTGAACGGAACGGGTCATGTTAATCCTGCATTAAACAACGAAAAAACGGCAAGCCCGCAAAGGCTTGCCGTTTCAATATTAACGTAATTAATTACGCAACGGATAACTTAATAGTAATCATATGACAAACGCACGCCAATGGTACGCGGACGGTTAGTTACCACTTTCGGCGTGAATTGCTGAGTATCAATGTTCAAAATAGCATTCTCATCAAATACATTGTCTATATACAATTCAGCTTTCCACTCATCATTAGTCACACCCACCGCAAGATTTGTCAGTACATAGGCTTCCTGTACATAACGGCCGCCACGGAACGTCCCGCCGTTGCTGTCTGCATAGGTTACACCTTCATACACTGCGGCTTCATCTTCGATTTTGAGACCTGAGCCCGTGCCGTAAATAAGTTGCGTGGCATCTTCCATTACGTAAGCATCCATCACCATACCGGCAAGTCTGTCACCGGTGTAGCTCACAGAAGCATTCACGTAACCGCGCTTGTCACCCTGTAATTCAAAGAAATAACGGGCGTTCACGTTTCCTGAGAACTTCGCAGAGTAAGGCAGTTCAGAACCGACACCGGCAGAAATACCTACAAGTTCAGAGTTTACGCGGGTCAGCTCAGTATCCAGTAAGCTGAATGCACTGCTGATGATCAGGTCATCACCGGCAAGCCAGGTAATATCGGCATCAAGACCACGGATCTCAGCATCACCCACGTTGTCGGTGAATACCAGGAACGAGATATTGGTCGGATCGAAACGTGAAGTTTGCAGATCGGTGATTTCAGAATAGTACGCAGTTGCATTCACACGTACCAGTCCGTCAAAGAAATCCCCTTTCAGACCAAGTTCATAGTTATCCAGCGTATCCGTTGTAGAGTAAACAGGAATACGGAAGTTCTCGAACTTACCGGACTGATTAGATGCCAGACCACCACCAACACGGTTAGTTACCGGCGGACGGAAACCTTCTGAATAGTTAGCAAACAGTAAGATGCCGTCTGTCACTTTCCAGTCCAGTGAGAATTTCCAGATAGTGTCATCAACGGTAAGTACGCCGTCAGAATCCAGCAGATCCACTTCCAGCTGACCGCTTTGAATAGCTTCATTAACCAAAGCAGGATCCAGTCCCACTGCGGCTAATTCAGCATCGTCCATTGTGCCGAATGCACGGATACGGCGTGAAACATCTACGGTGGTTGTAGAGCCTTTGTACTCGTCGTCAATCTGGTACCAGCGGGCGCCCACACTGGCGGTCAGGGTATCAGTAATATCGTATTCAAACTGACCGAACACTGCTACCTGCTCAATGGTATGAGTGATGTCGTTAACGAAGCTGATATCAGCCGGGAACGGGCCGCCATCACTGTTAATGCCTTCATTACCTACCAGATTCCTTGCCATATCCGGGAATAACTCAGTACTGGCAATGTTAAACTGACCAACAGTCGCCACTTCCTGATCGTCATAGAACAGACCGGCAGTCACACGCCATGGCTCATCCATGGTGGTATTGAAACGCAGCTCATGGGTCATACGGGTTGAAGTGGTGTCTTCACGGTAGAACTTGGTAGGGTCAAGGCAGCGGTCTTCGCTGTTTGCATCAGAGCTGTCATAACTACATACATAGTACGCTGAGAATAAACCGCCATTAGTGTAACCGGTGTAGTCTGCAAGGGTATCGATTTCACGGTCGAGGTAACCACCGGTATAAACCACATCCAGTTTTTGCAGACGGCCTTCCAGTGTCCACGTCGTCAGGCCGAATTCATCCTGGTTTTCTTCAGGCTGGAAACGGTTAGTGGAGCTTTCACCTTCCAGATTCGGATCGTATGCAAACACACCTTCTGTTTCTAACGTTTGCTGTGTGTGCTGCACCAGCAGATCCCAGTCATCATTGATGTGGTATGACAGACCAAAACGGGCACCGGCATAAACTGCATCGTTGAAATCGTCTTCAACCAGCGAATCATTTCGCGGTGACACTACGTCAGCATCTACCGGAGACGTGATCTCAGGATTAGTAATGCGGTTTGCATCCATGCCTGCGGGGTTGGTTAATACACCACCGGAAATACGGCTGATTACCTGTGCACTGCCGATGTAGCCACCGTTACCCGGATCATTCAGCACGTTGTCAATCCAACCGCCCTGTCTGTCGTTATATGCAGCAACACGAACAGCCAGGTCATCAGTCAGAGGCATGTTGAAGTAAGCTTCAACCGCATTGCTCATCTCACCGCCCTTGGTGAAACCGATATTCGTATCAACACCGGCAGAAAAACCTGAGTGATCAGGTTTCGCGGTGATCATTCTCACCGTACCTGCCTGCGAGCTTGCGCCGAACAGTGTTCCCTGAGGACCGGGCAGTACTTCTACGCGCTGGATGTCAGTTGCGTAAATGTCGAGGTTACGGCCGGCCATAGATACCGGCTGTTCGTCCAGGTAAAAAGCAACTGAAGGTTGCAGTGCCTGAACAGATGACAACATGATATTTGATTGTGTGGTTGCAGCACCACGGATATAAATTTCATTCTGACCCGGGCCTGTACCCTGGAATACCACATTAGGTAAGAATTCAACGTAATCCTGGAAGCTGTCAATGCCAAGGTTTTCCAATGCTTTTCCATCAAGCGCACTGACCGCGACCGGTACGTCCTGTATAGATTCACTACGTTTGGTTGCCGTTACCTCAATGGTTTCGATCTTCGCTTTGCTTTGTGTTTCCTGGGCGTGCACCGGAGATGCCGCCAGCGCTGCAACGATGGCACAGCTTAGACGTGTTTTGTGCATGTGTGTTCCTCTGGTTCTTCGTTTTACTTAGATGAGTAAATATTTTATGTCGCGCTATTTGCTTATCATTTATTTAGCAATCGCAAGCAGATATACTTATTCGCTAACAATTTAGTTCATACGTAATCGCGGTGATAGCGTTATAAACCCTCTAATTATAGCAGATAAGTCAAAAAAATTGTCTATGATCCCTTTTGGAGACAACAAAATCAAGTTGAACACTAATTATTATACTTATGGCAAATATGAATGAGCCTTAAACGAAACGCCAAAATTATCGTATTCATTCATAATTAATATCTATTAAGACAAAGGAAGCCGTAGTGACAGAAACCAGTAAACCGGGTGCAATGTTAAATAAACCGGTATTTTTTACCTCTTCTCTGGCCATTCTTGTTTTGCTGATTTATGCAGCCAGCAACCCTGACCAGGCCAATGCATTCTTCCAGTCACTGCAGGACACAGTGGCGCAAAATGGCGGGTGGTTTTACATCCTCACGGTAGCCATTATTCTTCTTAGCGTGGTGATCCTCGGATTTTCCCGGTATGGCGATATCCGTCTCGGGCCTGATCACGCCACGCCTGAGTTCAGCAAGCTGACATGGTTATCTATGTTATTTGCCGCCGGTATGGGGATAGGATTGATGTTCTTCGGTGTTGCCGAGCCGGTCATGCACTTCCTCGCGCCACCCACTGCCGACCCGAACAGTATTGCCGCAGTGAAAGAAGCCATGAAAACCACCTTTTTCCACTGGGGCGTGCATCCGTGGGCAATTTATGCCGCGGTTGCGCTGGTGCTGGGCTACTTTGCTTACCGTCACCAGCTGCCGCTGACATTACGTTCGGCACTCTATCCTTTAATTGGTGAGCGTATCTACGGCTGGCCCGGCCACCTGGTGGATATATTTGCTGTTACGTCCACTATCTTCGGTGTGTCCACGTCACTGGGTTTCGGTGCAGCACAAATTAATGCCGGTTTGTCTTACGTGTTCGGTATTCCAAGCACAACAGGTGTACAAATTGGCCTGATGGCAGGTGTTGTGGGTATTGCCATCATTTCCGTGACCACCGGTCTTGATAAAGGGATCCGCCGCTTATCCGAAGCAAATATGTTACTTGCAGTGGCATTACTGGTTTTCGTACTGGTGCTTGGCCCCACGGTATTTCTGCTGCAGGCTTACCTGCAAAACATGGGAGCGTATGCTTCCGACATCGTGCGGAATACCCTCAACCTGTTTGCCTACGCCAAAACAGACTGGATTGGCGGCTGGACAATTTTCTATTGGGGATGGTGGTTAGCCTGGGCACCTTTTGTCGGATTGTTCATCGCTCGTATCTCTTATGGCCGCACCATCCGTGAATTCGTCATGGGTGTACTGCTTATCCCGACTGCATTTACCTTGTTGTGGATGACCGTGTTCGGCAATACCGCTATCGATATGGTACTTGTACAGGGCAAAGACGCGCTGGCTTCAATGGTAAACGAAGATACCTCAGTCGCCCTGTTTGTCTTTTTAGAAAACTTCCCGTTCAGCAGTGTACTGACTTTACTGGCAGTACTGATGGTAGTGATTTTCTTTGTGACCTCCTGTGACTCAGGCGCCATGGTTGTCGACATGCTGTGCTCTAACGGTCGTAACGATACGCCTTTATGGCAACGCATTTACTGGGCTGTCAGCGTGGGTGTGGTGGCTGCCATCCTGCTCTACGCCGGCGGGCTGGGCGCGTTGCAAACCATGACGATAGTCGCAGCACTGCCTTTTTCGGTGATATTGCTTGTTGCACTCTTCGGCCTGATGAAGGCCCTGCGGGTGGAAGATTACAAGCGGGAAAGTATGCAAATAAGTGGTTTTCAGACCAGTACCGGTGACAGTGACAAAAACTGGCGTTCGAGGCTGGAAAACATCGTGTCTTTCCCGAACAAAAAAGCCGTAAATCGCTTTCTGGATAAAACGGTACTGCCGGCATTTAATGATGTAAAAGAGGAATTTGGTAAACTGAATTTTGATGTGGAAATTGAGCAGACAGATGAGTTCATGATGCTGACGGTGAAACTCAACGAGCAGCCTGATTTTATCTATGCGGTTTATCCTACATCCACAGTACAACCGGATTTAAACGGTACGCTGGACATAGATAGTGATGACACGTACTATCGCGCCGAAGTTCACCTGAGTGAAGGTGGACAGGGATACGATATTATGGGCTGGTCGACACTTGCTGTTATCAACGATGTCATCGATCAGTACCACAAACACCAGCACTTTTTACACCGGTTAGTGTGAAATCAGCAGTTCACAGGACGGGCTTATTTATGAGAAAAGAAGAAGAATTATTGGTTGCCCTGCGTAAGGTCATCCGCGCGGTTGATTTACGCAGTAAGCAACTGAGTAAAGATGTGGGTCTGACCGGCCCGCAGTTGCTGGTAATGCAAAATATTCAGGAACGCCCCGGCATCATGGTGCGGGAAATTGCGGAAAGCATTAATCTGAGTCCTGCTACCATTACCAATATTCTTGATCGCATTGAAGCCCGTGAACTGGTTACCCGCATCCGCAGCACCACCGATAAGCGAAAAGTAGGCGTGTATCTGACGGACAAAGGTGAAGCGTCGCTGGAAAACGCGCCCCGCCCTTTACAGGAACACTTCATCGACCGGTTCAATAATATGAAGGACTGGGAACAAAGCCAGATGGTTGCAACGATGCAACGTATAGCTTCCATGATGGACGCTGAAGATATTGATGCCTCACCGTTTCTGGAAGTGGGTTCACTGCGGGACAAATAAAAAAAGCCACGGTGTTTGCCGTGGCTTCTCTTTAAGGGGGTCTGTTTCCGGTATTAACCCGCCGGATGTCACTTAACCTTCACTTGTCATTCTTTTGCTTTCAGCGGATTCGGACGGCCACCGGTCACTTTATCTGCCCGACCTTCTTCAACGGCTTTTTCAGCACGGCGTTTACGGATCTCTTTCGGATCGGCAATCAACGGACGGTATATTTCAATCCGGTCACCATCATTAACCGTGTCGCGCATTTTGGCCACACGGCTCCATACGCCCACTTTCGTTTTCTTCAAATCGATTTCAGGATGAAGTTCACATAAACCGGAAGCAACAATAATGCTTTCGATAGTGCTGTCTGCCGGCACCGAAATTTCCACCAGCGATTGCTTTTGTGGCAGTGCGTAGGCAACTTCTACCGTTATTTCGTCACTCATCAGTACACGCTCCGTGCCCGTTCCGTAAATGCATTCACCATGCTGGTGGCCAGCCCGCTGAATACCTTACCGAAAGCCATTTCAGTTAAACGGTTACTGAATTCAAAATCCAGATTAAGCGCAATTTTACAGGCGTCATCAGATAACGGGGAAAACGTCCACCCGCCAGATAACTGCTTAAACGGACCATCGACCAGACGCATATCTATACGCCTTGCCGGCTCCAGAGTATTGAGTGTTGTGAACCATTGCTTAATACCGGCTTTCGATACCAGTAACGACGCCTTCATGTGGCTTTCACTGTGGTCCAGAACCTGACTGTCGGCACAGCCCGGTAAAAATTGTGGATAGGCAGCTACATCATTGACCAAATCAAACATGGCCCCGGCACTGTATGCCACTAACGCACTGCGTTGGATACTTGGCATAAACTCACTTTTTTATTTCTGATAATCTGGTAAGTCTACCACGACTGTTTATTGTCACCTACCCTTTAAGCGCGCGCTATCGCCCCCATATACCATGGAAATGAAAAGACATTCTGTTTGCAATCGGTATAATGGCGGGCATGAAAAAGAACAAATCCAATCAAAACTCAACCGGCACCATCGCGCTGAACAAGAAGGCGCGTCACGACTATCATCTGCAGGACAAATTCGAAGCAGGCGTGTCGCTGCAAGGCTGGGAATTAAAGAGTATCCGTGAAGGTAAAGTGAACATTACTGACACGTACGTTATTTTACAAAATGGCGAAGCCTGGCTGGTAGGTGCGCGCATTACGCCGCTGAATCAGGCCTCTACCCACGTGATTTGCGAACCCGAACGGGCCCGCAAATTACTGCTGAATAAAAAAGAAATCGACCGGCTTATCGGCGGCCGCGAGCGTCAGGGATACTCCATAGTTGCCACAGCCATGTACTGGAAAAAGTGCTGGGTGAAGCTCGAGATTTACCTGGCGAAAGGTAAACAGGAACACGATAAGCGTGATGCCGTTAAAGATCGCGACTGGGAACGTCAGAAACAACGGGTGATGAAACACAGCGTGTAACCTCAGGTTGCATCGGCGCAATGGTCTCTTTGATCTTTGCGCTGATATACGCTTTGTATACCATCGTCATCTTTCTGCGGTGCAGAATATCCAGAAACAAGCTCCAGAAACCCGTCGGGTTATGCATTGTGGTCAGATCGTTGCCTAAACGTCTCAGCTGCCGGCGTACTTTTGCCATTTTCACCAGTGATGCCAGTGTTTTATCCTGCCAGTCACACTCAGGTTTAATCCCCGCATAATCTGGCTTTTGCTGCCATTTTTTCATCAGGTCCGGTGTAAATGCCAGGGCGCTTGCCATACCCGCGAACGTACATCCGTTGTCTAAAACTTGTTGCACAGTTTCCTGCCGGACAATACCGCCGGTGGTCATCAGCGGTACGTCAGCCTGTTCAGAAATCTGCTTTGCCACATCTGCGAAGTAAGCGTCTTTACGGGATACGGCAAAAACCTCCTGCGCAGTTCCCTGCATAGCCGGAGATTCATAGTTTCCGCCGGACAGTTCCACTACATCCACATTCAATCCTGCCAGCCACTGTGCTACTTCAGTTGCCTCCTGCGCAGTAAAACCACCACGCTGAAAATCTGCCGTATTCAGTTTCACCATCACAATAAAATGATTACCGCAATATGCCCTTACCTGACAAACAATGTTCAGCAACAGACGGGCACGGTTCTTCAGAGAACCGCCCCACTCGTCTTCCCGGCGGTTTGCCAGCGGAGACAAAAACTGACTTAACAGGTAGCCATGGGCAGCATGAATTTGCACACCGTCGAAACCGGCTTCTTTTGCACGTCTCGCCGCCTGGGCAAACTGATGGGTGATTTGATGGATTTGCTCACAGGACATCGCCTGTGGTTTAGCAAAACGTTTAGTGTATCGTCCCAGAGAAAGTGGAACGTCTGAGGGTGCCCATGCCACTTCACCAATCTCACGGGGCATCTGTCTGCCCGGATGGTTAAGTTGCATAATGGCTTTTGCGCCACCGGATTTGATCACTGCCGCCCACTTTTCAAAGGCTTTTAAGTCGCCTTCCAGCGGCATAACCACACCGCCAGGGCCGGTCATAGCAGTTGCATCAATCATCACATTACCGGTAATGATCATTCCGGCACCGCCATGTGCCCAGTACCGGTAAAGTGCATAAAGCGCATGATCCGGCTGAAGTTGCTTATCCGCCATGTTTTCTTCCATCGCGGCTTTAACAATCCTGTTTTTAACAACCTGCCCGCATGGCAACGTTACCGGTGTCGCCATTGATATTTGATTTTGCTGCATGATTCCGTGTCTGAAGCTTAAGCGCGACTACTTTATAGGAAATGCCCGGCGCTTTCATGCTTCATGTGCGTTATTTTTTATTTTGCCGTTACGTAAATGATACAGATCGACAGACAGGAACTGACCCACCGGACTGGTTATCTGTTACACTACGGCGGTTTGTATTACCGGAAGCCCTGCCATGAGCCAGCAACAGCCTAATAATCCCTTACACAGTCTGACGTTAGAAAAGATAATCGTGCAGCTGCATGATCATTATGGGTGGGACGGACTGGATGAACGCATTCATCTGAACTGCTTTTACAACGAGCCATCGGTGAAGTCGTCACTGAAATTTCTGCGCCGTACTCCCTGGGCCAGGGCCAAAGTGGAAGCGCTCTATGTTGAGACTTTTTGTCGTTAATCCATTAACCCGTACCTTATCCGTTTTCTTTCCGGCGCCCTGTCACTGCCCGTAAACCGGCTGAACACGTTTTACTATCAACAATCACATGCCGCACTATCAAGCGTGTCTTTGCCGGCTTTAAATCATTGATATGACTAAAAACATGACTCCGGGGCGTGATGTGGCTTCGTCAACATTGACAAGCCACTATTACCTTTTCACTAATATGCATTTCTTTGCATCCGATCTGAGCGTTCAGTCGTTTGGTTCAGGTAGGTTCAACTTGATAGTAAACGGAATAATCGTTAATAATGTGTAAATAGTGACAGCAGACAGCGGAAACTGAGATTTCATGGAACACGAAACATTGTTTCCACTCTTGTGTGAAACGGCAAACGGCAACAAAGAAGCGTTTTCAGAATTGTATAAACTGACCAGCGGTCAAATGTATGCAGTCGCACTGAAGATGTTGAAAAGGCCTGAACTGGCGGATGAAGCCATTCAGGATGCTTATGTCAAAATCTGGCACAATGCGGGTCAATATCAGCGTGGCAAAGGCACTGTGTTTACCTGGATGCTCAGTATAGCCCGCTACCGTGCACTGGATTTGATGCGCTATCATAAAGTGCGCAATGAAGTGGACTTGTCTGAAGATACACATTTACCTGTTTCCCCGGACGAATCCAATTTGTCTGATGCGGAGCAGAAGAAGCTTGAAGCCTGTATGGATGAACTTGAACCTGCCCAGCGGCAGGCTATCCATCTCGCTTACATTAACGGTTTATCTCATCACGAAGTGGAAAGTCACATGGCGTCTCCGCTGGGCACTATCAAAAGTTGGATCCGTCGCGGATTACAAAGTTTGCAGAGGTGTCTGTCACTATGAATTATCTTACTGAAGCACGGAGAAACGCCCTCGCTGCTGAATATGTGCTGGGTACGTTGCGGGGAAAAGCCAGAGTGCGTTATCAGAAGCTGATGATGCAATATCAGCTTATTGCTGAAACGACCGCCTTATGGGAACAATATCTCGACGGACTGAACCACAGGTTGCCGCCGGTCACTCCGCCTCCGCGCGTATGGCAGGCCATCCAGAAACGCATTAATCCTGAAGAACGGACAGATGCGTCCGGTAACATTATCGCATTCGAACGTAAACGACGAAAGCAGTGGCGTCTGTTTTCCGGCGTGGCCGCCGCTGCCGCGCTTATGATGGCCGTGTTACTCGTTTCCATGACGGAACCTGTCACCGCCCCTGTTGAGCGGGTGGCAATATTTAATGACACCAATAATCAGCCTTTATGGATCATCGAAATTTCCGGTGACTCCCTGAATGTAAGAGTTACCGGCGCACTTGCTGCCAGAACTGACAAGGACTATCAATTGTGGATGGCGCCGGCCGGTGGCGGTGCACCAGTCTCCCTGGGACTGCTTCCCAAAAGTGGAGATATCACCCGTATTCCGCCCTCCATGTTGCTGGACAAAAACGTTACGGTACTGGCTGTCAGCATGGAGCCACCCGGGGGCTCGCCAAACGGTTCACCCACTGACGTGCTTTACCACACCAACATATTTTCTGTTTAAAGCCCTCATAACACGGCTACTGGCGCAGCACGACAACGTACTGCGCCACGCCCGTTTTATCCCTTTTCATTTATCCCGTTAAATCCCGAAAAATAAAAAATTTAAAAAAATATATATTTTTTTGCATCCGGTTTCATCTTTGAGTCGTTTGGCTTGTTATACGGACGCAGAAAAGCAGGCGCGTCTTTGAAAATGCATGTCATATACGGAGACAACAATGCTGAATACACAGACGAAAAATGCACCATTCAAATATTCTCTTCTCGCAACGTTACTGGCTGTTTCACTGGC
Source organism: Alteromonas sp. ABH4_456 (assembly GCF_056160645.1). Taxonomy (NCBI): domain Bacteria; kingdom Pseudomonadati; phylum Pseudomonadota; class Gammaproteobacteria; order Alteromonadales; family Alteromonadaceae; genus Alteromonas; species Alteromonas sp. ABH4_456. The sequence continues at coordinate 226,846 of NZ_JBSWXO010000008.1, forward strand.
TGGCTGCAGCGGCAGTGATGGCGACGACGGTATGGATGGTATGGATGGTATGGATGGTGCTGACGGCCAGGATGGTACGCCGGCCCTGACCACTGGAACGTTTCTGCGGGCAAACAATGGCGACGAAAACCGGGGCACGGTGGACTGGATTGATCAGGACGGGGGCATACTGAGCAGTTTCGAAACCGGTGCCAATGAAGGTATTGTGTTGTCCTCTTCAGGCACACTTTATCAGGCAGGAGACAGCGGAGAACCCATGCTCGGCGCATTTTGCCATATTGCAGGCCGGGAAGACGGAATGATGATGTCGTCTGTCGATTCTCAGATTATGGGAGCAAACACCGGTCTCACCAATCCTAAAGGTATAGCACTGGCTGATGACAGCGGTATGATTTATGTGGCCGACTTTAATGCAATGCGAATTGCTGTATTTGGCAGTGCTGCAGCAGGTGATGTAGCGCCGGTTGCTGAGATCATGTTGCCGGCACAGCCCTGGGATGTGGCCGTAGATGAAAACGCTGACCGGATGTACGTGGCACTTACCGACGGCACCATCGCGGTGTATGACAATGTCATGGCTTCGGATTTCGCGCCGTCAGTGATGCGTATTATTGTACCGTCAGATGCCAGTGGCACACAGATTTCCGAAAACAGTCACGGCATTGTCTACGACGCAGACTCGGACCGTCTGGTGGTTTCCGATGTGGGTGATGCAAGTGTTGCCGATGACGGGCAGATCTTTGTGATCGACAATGCTTCCACCGCTGACGGTGCCGTGGAACCGGCGCGCACCATCGCAGGCCCGTCAACGATGCTGGGTAACCCTGTAGACATTATTCTGTCGGGCACCACACTGCGTGTCGCGGAAAAATCCAACGACGCGATTCTTGTTTATACAAATATATTTAGTGGTGACAGTGGCGATATTGCCCCGACCCTTTCCTCGTCTTCAGTAAAACCCGAATCCCTCGCAGAAATGACAGATATGCCTGAAATGGCAGATTTTTCTGACCAGGCCCTTGCAGATGTGACCATCGGCGGTGTCAGTGCCAGCAGTAACCCTGCTACTGCCGGCGATACAACAGGCATGGTAGTGCAGTTTGATGCCTCTCTCGGTAGTCAGACTGCTATGTTCGATACTGGCATGAGTATCGAAAGCGTTGCTTACTCAGTCAATGGTGACGGCTTCGTTACGTATGATGACCCGGAAACAGCCATGGGCGGATTATTGGTAGTGAACCGGATGGCATCCATGCGCGATGACGGCATGTTCAGCCTGTCTCAGGACCGCGAAATCATGGGGGACATGACAGGTCTGGTTGCGCCAAAAGGACTGGACGTAAACAGTGAGCACGCTCTGGTGTTCGTAGCAGATGTCAATGAAGCTACACCCGCCGTCCGCGTGTTTTCGGGCTGCGCCGCAGGCAATGTAATGCCTGTGATGACACTGACAGCTTCTGACGGTGCGCGCCCGTGGGATGTGGATTACGACGCTGAAACTGACCGCGCTTTCCTCGCCCTGACCAATGGCACTGTTGCAGTGTTTGATGAAGTTACCCGCAAGATGATGAGCGGCACCAGCGAAATTACGGGTGAAGACCGCCTGCTCATACCGGCCATGAATGGTGAGGCGATTGCTGCACCCACCAATATTCACGGCATTGACTATGATGCTCAAAGTGATGCGCTGGTCATTTCTGATGTGGGCAGTGCCGACAGTGCCACAGACGGTAAATTGTATGTCATTCCTGATGCCGGCATGGCAGAAGGCCTCACAGATATGACTGTTAATATTGCCGGCCCCTCAAGCATGCTGGGTAATCCGGTAGATATTATGCTCAGCAACGGCAATGTATACGTGGCAGAAAAATCCAACGGTATGATCCTGCGATTCGATGACATTATGAATGCCGCAAGCGGTGACATGGCACCGGATTACAGCGTTTCATTCACAGCCCCTGAATCAGTAGCCGTACTGCCAGAATATTTGTGGTAAGTACTTACAGGTAATACTCAGGATATGGCCGGCAGCATGCCGGCCGTTTTCTGCTATATCGTAAACTTTTTGAGCAAACAGACGTACTAATGTTGAATTAATTTGTGGCGTACACTTGAATAAGCTAGACTCCACCCAATATTCAGTAACATATTGTTTTAAGGTTATTGAATGACCTGGAAACAGGCGATCGCCGGGGCTGATTAGGATTCGACAGGATCTAGGAAGCTGGAGGTGCATGCAGAGGAGCGGTTTGCCTCTTAAAAAGCCGCATTTAAATAGTCGCAAACGACGAAAACTACGCACTAGCCGCTTAATAACCGGCATAGGCCCTTCCCCCTAAGCTTTGTCTGCTAGCCAGGATTTTGGAAGGTCATTAAAGCAAACTAGCGAGGGAAACTCTCCTGAGGTTGAACCGCGAAATAGTATCAGGACAGCTACCAGGAACCCTGTTTGTCGGGGTCCAAAGTAGTTAAATAAAAGACAAACTAAGCATGTAGTACCAAAGGTAGACATTTTCTGGACGCGGGTTCAAATCCCGCCAGCTCCACCACTTTCAAATACAAAGACGTCCTAGGACGTCTTTTTTATTATCTAAATTCAGCAACTTATCCCCACTTTAGTCCCAGGAAGTCCGAGGACATATTGTAAAATCCACGCTTTTTAGTAACACTATTAGTAACACAAAATCATGTGTACGGAGACAGTGTTACAATGGCCAGAACCACCCGCCCCTTAAGTGATACAGAAATAAAAAAAGCGCGTCCTAAAGACAAAGAGTACAACCTTGCAGACGGCGGTGGTTTACAGTTACGAGTACGCCCCAACGGCGCTAAACTCTGGTTATTTAACTATTCTCGCCCTTACACAAAAAAGCGCGCAAACCTGAGCTTAGGTAGCTATCCCGACGTAACACTCGCTACTGCAAGAAAAGAAGCAGCAGAAGCACGTGAGTTACTCGCCAAAGGTATTGATCCCCAGGAGCACAGAGCCGAAACCATCATGTCTGAAAAAGCCGAGCTCGAAAACACGTTTGAGTTTGTTGCTGCGAAATGGATGGAAGTTAAAAGGCAATGTATTAGGCAACAACAACCACCTACAGATAGAGCCGTTGATATTGGGATTTTAAATTTATTGTTTCGGTAAGATTCTAATAGCTGCTGAAATTGATGTGTCCCCGGCTGGATCACCGGGGAACCCCATTAACTATATTTTTTTGCGTCTAAGCAGTAAGGTGGCAAACAAAATGATCATAAAAATACCTAGTGAAGGTTCTGGAACATCGACACTTGAACCTGGTGAGCTGTCTAGGTCTTGCTCGAAAACTTCAAAGTCAGAAGATGATTCAAGTCCATAGTTATTGACGACTAAGCCGTTACTGTCGACAATTAGTATTTCTTCGAAGGTAGCAGTATTGAAGAAATCGGAAATTATCTGGTAGGAGTCGAATTCCATTTCAGTTGGTAAGCCATATTCGGCCAAATCAATATATGTTGTAGAAGTTAAGAATAGTGTGAGATCAAATTCTTCTCCGAAAATAAAATCTAGTGTGAGTTCATACAGACCATCATAATCACCTTCAGATAAAAGTGTTACTGTGTCCGATTCAACCGTACTAGTAAATGTGGTTCCCGATTCATTTGTGTAGCTGTCTGTTTCTATTAATCGCAGAGCAGCGGTGCCGTTTGCGGCGCCTTCAACAGACCAACCATCATAAAATAACCCAGTATTTTCTATAGAACCATCCAATGAATAGAAGAGCGACATTGTTCCGGTAGTGCCGCTTTCCCCCCCCGTGATTGTAAAGGAGTCTTCAAAAGAAGCTGAAGAATAGACGCCGATATCTGCAATATCCTTAGCGTTTTCAGCTAAATACAAGCTCGCGTCAAAGGTTAGATTACCGTCGATTTCAGTAAAGTATTCGGGATGTTCGAAAGCAAGAGTCCAAAACTCACCTTCATCGGCTGGGGCTACGGTGGCGTTAATGTACTCTAAAATGCCTTCCTCATCGAATTGCTCAACGGCTATGGAAGTTTCTGCTTTGAGCGTTGTGTCTAGAACTGCTGATGCGCCACTACTGCTAATAATTGCATAATTATCATCTTCATCTTTATAGATGCCTTCAGCATAACAACTTGAATTACTTCCATTTATAATAGCATTGTAGCATGATTCTGCGTAATACCCAGCAGATGAGTCTGACTCTGTTATGTACGTAGAAATAATAACGGTTGAAAAGGCGCTATTCGAAAAAAATATAATACAAAGCGCGATAGCACTTAAAAGTTGGGTTTTGTTTTTCATCTAATATATCCATATAAAGTAAAAACAAAGATAAGCATATATTATGCCTGCCGTCACAATTGTATGAAAAGCATACAAAATTGTAATTATTGAGAAATAAGAGATTCTTTTTGTGTAAAATAATCTGACAATTGATAATCCCGAATTCAGATAATAAGTGCACCACTCATGGTTAAACGGTGAGGAGAGATCAACAGCCTGTTGGTGGTACTCTGTAATCGCCAAAAAACAAGAGTAGTTACCATGAGTTACAAGCAGTTGATCGAGGGACAACGATACCAGATAGAAGCCTACTTACGCGAGGATTTCAGTTATCGGGAGATTGGAAAGCGTCTGAGGGTGAGTCACAGCACTATCAGCCGGGAAGTTAGACGCAATCGAATTCGGGATAGTCATCACTTACCGGAAGTTGCTCAGGCCAAGGCATTAAAACGACGTTGTCAGGCCGCAAAGTTCAGGATATCTGAACTGACGATTACCTTTGTTGAATTCTGGCTTAATGAAAAGTGAAGCCCTGAGCAGATTGCTGGTGTAGGTAAAATCATCGGTCATCACGTTAGTCATGAATGGATTTATGGCTACGTTCAGCGTGATAAATTACGCGGCGGTAAATTGTATAAACAGCTACGTCAGAGCCGTCGACGATACCGTAAGGGTAGCCGCGCGAAGCGTGTGATTATTCCGAATCGCGTTGGTATAGAGCATCGTCCAGACATCGTGAACAAGAAGAAGCGGTTCGGTGACTGGGAAGCTGACACAGTTCTTGGCAAGCAAGGTACGGGCGCAATTATCAGCCTGGTAGAGCGGAAAAGTAAGCTATATCTGATACGCAAAGTACCAGCGAAAAGCGCAGCTGATGTGGCCCGGGCAATGGTTGGCATGTTGTGGAAATATCGAGGTCACGTCCGAACTATTACGGCTGACAACGGCAGCGAATTCTGTGACCACGAGTTGGTCGCAGAAAAGCTCAGAACGGATATTTACTTCGCGAACCCGTATTCATCCTGGGAACGCGGATTGAATGAAAACTTCAACGGTTTGCTGCGCCAGTACATCAGGAAAGGCACCGATTTAAGGACGGTAACAGATAGGCAAATTACCGAGGTTGAACGGGCATTAAATGCCAGACCGAGAAAGTGTCTTGGCTTTAGGCAACCTGTCGCGATATTCAATGAATTACGCAAGGCTGCCTAATATAGCGAGTGGTGCACTTCGGACTTGAATTCGCGCCTCTTATCTTATCCTCTTCCATTTTTAAACCCTAAATAACTGATCCTATGTCTGCTACACCTTTGCCATTCCGTGGGCATTGCCGGGGAATGGTGATGCGGTCTCCATAAACCGCCGTACTCTTTTTAGTAATTGCCACATTTCTGTGCACTTATGATTGCGAGTGATAGTTTCATGCAAGGCATGCCAC
>NZ_JBSWXO010000009.1:0-229802 GCF_056160645.1 Alteromonas sp. ABH4_456
GAGTACGGCGGTTTATGGAGACCACATCACCATTCCCCGGCAATGCCCACGGAATGGCAAAGGTGTAGCAGACATAGGATCAGTTATTTAGTACAGCCATGAGTACGACAGCCGATACCAGCACAATTTCAACAAGCTCGCTTAAGTAGCCTGCGTCTTGTTGAGCGTCAGTTAGTTTAGCCGCGATAATACTCTTATCGCCGAAAACTCTCCCAATAGCTCTTGGATAAATTATTGCAATCCATGCTCCAATAATTGCAAAGATGATTGACGAGATACTTAACAAGGCGCTAAGCACTTCTTTGTAGTTCTCATATTGGGGAGCAGGTAGTGAATCCTTAACTAGACAAGTCACTAAAAAAGCTATAGCTACAACCAAAATATACTTAATCATTTAAACAATTCCTTGGTAAAGCTAACTTAATATACTTAATAGTTGACCTCTATTAGCAGTAATTGCGTTAAGAAGGGCTCTCGGCTCAACTATTTGATTCTCGAATCTGTTCAAGTCTAGCTCAATACTCATACTAACGTTTATTCCATTCAACATAACAACTTTACCGTCGTTGTACACGAAGCCAGCATTTCGCAAAGATGTGTCTGAGTCACGTTCATTGTAGTTACGTATGATGCCGCGCAATTGAGCTTCAGTTGGCTGGAACTGAATTTCATGAGTAATAATCCTGCTATCGCTAAGATCTGGGGCGTTGTCTAGGAGTTGTGAAAAAACACGTTCTACTAAGTTTCTATCGTCAGGAACTTGATACGAAAGAGTCTCTCTCTTAATAAGTTTTCGGATTTTATGCATATTTGCTAATAGCTCAGCTTCTAATTCTTCTTGCTTCGATGCTTTTGATACAAATTTGCTGTAATAATTTGGAAGCTCTTCGCTAGCTTGACCATCAGGAGCGAAGCCAATAACTCTGCCATCAGTGTCGATTATTCGGTATGGCGATTTATTGGCGAGATAGCCATTCAGGTAATAGTCTAGGTTCGCTTTGCCTGAGATGGAATGCTCAAATCTGATTGAGGCAAGCACCTTTTTCTCTGGTACAAACCAGAAATAACTTGGTGCCCCTGGAATCGCAGGCATGCCTCCAAAATCAGTTGCTAACATCTCTGTAGTGGACCCAGGTGTATCCAAAGGGTTTATGCCATAAAGGACACCGTTATCATTTGGTGATTCATTCCATAAAACTAAGACACTATCGTTATTGCTAGAGTTCTTACTTGCAGAATAAAAATAAGTGTTTAGTAGATCGTTGTCAGGGTTAGATTCATATGTGGTGGTGTTAACAAATTCACGACCGTCTGTAGCCCAATCAGTCAACTTATCCAAAGCGTCGTTTATGCCACTAAAGTCAGGTGTATCTGCCGCCCGTTGATAAAAGCCACACCTTTTAATGTCAAAAAACCGAAGTTTCGCTTCTAACATCCGTGTTCCTATTTATACTTTAAAAAATATCAGTAAGTGTCTAATTTATTTGGTCAATTTACAACTACTAAGGCGTCGATTTCTTGTAGCAACTGCGATAGATGAGCCTGCTATAACTAAATACATCCGCGCCTTTTATACTCTTCAGCCCATTCCTTGAAGCGTTTTTCGTCGCGCTCTGCGGTCTTTGCGCGTCTATTTAATGTCTTTCGAGATAGTGCTTTAGGCTCTTCTTTATCAAAAGTAACGCCAGATAAAGCGTCGGCAAACATTTCAGGCTTTACGTGACTATAGTGCTGCTCGATCATTTCTGTACTGGTTCCACATTGGTTCGTAATTACGTCCATGCTGGTTCCGTTGAGAAGCTGCCACGTAATGTAGGTATGTCGAAGAGAGTATAGCGTTCGCGGTCCTCTGGGTGACTCTTTTAATCCCGAACTTTGGAGAGCTTTCTCAAATGCCTTACCTAATTGCCTTGTGGGCTCGCCATTTGCTAGCAAAAATAGCTTTTGATTGGGTGTGCGCAATGGAAAGCGTTCTCGTAGGTTCGTTAGGGCTCCTATCACATCACGTTTGCAAACTACTTTACGCGGTCCCGTATATTTTGTTGTTTTACCCTTGGAGACATTGATGAAAAACTGAGCCTTTGAACCTTGAGTTTTAATCTCAATATCTTTCCAAGTTAGGTGTTCCATCTCCGTGCCGGGCCTAATTCCGGTATTAACTGCTATTTCACAGTAATCGTATAGTAACTCACGAATTTGACGGGTCTTTTCACTATGAGCGTTTTGCTCACCTTCATATATTTCGTTGAGGATAACATCATACTCTTCTTCAGAAAAAGCCGCACGACGTGTGCCTGTTCCACCTTTCGAGGAAAGAACAGGTACTTGAGCGGCGATCATCCATTTTTGCTCAATAGCTTCTTTAAAAACGAGCTGAAGAGCAGCATTGTGAGTTAATAATGTAGAGGAGGCTGGAGACTTCTTCATTCGTCCCTTACGCCACTCATCAAACTTAGATATTTCTTCTTGGTCAATTGAGGTGATAAACGTTCGCGAAAAGTACGGGATGTGGTAGTTTTCTAACGCTCGAATATAGTCTTTATAGGTGCGTTTACCGCCCCCGTGTTCTAGTTGCTCTTCAAGCCTTTCGATGACGCGGTCAGCTACGTCTTTGAATCGCTTACTTTGGACTAGTGTGTTATTTTCGTGTCTAATTTGGTGGTCTAAGAAGATTCGATGTGCCATGGCGATAGCTTCGTCTTTATCTTTCTTCTTAGTTGATTTACAGAGCCATTTTTTGTGATTGGTTAGTATAAATCGCGCATACCAGCGCTCACTGTTATCTTGTTTAAAGATATACAGCTCGTCGTTTATGTCGTGTCTTTCAGTCTGTTTTGCCATAGCGCCAGTAAAACAGAAAAGAGCTATCTTTGCAAAGAATTTGCAAAGAAAATAAAAGTCATTTATTTTCAGTGACTTAAAAGTTAGATTTGCATTGAAAATCCGCGTGTCGGTGGTTCGATCCCGCCTCTGGGCACCATTCTTAGAAGCCTCGCGTAAGCGGGGCTTTTTTGATTCCGGAACCTGAAAATACCATCCGTTCCGGTGTCTTACCTAAAAAATGAAAAGTACGGCAATGATCGGAAAAATAACCGCTGTCACTGCCAGAGCCAAAATCCACTCCCGTCTTTCATCAGCTGCCATTTGCTTTTTATGATCTTCCCAGGTTTTCATTTCCGTCTCCGGTGGTGTTATTACTTTTAAATTAGCATACTTTTTAATCACAAAGTGATATCGCGACAGCCCCTGTGCTACAGTGTGCATCGCATCACGTATCTCTTCATTTTTTATTTCAAAGGTTCTTCTATGATTCATCCCCGTTATGCACCGGTGGTTTTTGCATTATTCATGGCTTTCTTTATGTCCGGCATTATGTCACTGGTAGTAACCACAATTAATATCGGTTTTACAGACGTGCTGATTGTTAGTTGGCTGAATTCCTGGCCGCTGACGTTTGCCATAGCTTTTCCTGTGATTATGGTGGTGTCGCCGGTGGTAAAGCGCATTGTTATACGCCTTGTGGCAACAGAGGCGACCGCGCAGAGGTGAAGGGTTAACCCGGCAGTAACGCCACTGCCGCGAGTAAGGTCATGATGATAACCAGCCAGCGGTAGTGAGCTTCACTGATACGTTTTACCAGCCAGATCCCGCAATATACCCCTGCAATGATGAGTGGCAGTGCGAGCAAATTCAATTTCAGGCTTTCCCGGCTGATTGTCTCCCACACAAAAACATGAAAAGGGACTTTAAACAGGTTTATGACAAGGAAAAACCAGGCAGCAGTACCAATAAATACATTTTTAGGTAACCGCATACTCAGCAGGTAAACAGCCATCACAGAGCCGGCCAGATTGCCTACCATAGTGGTAAATCCCCCCATGACACCGGTCAGCACAGCAAACGTTGTATTATCAGGCACGTCGGCCTTTCGCTTTTCCAACCAAAGCATTAACGCCACACTGGCGAAAATAATCACTGCCATGACCCGCATGAACATACCGTCGTCGATGTGGTCGCCCAGCCACGTGCCAAGCAATACTCCGGCAATCGCAGGAGGAAACAGTTTCATCAGAAACTGCCAGTTTGCGTGTCTGTGATAGTGATAGACTGCAAAAATATCAGCGGCAATCAGCATTGGCAGCATGATGCCTGAGGAACCTTTTCCGCCGAACAGTATGGCAAGTAAGGGAACTGAAAGCAGAGATGTACCATGGATGCCGGCCTTGGCCAGACCGACCATAAAGCCAATTGCCAGCACGATACCGATGTCTGAAAACGAAAGTTGTTCGATAAACAAAAAGAAGCTCCTCAGATTGACTTCTCTGACGAAGAATAAAAGCGTCAGCGTTGAGGCGGGGATGGAAAAATAAATTATAAAGCACTTACAACAGGGAACAAACCATGAAACGAATGAAGAGCAAACGACTCGCGTGCGGCATAGCAGTGCTGCTTGCCCTCTCCGTATCGCAGGCCATGGCGGCTCCGGGGTATTACCGTGAACCGGTTTTGCATAATGACCAGCTGATATTCAACGCTGAAGGCGATCTCTGGTCTGTAGATTTGAACAATAAGAATGGCGGTCAGTCCGGAGCGACACGGTTAACTACCCAACGGGCAGAAGAAACCCAGCCGGTTATTTCTCCTGATGGCACACAACTGGCGTTTGTTGCTAACTATGAAGGCACGACAGAAGTTTACATAAAACCTGTGAGTGGTGGTGTAGCAAAGCGTGCCACATTCGAAAATGCGGCAGTTAAACTACACCAGTGGACGACATCCGGCGCGCTCCTTTACAGCACGAACAGCCATACAGGACCAGCCAATAATTATGTTCTTAAACTGCTGGAGTCAGATTCTGGCAAGGTCACTACTTTACCTCTCGCTGATGCAGTAGAGGGGGTCATTGATGACAAAGGTGAGTGGCTCTACTTTGTTCGTTTTGGCTTACAGGTTTCCGGCGACAATGCAAACTATTACCAGGGTGGCGCGAAAGGTGAACTCTGGCGCTGGAAACTGCATTCCGGGCAGGAGGCTGAGCGGTTAACAGCAGACCATAACGGTTCTGTACGCACGCCAATGCTGGCAGGCAAGCGCATTTATTTTATCAGTAACCAGGATGGCCCGGACAGCCTCTGGTCGATGACCCCCGACGGTAAATCTCTGCGAAAAGAATCCGGAACAGCAGACTGGACGGTACGCGGCGCCAGTGCAGACAGCAACCGGATTGTGTACCAGCAGGGTGCGGATTTAGTGTTGAAAGACTTGTCATCAGGCAGCAGCGATATTGTGCCGGTTCAGCTCATTTCAGATTTTCCCTACCTGCGGGAGTACTGGGACAATGCGCCTCTTGAGTTCCTTACCAATACGACCTTCGCGCAATCCGGTGATGCCGTTGTGCTGACCGCCAGAGGCCGCATTGCTATTGCCAGAACAGATGGTTCAAGACTGGTTGAAGTGGATACGCCGGAAGATTCACGCAGCCGGAAAGCCCTGCTCAGTCATGACGGGAAGTGGGTTTATGCATTAAATGACGCCAGCGGTGAAACGGAGATCTGGCGTTTTGCAGCAGATGGTTCTGGTCAGGCTGAGCAACTCACAAAAAATGGTGATGCCTTTCGCTGGCAGTTATCCCTTTCACCTGACGGCAAGTGGCTTGCCTTCGACGATAATGAGGGAAAGGTTCAGGTTCTCAATACTTCCGATAGCACGGTGTCCACGGTACTGGACGACAGTGACGGATTGTTTGCCACCCCGGACCTGGTGTGGTCTGCAGACAGTAAACTGCTGGCTGTCAGCCGTAATATTTTAGGCAACGAGCGCAACAGTATTTATCTGTATGCCATGGCTGAAAAACGGGGGATGGAAGTGACATCGGATAAATACCAGTCTTACTCTCCGGCGTTCAGTGCAGACAGTCAGTGGCTTTATTTTCTGTCTGACCGGCATTTTGTTGCTTCACCGTCGAATCCCTGGGGCGACCGTGCCATGGGGACCGCCTTTGACAAACCGACACAAATTTTTGCTCTTGATCTTACCGGTAACGGTGATTTCAGTTTTGCCGCGCCAACCGAGCTGAACCGTAAAATTAAAGGCTCGGAAAAAGATGAAACGGGGTCAGAGCAGGAAGGTGAGCAGTCCGGTTCCGTTGTGACATGGGATGGCCTGACTTCGAGACTCTGGCAGGTACCAGTCAGTCCGGCTAACTATGGTCATCTGACTATGACTGACTCAACCTTATTTGTAACGGAACAAAGTGGCAGTGCAGCCGTGCTGAAAGGGATGGCAATTAAGCACGACGGTAAGCTGAAGGCGGTGACCTCCGGTGTGGCCGGTTACGCTTTATCCGCAGACGGAAAGTCCCTGTTTGTACACAAACAGGGTAAGGGCAATAAGCACATGTATATCGTGCCTGCCAGTACCAGTTTTCCGAAAGACTTGTCAGGTAAGCAACTCGATACAGCAGGCTGGCAAATGCGCATTACGCCGCAGCAGGAATGGGCGCAAATGTTCCATGATGCCTGGCTGATGCACAGGGAGTCACTGTTCGATCCGGCGATGCGGGGGCTCGACTGGAAACAGGTAGAAAAAAAATACGCTCCGCTGCTTGCACGTGTAACACACCGGAGTGAACTGAATGACGTTTTTGCCCAGATGATGGGAGAGCTCAATGCGTTACACAGTCAGGTGCGGGGCGGTGAAATGCCGGCTGATAAAAATGCGGCCAAGGCGGCCATGCTGGGCGGAATTATTGAAGACACCGCTGATGGTGTACTGCTTTCCCACATTTACCGTTACGACAGTGAAATTCCGGCAGAGGCTCCACCTCTGGCAAAGCCGGGTACCGATGCGAAAGAAGGCGACATAATCCTTGCGGTGAATGGCCATGAAACACAAACCCGTGCAGACGTAGTACGGGCGCTCATGAACACCGCCGGCAAGCAGGTGTTGCTGACACTGAAACGGGATGAGGAAGTAGTGAAAACCGTTGTTACCCCGACAGATGTGAATACAGATTTTGCACAGCGCTACCGTGACTGGGTACTGGCGAACAGCGAAAAAGTGAATCAGGAAGATGCTGATATTGGCTATCTGCACCTCTATGCAATGGGGGGTAATGACGTGGCGTCGTTTGCGCGGGAGTTCTATGCCCAATATAAAAAGGATGGCTTAATCATTGATGTCAGGCGTAATCGTGGTGGTAACGTAGACAGCATGATCCTGGAGAAGCTGCTCCGGCGGGTATGGATGTTCTGGCAGTATCCTACCGGTAGCGTGGGCACAAACATGCAGCAAACATTCCGTGGTCACTTTGTGGTACTGGCCGATCAGTTTACCTATTCAGATGGCGAAACTTTCACTGCCGGAGTAAAAGCAATGCGCCTGGCTCCGGTTATCGGCAAGCAGACCGCAGGTGCCGGTGTATGGCTTACCGGACGCAACCGCGTTGCCGATAATGGTATGGCGCGGGTGGCTGAGTTTCCTGTATTTGCTGCAGACGGACGCTGGATAACTGAAGGGCGGGGGATCAGTCCGGACAGGGAAGTCGATAACCTTCCTTATGCAACATTCAATGGAAAAGACGCTCAGCTGGACGCTGCAATCCGCTATTTAAAAGAGCAGATAAAACTGAATCCTGTAAACCCGCTGGAAGGGGAGACACTGCCGGATGTCCGCACACCGGCGCATGATATCCGGCCGTGACGGAGCCACGTCAAGTTTATATTTTAGTTTGTTTTTTTGCCAGTTAGTGTTGTTATATTTGTCGTACAAACATGGAGAGTGTCATGAAAATAAAGACTTTCGTAGCAACATTTCTGGCCTTATTGACAGGGAGTTTGTCTGTCAATGCTACCGGCCAGGAGCCGGCAATCCGGAAAAGGATATGTGCTGATAAACCCGTGGACGCTGGTGGAAGTTGTAGGACGGAATGTCAGCAAGGTCAACGTCAGCCCTGATTTCATTCAAAGTGAATATACAGACTCTCACAACTGGCATTTCGCACAATTTTACAAAGGGCAACCGAAAGCTGACGCTCTGTCCGCCGCCGGTGAAAATAGCTTCGTTATGTATGATGTTATCGAAGTGGAAGCGCCTGATTATCTGTATAAAGTCTATATGTCAGAAATAAACGGCAGGGAGCAGGTGTACAGTATGGAAATGCGTATTTTTTAACTTATCCCCTGCTTGATTGGTATAGTAGCTTTTGAGTTCTTTTTGCAGATCCATTATCGTGCTTAATCGCAAACGATGAAAAAGGTACGCTGATGACACACGATGAATTTATGGAGTATTGCCGGGAGCAACTTATTCTGAGTTTCCGCAATACCTTGTCAGGCAAGCCGGACAACGTGCAAAAGCACCGGACCGAAGGCCTTATTCAGGCAGCAAAACTGCTTGGTATTACCAGCCATTCTGATATTTCGCAACTCATCGAAGAAGAGCATCTGGCTGTTTTTGGTAAAACAGTCAGCGAGCGGACCGCCCGAAAAAAATCCCTCACTGAGCTGAAAGAGCAGTCTCCGGATATTTACTACGACATCCCTGCAATCGAACGCCTGTAAAACGCGCTGCGGCCTCTACTCAGGACGCAGTTGAATACACGGGCGTGACAACAGCTGGTCGTATACGCCTTCAATATTCAGTGGCATCTACTTACTTTTCAGTTATATAAATGTATAACCATGTATGTTTGTCGCTGATTTCATTGACAATTTCAGTATCTTCTTTCATGCGACTCATTCTTATTTCAATGTTAAGTGATTAATTTATAGTCAAAATTTAATGCTTACACTATCTTTGTCTCAAATGTCGTTAAAGTTCACTATTGTCGCTAAATAACCAAAAGTATAATTTCGCGAATTTGGATCTTGTTCATACTGTGTACTACGTTTATTGGCATCACCGATCACTTTCTGTCCGGTTTAATGCCAACACCGAATAGTGAGGAGTAATCAGGTGAGTACACGGGTTTTAGTTGTAGATGATTCCGTTTCGATCAGACAAATGGTGGAAATGACATTGCGTGCGGCTAACTTCGAAGTGACATTAGCCGAAGACGGTCAGCATGCACTGGATATGTGTTCCGGTTCCGCATTTGATGTTGTGCTTACAGACCAGAACATGCCACGCATGGACGGTCTGACACTGATTAAAGCGCTCAGAGGCAAACCGGCATTCCAGCGCGTTCCTATCGTCATGTTAACCACCGAAGCCGGTGATGACATGAAAGCAAAAGGGCGCGCAGCCGGTGCCACCGGCTGGATGGTTAAGCCCTTTGACCCCAATAAACTTGTGACAGTTATCAATAAGTTGGCCAGCTGATTCTATGCTTCACGGGAGCGTAAAATGTCCATTGATGTTGGGCAGTTTCATACTGTCTTTTTCGACGAAAGCGAGGAACATTTGCAGGAAATGGAACGCATCTTACTGGAAATTGATGTGTCTGCCCCTGATGATGAAGAACTGAACAGCATATTTCGCGCCGCCCACTCCATTAAAGGCGGCAGCGGTATTTTTGGTTTCGACGCACTTACCCGTCTGACCCATGTCATGGAAAACCTGCTCGACCAGGCCCGCAAACACCTCATGCCACTCACCACGGAATCCGTGGACTTACTGCTTTCCTCCACAGATGTGCTGAAGGAAACCCTCGAAGCTTATAAAGCGGGAACTGATACTCCCGACGACAATATTTCTGCCCGTATTGCTGAACTGGAAACCGTCCTTGGGAGCGGGAGTCAGGGAGAGAATAGCGGTCAGGACAGCCAGCCGGCGGCATCCTCTGAATCCGTTGATGATGGTGAGGGATTCGATTTCGGCTTTTTTGATGATGAAGAAGAATTCCCTGTTGTTGCAGAAAGCGCAGGTGAAATCCCTTCCGCGAATACGACAGATGTTACGGCGGATGCCAAAGCGGCCGGGCAATCTGAACCTGCTCCGGCGGCCGTCGCAGTGAAACCGAAAGTACCGGCGAAAGCCTCACCGGCCAAAGAGAACGCCTCTATCCGCGTAGATACTACCAAGATCGACGGGTTAGTGAATCTGGTGGGAGAGCTTGTGATCACCCAGTCAATGCTCTCGATGGTGGGCAGTGAAGTGGACGGACAGGCAAGCGACCGGTTGCAACATGCAATCACTGAGTTGCAACGCAATACAAGGGAAATTCAGGAATCGGTGATGTCCATGCGGATGTTGCCTGTAAATATGACCTTCAGCCGTTTCCCCCGGGTTGTCCGTGACTTGTCTAAAAAGTTAGGTAAGCAGGTCAATCTGGTGATGGAAGGTGAGCATACCGAAATTGACAAAAGTTTGATTGAAAAGCTGGTGGATCCGCTCACCCACCTGGTGCGCAACAGTATTGATCACGGTGTGGAATCCCCGGAGGTCCGTAAGGCTGCCGGTAAACCAGAGGCGGGTACGGTGACACTGAGTGCGGAGCAAAAAGGCGGCAATATCGTCATCGGTATTACAGACGACGGTGCGGGTCTTAACCGTGAGCGCATTCTGGACAAAGCACGACAAAATGGTCTGCCATTCAGTGACGACATACCAGACAGTGATGTGTGGAATCTGATTTTCGAACCCGGCTTTTCCACAGCTGCGGAAGTGACTGATGTCAGTGGCCGGGGAGTCGGTATGGACGTGGTCAGACGAAATATTGAGTCGATTGGCGGAAGAATTGAGATAGTTTCAAAAACTGGTGAAGGATCAGGGTTTTACATCCAGTTACCCCTCACTTTAGCCATTCTTGATGGCATGTGTGTGAAAGTTGGAAGTCGCATTTTTGTGATTCCTCTACTAAATATAATTGAGTCATTCCAACCAAAACATAACGAACTGAAAAATATCCGGAATGAAAAACTGCTGTGGATCAGAGAACAGTACTGGCCAATGGTGGCACTGCACCAAATGATGGATATCGATGATGCCGTCACGTCGGCTACTCAAGGCATTGTTGTACTGGTGGAAAGTAGCAAAAAACGCTACGGCATTCAGGTTGACTCCATTTTAGGTCAGCAGCAGGTGGTAATTAAGAGTCTGGAACGCCATTACCGGAAAATCCCCGGTCTGGCAGGAGCAACAATTATGGGAGATGGCACCGTTGCCATGATACTGGATGCAGACGCCGTGGCAGAACATTGTCAACTGCCCGCAGAAGAGGAGTTATGTGTATGAGCGAAGCCGCCGTACAACAGTCGGTGATGGCCGGAGATGATCGTGAATTTCTCAGTTTTGTTTTAGGTGAGGAGCACTACGCGCTGGACATCACCACCGTGAAGGAAATCAGAGGTTACGAGCAGGTAACAAAAATCGCCAATGCTCCGGACTTTATAAAAGGGGTCATGAACCTGCGGGGCGATATTGTGCCTGTGGTTGACCTGCGCATTAAGTTCAATGTGGGCGAAGCCACTTACAACGAATTTACCATAGTCATTATGTTGAATGTGGATGAGCGCATAGTGGGTATTGTGGTTGACGGAGTATCTGATGTTATCCGTTTAAGTGAAGAAGAAATGTTGCCACCTCCGGAGTTTGGCGTGGCGTTTGATAGTCGGTATTTACATGGCTTGGCGGATGTGGACGAAACCATGGTCATTCTTGTCAATATTGAAAGTTTAATTAACAGCAATGAACTTGGGCTGGTGGAAGTCGGCCAGGCGAGTGTAGGAGAGTAATCGATGGGTGTTTTTAAATGGTTAAGTGGTGAGGACAATGCCGTAGTAGGATCGCTGGAAAGCATCCAGGCCCTTGAAGCATCTTCTGCATGTCTGCTGATTCTGGATGGCCAGTGCAACATAGTGGTCGCAAACAAAGCGGCAAAGGCGCTGCTGGGGCAACTGGAAAGTAGTATTAAAGCCCAGAATAGCGGTTTTTCGGTCATGACCCTTATTGGCAGTAACATCAGTGCCCTGGGCTTACAGGCCAGCAGTCTTCAGCAGGCCGCGGCGCAATCGCCGGGCGGTGGCGAGGTGTTACTGGAACTGAAGGACCGGAATATTAAGGTTACGGTGGCCGGGCTGAAAAACGTGCGTGGCGAGACAACCGCCTACGGCGTCGAACTGATTGATAATCAGAACGCCATTTTAACCAATGCTATTACTGACGCATTGAATCGCGTTCAGGCAGTTATTCAGTTCTATCCGGATGGTACTATCATTACGGCTAATGAAAACTTTTGTGGCGCAGTGGGTTATGACCTGGAGGAAATTCAGGGTCAACACCACCGTATGTTCTGCAAAGGTGACTACACGTCAAGCCAGGAATACAAAGATTTCTGGCGCAACCTGGCCCGTGGTCAGGTGTTCTCAGGTGAGTTCTGCCGTATTCGTAAAGACGGCAGTGAAATTTGGATTAATGCATCTTACAACCCGGTATACGATGAAAACGGTAAAGTGATCCGGGTTGTTAAATTTGCCACAGACATCACTGACGAGAAAATTAAAAATGCTTATTACGGTGGTCAAATTAAAGCATTGAACCGTGCTCAGGCGGTTATCGAATTTAATCTGGACGGTACTATTATCAACGCCAATGAGAATTTCCTTGGCGCTATGGGTTATTCACTGGAAGAAATTCAGGGTAAACATCACAGCATGTTTGTGGATGCGGAATATAAGAAAAGTCCGGAGTACCGGTCTTTCTGGGAGCAACTGGGTAAAGGTATTTACTTCGCCGATGAGTTTAAACGCATCAATAAAGCCGGTGACGATGTGTGGATCCAGGCTTCCTACAATCCGATTTTCGACCAGAATGGTAAACCCTACCGCGTGGTTAAATACGCCGTAGATATTACTGCGCGGGTCAAGGCGGTTCAGGCTATCCGCGCCACTATGCAGCGTCTGGTGGTGGGCGATCTGGATACCGACCCGTTACGACTTGATGGTGACTTCGCTGAGCTGGGTAACTCAATTAACCAGTTCGTTCAGGATAATAAACGCATCATCGGTACTATCAGCGATGTTATGTCTTCAATGTCAGCCGGTGACTTAACACAGCGGGTAGATGACGACTTCCAGGGTGAATTCCAGGTGCTGGCCAACGCCATCAACTCATTTGCCGAAGAAATCTCAGGGACTATCCTCTCGATTAACGAAGCGGTAGACACCATTAATACGGCTTCGTCGGAAATTGCCACAGGTAACGCCGACTTATCCAGCCGTACTGAACAGCAGGCGTCCAGTCTGGAAGAAACGGCTTCCGCTATGGAAGAACTGACCGGCACCGTGCGTCTGAATGCCGAGAACGCAGAGCAGGCAAACATGCTGGCTTCACAGGCTTCAAAAGTTGCAAATGAAGGCGGGGACCTTATTCGTCAGGTGGTCGATACCATGGGCGATATTAATGCATCAGCTCAGGAAATCTCAGACATCATCGGCGTCATTGACGGTATTGCCTTCCAGACTAACATCCTTGCCCTGAATGCGGCTGTAGAGGCAGCCAGAGCCGGTGAGCAGGGCCGCGGTTTTGCGGTGGTAGCATCGGAAGTGCGTACGCTGGCACAACGTTCAGCGGAAGCTGCGAAGGAAATTAAAGAATTAATTTCTGACTCTGTGGGCAAAATCAACGGCGGTAACCAGCTGGTTAACAAATCCGGCGATACCATGGCTGAAGTGGTTAATGCGATTCAGCGCGTGAACGACATCATGTCTGAAATCTCTGCAGCGTCTTCTGAGCAGGCTACCAGCATCGAAGAAGTGGGCAAAGCCGTGAACAGCATGGACGAAATGACGCAACAAAACGCGGCACTGGTTGAAGAGGCTGCTGCTGCGGCTGACAGCTTGCAACAACAAGCCATTGGCCTGACAGAACGGGTTGCGATGTTCAAACTGGATGGCGGCAGTTTGCTTGCGCCACCGCCAGCTAAGAGAATGAACGGCTCTGCAAAGCCGGCCGCACGTATGACAGCCGTGAGTACGCCTAAAGCTCTGAAGCCAGGCTCGCCAAGCGAAAGTGAGTGGGAGACATTCTAAATGACCGCCGCAACCGCTGAGCAAGTCGACAGAGAATATGCTTATAGTCAGGACGACTTCGAACGGGTGCGCGCCACCGTGTTTAAGATTGCAGGCATTCGTCTGGCAGACTCTAAAGTTACCATGGTGTACAGCCGGTTATCCCGGCGCCTCAGGGCGCTGGGGCTGAAAACCTTTAGTGACTATTTAAAAGTGGTAGAGCGCAGTGACATTGAACAACAGGAATTTGTTAATGCGCTGACTACTAACCTTACGTCGTTTTTCCGTGAGCCTCATCATTTCACCGCACTGGAAAAGTACCTTCGTAATCATTCCCATGTGACCGCGATTTGGTGCGCGGCGAGCAGTACAGGAGAAGAACCTTACTCTATTGCTATGACGGTTGCTGAAACCTTTGGCTCATTCCGGCCGGGTATCAAAATCTACGCATCGGACATTGACAGCAAGGTGCTGGCAACCGCAAAAAATGGTGTATACAAAGCGTCGTCCATCGAGAAAATGTCACCGGAAAGACAAAAGCAGTTTTTCTACCGGGGCAAAGGCTCGAAATCCGGCATGGTGCGGGTGGTCGATGAAGTGCGGGAGATGGTGGAATTCAGGCAAATCAATCTGTTACATAAAGATTATGGCTTCAAAGAGAAAATGGACGTCATTTTTTGCCGTAACGTAATGATTTATTTTGATAAACCAACTCAATATCAGATCCTGAACAGGCTTGTCGGGCATCTCAAGCATGACAGCTTGTACATCGCCGGACACTCTGAGCATTTTGCTGA
The DNA here is from genome assembly GCF_056160645.1 of Alteromonas sp. ABH4_456. Taxonomy (NCBI): domain Bacteria; kingdom Pseudomonadati; phylum Pseudomonadota; class Gammaproteobacteria; order Alteromonadales; family Alteromonadaceae; genus Alteromonas; species Alteromonas sp. ABH4_456. The sequence goes on from NZ_JBSWXO010000009.1 coordinate 14,747, forward strand.
TGCGTCGGATATTCTCAGACCGGTCGGTAAAACAATTTATGCGCCGGTCAGGTAGTTACACATAACGTGACCGCCCATGATTTTAGTCAGCCTCCCACCTATTACGACAGTCGTTTTGGCCGTGATGCGGTAAAAATTTTACCCGGCCAATACTATGTCACTGCGGCAGACAAACTCATTGTGACGGTACTCGGCTCCTGCGTGGCAGTATGCCTGTATGATCCCATCACTGAAGTTGGCGGCATGAACCATTTCATGCTGCCAAATAATAAGCAAATCGACAAAATGTCTTTTGAAGCAAACCGCTACGGTGTGCATGCCATGGAAGTGCTGTTAAATGATTGCCTTCATCTGGGCGGAGAAAAGAAACGTTTGGTTGCTAAGGTATTCGGCGGTGCCAGAGTGTTGCCCGGATATGTGCAAAATGATATCGGCGCAACCAATTCTGAATTTGCCATCGACTTCTTAAGAACCGAGAATATTCCCGTCCTGGCCAGCGATTTGATGGCTAATTACGCCCGCAAAATTTACTTCACGCCATCTACCGGTTCGGTGCTGATGAAGCGCATTTACGACATGAACAACAACACTATTCATGACCGTGAGGCGGAACTCGCCATGCGTGTTAACGAGGAAACAAAAGCGACCGGTTCCATTGATATGTTTGGGAATTAAGCGCTCTGCCAGCGCCCTTATATAGTCCGGGGCCTTTAATCTTCATAAAAGCTTCAACAAAACCGGTTTGCTCACTGGGATGATATGATATAACATCCTGCGCCATTTGGTTCCCCCCTTACAAAAGATTTTATGAAAAAGCAGTTTTTATATTCATTACTCGCACTATCCACCAGCGCAGCAGCACAAGAGAGTGTTATTGCCGCGCAGGAAAAGAAGGATGACGTGGAACACATTGAAGTGAAGCGACACTTCCAGCCTTACCGTGGCAATGTTCCGTTAATTCAAACGCCTCAGGCAGTTGATCGTATCAGTGCAGATCAGTTAGCCAATGAAGGCATTACCCGTTTCATTGATGCGCTGGATTTTTCTCCTGCTGTCGTCAGACAGAATAACTCCGGAGGCATGTTCGACAGTTTTGCCATTCGTGGTTTCTCAGGCGATGAAAACAACGCCACTGGCTACCTCATTAACGGCTTTAATGTTCGCGGTTACAGCGGGAACCGCGGCACAGTAAATATTCAGTCCGTTGAAGTGATGAAAGGCCCCGGTTCTGCCTTGTACGGACAGGGAGAACCCGGCGGTACCATCAATATCATTACTAAAAAGCCGCAATTTGAAGAACAGGGCTACGTTCAGGGCACACTGGGTAATTACAGTAAGAAACAGGTTGAATTCGATTACACGAATGGTCTGAATGATGACATGGCTTACCGGCTCAATGGTTCATATGAAGACTCTGACACTTACAGAGATACCGTTTTCTTTAAAAACCTGAATATCAACCCTTCGTTCATCTGGAACCTGTCTGATGTCACCAGTGTGAGTTATCAGATGGAAATTCTTGATCAGGAAAAACCGCTGGACCGTGGCGTCTATGTGCTGGACAACGATTTTGATGCGGTGAACCCGGAGGACTTTTACGGTGATATCCGGGACGGTGCACATAAAGTGAAAACCTTCGGTCATCAACTGGTGCTGAACCACGAACTGACTCATAGCTGGCACCTGCTTACAGGTATGGCGTACCGCGATTCATCCATGAAAGGACAATCTTCAGATACTGAGCTGTCGGCTGGTCGTCAGTTATTGCTGGCTGATTCGGATATTCTGTCGCGCCAGCGAAGAACCCGTAATTATGAAGCGCAGGATTTATCCTTACGTGCAGAACTAAGCGGTGAAGCAGAGGTTGCCGGTTTAACCAATAACCTGCTTATTGGTCTGGATTACTACAATTATCATATCGATACGGACTATAGTCGCTGGCGTACAGCCTGGGGCGCGGGTGACACCACTTACAGTATCGATCCGGCCAATCCTGATTACACCATAGCCCGTCCTGATGTCTCGCCTGTTACCCTTACTGCAGAAAAGCAACAGGGTCTGGGTTTTTATGCGCAGGATCTCATCGAGTTGAATGAAGCCACTAAACTGCTGCTGGGTTTCCGTGTAGACAATTTCGAGCAGGAAATTTATGACCATCTGGCAGGTGCCGGTCAGAGCCAGGATCAAACAGTGGTCACGCCCCGTCTCGGCCTGACTTACGCTGTAAACGAAAAGGTGAGCCTGTATACCAGCTATGCTGAAGGATTCAGACCCAACCCAGGGCTTGACTCCGACCGCAACGCGTTTGACCCGGAAGAAACTACCTCGTTTGAGGTGGGGGCTAAGTGGGAAAATCTGGCTGAGCGGTTCTCCGGTAGCATTGCCATCTTTGACGCTGAAAAAACCAATATGCTGACAGCAGAGCCCAACACCGGGTTGTCGGCGACATTAGGTACAGTGGAGAGTCAGGGCATTGAGTTTCAGTTGACCACAGACTTAACAGCCAATACCCGTCTGGATTTCTCGTATGCTTACACGGATGCGCAAACTGCCAATGAAGTGAACAACCTCGATTGGGGCGTGACCATTCCGAAAGGTTCCCGCCTGATCAATGTGGCGAAACATGCAGGTTTTATCTCGCTGAATCACTACACGCAACTGATGGAAAAAGAGGCCTTCTTCGGCGCTACGGTGCGTTACGTGGGCGACCGGTTGGGGGAAACCACTGACGCAGGATTTATACTGCCGTCTTATACGCTGGTGAACCTGTCGGCTTCGCTGGCATTAAATGAGAAGCTGAGTGTGAAGTTCGACGTCAACAACCTGTTTGATGAAGTGTACTTTGAAAACTCATACCACAAGCTTTGGGTAATGCCGGGCTCGCCGGTGAATTACACTGCCAGTGTGAAATATCAGTTTTAAATAAATATACTCACAAAGCCGGTTCCGCTGCCTTCAGGGGCCGCTGACCGGCTTTTCTATATTTAAGCCTCTACCAGTCCTGATAAATCACAGTGACGCCAGGAAATTACCGATGCGCTTTATACCTTCATCCAATGCAGTTTCTGAAGCCGCGAAGGACAAACGCACATAATCATTACCGGTAGCCTCGCCAAAATCATTGCCCGGTGTCAGGGCAACGTGCTGTTCTTCCAGTAACCGCTCACAGAAAGTCATGGCATTCAGACCGGTAGAGGTGACGTTGATATATACATAGAACGCGCCGTCCGGCTCCACATCCACGGATAATCCAGCCTGCTTTAAGCCATCAATAACCCGCTTACGCCGGTGCAGCAGAATATCTCTGCGTCCTTCGCAAACGTTCAGGGTTTCCGGGGTGAAACAGGCCAGCGCCGCATATTGCGCGGGGGTCGACGGACAAATGTATAAGTTTTGCGCCAGACGCTCCATCACCGGCACCATGTCATCCGGCACTACACACCAGCCTAAACGCCAGCCGGTCATACCGAAGTACTTTGAAAAGCTGTTGATCACAATGGCATCGGGGTCGACCGCCAGTACGGTCTGGGCGTGACCATGATGGCTGAGATTCAGGTAAATTTCGTCAACAATACGCCAGCCACCGCGGGATTTTACAAAATCGCATATTGCCGCCAGATCACTTTCAGGCACCGATGTGCCCGTGGGATTAGACGGTGATGCCAGCATCACACCTTTGGTATCGCTCTGCCAGTTTGCCTGCACGCTTTGTGGTGTCAGTTGAAAGCGCTGTTCAGCGCCGGCGGAAATGCTTTGCAACTGCCCGCCAAAGCTTCGGATAAACTGGCGGTTACACGGGTAGGCCGGGTCGGCCAGCATCACTTTGTCGCCGTGATTGACCAGTGCGGCACTCACCAGAAGCAGCGCGGCTGATGCTCCTGCAGTAACCACAACATTGTCTGGATTGACAGCAACACCGTGTCGCTGTCGATAGAAACCGGCAATGGCTTCCCGCAGGGCCGGTAAACCTAAGGCTGAAGTGTAGGGCAGTTCTGCCTTTTCCATGACGTCCTGCATGGCCTGCACAACCGGACCCGGAGCACCGAAATCCGGTTCGCCAATATTGAGTCTGACGACATGGTGCCCTTTTGCTTCAAGGGCACTGGCTTTCTCTGAAAAAGCCATGGCATAGAAGGGTGTAATGGCGTTGGCACGATCTGAAAACTTCAACAAAACAGGCTCCCCGTAAAAACGAGGAGCCATGATACCGCAAACCGGTCAGCGCCAGCCAGCTTACTTGTAGATCACCTGGTTTACGATGTTTTCCAGGCCTTCCTGTTTGCCGGATACCGGCTTAGGATCCAGTGCGTTATCGCTGGCGAACTTAGCTACGTCTTCCAGCGACATTTTACCGTTTAATACCTGTTGGCCGAAATCTTCTGACCAGCCGGCATAGCGTTTCTCAACGGCGTTACCCAGTGCTTCAGACTCCAGCAGGGCAGCGGCTTTTTTCAGGCCCAGCGCACAGGTATCCATGCCGCCGATGTGGCCCAGGAATAAGTCCTCCGGCTCGGTGCTCTGACGGCGTAATTTGGTGTCAAAGTTAAAGCCACCTGAGGTGTAGCCACCATTTTTCAGAATTTCGTAACAAATCAGTGTCATTTCTTCTACTGAATTAGGGAACTGGTCAGTATCCCAGCCTAATTGCGGGTCGCCGCGGTTGGCATCAATAGAACCGAAGATCCCCAGTGCAAACGCAGTGGCAATTTCGTGATGGAAAGAGTGGCCGGACAAGGTGGCGTGGTTAGCTTCAATGTTGACGGCAAACTCTTTCTCTAAACCAAATTCAGACAGGAAGCCGTGTACGGTTGCTGTGTCGTAATCGTACTGATGCTTCGTCGGCTCCTGTGGCTTAGGTTCAATCAGCAACAGGCCGTCAAAGCCGATTTTGTGCTTGTGCTCAACCACCATGTTCATGAAGCGCCCCAGTTGCTGACGTTCACGTTTTAAATCGGTGTTCAGCAGGGTTTCGTAACCTTCACGGCCGCCCCACAGCACGTAGTTTTCACCGCCAAGTTGCTTTGTTGCGTTCATGGCATGAAACACCTGAGTGGCTGCGCGGGCAAACACGGCCGGATCCGGATTGGTCGCTGCGCCTGACATGTAACGTGGATGGCTGAATACATTTGCCGTGCCCCACAGCAGTTTCATGCCGGTTTCTTCCTGCTTGTGCGCCAGCACTTCAGTCATGGTGGAAAAGTTGTGCACGTATTCTTTCAGAGACTGACCTTCCGGTGCCACATCAACATCGTGAAAGCAGTAATAAGGTGCGCCGAGCTTTTCCAGAAACGAAAAAGCCGCATCCGCCTTCGCTTTGGCTTGTGTCATGGCGTCACCCTGAGTCAGCCAGGGACGATTAAATGTGCCGGCACCGAATACATCAGCACCGTCCCAACAGAAGTTGTGCCAGTAGCAGGCTGCAAAGCGCAGGTGCGCTTCCATGGTTTTACCCATGATCACTTCTTCCGGGTTGTAGTGTTTAAAAGCCAGCGGATTGGTTGATTCCGGACCTTCGTATTTGATCTTTGGAATTGCGTCGAAATAGTTGCTCATATTCTTTTTCCTGTTCAGGCAGGGTTCTGGTGGTGCCAGTGTGAAAGACCCTGCGCAGTTCAACAATTATGTTAATTCGTGAAAGTTTTCTGTTTTTTCGGTGACGACCAGAAAGGTTCTATGGCGTAGTAAAGCTCACGGAACTGCTGACGTTTTGCTAAATAGGCTTCGTTAACTTTGGGGGCTGGTTTATATTCCGCTTCGGCTTCAGGCTGGAAACAAATGTCAGATAAGGATTTGTCAGGATTCACCGCCAGTTGCGCAAGCCTTGCAGCTCCGAGCGCAGGGCCAACATCGCCGCCTTTGCGGTAGGTCAGGGTCTGACCGCTGATATCGCTGAGTAACTGTCGCCAGAAAGGACTTTTCGCTCCGCCGCCTATCAGACTGATTGACGATACACTGACGCCACTTTGATGCACTGCGTCCATGCCGTCTGCCAGTGCCATGGAAACACCTTCAATGACAGCTCTGGCCATATGTGCGCGGGTAGTGCTGGCTGTGACCCCGAAAAAGGCTGCTTTCGCATAAGGATTATTATGCGGTGTCCGCTCACCGGTCAGGTAAGGCAAAAACAACGGCGTTGCTTCATCAGAATAAGAGACTGACTGCTCAACATCATCAAGCATCGCGCCTACATCCTCATAGCCACTCTGACCTGCGTACCATTGTAAACAGCTTGCAGCGCTCAGCATTACCGACATCATATGCCAGCGGGATGGGAGGGCGTGACAGAAGCTGTGTACAGCCTGCTCTGTGTTAATGCGAAAGGTATCGGTGACGGCAAAGTAAACCCCGGATGTGCCCAGTGACAGCATGGCCTGACCCGGAGCAACAATACCGCAGCCAATAGCGCCGGCAGCGTTATCGCCACCGCCGCCGGCAACAGGGACGGATTTCATGCCCCAGCGTTCGGCAAGGCTGTCCGTCAGCTCTCCGGTGATCGCGTTCCCCTCGAAAAGTGCCGGCATATGAGATTCATTCAGCCCTGTGGCAGCAAGCAATGTGCTGTCCCATTTACGGGATTCCGTATTCAGCCAGATAGTGCCGGCTGCATCTGACATTTCACTGGCAAACTCACCGGTAAGTTTGTAACGCAGGTAATCTTTGGGCAGCAGTACTTTGTGAATGCGTCCGTAGACGTCAGGTTCATGGTGCTTGACCCACAGGATTTTAGGCGCGGTAAAGCCTGCCATCACAATATTGCCGCTGCGCTGACGTGCGTCGCTCACAGCCGCTTCAATTTCATGACATTCATCGTCGCAGCGGCCGTCGTTCCACAAAATGGCAGGGCGCAATACGTCACCGTTTACATCCAGCAAGGTTGCGCCGTGCATTTGTCCGCTTAGTCCGATGGCCTTCACGTTGCTTAAATCCTGCGATGCTTTCAGCGCATCCAGACACTGACAGGTTGCTTCCCACCAGTCTGCCGGGTCCTGCTCTGACCATAAGGCCCTTGGCATCGACACATTCAGAGACGCATGAGTGGTTCTTACCACCGCGCCCTGTTCGTCTGTTAACACCACCTTTACCCCTGAGGTGCCTAGATCAATGCCTATATACATGTTGTTTCCACTTCTGATAATCCGCTATTTCTCTATGTTGATTATCAAAAGCGCTCAGAGCAATTATGAAATTTTGTAATCTTTTTGTTAATTGCAGTGCACTGGTTTAGGATGCGTAAAAACAATATTCATAAACCGCTTTACGGAATTTAATTAGTCAGGGCCAGCTATGTTTGAAAAATCGCACAGTATCACGCTGCTATTTAATGCCAGTAAGGTGTACGACCGCCAGATCATTGAAGGGATTGGCAGCTATTTACAAACTTCCGGGGCCGACTGGGATTTGTATCTTGAAGAAGACTTTATGACCCGTCTGGAGCATCTGGACGAGTGGATCGGCAACGGGATTATTGCGGATTTCGATAATCCGGCCATCGAAAAAGCGCTGACAAAAGCGAAAGTGCCGGTAGTGGCGGTAGGCGGTTCCTATCAAAATCAAGCTGACTATCCGCAAGTGCCCTACGTCGCCACAGACAATTTCGCGCTGGTTGAAGCCGCTTTTGAACATTTAAAGCAAAAGGGGATAGAGCGCTTTGCTTTCTACGGTGCGCCACTTAACCCGCAACACCGCTGGGCGCAGGAACGTGAGCGGGCTATGCTGGAACTGACACGGCGGGAAGGGTACGAGTGTTATGTTTACCGCGGACATGCTGTGCGCCCGGAAACCTGGCAATATTCTTTAAAACGGCTCACTGACTGGCTGAAAAGTCTACCCGCCCCGGCAGGTATTGTGGCAGTCACCGATGCCCGCGCCCGTCACCTTCTGCAAGCCTGTGATCATCTCGGATTACTCATTCCTGAACGTTTCTCGGTCATCGGTATCGATGATGATGAACTGGCCCGTTATTTAAGCCGTGTCAGCCTTACATCAGTGAAGCAGGGCTGTTTTGATATGGGGTTTCAGGCCGCCAGAATGTTGCACCGTCAGTTGCAGGGCATGCCTGTCAGCAAAGCGCCGGTACTGGTACCACCTGAGCGCGTAGCAGAGCGGCAGTCTACCGATTACAAAGCGATTAAAGATCCGCTGGTGATGCAGGCCATGCATTTCATACGACATAACGCCTGTCGCGGCATTAAAGTTGACCAGGTGCTGGACTACGTAGGTATATCCCGCTCAAACCTGGAGGGCCGCTTTAAAGAGGAGCGGGGACACAGCATTCATACTGAAATTCACAACGAAAAACTCAGCCGCGCCTGCAAAATGCTGAAGGAAACCGACGAAGCCGCTGTGGAAATTGCCGGCGTGTGCGGATACCCCTCTATTCAGTACATGTACGCCATTTTCCGTAAGCACTTTGATCAGACGCCAGTGGAGTACCGTCAGGCACACCGGCCGCAAAGTCTGGATGACTTGCCCGTGGAAGGTTTATCAAAGTTTGCCGCCATCTAGAGAGCAATGAAACTTAAATAACGCAGAATTATTAATACCGGAGAATCAGTACCCTATGGACACCGTGTTATCAGCAAGTACAGACAAGCCCTCTGAAAACAGGCGTTTTATCCTCTTCATCAGTGTTGTTGCCACTATAGGTGGTTTCTTATTCGGGTTCGACAGTGGCGTTATTAACGGTACTGTTGACGGTTTACAGGCCGCCTTTCAGTCAGAAAGTGTGGGGACCGGATTTAATGTTTCCAGTATGCTTTTAGGGTGTGCCGTCGGTGCTTTTTTTGCCGGGCGGCTGGCAGACAAGTATGGCAGAAGAGCATTGCTGCTGGTGGCAGCTGTGTTCTTTATCATCAGTGCCTGGGGCTCCGGCGTTTCTACCAGCGGTGGTGAGTTTGTTTTTTATCGTATCCTGGGTGGGCTTGCGGTAGGCGCTGCCTCTGTTATGGCTCCGGCTTATATTGCCGAAGTCTCGCCTGCCAGATACCGTGGCATGCTCACGTCGATCCAGCAAATCGCTATTATCAGCGGGTTATTTGCGGCTTTTCTCAGTAACTACATTCTTGCCGATTTCGCCTCGGGTTCTACGCAGGCTCTGTGGATGGATTATGCAGCCTGGCGCTGGATGTTCTGGATGGAGCTGATCCCGGCGTCGTTGTTCTTAGTGATGCTGTTATTTATACCTGAAAGTCCCCGTTTCCTTGTAGTTAAAGGAGATAAAGTCAAGGCGCAGCAGGTTCTGAGTAAGCTTTATGGCGATGCTGGAGCGGGCAAGCTGACTGACATTGAATCCACACTGGCAAATGATCATCGGCCGCGCCTGAGCGACCTGAAACAACCGGATACCGGAAAGGTCAGACCTATCGTGTGGATTGGTCTGGGACTTGCCACCTTGCAGCAACTGGTGGGTATTAACGTGGTGTTCTATTACGGCGCGGTGTTATGGCAAGCCGTCGGCTTCTCAGAAAGTGACGCCCTTCTGATCAACGTGATAAGCGGAGCCATCAGTATTGCTGCCTGTCTGGTTACCCTGACAATCATCGATAAAGTAGGCCGCAAACCGCTGTTGAAGTGGGGGGCTGCCGGTATGTCTGTCACGCTTATCGCGCTGGTTGTCGCGTTTGGCAACGCGGAGCAGGGGATGGATGGAAAATTGATAATGGGTGCCTGGGGACCAGTAGCACTGATTGCCGCCAATCTGTATGTGTTCTGCTTTAACTTTTCCTGGGGCCCGGTAATGTGGGTGATGCTGGGGGAAATGTTCCCCAATCAAATCCGTGGCTCCGGTCTGGCGGTGAGCGGATTGATCCAGTGGCTGACAAACTTCGCTATTACATGGACTTTCCCGATGATGCTGGCCGGTATTGGTCTGGCAGGCGCGTACGGCTTCTATGCATTGTGTGCAGTGCTGTCAGTGATTTTTGTCAGTAAGTACGTGTATGAAACCCGTGGTCGTGAACTGGAAGCTATGAAAGGCTGAGGCGGCGGGAAAAACCTTACATCCACTGAGTATTAATGGCATACGAAAAGCGGTAGTATGCCTTTTTACGTTTCAGCCTTTTACCGCAAGCAAATACCGGAATGTAAAGGGCTGCATCACAAGGATGCCTCATGTCACAGCCGGTCAGACTCCTCAGTTTTTCCATCGCTTTTGCCTGCATATTGTTATCGCTCAATTTTGGGTTGCGCTCTTCCATGGGCTTCTTCATGGAGCCTGTTTCTTCAGAGTTTGGCTACGGCCGTGAGGTGTTTGCTTTTGCGCTGGCGATGCAAAATTTATGGTGGGGACTCTTTCAGCCTGTTGCCGGGGCGATGGCAGACCGTTTCGGTACCGTAAAAACCGTTATTCTGGGCGCCTTCCTGTATGCCGGTGGTTTAGCGGTTACTGCCTTCAGTGACAGCGCCGGCAGCCTGAACGCGGGAGCCGGCTTGCTGATGGGGATGGGCATCGCCGCCTCCGGTCTGGGCGTGGTATTGCCTGCGATGGCAAGAATGGTGTCTCCGGAAAAACGCTCATTTGCCTTAGGTCTTGGCAGTGCAGCCGGCTCCGCCGGACAGTTGCTGGTAGTACCCGTTGCACAGCATTTTATTGCCGCTTATGGCTGGAGCAATGCGTTGTTACTGATGGCGGGAAGTGCGCTGATGATGAGCCTGATGGCCGGTTCATTAACCGGCAGCGGCGGGCAGCAGGCGGCGCAGGGCAACACACAGGTGCGTCAGACTGTGAAAGAGGCGCTGAAAGAGGCTTGTACCTACCCCCATTACTGGCTGATTGTGGTGGGGTTTTATGTGTGCGGTTTCCAGCTGGCATTCATTACCGTGCATATGCCTGCATTTCTTGCTGACAGGGGCTTTACCGCTGACATCGCGGTCATGAGCCTGGCGCTTATCGGGTTGTTTAACATCTTTGGCTGCCTGTTGTCCGGCTCATGGGCGGGTAAATATTCCAAGAAAAATCTGCTCACCCTCATTTACGCACTGCGGGCTGTTGCCATTGCCGGCTTCATGTATTTTCCCATGTCATCAACATCGGTCTACATATTCTCTATTGTGACTGGTTTGTTGTGGCTGGCCACGGTGCCGCCTACATCCGGGCTGGTGGCGCAGTTATTCGGTCTGCCGCACATGGGGCTGCTGTACGGGATTGTGTTTTTAAGCCACCAGTTGGGTTCATTCAGCGGAGTCTGGCTGGGTGGTTATCTGTACGATACCACCGGTTCTTACGATGTAGTCTGGTGGAGTGCCTGCGTGATTGCCGGTATCACAGCGCTGATCCACATTTTCATTGATGAGCGCCCGGTTTTAAGATTGCGAACGGCACAGGCATAGTGAAGACGGGCGTGATGTCACGCCTGTCTGTTGATTCAGATAAAACGTGACATATCCGGATGGGCGATCTCAATCCATTGTTTCAGTGACGGTTCCTCAATGAAGCTGAAGTCGGCGAAGTCAAAGCCCGGCGCTACGCTGCAGCCCACGAGAGTGTATTCTCCGGTGGTTTCAGCGGCCTGAAAGTTGCCGGCCGGAATGACAGCTGCATAGCCATGTTCCCTGCCACCAATCCGCTGTTCTCTCAGCTGTTGCTGATGAATGTGGTACAGACGCAATGGCGCTCCCTCGTAATGGTTCCAGACTTCATCATGTAAAACGCGGTGGAAGCGGCTTACCTGACCTTCAAGCAACAGAAAGTAGATATGCGTCATGGCGGGGCGGCCCAGACCGTGTGCAGGTGAATTAACCTGTTTATCAGACTTGAATATCTGCCTGTAAAATCCGCCTTCCGGGTGGGGTTCCAGTTGCAGTTGATCGATTAATTCGTGATGTCGCGTTTTGCCCATGTTTTTATAATTCTTCTTTTGTGTGTTTACCCTGTACAAATAGCATACCGCGCCCGTTAATCGAAAACATCATCTTTATTAACCAATTCTAAACAAATCCGATGTGGTAAACGGGTGAACTTTTTTTCACAACATCACCGTATGAATGAGAAATTCTCCGGCGCTTTTTTGTCTGTTCAGGCCATACAGAACCGCGCACTCATTCAATTTGAAAGGTGAAAACGTGAAATATCAGAAGTTTACGACCGTTAATGTTGGCGATAATGCATTCAAAGCAATCAGTTTCGATTCCATTGGGCAGCAATTCGACCTCGACCGTCTGCCTTTCTGCATAAAGATCCTGCTGGAAAACTTAATCCGCCACGAAGACAAGGAATTCGTAAGCAGCGAAGATATTGAGAAAGTGGCGAAGTGGGATATCAAAGATGACAGTCAGCATGAAATTTCCTTTGTACCGGCCAGGGTAATTCTGCAGGATTTTACCGGCGTCCCGGCCATTGTTGACCTCGCCGCCATGCGTGATGCGGTTAATAATTTAGGAGGGGATGCACAAACCATTAACCCTCTGAACCCTGTAGAGCTGGTTATCGACCACTCTGTTATGGTGGATTATTTTGCCTCAGAGGATGCTTTCGAGAAAAACACCGGTGTTGAAGTTCAGCGAAACCGTGAGCGCTATCAGTTTCTGAAATGGGGACAGTCTTCTTTCGACAACTTCAAAGTGGTGCCGCCGGGTCGGGGTATCGTGCACCAGGTGAACCTGGAATATCTCGCACGTTGTGCGTTTACCAAACAGGAAGGAGACGACACACTGGTGTATCCGGACACGCTGGTAGGCACAGACTCTCATACCACAATGATTAACGGTCTTGGCGTACTTGGCTGGGGCGTGGGTGGTATTGAAGCCGAAGCGGCCATGCTGGGACAACCCGTTACCATGCTGCGCCCGGACGTTGTAGGCTTCCGTTTAACCGGTAAGTTAAATCCCGGCGTAACTGCAACTGACATGGTTCTGACGATCACTGAAAAACTGCGAGAGCATGGTGTAGTAGGCAAGTTCGTTGAGTTCTACGGCCCGGGCATTAAATACCTTACCACTGCAGACCGCGCGACCATTGCGAACATGGCACCTGAATACGGTGCCACCTGCGGTATCTTCCCGGTAGACAGTGTGGCACTGGATTACCTGAAACTGACCGGTCGTCCTGACGAACAGATTGAACTGGTGGAAGCCTACGCAAAATCAGCCGGTCTGTGGCACGACGATCACACGAAAGATGCCATTTATCATGAAACGCTGGAATTGGACCTGGCTGATGTGGTGCCTTCTATTGCAGGACCCAAACGTCCGCAGGACCGTATTGCTCTTGATACTGCCGCGAGTGCCTTCACTGACTGGTATCAGTCTCAGATTGATATAAAAGTCGAAGGTGAAGAAGCTAAATTTGTTGCTGAAGGCGGCGACATGGCAGAGGTGGATGAAGAGCAGGATTCTTTCGTCGACTTCAATGGTGAGAAATTTAATCTGGAAGACGGTGCAATCGTTATTGCCGCCATTACCAGCTGTACGAATACGTCTAATCCGTCAGTGCTTATCGGTGCCGGTTTGCTGGCGAAGAAAGCCGTGGAGCTGGGTCTGACCCGTAAGCCCTGGGTGAAAACTTCACTGGCGCCGGGTTCACAGGTGGTCACACAGTATCTGGAAGATGCAGGACTGATGGAGCCCCTTGAGCAACTTGGCTTTAACCTGGTGGGATACGGCTGTACGACTTGTATCGGAAACTCCGGTCCGCTGCCTGAAGAAATTTCCCGTGCAATTAACGATGCGAAACTCACCGTTACCTCGGTATTGTCCGGTAACCGTAACTTTGAAGGTCGTATCCATCCGGATGTAGCGGCTAACTACCTGGCTTCACCACCGCTGGTGGTGGCGTACGCGCTGGCTGGCAACATGAAAGTGGATATTACCCGTGAGCCAATCGGTACAGATAAGAACGGAAAACCGGTTTATCTGAAAGATCTGTGGCCATCAGAACAGGAAATTCAGGCGAAAATTAACGACTATGTATCGGGCGATCTGTTTAAGCAGAAATACGCGGATGTATTTAAAGGCAATGACATCTGGAACGAACTGAATGTGTCTTCAAGCTCTGTGTATGACTGGCCGGATTCCTCTTACATCAAACATCCGCCGTTCTTCGCTGACATGGGCAGTGAGCCTGCGGCACTGAGTGCCATTGAAGGTGCGCGTTGTCTGGTGAAGGTGGGTGACTCCATCACTACCGACCATATTTCTCCTGCCGGCGCCATTGCCCCGGACAGCCCCGCGGGACAATATCTGCAGGAGCAGGATATTAAGCCGGAAGACTTTAATTCTCTGGGATCACGCCGTGGTAACCACGAGGTGATGATGCGGGGTACGTTTGCCAATGTGAGACTGAAAAATCAGTTAGCACCCGGCACCACCGGCAGCGCAACCACCCATTATCCCAGCGGTGATGCTATGTCTATCTTCCATGCGGCCATGCGCTACCGTGAAGACGGTGTGCCGGCTGTGGTTATCGGAGGCAAAGAGTATGGTACAGGCTCAAGCCGGGACTGGGCAGCCAAAGGGCCGTCATTATTAGGTGTCAAAGCCGTAATGGTAGAGAGTTATGAGCGTATTCACCGTTCTAACCTCATTGGTATGGGTATTCTGCCGTTGCAGTTTAAAGAGGGCGACAGCGCGTCATCACTGTCATTGCGTGGTGACGAAACCTACAGCATTGCACCGGTTGAACGTGGTCAGAAGGAAGTGCAGGTAACTGTCACGACTGACGATGGTGAGGCCCGTCAATTTATGATGGACGTACGGATTGATACCGCCAATGAGTTTACCTACTTCGAAAACGGCGGCATCCTGCACTATGTTATCCGCGAGTATCTGAAGAAAGGCGCTTAAATATAGCGCCGTCTTTCGGCAAGTACGCCCAGAATGATGAATGCACTGATAAAGCCCGCGCCCTGTAAATACCAGGGCAGGTATTTTATCAGGTAGAGCAGGAACGGCGCACCGTGAATAGTGAGCAGCCCGTATCCGAAAGCACACAGCAACACGAACAGTGTGGTGCGGATAAGAAAATGATACGGCGCCAGCATGCGTTTGATATGTTTATTGATGATATCGCCGTACACCACCAGAATGGTGGCCATCAGCATGATACTCAATTGGGTGTAATAGGGAGATAGCCACTGGCTTAACTGGCCAAATAGTTCTGTCATAAATTCACTGCAAAAATGCCCGCTTTGATAGCGGGCATTTTACGTTTTGCGGCAAAGAAAACCTACGTCTGAATTAAGGTTCAGCGTATGTGCATGACCACTCAGGTATTAGCCGGCCAGCAAGGTGGATACGGCTTTGTAACCCTGCTGAATGGTTTGCAGTTTATCCGGTGTCTGGTCGCGTTCAACGAAGCGGTGCTCTACGCCTGCCTGCTTCGATGCGGCAAAGATTTTGGCAAAGTTAATTGTACCGGTACCTACGTCAGCGAACTGGCCCTGCTTGTCCATGTCTTTGACGTGCCACAGCTTGAAGCGGCCGGGATGTTTGGCAAAATAGGCCAGCGGATCTTTATTGGCTTTGAACATCCAGAACAAATCCATTTCCATCGCCATTTTGTCGGCATCCACTTCATTCAGTAACACATCGTACGGCTCGACACCGTCAGTAACGTGGAATTCGAAATCATGATTGTGGTAGGCCAGTTTCAGTCCCTGACGGTTACAGGCATCGCCCCACTTATTGCATTCTTCTGCCAGCTTTTTGTACACATCGATGGTTGTACCGCGCTGTTCTTCAGTCAGATAGGGGATAACCACATATTTGTGGCCTACTTCGAGGGCGGTTTCGATAACTTTATTAATGCCTTCTTTGCGGAACATATCCAGAGGAATGTGTGCAGAAGGAGCTGAAAGGCCTTCACCATCAACAATTTTGCGGATTTCTTTCGGGCTGTGACCAAAATAACCGGCGAATTCCAGTTCTTTGTAGCCTACCGCTGAAACCAGTTTCAGCACGGCTGGCACACTGACGGCCATCATATCGCGCAGTGTATACAGCTGTAGTCCTACGCGGGTTTCCGCTTTAGCCTGACCAAATGCAAATCCCGGTGCCATCAGCAGGCCTGCTCCGGCTGCGCCCAGTTTTACGAATTGACGACGGTCCAGTGAAGACTGGCCGATCTTGCTGGCAATATGACTTGCCTTATTGTTTCTGCCTGACATGTTATTCTCCTTCGTCATTTGCACTTGCTCACGAAGTTACAGCGTACGCAGCAAGTAAATATCATCGTTCTGTTTAATCCGGAGCCTTTCCGGTGCTGCCCCGTAAAATGAGTTTGAACGGCATAATTACTTTAGGTGCCGTTGTCAGTTTGCCTTCCAGTACGTCCACTAACAAGTTTACAGCAGTGCGGCCGAAGGCTTCTGCCGGCTGTGCAATGGTGGTCAGAGGGGGATCGCAATAGGCGGCAAAGTCGATATTATCAAAGCCGGCAACCGAGATATCCTGAGGTACCCGCAAACCTGCGTTTTTAAAGCCCTGAAGTGCACCCAGAGCGGTTTCATCGTTCTCACAAAATACCGCAGTAGGGCGGTTATCCAGTGCCAGCATCCGGCCGGCAGCTTCATATCCAGCCTGCAACGTAAAATCGCCGGCGAAAAGCAAAGATTGATCGTAAGGAATATCGGCGGCCTGTAACGCGTCACGGTAACCGGCAAGCCGCTCCTGTGTGAGGGGACTGTCTGCAGGCCCCTTAAAAAGCGCAATACGTTTGTGACCAAGAGAGAGCAGATGCTCCGTCATGGCTCTGGCCGCGGCGCGGTTATCCAGTGTCACGGTCGGGCAAATATTCGAACTGAGCACCTCACAGGCATTCACCATGGGCAGCATGCTGTCGTTCTTGCCGGTATCTTCAGAAAACGGGTTGTGTGCGCGAAGCTGAATAAGTCCGTCAGCTTGTGATGTTTGTACCATCTTGGCGTAATTTGCCTCGATGTCTGCATTACCAAGCGTGTTGCCCAGTAACAGTGAATAGCCGGATTCGGCTGCAGCTTCCTGCATGCCACTGATCACCCGGGCAAAAAATACGTTTGCCACCGTCGGAACCAGTACTACCAGACTGTGCGTTTTACCGGAGCGGAATTTTACCGCCATCAGATTAGGCTTATATCCTACTTCACTTACTGCTGACATGACCTTAGCCCGTGTTTTCGGAGAAACACGTTCAGGCTGTTGCAAAGCACGCGACACAGTTGCCACGGAAACTCCGGCTAAATCAGCGACATCTCGGATATTTGGCATTACCTTTTTCTCAAACCACTTTTTTATTCTTTGCAGTGCGAAGTGAGGTATTCACTTCTGTGCATATGTAACGGATTACATTTTGTCGCGACAGGATTACCCAAATGTAAGCATAAATCCAGTTTTAAATGTGAAATATAAACAAAAAATATACAAAATTTCCGTGTATTCATTACATTTGGTCGTTCGAACTACGACGATGGTAGAAAATTCGTTGACATCAATTTATGTAATCCGTTACATTTTTACAGTAATTACATATTTGTAACAACGATGTGCACAATTGGGGGAATACATGGCGAAGTTGCAGCGGGTTCGCATGGGTATGGTCGGTGGTGGTGAAGGTGCTTTTATCGGCGCCGTACATCGTCACGCAGCAGGCCTGGACGGTCAGTACGATTTAGTTTGCGGGGCATTCAGCCGCGATACTGGGAATAATCAGCGTACCGGTGACAGTTTGGGTTTAAGCAGCGACCGCGTTTATGCGTCGTGGCAGGAAATGCTGGAAGCAGAAAATAAATTACCTGCTGACGAGCGTATGGAAGTGGTTGTGGTTGTTACGCCGAACCATCTTCACGTGCCGGTCACCATAGCCGCGCTCGAAGCTGGCTATCATGTATTCTGCGAAAAGCCTGCCGGTCTGAATCTGGCAGAAACCAAAGAGCTGGCGAAAGTCGTTAACAGTTCTGACCGTCTGTATGGACTGGCACACACCTACCTGGGGTATCCCATGGTGTGGCAGGCTAAAGCCATGGTTGAAGATGGCAAACTGGGCAACATCCGTAAAATTCTCGTTGAGTACCCGCAGGGCTGGTTAAGCGGCGAAGACGATCCTGATAACAAACAGGCTGCATGGCGCACAGATCCGGCATTGTCGGGCGGTGCAGGGTGTATGGGCGATATCGGTACCCATGCCTTTGGTCTGGCCGAATTTATCAGCGGCCACACGGTAACTGAACTGTGTGCAGACATGAACATCATTGTGCCGAACCGCCGTTTAGACGATGACGGGGCAGCATTCTTCCGCACTGCCGAAGGCGCTAAGGGCGTGCTAATCGCCAGCCAGGTGTGTGCCGGTGAAGAGAACGCGCTGAAAATTAAAGTGTACGGTGATAAAGGCGGACTGGAATGGCATCAGATGGAGCCTAACTCCGTTATTTTCCGCACACTGGATGCACCTTACTGCGTATACCGTGCCGGTTCCGGCCAGCCGGGTTTGTATCCTGAAGCGTCCGATCGCTGCCGTACTCCGTCAGGTCATCCTGAAGGCTATCTCGAAGCTTTTGCTAACCTCTACCGTTACTTTGCCATCGCTGTACGCGAAGGTCAGACAGGTAAAGCTGAAGGCGTGCCCGGTCTGAAGTCCGGTTTACGCGGAATGGCATTTATTGAAGCAATGGTTGCCTCCGGCGCCAGCGACGTGAAGTGGCATCCGATCCCGGATACCGAGTAACAGACCCGTTTACAGAATTTAGGAGATTACCATGGCAGCAATTAAAGGCCCTGCGATTTTTTTAGCGCAATTTGCAGGTGACAAAGCGCCGTTCGATACCCTGGAAGGGATGGCAAAGTGGGCCGCTTCACTGGGCTACAAGGGCATTCAGGTGCCAACTGACCCCAAATTATTTGATTTAGAAATTGCCGCAGAAAGTCAGGAATACTGCGACAAAGTAAAAGCCATGTGTGCTGAAGCCGGTGTTGAAATTACCGAGCTGTCTACACATTTGCAGGGACAACTGGTGGCTGTTCACCCTGCTTACGATGAGTTATTCGATAACTTCGCGCCTGAGCATTTACACGGTAAGCCGAAAGAGCGTACTGAATGGGCAATCAATCAGCTGATGCTGGCAGCAAAAGCCAGTAAACGTCTTGGCCTGAAAGCACACGTGACTTTCTCCGGTGCACTGATGTGGCATCTGGTCTACCCGTGGCCGCAACGTCCTGCCGGTCTTGTTGACGAAGGCTTCAAAGAACTGGGTAACCGCTGGAGACCTATTCTGGATGCATTCGAAGAAGCTGGTGTTGATTTGTGCTACGAAATCCACCCGGGTGAAGACTTACACGACGGTGCAACATTTGAGCGTTTCCTGCAGGAAGTTGACGATCACCCCCGCGCAAACATTCTGTTCGATCCCAGCCACTTCGTGCTGCAACAACTGGATTACCTGGACTTTATCGACCGTTACCACGACCGCATCAAAATGTTCCATGTAAAAGATGCTGAGTTCCTGCCAAATGGCAGAAGCGGCGTATACGGTGGTTACCAGGGTTGGGTAGACCGTCCGGGACGCTTCCGTTCACTGGGCGACGGCCAGGTAGATTTCAAGAGCATCTTTACTAAGCTTACCCAGTACGGTTTTGAAGGCTGGGCAGTGCTTGAGTGGGAATGCTGTCTGAAAGATTCTGCGCAGGGTGCAGCTGAAGGTGCACCATTTATCGCATCTCACATTATTGAGCCAACTAAAGTTGCGTTCGATGACTTTGCCGGTGCTGGCAGCAGCACAGAAAGAAACCGCCGGATCCTGGGTCTGGACAAATAATAATAATGCCCGGGGCCAAAAGGCCCCGAAGTAGTAAGAGGATATAAAAATGATAATGACCCGCCTGAGCATTATGATGTTTCTCCAGTTTTTTATCTGGGGTGGCTGGTTTGTGACCTTAGGTACCTTCATGGGGCAAACACTGGGCGCTTCCGGTAGTGAAATCGGTATGGCGTTTTCTACCCAGTCCTGGGGTGCGATTATTGCGCCTTTCATCGTTGGCTTAATCGCTGACCGTTTCTTTAATGCAGAACGTATTCTGGGTGTGCTTCACCTGATTGGCGCAGCACTGATGTACATGATGTACGTCTCGACTGACTTTGCATCATTTTATCCCTATGTACTGGGTTACATGATTGCTTATATGCCGACGCTGGCGCTGGTTAACTCGGTATCATTCGGCCAGATGACTGACCCGTCAAAACAATTCGGTAAAGTACGTGTTTGGGGAACCATAGGTTGGATTTTAGCCGGTCTGGTGATCAGCTATGTGTTCTCATGGGATTCTGCCAGCGGCATTTCTGAAGGCGCACTGCGTAACACCTTTGCGCTTTCTGCCATTGGCTCATTAATTCTGGGTATCTTCAGCTTCACGTTACCTGCAACACCACCTAAAGCGAAAGGTACAGCTTCGGCAAGTCTGGGTGAAATGCTGGGTCTGGATGCACTGACACTGCTTAAAAGCCGCAGCTTCCTGGTGTTCTTCCTGTCTTCGGTACTGATTTGTATTCCGCTGGCGTTCTACTATCAGAATGCGAACCCATTCCTGGCCGGCATCGGCGTGGAAAATCCGACGGGTAAAATGGCGCTGGGTCAGGTTTCAGAAGCATTGTTCATTCTGGCACTGCCGGTATTCCTGAACCGTTTCGGCATCAAGGCAACGTTATTGCTGGGTATGCTGGCGTGGGTACTGCGTTATGTGATGTTCGCTTACGGTGATGCTGACGGCGGTATGTTCTTATTATTAATCGGTATTGCACTGCACGGTATTTGTTACGATTTCTTCTTCGTATCCGGACAGATTTATACCGATGCTAAAGCCGGTGAAAAAATCAAAAGTGCGGCGCAGGGCCTCATCACATTAGCCACCTATGGTGTGGGTATGCTGATTGGTTTCTGGGTTGCAGGTAAGATCACCGACACTTACACATCAGAAGCCGGAGCGGACTGGAGCAGCATCTGGTTGTTCCCTGCAGGGTTCGCGGCTGTCGTACTGGTACTTTTCTTCATCCTGTTCAAAGACGAGAAGGTTTCCACCGATGCGTAATTCGCGTAGAGCGGTGCTTAAAGGGCTGGCGCTGTCAGGGGTTGGGCTGACAGCGACCAGTGCTTTATCTCTTCATGCGCATGCTGGCACAAGCCAGCATGCCGCCCTCAAAGGAAATATCAAACACGCAGTGGCGCGTTGGACATTTCCGGATCTTTCTTTAGAGGAGCTATGCCTTGCCATTAAAGATATGGGCTTTTCAGCAATCGACTTAGTGGGTCCTGATGAGTGGCATATCCTTAAGAAACATGGCGTGCATTGCTCTATGTGTAATGGTGCTGAACTGAACCTTGAAGACGGTTGGTGTGATGACCGTTTTCATGAAGCGCTCATCGAACGTTACATTCCGCATATAGAGAAAGTGGCGGCAGCCGGTTACACCAACCTCATTTGTTTTAGTGGTAACAAACGGGGTATGGACAACGAAACCGGACTGAAAAATGCCGTTAAAGGGCTATCACAAATTCTGCCTCATGCTGAAAAGCACGGGGTAGTGCTGCAAATGGAACTGTTTAACAGCAAGGTCAATCATCCTGATTACATGGCCGACAATTCAGCCTGGGGTATCGAGCTGTGTCGCCGGCTGGGATCAGCGCATTTTAAATTGCTGTACGACATCTACCATATGCAGATAAGCGAGGGTGACATCATTCGCACCATACGTGACAACCATCAGTATTTCGGGCATTACCACACAGCGGGTGTGCCGGGGCGTCACGAGATTGATGACTCTCAGGAACTGTATTATCCGGCCATTGCGAAAGCGATTAAGGATTTACCGTTTGACGGGTATCTGGCCCAGGAATTTATTCCAACTCCAGACAGTAAGGCAGGCAAACTGAAGTCGCTTAACCAGGCGATCCGCATTTGTGATGTCTGATCAGTAGAAACGCTTTTGCCGGACGTGTTTAAGGGGACAAAACATGGCAAGTAATAACTATGATGCGATCGTTGTCGGATCGGGGATCAGTGGCGGCTGGGCTGCCAAAGAACTGACCGAGAAAGGCCTTAAAGTACTCATGCTGGAACGTGGCCGAAATATTGAGCACGTTAAAGATTATATTAATGCGCATAAAGAAAGCTGGGACTATCCTCACCGGGGCCTGGCTACGCAGGACATGAAAGAAGTTTATCCTGCACTTTCCCGCGATTACCCGCTGAATGAAATGACGCTTGGCATGTGGGCTAATGAGCAGGAAGCGCCATACATTGAAAAAGAACGCTTTGACTGGTACCGCGCCTACCAAATGGGCGGACGTTCACTGTTATGGGGACGTCAGAGCTACCGTCTGAATCCGGAAGATTTCATGGCTAACGGCAAAGAAGGTATCGCCGTTGACTGGCCAATTCGTTATGAAGACCTGTCGCCATGGTATGACTACGTTGAAAAATATGCGGGTATCAGTGGTACCCGTGAAGGCCTGAGCGTACTGCCTGACGGTCACTTCATGCCTCCTATTCCGCTGAATGCGGTTGAGAAAGACGTTGCTGCCCGCGTTAAGAAAGCGTTTGGTGGTTCACGTCATTTCATCCACTCACGTTCTGCAAACATTACCCAGGGGATTAATGATATCCGTGTGGGTTGTCAGTTCCGTAACAAGTGCTGGTTAGGCTGTCCGTTTGGCGGCTATTTCTCAACGCAGTCTTCTACGCTGCCGGCAGCAATGGCAACCGGTAACCTGACAGTGCGTCCTTTCTCCATCGTAAAAGAAATCAAATACGACAAAGATAAGAAGCGTGCAACCGGTGTTGAAATCATTGATGCTGAAACTAACGAGACTTACGAGTTCAACAGTAAAATTGTATTCGTAAACGCCTCTGCCTTTAACTCTGCATGGCTGCTGATGAACTCAGCAACGGATGTGTGGGAAGGCGGTCTGGGCAGCAGCTCCGGCGAACTGGGTCACAACGTCATGGACCACCACTTCCGCGTAGGCGCAAGCGCCAGTGTTGAAGGGTACGAAGACAGCTATTACTTCGGCCGTCGTCCGGCTGGTTTCTATGTGCCCCGTTTCCGTAACTGGGACGGCGACAAGCGTGATTACGTACGTGGCTTCGGTTATCAGGGTTCTGCAAGTCGTGGTGGCTGGCGTAAAGACATCGCCGAACTTGGTCTGGGGTCTAACCTGAAAGATGCGATGTCTGAGCCGGGTGACTGGACTATTGGTATGACAGCGTTCGGTGAAATGCTGCCGCATCACGACAACCGTATCTTCCTTGATAAGAACAAGAAAGATAAATGGGGTCTGCCGGTACTGACCATGGACGTTAAAATTCGTGAGAACGAATACAAAATGCGTAAAGACATGCAACAGGATGCGGTTGAGATGTTTGAAGCGGCGGGCCTTAAGAACGTTCAAGGCTACGACGTGGACTACGCACCAGGTATGGGTATTCACGAAATGGGTACTGCACGTATGGGTCGCGATCCGAAGAGTTCAGTACTTAACAAGCACAACCAGGTTTGGGATGCACCAAACGTATTTGTGACCGATGGTGCAGCAATGACTTCAGCATCGTGTGTTAACCCGTCTCTGACCTACATGGCAATGACTGCCCGTGCCGCAGACTTTGCAGTAGACGAACTGAAAAAAGGAAACCTGTAGCCATGAACCGTCGTGATTTATTAAAATTCATCACTGCTGCCACAGGTGTTGCATTTGTCGGTGGCAAAGCGCTGGCTTACGAAAACCTGCCAGTGGTGCCGCTGTCTGACACCGGTTTCAGCAAGGAAGATGTTGCCTTCTTCAACGAATTAGGCGAAGTCATCATTCCCCGTACCGACACACCGGGAGCAAAAGACGCCGACGTAGGTAGCTGTATGGCCGTACTGGTAGCAGACTGCTATCACCCGACTATGCAGAAAACCTTCAAAGAAGGCCTGGTAACCCTGAAGAAACGCGCTGAAAAAGAATACGGCAAAGATTTCCTGCTGTTGTCTGCTGAGCAGAAAATGGAATTGTTGTCTGCCCTCGATGAAGAAGCCAAAGCTTACAATGCTAAAAAAGGCATTTATGGTGATGTGGCCATGAGCAATCCGAATGCAGGTGCGCCATGGGATGAAGAGCTGGTTGCTCCTCATTACTTCTCGCTGATCAAGCAACTGGTGCTGTTCTCGTTCTTCACGTCAGAAGTTGGCTCGACGAAAGTACTGCGTTACGTTGCCATTCCGACAAAATATGAAGATATCCCTTATAAGAAAGGTGACAGAGCCTGGGCTACCTGAGGTAGCCTTTTCACCAACACCATCATTTCAATATTAAGGGCACATAATGAAAAAGATGACAAAAACAACATTGCTTTCCGGCTTAGCACTGTCACTGGCGTCAACAGCGTCAATGGCGAAGGAACTGAGTCCGGAAGAGCAAGCTGCTAAATCCGAAGTGTGGGAACCTGTTCCTGCTATGGTTGAAACCGCGCCGGGTAAAGCACCTTCTGATGCGGTGGTACTGTTTGACGGTACTGACTTATCCGCTTTTGAATCACTGAAAGGTGGTGAAGCGAAGTGGACGGTAGAAGACGGCACGCTAACTGTAAAACCGGGAACCGGTGACATTGTCAGCAAGCAGTCTTTCTGCAGCGTGCAACTGCATGCCGAGTGGAAAACGCCTGAGGATGTTGAGGGGTTGGAAAGCCAGCAGCGCAACAACTCAGGTATTTTCCTGCAGCAGCGTTATGAAGTTCAGGTTCTGGACTCTTATAACAATAAAACTTACCCCAACGGTCAGGCAGGCAGTATCTACAAGCAGGCTATCCCGTTGGTTAACCCGGTGAATCCGCCGGGTGAGTGGCAGAGTTACGACATCATTTTTAATGCGCCTGAGTTTGATGGTGATGAACTGGTGAAACCGGGTTACCTGACCGTTTTAATTAACGGTGTGCTGGTACAAAACCACACTGAAATCTTAGGTAAGACCGAATGGATTGGCGGACCTTCTTATGAGGCGCATGGTTGTGCACCTATTCAGTTACAGGACCACAGTAACCCTGTGAGCTTCCGTAATATCTGGGTACGAGAAATCGGCCAGAATACTCTGACGGACTTCCGTTAAGCTTTACGGTGTTAACCTTTCAAAGCCGCGAATTATCGCGGCTTTTTTGCTTGTCTGGTGAACAATTGATCTATATAATGCGCGCCCTTACAGCCATCAAACCTATCTAGTTCCTTGTCTCTATACAGTTTGGCTGTACTGTCGAGGCTACAACCGTAAGGAGCGTGTAATGCGTCATTACGAAATCGTATTTATGGTTCACCCTGATCAGAGTGAACAAGTACCTGGTATGATCGAGCGTTATACCACTATCCTGAAGCAAGAAGGTGGTCAAATCCATCGTCTGGAAGACTGGGGCCGTCGTCAACTGGCTTACCCAATCGAAAAGCTTCACAAAGCACACTACGTTTTGATCAACGCTGAAGCAACTGCAGAAGCTGTTGACGAGCTGGAAAATGCTTTCCGCTTTAACGATGTGATCCTGCGTAACCTGGTTATGCGCACGAAGAACGCTGTGACTGAACCTTCTCCAATGATGAAGGAAGAACGTCGTGAGCGTCGTGACGATTCTGCTCCACGCGGTGAGCGCGCGGAAAAGAAAACTGAAACCACTGAAGACAACGCGTAAGGAGATCTATCATGGCTCGTTTTTTCAGACGTCGTAAGTTCTGCCGTTTTTCTGCAGAAGGTGTTGAGCAAATCGATTATAAAGATATTGCTACACTGAAAAACTACATCACTGAGAGCGGTAAAATCGTTCCTAGCCGTATCACTGGTACCAGTGCAAAGTATCAGCGTCAGCTGTCTACTGCTATTAAACGTGCGCGTTTCTTAGCACTGCTGCCGTACACAGATTCACACAACAAGTAATTGGCGAAGGAGTAACTTAGATGGAAATCATCTTATTAGACAAAATCGCTAACCTTGGTGGTCTGGGCGATACAGTTAACGTTAAAGCTGGTTTTGCGCGTAACTTCCTGTTCCCACAGGGTAAAGCAGTTCCTGCAACTAAAGCTAACGTTGAAAAGTTTGAAGCTCGCCGCGCAGAGCTGGAAGCGAAAATCGCTGACCAGTTGTCTGCTGCTGAAGCTCGTGCTGCTAAAGTTGCTGAACTGGGTGAAGTGACTATCGCTGCTCCTGCTGGTGACGAAGGCAAACTGTTCGGTTCAATCGGTACACGTGACATCGCTGAAGCAATCACTGCTGCCGGCGTTGAAGTATCTAAAGCAGAAGTTAAACTGCCTACCGGTACACTGCGTGAAACTGGCGAATACGACATCGACCTGCAGTTACACTCTGAAGTAATGACATCTGTTAAGGTTGTTATTGTTGCAGAAGCTTAATTGCCAGTTGATTAAGTAATACTGAAAACCGCTGCACTTGCAGCGGTTTTTTTATGCCCGTTAAAATGTTTCCCGTATCAACTTACAGCATTAGCTGCATTTGTATATCGCACCGCGCGTAGGGTGAAGGTGTGGGTTTATCCACTTCTTTGAACCCCAGTTTGCGGTAAAGGCTGATGGCCGGTGCCAGTTTCCTGTTACTTTCCAGGTAAAGCTTCTTCGCTCCGGCATCCCGGGCCTTTTGTATGGCAGCTTCCCCGAGGAGTGCTCCCAAACCTTTGCCCTGTTCGCTGTCTGCCACAGCCATTTTAGCCAGTTCATAGCAGTCATCATCCATGGCTATCAGTGCTACCGTTCCGCAAATATCACCAGCAGGATTTTGCACCAGCAAAACATGGCCCCCTTTTTTCTGAATATAATTTTCGGGGTCCCCCAGCGAGGCATGATCAGAGCTTTCCATGGTGAAATAGCGTTCTATCCAGTGCTTATTGAGCTGGTAAAACGCATCACGATGCTCAGGGGAATAGTCAATCACACGGAATCCCCGTGTTGCCTTTTGTTTTATCAGGCCCAGCAAAGACGTTTGTGACAGCAGGGTTTCTACGGCACCCAGCTGTTCAAGGAAGTTCGGCGCCACGTCGTTCAGTGCTGAATTAAGGGCATTGCCGATGTCGGCTATCTGCTTTTCAAGCACCGGTAGCATCGTCAGAGCTTTATCTGACAATGAAAGCAATTGCACCCGCTTATCCTGCTCAGAAGGACGGGTGACAAGTAATCCTGCGCTTTTCATCTGAGCGGTGGTTTTACTGACAAACGGGTGAGACTGGCCGGTAACTTCTGCAATGGTACTTACACTTAACGGCGATTCCTGCATCAGACTATACATGACAGGGAACCAGCTTGGTTCCATGGAAACGTTATACGCTCTATAGACTTCACTGGCCTGCGCAACCAGCTTTTCAGACAATCTTCTGAACCTGCTGCCCAGTGCAGCTGCACCTGCCAGTTGTAAAACATCACCCATTCCCTAAACCCCACAATATACGTAACTAGTTACGTATATTAGATCTCAACGGATAATGTGACAAGGGGAAATGATGTAATTTGCAAGAGAACTCTCTATACGAGACTTTTATAAAGGTCCGTGTAAGCATCCGCCATGGCGGCGATACTGAAATGCTGCTGCACATGATGAAACGCGTTTTCACCCAGAACCCGGGCTTCTGCCGGGTTATCCAGCAGACGAAGAATTTCCCGCGCCAGTGCGGGCGGGTCTCCCGGCTCAACCAGTAAGCCGGTTTTTTCGTTGTGAATAATTTCCGGAATGCCGCCAACAGGGCAGCTTATCATGGGGACTTTACAGGCCCCGGCCTGAAGAAGGATTATGCCAAGGCCTTCTGCATAAGCAGGGTGAACCATCACATCAATATTTGGCAAAATACGCGGAACATCTGATGTGAACCCGCACAGCCTGATATTTTTACCGGCTCCGGAGTCATCTGCCAGTTGCTGATACGCAGCCTGTTGTTTACCTTTACCGAACAGTAAGCAGGTCACATCCTGTCTGCGGGCAATTACAGCTTGCATGGCCATGATGAGATCTTTCTGACCTTTCCTCGGGATAAGCTGGGCAAAGTTTGCGATGACCTTATGGTTTGCAGGGATGTCATACTTTTCCCGAAACCACTCAGCGTCCCTGCTGTAGCGGAAGTCATTCAGATCGACTGCCGAGTGGATCACAGGCTGCAGGATCTGTTTGCAATGCCGTGACACCACATCATGTACACCTTGCGAGATACTGACGACAGCTTTGTAGTGCCGGTACTTCAATGCAGCCAGTGCAGACTCTTTATTATCTACTCTGCGGGTACATACAGCCGGAATGCCGAACAGTGCACTCACCAGGCCGCCCCACACATCAGCACCCCGGCGGCTGTGAATGTGCAGAATATCCGGTTTAGACCTTTTTATAAGCCGGTAAAGGCGGAAAGGGAACCTGAGATCCGCATCGCCGGAGTAAGGGACCGGATGCTTGATACAGCCGGGCGCCGGGATGTGAGAAATGGCACTGTCTGATGCGCACACCAGGTGGCTGGTAATGGTGTCTTCAGGCAATGCATTGATAAGATATTCAACCTGTTTGGCACCGCCATACAACTGTCTGCCAAGTTCCACATGCATCACCTTTATCGTCACAGCCACTTCTCCAGCCATGCGGTGACTTTTTGTGGCGTGATAGCCCGCATGCAGTCATAGGCTCCGTTGCAAACCGGCTTACGCTTACAGGGGGCGCAAGGTAAGTTTTCGTACAATACTGTGGCATCCGGATTATCTGTTTTCGTATACGGACAGGTGGAACCGAACAGGGCCAGAACAGGTCGCTGATGACAAATCGCCAGGTGAGTCAAACCGGTATCCACACCAACCACAACACGTGCATTTGCCAGTATGGCCCCGCTGGCAGCAAGAGACAGTTGTCCCGCCAAAGAGAATATATGTTCTTTGTCTGAAGCCAGTTCTGACGCTGTATCCGTATCGCCAGGCCCTCCGGCAATAATCACCGGAAGACTGTCATGATTGTTTAACCACGTTATGACATCTTTCCAGTGCTGTACCGGCCAGTGTTTCTGAGGACGGGTAGTGAAGGGACACAGAACGATATAGTCGTCACCGATACCGCTGGCAGCAAGGGCATCCTGCGCCTGGCGCACAGCCGGCGGGGAGGCGGGCAGTGTCATGGTGAAGTCATTTGCACCAAGATAGCGCCCCAGTGCTTTGTACTCCGAGCTGATGTCACAAGAGTCCGGTTTATTCAGTGATTCTGTCAGTAGTAAGTGACTGTGCTCTTTGCTTTTAAACCCTATGCGGCGGCCTGCGCCGGACAACCAGCAAAAAAAGGCGCTTTTAAGCAGTCCCTGAGCATCTATAGCGATATCGAAGTGATGTAATGACAGTTCTGTCTTAAATGCTCTTACAGCACGACAGAGGCTCAACCAGCGCTTTTTTTTTGCCAGTGCTGACCATTCTTTCTTCGGCCAGGGAATAACCTGGTCAACATCAGGATGAGCAGCAATAAAATTGGCATAGGGTGCTTCGGTAAGCCATACAATGCGTGAAGCATTTAGTGAGGATTTTATGTTGGATGGCAAACCCGAGGCCATTACAATGTCACCGATGGCGCTTAGTTTAACCAGAAGTACAGCAGGCTTGTGACTCTTGTCCGGCATAACAAACACAATAATTGAAAACTGATTTTTAGTTAAACAAAGCTTCACGACAGTTTAATGACGAAAGGACGCAGAGTACGTATGACTGCCCGCAAAAACCAATACCGGCCCGGCCTCAGTGAGACGTTGTTTCGCTGGTTTTATTCACTAGTTCTGGCGCTGATCGTTCCGTTCGCTTTTCTGAATCTCATCATTCGCGGGCAGAGAAGAAATAAAGAATATAACCATCGCCGGTTTGAGCGGTTTGGTTTTGTACGTCCGCCGGCCGCACCGGGAGGATACCTTTTTCACTGTGTGTCGGTAGGCGAGGTGGTTGCGGCGTCTGTGCTGATTAAGCAGTTAATGAAAGAAGAACCGGAAACACCGGTGACGATAACCACCACCACGCCCACCGGTTCGGCGCGGGTCAGATCCATATTCAAAGATACTGTTCACCACTTCTATTTACCGTACGATTTACACATGGCTATGGCGGGTATGCTGCGGCGGGTGAAGCCCAAAATGGTGCTGATCACTGAGGTGGAGCTGTGGCCTAATCTGATCCACAGCTGCTGGCGTCGTGACATTCCGGTTGTAGTGATTAACGCCCGCATGACAGATCGCTCCGCCAGACGATATAAGAAACTGAAAATACTGTTTGAGCCCATGCTTCACAAGCTTTCCCATGTATGTGCCCAGGGTTTGAGAGACTTTAAAAATTATCAGTTTCTCGGTATCAAACAAGAAAAGTTAACACTTACTAACAATATAAAGTTCGACCAGGCAATGTCTGCACCGGATGCCGGTGATTCATTTTACGGTCTTGAGAAAAATTCCCGCCGGGTACTGGTTGGTGGTAGTACTCATGAAGGTGAGGAAAGTGCCTTACTTGATGTTTATCAGAGCCTGAAGCCCGGATTTCCGGATTTATTACTCATTCTTGTACCCAGGCACCCGGAGCGGTTTGCCCGTGTAGCGGATCTGCTGGAACAAACAGGGTTGCACTACCACCGCACAGCTTCACCGGGCGGACAGATGAGCAGTGAGACTGATGTCATGCTGGTAGATGAAATGGGCAAGCTTAATACGGTGTACACATTCGGCACCATTGCCTTTGTCGGTGGCAGTCTCGCGGATAAAGGTGGTCACAACGCCCTGGAGCCGGCTGCACAGAAATTACCTGTAATCATGGGCCCCAACGTTTATAACAATCCGCTTATTTGCCAGTACCTGCAAGAATGTGGTGCGCTCAGCATAGTGGAAGATGCAACGCAACTCGCCGCCTGTTGTAAAACGTTGCTTGACTCTCCCGATGCTGCCCGTGTGGCGGGTGAGGCCGGATTTGCAGTGATCAGTGCAAACCGCGGCGCGACCGGGAAGACACTGGAAGTCATCCGTTCATCCCTTTGAGCCTTTTTGGTGCATGTGAATTGAAATGGTGCGTGCTGTTGGTGCGTCAACAGTGGGCAATGGTTGGTAAATGCCCTGTAAAAAGCATAAAGTACTGATAACTATGTCATTTCAAAAATTGGTCTGTCTATTGCTTTCATAAGCGCCGACGGTGTAGCTCAAGTAAAAAATAAACAACAACGCATCCAATAATAATAATAGAGGGGAGCGCTTGAATACACGTTATTTCCAGGGAGAGGCACCCTGCCCCAAGGGTAGGGTGCCGTTCTGGCCTCAAACCGGTTCACTCTCCGGTATAATCAAGCTGATTAATTTCCATCCTGCTTTCGGCGCAATATCTTTACCATTCAAAAATGCATGAGAACGTCCGTTCTCGTCCAGAGCAATAAGCGGAATAGCTCTGTCGCCGTATCTTGCGGAATAATCTTCGAAAGTAAATTCTTCGCTCAGCCGCGTGGTTTTCACGGATGCATCATGAGAGACAGCAGAAGCCAGGTATCCGTATGTGACTCCCTCAGCAAACAGTGTCAATTTCTGCGCATACTGGGTGCTAACCTGATGCGATGGCCGTGCACTTTGTTCGTTGTTGGTTAAGCCCCACACTTTATCTTTACCCATGGTGTACTCAAAATGATAAGCAATCATAGGGTTAAGTTGTTTGTAGGGGGACATGATCAGTACAGTACCGAATAAACCTAAATCCAGGCTTCGCGCTGCGTGATCCGACATGGGGTTCCCGAAATAGGCCGGAATATCCATCATTCTGGTTTCTTTAATGGCATCCCAGTTGGTATCGGCAATACAAACCGGTAAATCATGTGCTTTCAGTTCCTTTGCCAGCATCCGGCTGAACTTACTGCCGCCGAAAATTAAAAAGCCGTTTGGCGCAGGGGAACGAACCTTCAGAAGTTTGGCCACAGATTTAGATGACAGACTCTGCACAACGACGGTGGTAATAATGACCACAAAGACGATGGGAACAATAACCCCTGCGCCCTCATAGCCAATTTCCTCCAGCTTCAGAGAAAACAGTGCGGATACGGCTGCTGCGACAATCCCTCTGGGCGCTATCCAGCTGATCAGTGCCAGTTCACGCCAGTTTAGTCCGGTGCCCACAGAGGAAGCCAGTACGGAAAGGGGTCTGGCGATAAACATAATGGCCACCAGAACCACAATGACGCCGGAGCCGACCTCGAACACAGAGTCGAGATTCAACCGTGACGCAAGAATAATAAACAGGCCGGAAATCAGAAGAACACTTAAGGTTTCTTTAAACTCCAGGATGTCTTCCACGTCCACATTTTTCATATTTGCCAGTACCATACCGGCAATGGTCACCGCCAGCAGGCCTGACTCATGGGCTACATGATTAGAGATAGCAAAAACACCCAGTATCAGGGTGAGAACGGCGGTGTTTTGCAGATAGTGGGGGATCAGTTCTTTACGTAGCGACAGACCAAGCAGGTAGCCGGCGGCCAGACCAAGGGCGGTGCCCATACCTACCGTCTTACCAAACGCCATCAGGGTATGTACCAGCGCCGTGTCCTGAGAGGCCACAATGTACTCGTAAACCAGCACCGCCAGAAGCGCACCGATAGGGTCAATGACAATGCCTTCCCAGCGCAATATGTTAGCGATGTTACTTTTCGGTCTGACGGTTCTGATCATCGGCACAATGACCGTCGGGCCTGTTACGGTCACGATGGCACCGAACAGGGCTGCAAGCTGCCAGGATAAATCCAGGCTCAGATGGGCAGCGATGGTTGCAACCACCCAGGTGACCAGCACGCCAACGCTGCACAGGTTTCTCACCATATTGCCGTGACCCGCAATATCACTGAATTTCAGTGTCAGCGAACCTTCAAACAGGATGATGGCCACCGACAGGGACACTACAGGGAACAAAAGATCCCCGAACAGTGCGTCTGCGTCGAGCACGCCAAATACCGGGCCAACGATAATACCGGTTATCAGCAAAGGTAAAATGGCTGGCAGGCGTATTTTATAAGCCAGAAACTGACAGAATATAGACAGCAGGCCGACACTGACCAGGCTTAATAACGGGTCTGACACGTGGTGTTCCTTCTTAAAGTTGAAGCTATGCCGCTGATGCCCGGCATATTTATTATTTTCCGGCTTTTATACTGACCTCAGGTCAAAGCAGATTTATCGTTAGCCATTGCAAAAAATAATCGTCACAATGGTATAGTAGTCTGAACTTGTGCATATCACATTGTTTTATTTAGATTAACCTTATTTACAGCAGAAAGAGAATATCAGTGAACCGTATTGTTTTCATTTTAAGCCCGTTATTGTTACTGGCAGGTTGCAGTGTGTCAGCAGATCCACAACATGGTGTTGAGGTGCTGTCCACCTATACGCTGGATAACGCGCTGAAGGAAACATCGGGTCTGTTTTGCGACAGCAACAGTATTTACACCATCAATGACTCTGGCAATGAGCCGGAATTGTTCACCCTTAGTCAGGATGGGTCGCTGACCGCAAGGGTGACGCTGGATGCAAAAAACCGTGACTGGGAAGCCATTACCGGTGACGATGAATATTTCTATATTGGTGACATCGGAAATAATGCCGGTAAGCATAAATCACTCACCGTCTATAAAATTAACCGTACAGACCCCGCGCAGGAAGCAGTAAAGCGCCGTTTTACTTACGCAGGTAATACGCCGCAGGAAAATGCTCCCTACG
The DNA here is from genome assembly GCF_056160645.1 of Alteromonas sp. ABH4_456. Lineage (NCBI taxonomy): Bacteria > Pseudomonadati > Pseudomonadota > Gammaproteobacteria > Alteromonadales > Alteromonadaceae > Alteromonas > Alteromonas sp. ABH4_456. The sequence continues at coordinate 48,392 of NZ_JBSWXO010000009.1, forward strand.
CTCACGATTATGATGGTGAAGCCATGACAATGCGGGATGGAAAACTGATCCTGTTTTCAAAAAGCTGGGCTACGGAGCAGTCACACGTCTACGTCTTACAGGATATAGAAGCTAAGCAAGCACTTACTCCATTTGCGTCAGTAGACGGGCTTCCCGGCGTTGTCACCGGCGCAGACTGGAACAGTGATACACAGGAATTTGTTCTCGTCGGTTACCGTAGTAATGCCCTGGGCATGTTTAAACCTTTCATCGCCACTGTCAGTGGTGACTATCACCTGAAAACAGTCGACTTTCTCTCACAATTCGCGCAGGTCGAAGGTGTTTGCTACGGTCCTGACGGTAACGTGTGGATTTCACAGGAAAGCACGCCTTATACCTCTGCAAAACTCGCAAAGCTAAAATTTCATTAATGGCTATAAAATCAACACACTGATATTTTTTTGGGTATAGTTAGACTAATTGAGGATGGTTTTATATACCCAAAAAGCTGCCCGTTTGCTTATACTTTAATCACTCGCTGAGGTAAGCCCTTTGCAGAATGATAATAAAGCGGAGCAGAACCATGTTGAAACAGGTAACCACATTAGCACTTTGTGCCCTGCTGACACCTCAGGTATGTCTGGCCAGTTCTTCTATTGGTGACCAGGCTGAAGCCTGGCTGGAAGAAAAACTCGATTACTCCGGTGATATCTCCGTTTCCCTGTCGAAAAATAAAATCAGATTCAATGGTTGCCGCCAGAAAGATTACAAACTGAGTCTGGCAACCAGAATCAGCGATACAGTTAATCTTGAAGCGGTAGCGTCTTACGGTCGCGCTGTAATGGACTTTGGTGTGTTCAGTCAACGGGTGACGTCGAGAGCGTATGAACTGATTACCTGGTGGGAACAACCAGCTTACCGGGTTGGGGTAGCGTCCGGCGTGCGTCCTGCTCATGATATTGATTTACCGGTAAGCGGCTCTTTCGCTCTGCCTGACAGCAACACCGTATCAGTGTATCTGGAAACGGAAGGTGCTGAAGAAAATCACACCATGTCGTTTGCTGTTCGCAGAGAAACCTGGCACGGCGATACATCAGATATCACTTTGTCTCAGGACAAGAGTTACGACAATCAGGTGCAGTTGGGTTACCGCGTAAGCTTTTAATTCAGTGTTGAGAGGCTGATAAAAAAGGGGCGATTATCATAATCGCCCCTTTTTCGTTATTAAGTGGTTTACTCAGGTACCGGGAAACCACGTGCACGCATCAGTGCATCTGTTTGCGCATCGCGACCACGGAACAGACGGTAAGCTTCGGCCGGATCCATTGCATTGCGGACAGCAAAGAGATATTTCACCAGCTTTGCCGATAATTCTTTATCGTAAAAGCCGCCCGGGGCTTCTGCGAATGCTTCCGCTGCATCTGCAGAGAGAACGTCTGCCCACATGTAGCCATAGTACGCTGCTGCATAACCTTCACCGGAGAATACATGTCCGAACTGTGTGCTGCGGTGACGCATCACAATCTCTTCAGGCATATCCAGCGCCTTCAGTTGATCCCGTTCAAAGGCATCAGGCTCAATCTTCTCAGGATCGGTGGTGTGATACAGCAAATCCATGATTGCCGAAGCCATGTATTCGGTTGTCCCGAAACCGGAATTAAAGGTGGATGCATTCTTAATTTTTTCTACCAGTTCAGCGGGAATCGGCTCGCCGGTTTTGTAATGCACCAGGTAGTTATTGATGACTTCATCAGTGGTAAGCCAGCGCTCCAGCAATTGTGACTGGAACTCGGTATAGTCACGGACACCGGAGTGGGACGTGGGGTATTCCACATCTGAAGACAGGAAATGCAGGGCATGACCAAATTCGTGGAAATAGGTATTGGCGTCATCCCAGGAAATTAGCGTGGGTTCGCCCTCAGGGCCTTTAACGAAGTTAGAATTGTTAGAAGCCAGCACAGTGGTTTCACCGTCAAAGGTGGTGTAACTGCGATATGTGGTTGCCCATGCTCCCGAGCGTTTGCCCTGACGTGCGAACGGATCGAGATACCAGAGACCAATCAGTTTGCCGCTGTCCTTGTCTTTTACTTCCCATACCTTCACATCAGGGTGAAAAACCGGTACCGAACCTTCAGGAACCGGTGTGAAGTCAAAGTTAAACAGACGACCGGCGACATAGAACATCGCTTCACGGAGTTTATCCAGTTGCAGATATTGTTTTACTTCGTTTGAGTCCAGGTCGTATTTAGCTTTACGTACTTTTTCGGCATAAAAACGGTAATCCCAGGGCTTGATAGTAATGTCTGCGCCTTCTTCATCAGCGATAGCCTGCATGTCTGCCACTTCTTCGTCTACCCTGGCAATGGCTGCCGGCCAGACTTTCATCATCAGATCCATGGCATTCTCAGGTGTTTTTGCCATACGGTCTTCTAAACGCCACTGGGCGTAATTGTCATACCCCAACAATTCGACCCGTTCGTCACGTAACGTCAGGATTTGCTTGATGATGTCATTGTTATCATATTCATCGCCGTTATCACCACGGTTGTAGTAGGTGTTCCACACCTGCTCACGAAGCGCCCGATCTGTGCTGTAAGTGAGGAAAGGATCCATAGATGAGCGCGTGTTAGTAATTGCATACTTACCTTCCTGACCACGTTCTTTTGCAGCAGCGGCTGCACCTTTTACAAATGATTCCGGCAGGCCGCCCAGCTGCTCCGCGGTGATGTAAGTCACGTAGTTTTCTTCGTCGGCCAGCACATTCGTTGAGAACTGGTTGTACAGCGTAGCCAGCTCTTTGTTGATTTCGGCATAGCGTGCTTTTGCGTCACCATCCAGGGTAGCGCCGTTTCGGGCGAAGCTGTTGTAGGTGATCCACGTAATACGTTGTTCTTCGGGCGTAAGCGATTTCAGTTCTTCACTTTCGTAAACCGCTTTAATACGCTCAAACAGCGCTTCATTTTGGGTGATTTTTGTTGAGAATGCGGAAAGTTCCGGAGACATTTCTGCCCGCACATCCCGAAATTCAGGGCTGGATTTGTTCGAGCTGAAAATACCGTAGTAACGGAATACACGGTCCAGTGCACTGCCGGCACGTTCCATGGCGACAATCGTATTGTCGAACGTAGGCGGTTCAGGGTTATTTGCAATGGCGTCTATTTCCTCCAGGTTAAGTGCCATTCCTTTTCTCAGGGCTGGCTTAACATCTTCAACCTTCATTTTGTCGAACTGGGGAACGCCGCCGTAAGGCCCGGGGAAGGGTTGCAGTAACACATTGTCAAATTCCGGAGACTGTTGCTGCGTTTGTGCACTTGCATCCGGTGAGGTCGTTGCAGCCTGGTTGGCTGCCTGGTCAGAACATGCGCCGAGGGTAAGCGCAACAGCCAGCGCTGTCAGCGAGGCGGTAAATTTTTTCATTATAGAGTTCCATCGTCGTTATTATCAGCGGTTCAGTGTATAAGAATGCGGCGCTGAGGGCCATATAACGACGACGGGTTCCGGACAGGTACGGTGGACTGTGGTCTTTACGCGAAGACCACAGTTTTGTTGCGGTGAATAATGACCCGGTCTTCCAGGTGATAACGCACACCGTGGGCCAGCGCTGTCACTTCGCAATCTTTTCCTTTGCGGACCATGTCTGCGGCTGAATCGCTGTGACTGATACGCTTTACGCTCTGCTCAATGATAGGACCTTCATCGAGATCCTTCGTCACGTAGTGGCACGTGGCTCCAATCAGCTTAACACCGCGATCATAGGCCTGCTGATAAGGTCTTGCACCGGCAAAAGACGGCAGGAAGCTGTGATGAATATTAATCGCTTTTCCCTGCAACTTTGTGCACAACGTATCCGGCAGAATTTGCATGAATCGGGCAAGGACTGTGAGGTCAATTTTGTATTCGCTGATCAGCGTTTCTATCTGCGAGAACGCCTGTTCTTTACCCAGAGCTTTAAAATCCACCCAATGGAACGGTACTTTGTACCAGTCAGCAAACTGTTTCATCTGCGGGTGATTACCGATGATCACCGGAATGTCGCAGTGCAGTTCGCCGGTGTGCCAGCGGTGCAGCAAATCTACCAGACAGTGGGATTCAAGGCTGGCCAGCAGAGCAACACGCTGTTTTACGCGGGAGTCGGTTAGTTTCCAGTTCATCCGGAATTCATCTGCAACCGGTGTAAACGCTTTTACAAACCCGTCATAGTCCAGTTTGATTGAGTCAGCCCCGATTTCATGGCGCATAAAAAAGCGGCCGGTTTGCAGGTCGGTATGGTGATTAGCCTCGACGATAGTGGCTCCGTGACCGGCAAGAAACTGGGAAACTCTGGCGACAAGGCCAATCTGGTCCGGACAATCAATTACAAGACGAAAAGTTTGTTGCATGAGATGTAAAGGCTCTGACAAATAGGTTGTTGAATTCAGTGTGTTGTTTTACCCATGCAATTGGCATCTGTAAAGCCTCAATTGATATATCTCATACCAGACCCCGCCGCAATCGCTCGCGAACGGAGATATCAGGCTCCAGAGACCAGGAGTGCCGCACGGGGTAGCGGACACCTGATGACGTAGAGACAGACTCAAAAAAGTGAAAGTCACGGAATTGCAGTTTGATATCCGGAGGCAACAGAGGGGCAGGCTGGTCGCTGCCGGCCTTCCTGACAACAGTGACATGAGGTTTGTATTCACGGTTTTCCAGCGGTATTCCCGCTTCACGGGCGGCTTTACGTACACACTTAGCTAACTGCATCAATGGCGGGCACGGCTCATCAGGGCCCGCATATAAAATTTTAGGTCCGTCCCACACGCCGGTGGTGTTGAGGGTCACAGAAAAAGGTTCTGCAGCGACGTCGTCCAGTGCGTGCAACAGTGCTTCATGCTGTCTCTGGTTGATGTCGCCAAGAAATGCCAGCGTGAGGTGATAGTTCTCCGGTGGCACCGCAGCAGGCGGGGCTTTCTGACCGTGAGCGACAATGGCACCTGTTTTCCTGAGCGCTACAGCCGGAAGAGCCCGTTCCCGCCAGCCGGAAAGCGCGAGCTTCTCCTGCAAAGAAAGATCAAGACCGATAAATGAACGCATCGCAGTAACCCGTGTTTTTCTGTGAAGAGCGTACAGTAAACCAGGCTTACTGGGGATTCAAAGTAAACCGGGTTAATTTACTGCCATGCTTCAGCGGCATGCTCCGGTTCGGAAATGCTGACCGTATTCCGGCCTTCTGCTTTTGACTGGTAAAGTGCTTTGTCAGCACGGTCAAACAGCGCTTGCCAGCCTGAATCATCTTGATGATTAACGCACTGCCTATGCTGATTGTAATATTCATTGGCTTATCGTTCATCATCACCGGCCGGCTTGCCACAGACTGCCGCAATCGTTCACTCACCCGCTGCAATTGTTCTGCATTACAACGTGTCAGAATAATCAGAAATTCTTCGCCGCCGATCCTGAAACAGTTGTCTTCGTCTCTGACAATATCTTTTCCCCGCGATGTAATTTGCTGCAGAGCAACGTCACCGGCATGGTGACCCCATTTATCGTTAATCGCTTTAAAGTGATCAACGTCGAATATGATTATGCCGAAAGTATGTTCTGTCCGCTGCGCTGTTTCCAAGCATGAAAGTGCGCAGGGCTCAAGTGCTTTTCTGTTCAGCCAGCCGGTGAGAAAATCCGTGTCCGAGAGCCTTTTCAGCATTTGCTGATGTTCGCCGTTAATGACGTAATTTAATGTCACTGCCAGCATTGAAATAAAAGTAATAACGGCCAGCGAGCCTGCAATCTGAAATATGTCGTTACCGGTAAATGCCAGTGCGTCGTGAGAAGTGAGTAACGCCACAGTGCGTATTAACATCTGGAGGGCGAAAATGGTGATTGTGATTAGCAGTGGCCACAGGAATCTCCCCTTTTTACGCATGGCGGTGTGCCACAACATGGTAATGGATGCGCCACTGAGCATCACAACTACAGGAGTCAGGATAATAAATCTGGCATCAACCGGCCCTCTGAAATCCGGACTCAGATGGAGCAGAAGGGTGAAAAGCGCCACACCGGTTGCCAGATAAGGCGGTGTTTTACCGTATATGTACAGGGCAATACCTGAGGTGATAAAGGCATGGCCTGCCATGTATAACACATTCGCTATTCCCGGGTGGAGCAGGCCTTGTACGTCGAGTTTAATGCAGACAAAAGCAGTAAGGTTGGAGACGAGAAAGCAGGCGCCGGCACACATCCAGTGGAAGATATAGTTTGATGCCTTATGACTTTGCTAGGCCATGCCCATAGTAAAACATAACGTCATACTGGCAATAGCCGTACAAATAATGATGGTCTGTAATTCCATTTACTCACTTCATTTATCTGATACGTAATTTGAATGTATGAAAGCAAAACTGTATGCGGAAAATAAAAACAGTTCACTTACAGTCTAAAATTTATACGGAAGTGGCTGACATATCAATGACTTTATGTATTTCTTCCGGGGCACAGGTATATACTTGCCAGATTACCTTTTGAACCTGTTTTCTTGTTATGCAAAGTAAATTACCTGCAGAAGGCCTGATCCCCGATCTGATAACTGCTGTTGCCGCCGGCAATGTCATTGTTGGTGCACCGCCCGGGGCGGGCAAATCTACCGTACTGCCTTTGGCACTGCTGGAGCATGTTCCGGGGCGCATTGTCATGTTGCAACCACGGCGGGTTGTGGTACGCAATCTGGCTGCCTACCTTGCTTCATTGCTCGGAGAGGAAACCGGACAGACTGTGGGTTACCGCATCCGCGGTGAAAGTAAGGTCAGTAAGCAAACGCGTCTGGAGATTGTCACAGAAGGTGTGTTGTCTGCCCGTATCCAGAGGGACCCGGAATTAGCAGGTGTTGACTTAATCATCTTTGACGAATTTCACGAACGCAGTATTCACAGTGACTTTGGTCTTGCGCTGGCGCTGGAAGTACAGGAAGGGTTGCGGGAAGATTTATCTCTGGTGGTGATGTCTGCCACTCTCGATGTGGATGAATTACTGACGCTGATGCCCGAAGCCATGGTGCTGAAATCTGCCGGCAGGCAGTTTGAGGTAGAGGAAATCTATACCGGTCAGGTACAAAGCCATACTTTGCATGAGCAGGTTACCAGGCAAATTCAGTTCAGCCTTGCACAGGATGACGGCGATATTCTCGTTTTTTTACCGGGCGCCGGCGCGATTAACAAAGTTGCCACCTTGCTGGAGCAGCGACTGAATGCATCTGAATATGTGGTGCATCCTCTGTATGGCGCGTTGAGTAAACAACGGCAAACTGCCGCTATTTTACCGGATAGCCGGGGAATGAGAAAAATCATTCTTGCTACTAATATTGCCGAAACCAGCCTGACGATTGAAGGCATTAAAGTAGTCATAGATGCCGGTCTTGAAAACGTCGCTAATTACCATCCTCCCACCGGATTTACCCGCCTGAATACGCAGATGATTTCACAGGCATCGGCTATTCAGCGCAAGGGACGGGCAGGGCGCCTGGGGCCCGGGAAAGTGTATCGCATGTGGCCGAAAGAGCAGCATGACAGACTGGCAAAATACCCGCTGCCACAAATTTTGCGTGAAGATATCTCCCCGCTTACTCTGGATGCGCTGGCCTGGGGAACTGAATTGCATAATATGCGCATGTTGACGCCTCCTTCTCAGGCGCAATCTGCAGCAGCATTACACCGCCTGCAACAAGCCGGTGCCGTAGACCGCGATGGTACGTTAACAGCACATGGTCGCGGACTTAACAAATTATCGGTGCCCCCGGCTCTGGCAAATATGTTAGTGAAGGCAAAAGAAGCCGGAGCGCAGACGCGTTTGCCTGAACTGGAGGATGTTGCCTGTTATGTGGCGGCTGCCTGTGAAGAGCATTCAGCTTCTGAGCGGCAATTTCACGTATCAGCCTGGCTTGAACAACTGGCAGAACCCCAGTTATCCGGTTTGAAAGCCAGGGCCTCGCGGTTTGCATCTGCACTTGGCATCTCACTGAAAGCAAAGCCCCGGAAGTTAAATGGTGAAGCTGTTGCAGTGTGTCTCGCGCTGGCTTTTCCTGAGCGGGTTGCGAAACGTAAGCAGGGTAGTGATTATAAGCTGGCCAATGGCCGGGGTGCTGCTCTGCCTGAAGGCATGATTGAAAAGTCTGACTGGCTGGTGGTTAAGGAAGGGCAGGTTAACGGCTCTGACGTGATCATTCGTCAGGCCGAACCTGTTAATGAAACCTTATTAAGACAGTTATATTCGCAGGCTTTCAAACTTAAAGATACGGTGACGTACAACAGTCAGAAGAAGCAAATGGAAGCGCGCAAAACCGAAGGTTTCCATGAAATAGTGTTAAGCAGTGAACCGGCAACTAACGTGCCGGCCCGCATTCGCGGTGAGGCCTGGGTATCGTTGCTGGAAGGATTGCCGTTATCCGCGTGGCCTTTCAGTGAAAAAGACTGGCAATGGTGGTACCGGTATCAAATGGCCTGCGGGTGTGACTTACATCAACCGCAAGCTTTCGACAGCCCGCCGGTATGGAAAGACCCTGAGTCACCATTGTCGCTTCTGGACCGTAGTGATATTTCCGCACGATTATCTTCGTTTAAAAGTTGGGAGCAACTTGCCGGCCTGTCCTGGGCGACACTGCTACACCAGTCACTCCCCTGGAGCCAGCAACACGCCATGGACAATGCTTTGCCACTGAGCATCACCGTGCCTTCCGGTGAAAAAAGGAAACTGGTCTACCGGTCAAACGGCGAAGTCGTGCTTCCGGTCAGACTGCAGGAAATGTTTGGTTGTGCAGATACGTTCACTGTTGCAGACGGCGCAAAAGTCATTACGCTGGAGTTGCTGTCTCCTGCGGGAAGACCAGTACAAACGACATCGGATCTAGCCGGCTTCTGGCAGGGTAGTTATCTTGCTGTGCAGAAAGAAATGAAAGGACGATATCCGAAACACCGGTGGCCTGATAATCCGATGGAAGCTGAAGCCGGACGTTCAATGAAGCCGAGAAAATAAACGGGTGGTTGCTCCTGAACTATTGTACCCGTCTTACAACTTTAATCATGTTTGAACGGTGTATACAACTAATTTACGTGCTGCAATTATTATGCAAGTATTTGTTATTAAAAGAGATCCTCTGACCAGTTAATAGCTAAATACTTGTTCATTTTTTCAACTGCATGATAAGTAAGAAGTTTCTTATTCACTATAGTCATTCATCTGGACACGGGCATTGACCCCGCGCAAAAAGTCTTCAGGTTTCCGTTGTCAACATCTCATCAAGCATGCTTATATAGAATTGTTGTACAAATATGAGTCAACATTTGAGGGAGACGAAATGAGCAAAGTTGCACTGGTCACAGGTGGCACCCGGGGAATAGGTGAAGCAATTTGTGTAGCGTTGAAAGATGCGGGTTACACTGTTGTGGCAAATTATGGTGGTAACGATGAAGCGGCTAAGGCGTTTACTGAACGCACTGGCATACCTTCATTTAAGTTCGATGTCTCGAATTTTGAGAAAACGAAAGAAGCAATTGACCAAATCGCGACAGATTATGGTCCGGTGGATATTCTAATCAACAATGCCGGGATCACCCGGGACGGCACCATGCACAGAATGAATTTTGAGCAATGGGATGCCGTTATTCAAACTAACCTCGCTTCCTGTTTTAACACGTGTCGCTCAGTGATTGATTCAATGCGCGCCCGTGGTTTTGGTCGCATTGTTAATATTGGTTCGGTTAACGGTCAGGCTGGTCAGTATGGCCAGGTTAACTATGCGGCAGCTAAGTCCGGTATTCATGGTTTTACTAAAGCGCTGGCACTTGAGGGTGCAGGTAAAGGTGTAACCGTAAACGCTATTGCGCCGGGTTATGTTGATACTGACATGGTGCGTGCGGTACCGGAAGAAGTATTGAAGAAGATCATTGCAACAATTCCGGTGGGTCGTTTGGGGAAACCTGAAGACATCGCCCGCAGTGTTATGTTCTTAATAGGCGATGAAGCCGGATTTATTACCGGTTCTACATTGTCCATTAACGGCGGACAGCACATGTACTAAGCTGTACGGTTACAATGTTCACAGAGCACGCCCGTGCTCTGTGAACTGACCGTATCCGGATCCAGCTACTCGCTTTCTTTATTGCCGTCGCTCTCTTTGAGTACATCCGGCAACACACCAATCGCTTTCATCACATCCAGTCCCGGAAAACCATCAGCAATCAGGTTGCTGGCCAACTGATATTCGCGGAGCCCTGCACGGGTTGCCGGTCCGATAATACCGTCGGGTTTACCTACATTGTAACCGGAAGCATTCAGCGCTGTTTGCAGTTTCAAAATGTCATCCCTGGTATAAGCCGGTAATTCCGGTAACGCTTTATCAATACCGGCTTCACCGGCAATCTGGTCAGCCAGCTTACCTACGGCGATGGCGTAGAATTCAGAATTGTTCCAGCGCATAATAATTCGGAAGTTGTGATAGGCAATGAACGCCGGACCGTTATGACCGGCAGGTACAACGACATATCCTTTCTCATCACTGTTACCCAGCGCACTGCCGTCTGCTTTTTTGATCCCGCTTTCGTTCCACTCAGTAATACTGCGCCGGTTTTTATATCCCGTTTCGCGATAATCGAAATTATCCGGTAACTGAATTTCCCTTCCCCAACGGAATCCGGGTTGCCAGCCTAATTGGGACAAGAAGTTAGCCGCCGAAGCGAGGGCATCTTCTTCACTGTCCCACAGATTAATCTGGCCATCGCCGTCGCCGTCAATCGCATAGTTCATATACGCTGAGGGCATAAATTGTGTATGGCCCATGGCGCCTGCCCAGGAACCTACCATTTTGGTCTGATCTAAAGATTCTCTTTCAAGAAGCTTAACCGCAGTGACTAATTCTTTGGAAAAATAGCTGCTACGTCTTTCATCACAGGCAAGAGTCGCCAGTGAATTCAGTACATTCATCTTACCTTTGTAACCACCAAAATTGGTTTCCAGCCCCCAAAATGCCACCAGATAATGGGCGGGCACACCGTATTTATGGCTTAAGCTATTTAACAGTTCTTTATGTTTAGCGTACATTTCCCGGCCTTTGCCGATACGCCATGCCGTAACGCGTTTGCTGTAGTAGCCCGGAAAGGTTTGTACAAATTCAGGCTGGCTGCGGTCCAGCGAGATCACGCGGGGCTGATATTGAATGTTGGCGAACACGGCCTTTGCCGTTTCTTCTTTCACGCCCTGTTCTACGGCTTGCTGAGATAACTGTGTTTTACACTGTTCAAAATCTGTATTGGCATAAGCTGAAGAAGTCGCTGTCAGCAGTGACAGTATTGAAAAACCAAGCTTACGCGGCATCCATTTAGACATTGCATATTACCTTTGTTGATGAGGCGTTCATGCTACCTTATCTGAGCCCCCGGGAGCGAGGGAAACATGGGGAAAATACGGCGCGCTCCGCCGGTGAGATCAGGAGCGCTGCAGGAAAGAGTTATTTGTATGGGAGGGCTTATGCGTACTTGTGGATGAAATCAGTAATAACCGGGCGTACCGATTTGCGGAACTTAGATCCACTGAAAATACCGTAATGACCGGCTCCCTGTTGTACGTGATGTTTACGCATATTTTTCGGAATATTTTTACAAATATCCTGTGCCGCTTCTGTTTGTCCTAAGCCGCAAATATCATCATCAGCACCCTCTACGGTAAGCAGAGCAGTATTGTCGATAGTTTCAAAATCTACAGGATTACCCTGATAAGTAATCGCACCGCGGGCAATCTCGTTATTCTTGAATACCCGTTCAATGGTTTCAAGATAGAACTCGGCGGGCATGTCCAGTACTGCCAGATATTCATCGTAAAAGGCGCGGAAACGATCAGCATCTTCTTCTTCACCAAAGACCAGATTTTGGAAGAAACTCTGATACTTTTTCATGTGAGTTTGCTGGTTCATACTGATAAAACCGCCCAGCTGCATGAAACCGGGATACACCTGACGACCTTCGCCCGGATAACCATAAGGTACCGACATAATCGCCACATTACGGAACCAGTTCATCGGATGTTCCTGAGCGAACTCGTTCACCCGTGTAGGATTCTTGGAGCAGTCAATGGGGCCCGCCATGAGAGTGAGCGACTTGGGCACACAGGCATTTTTCTGTCCGGCCATCACTGCGGTGGCGATTAAAGCCTGAACAGTAGGCTGACATATCGCCATTAAGTGCGTGCCCGGCCCTAAGAACTCAAGAAACTCGATAAGATAACCCACATAGCAATCAAAACTGAACGGACCGTCTTCCAGCGGTACTTCTCTGGCATCAGCCCAGTCAGTCACATAAATCTCGTGATCCGGAAGCAGCGCTTCCACCGTGCCTTTCAACAAGGTAGCAAAATGGCCGGATAAAGGCGCAACAAGCAAGACCTTATGATCATCTTTCACACCGATCCGGTTGAAATGAATGAGATCACAAAACGGCTTGCTCATTACGATTTCTTCTTTCACCTTGTGGCGTTTATCGTCGATTTTGATTTCGTCGATATTAAACCCCAGCTTCTCGTAGCGTTGTGTCAGCCGCATGGCAGTTTCCAGCGAAGCGCGGGTTATGCGGCCGGGTAAGGTCTGTGCGAAAAGATTGGAAGGATGGTTCGCAATATCATTAAGCAGACTGAAACCCTCGTGCATAATGTATGCGCCGCGCGTCAAATAATCGTAAGCCTGATAATTCATTACGTCTCTCCTCAAATACTGGCTGGGGCTAAGACCTTTTGGGGGATGAAAAGGTTCACTTGATGTGGGGTAACCTGAGCGGCCTCTGAAGGCCGCTCAGGAGGGACTTATGCTTTAGCTGCGCTTTGGAATTTCGCAGTCATTTCGTCGCTTAAACCTTTGAACATCTCGCCAGCTTTCTGCTGTGCATCAGAAATTACTGCATATGAGCTTTTCGCTGCATCAGTAACAGTTTCCTGAATAGTTTCAACATATGCCTTGTTCATCTCAGCCAGACCAGACAGATCTTTCTGCTGAGAAGCTTTTTCAAAATAAGACATATTTTCAGATAACAGAGATGAATACAGGGCGTTCTGTTTTTCTGCCAGATCCTGCATTGTACTCATGTTCAATGTCGCAAGGTCAGTCATCGGCTTCATTGCGCTTTTCATTTGCTCGTTCATTTGCTCAAACATTACTAGTCTCCAGTTTCCGGGGTAAGTTAGCTAGTTGATTTAGTCGTTGTCGCAGTCTTCTTAGCAGTCGTGCGACGGGTACGTGTTGCTGGTTTCTTTGCTGCTGCGGCAGGTTTTGCCTCAGCAGTCGCTTCCTTTGCTTCTTCAGCAACGGCTTTTGTCTCTTCAGCGGCCTTCTCAACAGTTTCCTTTGTTGCTTCAGCCACTTTTTCTGCTGCCTCTACCGGCGCTTTCGCGGCTTCAGGCGCAGCTTTTTTCGGTGCGGCAGCTTTTGTGGTTTTCTTCACGGCTGCTGTCGCTTTTTCAACTGTTTCTTTGGTTTCTTCAGTAGCGGTGGCCAAACTGGCCGCCATCACTTCGGTCATTTCTTCACGCATAGCGTTAAGGGTGGAGTAGGTGTCTTTTGACGCGCTGGTCATGCGTTCACGCACTGACTCAGCCAGTTCAGAATTCGCTGTCATTACACCTTTAAACTCTGTTTGTTTCGTTACCGCTTCAATGTAACGAACACTGTCGCTCAACAAACCCGTGAATAACGTGGTTTGGTGTTGAGACAGACTTTCCAGCGTTTTTGTATTCACAGCAAACAGCGTATGTACCGGTTTAGTGGTACTTTTCAGCTGTTCTGAAAACTTGCCAAACATACTCTTCTCCCGACCAGTTGATAAAGTCCTTCTGCTGCGTTGCAGCAAGATTTGATTAGATATTAACCAGGGTATTTGCAGAGATCAACAAAAATGTTGCGGTGCAGCAAGAATGTTTAGACGAATATTTAATAAGCAAATAGCTTTTTATGCTGCTCTGCAGCATTGAAGAGGAAATGTGGCAGGTCTGTCCGTTCCGGGGCAGGAGAATTGCTCCCCTGCCAGTATGTGATACTTACTTCTGGTTCTTCTTCCAGGCATCCATATTTTGTTCGATGATTTTGTTAAACATACCGAAGGGCGTGTTATCCATCATATTTTTCATCATACCCTGCACCTGATCCTGTTGCTCTATAAAGGTAACAAGAGATTGTTCAAGGTACTGTCGCAGAAAGTCCTGCATGTCAGTGTCGTAATAACGGATTAGTTGTTTGAGTAACGAATTTGTCAACAGTGACTGATTTTCGTTGGCTTCGGATTCACTGATAATTTGCAGCAATAATGACTTGGTAATGTCATCTTCACTTTTGGAATCAATCACCTTAAATTCCTGACGTTCATTGATTAACGCCTTTATATAATCGAGGTTAACGTACTGACTCTGAGATGTGTCGTACAATCTGCGATTAGGATATTTTTTAATGATGATCATAATGTTACCTCCGGCGATGCTGAAATGAGAGTAACGCACAAAATGCCGCTGCGGCAACCTAAAAGGTGTGAAAATAAGCGACACTCTGACTACCTTTTTCACTGATAAGAAAATCTGATTTTTGTTAACTTTCTGAAATTATTGATTAAATCGTGATTGGCATAGTTATCGCTGTATCACTGTTGAGAGCCTGAATAGCCGGATTATCTTTCTTTTAATCACATTCATTTGAAGATAACGCATTTCAGGCAATTCAAATGAAACCGGAGATTATTATGACTAAACTTGTCAAATCACTTGTGATGAGCCTCGCTGTTGCTTGCACGTTAAATTTCGCTGCACAGGCAGCTCAGGAAACCAGAGAGGCTGCCCCGTCAAGTGCGCCGATGACACAGTCGAAGGATTTCGATGATGCAACTCTTGAGAAATTTACAGTCGCGATGAATGCGGTCAGTGATGTTGCAGATAAATATCAGTCTGAACTGAAAGGTGACGAAACACCTGAGAAGATGCAGCAAATTCAGCAGGCTGCACAAACTGAAATGGTAACAGAAATTGAAAAAACAGGTCTTGAGGTGCAAACCTACACGACCATTGCACAACTGGTACAAACGGATGAAAAACTAAGATCCCGCGTACTGGACATCGCTAAAACACAGAACAGCGAATCGTAATACTGAATCCTCATGTAGACAGAAGTAAAGCGGGGCGTTGAACGCCCCCTTTTTTTTGTCTGCCGGTTTATCCCAGCTGTTTTTTCACGTAACTGCCCGGGGCTGCTTCGATGGCCTGATATTTTTCACTTTCACCGGGCTGCGGGGCATTCACTTTTGTTTTCCGGTGACCCTGCAACCATGCATGCCAGTCTGGCCACCATGAGCCTTCCTGCTTCACAGCACCATCAAACCATTCGCTGGCACTTGCCGGTAAATTGTCGTTAATCCAGTGCGGATATTTCCCGGGATCTGGCGGGTTAATTACCCCTGCAAGGTGTCCCGACCCGGCGAGTACAAAGCGTGTATCGCCTGATACCAGCTGTGTACCTTTGTACGCGCCCTGCCACAGCACAATGTGGTCTGCCAGAGTAGTCAGGAAATACACCGGCACATCGATATTTCCAAGGTCGATGGGAATGCCGTCAATTTCTACTGCCCCCGGCACTTTCAGTTTATCTTCCCAGTACATGGTGCGGATATATTGCTTAAAGCAGGCCGCGGTGATGTTGGTGGCGTCGCTGTTCCAGAATAAAATATCAAACGCAGCAGGGTCTTTGCCCTTAAGGTAGTTATTAATAAAATACGACCAGAAAAGGTTATTTTCCCGCAGCAAACTAAAGCTCAGGCCCAGTATGCGGCCGTCGTAAATACCCTTAATATCTGCGTTCTGCTCCATCACAGGTAATGCATCTTCGGTAAGGTAATTACCAATTTCGCCGGGTTCACTGAAGTCCAGCAAGGTGGTCAGTAAAGTGAGTGACTCAATGCGGGTGTCTTTTTTCGCACGCAGATAGGCCGTTGCTGTACTCAGCAATGTGCCGCCTACACAAAAGCCCGCCATATTCACTTTCTTCTTACCGGTGATATCACAAACCACATCAAGGGCTTCCACCGGGCCTTTCTTCATATAATCGAAGAAATCCTGGTCCGCCAGTTTTGCATCCGGGTTAACCCATGAAATCATAAATACAGAAAAACCGGCATCAAGCAGGCCTTTTACCACGGACTTATGTTCGTCGAGGTCAAGAATGTAGTATTTGTTTATGAAAGGAGGCACAAACAGTATTGGCGTTGCAAAGGTTTTCTCATGCTTCGGTGTGTAATGAATTAACTGCATCAACTCGTTCTGATAAACGATCTGGCCTTCTGTGGTTGCCAGATTGACACCTGGCTCGAAGGCATCCATATCGGTCTGTGTGATTTTGAACGCTTCCAGAGGACTCTTTTCCAGATCCCGCATGAAATTCTCAATACCTTTCACCATGTTCTGGCCTTTGGTTTTCAGAATTTCTTCACATACTTCCGGATTAGACAGCAAGTAGTTAGTTGGTGATACCGAGTTGATATATTGGCGTGTGTAGAATTTTACCTGTTCTTCCGACTTAGGATCTTTGAAATGCATGGATGAAATCATGCCTTGCAGCATCTTAGAATTAATCAGGTAAGCCTGTTTCATGTAGCTGAAAATGGGATTGTCCTGCCAGTCTGTATGAGAAAAACGACGGTCGCCTTTCTCTTCCTGCATAACAGGATGGGCATTCTCTCCCAACATGGCCTTAGTGGCCTGCTGCCACAATTCAGTTTGTTGACGCATGAAATCCATTTGCGTCTGGATAAGCTTTGCCGAATCTACCTCTACCGTGTCGTTTGACAGCAGCGAACCTAACTTTTCCGGGTCGAACATAGCGGATGTCTCCTCACTGCTATTTTTCTTCGTCAGAATGTTATGAACCATGGCGTTAAACTGCTGTGCGTATTGATTCAATGTGTCCAGAATATGATCTTTGTCCTGCTCGTGCACAAAAAACCTCCGTGCTTATTTTTTGCTGGTTCCTGTGGTTGCCATGCTTTCCAGCACCTTTTGATAGAATGAGAATGCTTGCTGACTGCCGTCCAGGTAGGGCTTCAGCATGGACATCATGGCTTCCTGATTTCCGCTTTTGATTTGCTCGCTGAGTTGTGAGATGGTGGCCTCATGAAGTTTGCTCATATCCGGCCATCCCATGAGTTCTCTTGCTTCCTTGGGTGAAAGGTCGATATCGATGGAAATTTTCATGTTTCACTCCTTTCTGGCGCCTTCCGGGCCATCCGGATTGATTGTTCTGGCGTAATCATAAGATTACTGCAAGATGACAATGATTTGCACGGTTAGTTTCAGGCTGGAAATTCAGCCGCGAAAACCGCAAAATCCCCTTTGACGTTTTCTATATTGGCATGATAAGTGGCTAAAAAACAGACGAAAGTTAATAAACCAAAGAAAATTGGCAGCAAGCCCCGCCGTCGCTGGCCCGGGCTGTTGTTCAAGTTATGTATTGTCGGGTTCGTGGTGCTGGCAGGGTACATGGTGTATCTGGATGCCCAGATTAAGCACACCTTTACAGGCAATAAATGGGAAGTCCCGGCGCAAATATTTGCCCGGCCACTAATGTTATCTGAAGCGCTGGAAATCACGCCAAAAGAAGTGTTGGATGAACTGAAACTGCTTGGTTACCGGAAGGTCACGAGTCCCGATAGTAGCGGAGAATATCGTTATACCGGCAATAAGCTGGTGGTTCAGCGACGGGCTTTCAGTTTTCCTGACGGCGATGAGCCTTTACGCCAGATCACCATTACCTGGCAGGGCAGCCGCATCAGCAGTATCCGGGATGACAGTGCCGGTATTTCACTGCCGAAAATTCGCCTGGAGCCCTGGCTTGTCACGCGGATGGTAAGTGGCACCCGCGAAGACCGTATGCTGGTGAAGCTGAATGAAATTTCACCTTTATTGCCGAAAGCCCTGATCCTTGTAGAAGATAAAGATTTCTACAAGCACCACGGGGTCGCACCACTTTCTATTCTCCGCGCGCTGGTTGCCAACATTCAGGCCGGGAGAACCGTGCAGGGTGGCAGTACTTTAACGCAGCAGCTGGTGAAAAACCTGTACCTCACCAGAGAAAAAGCGCTGACGAGGAAAATAAAAGAAGCATTGATGGCACTCATCATCGATGCCCGTTACAGCAAAGATGAAATTTTACAGGCCTATCTGAACGAAGTTTTTCTGGGTCAGAACGGTGACATGGCTGTGCACGGGTTTGGCCTTGCCAGTTATTTCTATTTCGACCGGCCGGCCAATGAACTCAGCGTACCTGAAATCGCCACGCTGGTGGCCATGATAAAAGGGCCATCCTATTACAATCCGAGACGCTACGAGGAACGGGTTATTGAGCGGCGTAATCTGGTGTTGCGCATTTTATTTGAAGCCAACGAACTAGACCGTAAGCAATACGAATTTGCTGTTAACTCTCCTGTAGGTCTGGCGTCCGGCGCGAGCTTAGCCAGCGGGAAACATCCTGCTTTTATGGATAAGGTGCGCCGTGAACTGAACACCATTCTTGCCGATCCTTCCCTGCGTGACTCCGGGGTGAAGGTATTTACCACGCTGGATATATACGCCCAGCGCAGGGCTGAAAAAGCGGTTGAAAACACACTGAAAGGTTTGCAGTCAGATCGCAAAGCTGAGTTACAGGCAGCGATGATTGTGACGGATATCGCCAGTGGTGAAATTCGTGCCATTGTGGGCAGCAAAGATACCAGCTTCAAAGGGTTTAACCGTGCGTTGGATGCCAAACGTCAGGTGGGCTCACTCATTAAGCCGGCAGTATATCTCACTGCTCTGGAAGACCCGGTAATGTTTAATCTGGCCACTCCTTTACAGGACGAACCCATTACCCTTGAAAATGGCAACGGACAAACCTGGTCACCCCTGAACGCGGATAAGAAATTCCGTGGACAAGTACCTCTGATTGAAGGTCTGACAGAATCGTTAAATGTGCCTACAGTGAATCTCGGTATGCAAGTGGGGCTCGACAATGTGACAGAAACCATTCACCGGCTGGGAGTAGAGAGTGACTTCCGCGAAGTGCCGGCTATGACACTCGGGGCCATGTCGTTATCGCCGCTGGAAACTAACCAGATGTATCAGACCATTTCGAACAATGGCCGTTATATTCCGCTGCATACTGTGACATCGGTTGTTTCTTCGAATAACCGGCTGGTATGGCAGAATGCCGATTACTATTCACAGCGGGTAGATGAGGCCGCCACATACCTGCTGAACTACGCGTTGTATAAAGTGACCACGGAAGGTACAGCGAAACGTGTGGGCAGTAACTTCCCGAATATCAACATGGGCGGTAAAACCGGCACCACAGATGATTACCGCGACAGCTGGTTTACCGGCTTTGACCGGAATAATGTGGCAACTGTATGGGTAGGGAATGATGATAACCAGCCAGTGCTGTTAACCGGTGCCGGCGGGGCCTTACCTGTGTTTGTAAACTATCAGAAAAGTCAGTCGCCCAAGTCACTGTCACGACGTTTTCCGGAAGGGTTAGGTATTGCTCATTTCGACAGTCAGACGGGGGCACTGACCATTGCCGGCTGTCCTGACTCCATGAGTGTGCCGGCTATTCTTGATGTACTGCCGCCGCCGGCGCAGGATTGCTACGGTAAGCCTGTCGCGCCTCTGGGCAAAGAAAAGAAAAGCTGGTGGGAACGTTTGTTTGGAAACTAAGGCTTTTTCTTATCGAAAAAGCCCTGTAGTCAGAACTGGCAGCGACATACGGCTCAGTAAAAATCTGTCCCGCTACCAGATCTGACTCAGGGAAGGCCCTACGGGAGCTCGTTGGGATTAGTGAAAGCGGTCTGCAATGTGTTGCACACCGCTGAATAACACTGCGCTGGCGAGATACGCGACAACCGGTCCCAGCGCAAGCAACAACAACGCACCTGATGTCATCATCATTACTCTCCTTTGATGTCTTCAAAAGAAATAGCATCTTCCTGTTTAAGATCACGGATCTTGATGTCAGCAACCAGTGTTTCTTCAGCTACTTCAGGTTCGGCCTGATACGTGGTGTTGGCCACTAGCTGAGTCACTTCAGACAGGATTTCTGTGCGCACATTATCGATTTGTTGCTCAACCATCTCAGATAAATAGCCCTGAAGCTGGCTTTGCAATGATGTTTCAGCCATTGCCGGTATAGACAGAACAGAAGTAGCAACAAGTGCAAGTGCAGTGAATTGACGACGTAAAGTAAACATAATTTCTCCAAAGTTAAGGTTAATAAACTGCACTCTTACTGACTTCCCGGCAGTTAATTGTTAAGTCGCATTAACTTTAGCGATAGTTGTGCCAACACGAATAAAAATTTTAAGGTGTTGATTTTAAATGTTTTGTTTTGTCGGTGTGGAAAAGCTTAGATAAGTGTAAATAGTATAAATACTAAGAATTAGTAATTTTGAAAACTCTATTTGGCGAATTTGACCAGGTATGATGTACGGGGCTGACAGGTGAGTCAGCCCGCGATGATTTTGGTAATGGCCAGCGCAAAGCTTGCCGCCCCGACAGCATCAGAACAGCTTAATGCGCGTCTTTCTTTTTAGAAAACAGCGAAACAATACCCACAATTACCGAGCCGGCAATCAAACCAGCCACACCATCGGTGATAAGGGAAATGACAAAGCTGAGTTGCTCCACACTGTGATTAATGGATTCAGCGAGGTGGTGCATAAACGGAATATTGTGAGTAAGGATGCCGCCGCCAACGAGGAACATAGCAATGGTGCCGACAAAAGCGAGGGTTTTCATTAACAGAGGCGCAGCAACGAGCAGGGCACGGCCAGTGACACGCTGAAAACCGTTGTAGCCGCCGGTGAGTGACTTTCTGAGGAGATACAGACCGACATCGTCCATTTTCACAATGCCGGCAACCAGACCATACACACCGGCGGTGATCCCCACACTTAACGCGCACAACACACCTACCTGAGTAACAAAATCAGCCTGCTGTACGCTACCCAGTGCAATGACGATAATCTCTGCGGACAAAATAAAATCAGTCCGGATGGCGCCTTTAATCTTGTCTTTCTCAAGCGCCACAAGATCAATATTTTCCTGTGAGAGTTTTTCAATTCTGGCTTCACGCTCTGCTTCATCTTCTTTATGGAAAAGCCGGTGCAATACTTTTTCAGCCCCTTCGAAACACAGGTACAGACCACCAATGACCAGCATGACGGTGATCAGAACCGGAATAAAAGCAGAAATAAGCAGCGCTGCAGGTACCAGGAACACTTTGTTGAGCAGCGAGCCTTTTGCCACAGCCCAGACCACAGGCAGTTCTCTTTCGGCACGCACTCCCTGAACCTGGTTGGCATTTAATGCAAGATCATCACCCAGAACCCCGGCAGTTTTCTGCGCAGCCACTTTAGACATGGCGGAAATGTCATCCAGCAAAGTAGCGATATCATCAATCAGGGCGAGTAAGTTAGCGGCTGCCATAGGTTTTCCTCAATAAGAATCGGGGCATAGGTTATCTGTAGAAGCCCTTATACGCAATACAGACTAATTTTGATTCTCTTCTTCTTTGACCCCTTTATTTATCCGCGCATCAATGAATTTCTCAAACCCTTTGCCCCTGTCTGAACAGGTCGCCCGCCCACCGGTAAAACGTGAAATAAATGCCAGGGTTTGGGTGGTTTTACTACTGCAATCCACTTCAACGGCAGGGGGCGGGGCAAGAGGAGCTTCTTTTTCTGCGCCTTTGCGGGGATCGCTGATATCCGGTGACGTTTTTGCCCGCCTGAGTTCTTTGGCTACCTGCTCAGCATCCTGCTGTGTACTGGCAGCCTGTTGCCGGCTGAAAAAAGCATCCAGAGCACGGCGCGATGTTAATGACGGTCTGGTTGAAACCGTGCCTGAATCTGTTGGCGCAGCCGGCTGCGCAATAACAGAAGACACAGGCGGTTGAACCGGCTCTGACGTCTCAGGCTGCACAGGTTGTTGCGGCAACGGCACTTTTACTGCCGGCGGTGTTTTGATGTCAGGCGGGGCTGCCTGTTCCGGAGCTGGTTTGGACTCCGGTGCGGCCAGTTCAGGTTCAGGCTTGTCGGTAGCCGGTGCTTCCGGAATGGTTTCCGGTAGTGTGTCCGGTTCCCGGGCAGCCTGAGGTTGTGGCAGACGGATTAACGTCGCCGTGATGGGTTTACTGACCACGGGCTCCGGAATATCGCGCTTACTTTCCATCAGCGCCAGTGCGGCAAGCAATATAAGGTGAATAATAACAGACACGACAAAGACCCCGCTTTTCTTTCCTGAGCGGGGTGGATCAAAAGTTGGCCTTTGAGGGGCAAAGAAAGCGGTGTCCGTGGTTTCCATACGCGACAGAAGACCGCTGAAATAAGATGAAGTTCCCAGTCTTTACACAAGCACGATTTTGGCTGCCCAATTATGGTGCGCTATTTTGCCTTCGCACGATCATGGTGCGTAATTTTTAAGCTCTTCATTCGTTTTAATGCATAAATATCTGTTTTTTATAGATTAAAATTTGTGGCATAGGACTTGGTTTACTTCAGCAACCCCCGCTAAAAGCGAAAACAAACAACCATTATTTGGGAGCAACACATGAAACTAGTCACAGCTATCATCAAGCCATTCAAGCTGGATGATGTTCGTGAAGCCATTTCAGAGATCGGTATCGACGGTCTTACCGTTACCGAAGTGAAAGGGTTTGGACGTCAAAAAGGACACACTGAATTATATCGCGGCGCCGAATATCAGGTGGATTTCTTACCAAAAGTAAAACTGGAAGTTGCTGTTCAGGCAGACCAGGTTGATCGTCTGGTAGAAGCCATCGTTGGCGCAGCAAAAACGGGCAAGATCGGTGACGGTAAAGTATTCGTCTACGACCTTGAACATGCTGTTCGTATTCGTACCGGCGAAGCTGACGCAGACGCGCTGTAAAACAACACAATAAGAAATTGCGGAGAAAACAATGGAAATCACATTTGAACTCGGGTATGCATTAGATACCTTCTATTTCCTTATTTGCGGTGCGTTAGTCATGTGGATGGCTGCCGGCTTTGCCATGCTTGAGGCGGGTCTGGTTCGTGCTAAAAACACCACTGAAATTCTGACCAAGAACGTGGCGCTGTATGCCATTGCCTGTACTATGTATATGATCTGCGGTTACAGCATCATGTACGGCGGTGGTGACTTCACATTATTCCTTTCTGGTATTGTTGGTGACGGTGCAACAGGTGTTGCAGAAGAACCGGCTACCTACGCACCTTCAGCTGACTTCTTCTTCCAGGTAGTATTCGTTGCCACTGCAATGTCTATCGTATCCGGTGCGGTTGCTGAGCGTATGAAACTGTGGGCCTTCCTGGCATTCGCAGTTGTGATGACTGGTTTCATCTATCCAATGGAAGGTGCATGGACATGGGGCGGTGAGTCTGTATTCGGTATGTACGTGCTGGGCGACAACGGTTTCTCTGACTTTGCAGGTTCCGGTATTGTTCACATGGCAGGTGCTGCTGCAGCCTTAGCCGGTGTACTGGTACTTGGCGCACGTAAGGGTAAATACACTGCAGATGGCAAAGTAAATGCTATCCCGGGTGCTAACCTGCCTCTGGCGACTTTAGGTACATTCATTCTGTGGATGGGTTGGTTCGGCTTCAACGGTGGTTCTGTTCTTGCAACAGCTACTGTAGAAAGTGCTAACTCTGTTGCGGTTGTATTCATGAACACCAATGCCGCCGCTGCCGGCGGTGCAATTGCTGCTCTGCTGCTGGCCCGCGTAATGTTCGGTAAAGCTGACCTGACTATGGTTCTTAACGGTGCACTGGCTGGTCTGGTAGCTATTACTGCTGAACCTTCAACGCCAACGCCTCTGATGGCAACACTGTTCGGTGCCTTAGGTGGTCTGCTGGTTGTTCTGAGCATCGTGTTCCTGGACAAACTGAAAATCGATGATCCTGTAGGTGCTATCTCTGTTCACGGTGTAGTCGGTCTGTTAGGTCTGTTACTGGTGCCTGTAACTAACGATGGTTCTACTTTCGGTGGTCAGCTGTTAGGTGCTGCTACAATCTTTGTATGGGTATTCGTAACCAGTCTGATTGTTTGGGTAATCCTGAAAGCTGTAATGGGCATCCGGGTTTCTGAAGAAGAAGAATTTGAAGGTGTTGACGTTGCTGAATGTGGTCTGGAAGCATATCCTGACTTTACTTCAGGTCGTTAATCTTCAACACGGAGACTTGATTGGGCAACCTATAACAAAAGCATAATGCTCAACTCACCAAAATTTGAACCCCGCATCTGCGGGGTTTTTTCTGTTTAATAGAAATAAATAATTAACATCTATTAAAAAATAGATTGGTCGTTTTCCGGCTCTCTGTTGTACGCATAGTTACACCAACTATCGTGCTTTTCCCAGGAGACCGTTATGAGTAAAAAACCAACTCTCACCACCAGCGCGGGCGCGCCCGTCGAATCTAACGAAACCAGCAAAACAGCGGGCGCAAGAGGTCCGGTTCTGCTGACAGATTATCAACTTGTTGAAAAGCTGGCACACCAGAACAGGGAGCGTATTCCTGAGCGTACGGTGCATGCCAAAGGCTGGGGTTTGCAGGGTACATTTACAGTGACCCACGACATTACCCGGTACACCTGTGCCGACCTGTTCTCTGAGATTGGCAAAAAGACCGAAGTGCTGAGTCGCTGGTCTACCGTTGCCGGCGAATCAGGCGCTGCTGACACCGAGCGTGATGTACGCGGTTTCAGTCTTAAGTTTTATACCGAAGAAGGTAACTGGGATATGGTGGGTAACAATACCCCAATCTTCTTTATCCGCGATGCGTTTAAGTTTCCGGATTTTATCCGAACTCAGAAGCGCCATCCGAAAACGAATCTTCGCAGCCCGGAAGCGATGTTTGATTTCTGGGCCGGACAACCTGAGTCTGTGCATCAGGTCACCATTCTGATGTCTGACCGTGGTATTCCTAAGAACCCTATGTATATGAACGGCTACGGCTCACACACTTTCAGTATGTGGAATGCCAAAGGCGAGCGTTTCTGGGTGAAATTCCACTTTAAAACACAGCAGGGGCATGAGCATTACACCAATGATGAGGCTGAAGAGATCATAGGTAAAACCCGTGAGTCTTATCAGGAAGACTTAATCAATGCCATCGAAGACGGCAAATATCCTAAATGGACTCTGTACATTCAGGTGATGCCTGAAGAAGAGGCAGGGAAGCAGGCTTATAACCCTTTCGACCTCACCAAAGTGTGGCCTCATGGTGATTTCCCTCTGATTGAAGTGGGCGAACTGGAAATGCACACCGTGCCTGAAAACTACTTCCAGATGATTGAGAATGCAGCCTACAGCCCGTCAAACGTGGTGCCCGGTATCGGCTTCAGTCCTGATAAAATGCTGCAGGCCCGGGTGTTCTCCTATGCAGATGCTCACCGTTATCGTTTGGGAACACACTATGAAGCCTTACCGGCTAATGCGCCGAAGAAAGCGGAATTGAACCATTATCATAAAGACGGTGCGATGCGCTTCTTTACCAATGATTTTGGTAATCCTGACGCCTATTACGAGCCAAACCAGCACAACGGTCCGGTGGCTCAAATTAAGAACCCGGAACCACCGCTGCGCATCGATGGCGATGCTGACCGCTACTATCAGGAAGAATCGGACATTGATTACGTACAGCCACGAGCCCTTTACAACATGTTCTCTGACGAGCAGAAAGAAAGGTTGTACAAGAACTATGCTGCCGCGATGGGGCCATGTTCAGACGGCGTAAAAGAGCGCTGGTATGCTGTTCTTGAAAAAGTACATCCTGACTACGCTGCAGGTGTCCGAAAAGCGGTGGAAGCGTTGGATACAGACGTTAACGCGGTGCCCATCACCGAAGACACGCCTCTGGAAGATAAGTAACAGTTGCCCGGTCACGGGCAATTAAACTGAAAAACATAACACCCGGCAGATGCCGGGTGTTTTCGTTGTGAAGAACCAATCGCGGGGAACCGGACCCCGCGTAATTTCTTACATCAGGCCGTTTGCTTCAATGTACCTGCACGGGTTAACGTACCAGCCGGAGCTGATGTGCCTTCTGACGCCACACTATCCGGTTCTTTTACCAGGTAAGTCGCCAGCTCTTCATCTGTAACCAGGCGCACTACGCGCATACCGGACTCTTCGTAATCTGCGTTAATAAGCCCGAGTTCAGCGAAGCGGGCGAACAAATCACAGGACGGATACGCGCCCCATTTCTGTTTGAACACTTCAGCGTTCGATACGATATCGCATAAGTGATTTACCGGCGGGTTGTAGTGAGCGTGGAATTGCTTGAATACATGACGGCCGGTGTTAACCAGATAAAGGCCTGCCTGACTGCAACGAGCAGCAAAATCCAAATCGCCGATACCAAAACCGTGATAGTCGAGATCGAATCCGCCTACACGCTCATAATCCTTCCGGGTGATACCGAAGATATTAGTATCGAACTGCACAAACGGGACTTTTTCTGCGGCACTGGCCTGAGGAAGGGCAAGCTGCTGCACATAGCTTTCGTTGATATCTTCCGCTTTTTTATCCAACTGGCATACATTGGCGGTGACAACCTTTCCGATGGCGAGTGAACGGACTAAGTCTTCCAGTAGAGATTCAGGGCAGATGCAGTCCACATCCAGGTAAATAAATTTATCGGTTTTGCAGGTATCGAAACCACGGTTACGGGCTTTCGGGATCGGAAGCTCATCACTTGCTGCAAAACGGTGCACGATAGGGAAGTTTTCGCTACTTAATAGTGATTCGTCACTTGGCGGAGCCATCCACACAATCACCATTTCTTTAGGTAAAAGTGTAGAGCGTTCTATGCTGCTAATCAGGTTAGACAACTGCTGGGTACGTCGCTTAACAATAGTAACAATACTAAAATCAGTGCTCATGGCGTCGTCTCTCTGTCGGTTCATGTCCCTGCGGGACGGGTTAATTTCCAACCACAGATACGGCTCGTGGTGAGTCTGTTAGAAAAACAGTGAATAAATCCGCAAAATTACTGCAAACTTAGTTCCACCTTTAAACTAAAGTATAGTGAACGGGCTAACTTCTCGTTAATTCGTCATTTTTTGTTTTCTGGCATGCCCGGATGAATTGCAGGGCGGAGTGTGTTAAATATGAATTTACAGAAAGCCGGTAATTTTTACAGTGGTTAGACAGAGCGGGGAAATGCATTTGCGACTGATAAAAAAGAGTCTGAAGCCGGTTATCACCGGTATGGTATTACTGGGCGTGTCTGCCGTCGCCGGGGCATACGACCGGATCACCGGTGAAATGTTTGCAAGCCGTTCTGAGGTTATCGCACAGCACGGGATGGTAGCCACCAGCCAGCCTCTGGCGACCCAGGTGGGGCTGGATATTCTTAAGCAGGGTGGCAATGCTATCGACGCGGCGATTGCAGCGAATGCTATGCTTGGTCTGGTGGAGCCCACCGGAAGCGGTATCGGCGGTGATCTGTTTGCCATCGTGTGGAGTGCAGAAGAGAAGAAACTCTATGGTCTGAATGCGTCCGGCCGCTCACCCCGTACCCTGACCAAAGCCGTGTTTGCAGAAAAAGGGCTTAATAAAGTGCCCTCATTTGGTCCGTTGCCGGTATCGGTTCCCGGTGCCGTGGATGGCTGGTTTGAGCTGCACAGCAAGTTCGGTTCTCTACCTGTGACAGCCATTTTAACCCCGTCTATTGAATATGCCCGTAATGGCTTTCCGGTGTCTGAACTCATTGCGTATTACCTGCAAATGAATGCAGACCGGATTGGTCAATATGACGGATTTGCTGAAACCTTTATGCCCGGCGGTAAAGTACCGCAAAAAGGGGATGTGTTTAAGAACCCCGGACTGGCGGCCACCTACGAAAAAATTGCCACCGGCGGCAGAGATGCTTTTTATAAAGGCGATATCGCGCGGACAATCGCTGCCTACATGAAAGAGCAGGGCGGATACCTTACCTTAGATGATTTGGCCAGCCATACGTCGGAGTGGGTCGAACCGGTATCCGCGAATTACCGGGGGTACGATGTATGGGAATTACCCCCTAACGGACAGGGCATTGCTGCTCTGCAAATCCTGAATATTCTTGAGCGTTACGATATTGAAGGGATGGGGTTCGGCTCTGCAGACTACATTCACACTTTCGTTGAAGCGAAAAAGCTGGCATTTGAAGACCGCGCAAAATTCTATGCAGATATGGCATTTACTTCAGTGCCCGTAGACTGGCTGGTTTCTAAAGACTACGCCGCAGACCGGCAGCAACTTATCAATCAGGAAAAAGCGGCCAAACGCTATGATGCCGGTGTGTACGAAGGTGATACCGTGTACCTGACCGTCGCCGATAAAGACGGCAACATGGTGTCTCTGATCCAGAGTAACTACCGTGGTATGGGCTCAGGCATGACGCCACCGGAACTGGGCTTTGTGCTGCAGAATCGGGGGGAGCTGTTCACCATGCAGGAAGGACACGCGAATGAGTATGCGCCGGGCAAGCGTCCTTTCCACACGATTATTCCTGCCTTCGTTACCCGCAATGGTAAGCCGTGGTTAAGCTTTGGTGTAATGGGCGGTGCCACCCAGCCACAAATGCATGCACAAATCATCGTCGATCTGATTGATTTTGGCATGAACTTACAGGAAGCCGGTGACGCGCCCCGTATATTACATTCCGGTTCCAGCAGCCCTACCGGACATCTCATGCTGGATGGCGGTCAGGTACATCTTGAATCAGGCTTCAGTGAAACGGTTAAACGTGAACTGATGGAGAAAGGTCACACTCTGCAACCTGCCGTCGGGATCTTCGGCGGTTATCAGGCAATTATGCTGGATAGTCAGCGGGGCGTGTATTTCGGTGCCTCTGAAAGCCGAAAAGATGGACAAGCCGCGGGGTATTGAGCCACACTATTACTTACTGGCCCGGGAAAATGCCCATAAATCAATAATCAGCGGGCAAACGGAAGGATGTCATGAGTCAACCTCAAAAAGGGGTGTGCGCCGAACCGAATCTGCATGCGCAATATTTATTGCTGAATGTCGTGGATGACGATGCAGAAACGGTGAGGGGAAAGCTTGCCCGCGTGTTGGATATATTCGATTTTTACGAAAACGAGCACTATGAAGCCATGCTCACCGGCATGATTGCCATCGGTGCCGGTTTCTGGTCTGAATTGTATCCGGGCTTTATTCCCACTGAACTGGCTCCGTTTCCGGATATGCAGTGTGAAGATCGCACAGCCCCTTCCACGCCCTGCGACCTGTTTATTCAAATACGTGCTGACCGTGCTGATATTTGTCATGCGGTAGGTATGGAAGTGATGGAATTGCTCAGACTGCATGTTGAGCTGGTGGAACAGGTAAGAGGCTTTCGTTATCTCGATGGCCGTGACTTGAATGGTTTTATCTATGCGCCGGATAATCCGCGTGGAATGCAGCGACGCAAAACCGGTATTATCGATAACGACGAACTGGCTTTTAACGGCGGCAGTTACGTGCATGTGCAACGTTACCGTCACGATTTGCGACGCTGGGAAAGTCTTACTGCCCGTCAGCAGGAACAAATTATCGGTCTGACCCGGGAACACAACCTGGTGAGTCAGGAGCAAAACCCCATGTCTCATTGTGTCCGCGCGTCGGCGAAAGGGCCTGATGATGATTTACCCGGGTTAATTAAACAGGGAATGCCTTACGGAGACCTGACAACCCAGGGGCTCTTCTTTGTAAGCTGCTCAGCCAGTGCCCGGCCTTTCAAGTCTATGCTGCATAGTCAGGTTTTCGGTACCGGAGACGGTGATTATGACCGCTGGCTGGATTACACCAGTGCGGAAACCGGGGCATCTTTCTTTGCGCCGCCGGTTAACTTTATCCGCGAGCACGCAAAAAAATAACCAGGCTAGTGGTGCAGTTTCAATGCACCGTCCCAGTCTTCACTGAGCGTTAAATTGCGGTATTGCAGGCACACATCAATGTGATGCTGAGGCAGTTGATCCTGCGGATTGATATCTCTGGCTTTCATGAAGTGAGCAATGGCGTCGTCCCATTCCCTGCGCATACGGCAGGCCAGTCCGGCGGTGATTTGTGTTTGCACAGAGAGCCTGGCTTTCTGTTCTTCCTCACTCAGATGATCGAGCACTTCATACACTTCAATGGCACTTTGCCGGCCTTTCACTTTAACCCAGTCAAGTAAACGGGTTTTAACCGGATAGCCCGCGCCTACCGTTTCCAGGGTTTGTGCGCTGACAATAATGTCAGCATTGTATTTTTTAGTCAGTGACTCAAGTCTGTAAGCAATATTCACACTGTCGCCGAGTACCGTGGTGTCCATACGGTCATCTGAACCGATAGTACCAATGATCACCGGTCCGAAATGAATACCGATCCCGATATTAATGGGCAGATATTCACAGTTATCCCTGTGAGAGTTGTACATCACCAGTGCTTTTCGTAAATCGATAGCAGCCTGAAGGGCATCGCGGGCTTTATCTTTAGCGGTGCCGCCCGGGTGGTCGAACAGCGCCATAATGGCATCGCCAATAAATTTGTCGATAAATCCACGGTTCTGATGAATAGGATCATTCATGCGCAGGAAATAGGAATTCAGGAAGCCCATGAGTTCCTGCGGGCTGAGATGCTCTGACAAGCCGGTGAAGCCGCGGATATCACAAAACAGGATAGCCACTTCGTCTTCGTCTGCATGTCCCAGTTCCAGCGTGGCTCCGCTGCCATGTTTGGCAAAGTGTTCAACGAACTGACGGGGGACGAATTTCTGGAAGGTTTTACTCAGTTGCATCGCCTCATTGGCTTTTTCGACGTAACTGGCTTCACGGCCGTCAGGGGTATCAGAAACAGGCGTTTTCTTCGGATGTGTTCTGTCGAGTTCAGCCTTCAGTTCGCGGATTTGTGCAGACTGTCTGAACAGGAAATATGCGGCAACACCGCCCACAGCGATAAGACTATAAATGAGTAGCCAGCTTAACGTCATGGTGTCACCACATATCCAACACTACAGAGAGCCTAACACTTTATCAGCAATGCTGAGTGTTTTATCAATTACGTCTGCAGTGTGCATTTTTGACACAAACCCTGCTTCATAAGACGCCGGAGCCAGGTAAGCACCGTTGTCCAGCATGCCGTGATAGAACACACGGAATTGCTCCTGGTTGCAGTTGATGGCCTGCTGGTAGTTCGTCACGCGGTCAATGCCGGTAAAGAACAAGCCGAACATGCTGCCGGCAACGTTGGTGGTCATAGGGATGCCGTGTTTATCCGCCAGAGCCTGAAAACCGTCTGCCAGTGCCTGAGTTTGAGCGAAAATCCCTTCATACATGGCGTCATCATCAAGTTGAGCCAGTGCGGCAAGGCCGGCTGCCATGGCTACCGGATTACCTGATAAAGTCCCTGCCTGATAAACCGGGCCGGTAGGGGCGATATGTTCAATAATGTCGCGGCGGCCACCGAATGCACCCACCGGCATACCGCCACCAATCACTTTACCCAAACAGGTAAGGTCCGGCCTGATGTTGTATCTTGCCTGTGCACCGCCTTTGGCGACACGGAAGCCTGTCATCACTTCATCGAAAATCAATACACTGCCGTGGTCATCACAGATCTTACGTAAGCCTTCAAGGAATCCTTCTACAGGCGGAATACAGTTCATGTTGCCGGCAACCGGTTCAACGATGATGCAGGCGATGTCATCGCCGTGTTCACGGAAGACTTCTTCAACGCTTTCAAGGTTGTTGTATTCCACCGTCAGCGTATGCTGCGCCACATCCGCAGGTACACCCGGTGAACTTGGTACGCCCAGTGTCAGTGCGCCGGAACCGGCTTTTACAAGCAGTGAATCGGCATGACCGTGGTAACAGCCTTCAAATTTAACCAGCTTGTTGCGGCCGGTATAGCCACGGGCCAGCCGGATTGCCGACATGGTTGCTTCGGTCCCTGAATTTACCATGCGTACCATTTCCATTGACGGCACCATGCTGCTGACCATTTCGGCCATGATAATTTCTGATTCTGTAGGCGCACCAAAACTCAATCCGTTTTGTGCGGCATTGATAACAGCTTCACGGATTTTATCGTTGTTATGACCCAGTACCATGGGGCCCCAGGACTGCACGTAATCAATGTACTGATTGTCGTCAGCATCCCAGATGTAAGCGCCGTCTGCTTTAGTGATGAAACGGGGTGTGCCGCCTACCGCTTTAAAGGCACGGACCGGGGAGTTCACGCCACCGGGAATCGTTTTTTGCGCGCGGGCAAAGAGGACTTCAGATTTTGACATAATGCTTATTGGCTCTTGTTAGTGTACCAAACCACGTCGCGTTCATATTTCGCGACCAGATCTTCAACGCCCAGTGTCAGCGCGAAGAGTGCCATTCTTACCAGCACGCCGTTATCGGTCTGCCGGAAGATGGCCAGGTTCGGGTTGGTATTCAAATCGTTATCCAGCTCATTAGCTTCCATACGGGAATCCCGCGGAAGTGGATGCATGATCACCGTTTTTGACTGGAAATGCTTAGTGTAAATAGACTGGTTGAGGCGGAAGCGGCCACGGTATTTATTGGCTTCTTCCTGAGAAGGAAAGCGTTCTTCCTGAATGCGTGTCTGATAACAGATGTCCGCATCTACCGTGCCGTCGATATGCTCAGAGATAGTCAGTTTGTGACCGGCATCTTCAATGGCAGAGACAATGTAGTCCGGCATGGCCAGCTCTGCTGGTGCGATAAGTGTAAAGTGGATATCCTTATACAAACACAGCAGTTTCGACAAAGAATGTACGGTACGGCCATATCGCAAATCACCAATCATGGCGATGTGGAGTCCGTCGATGCCTTTACCATTGTATTCCAGCTCACGCTTTATGGTAAATAAGTCCAGTAATGCCTGCGTCGGGTGTTCGTTTGCGCCGTCGCCGCCGTTGATGACCGGTACACGGCTGCCGTCAGCAAATTCGCTTACTGAACCCGCGTGCGGATGACGCATGGCAATAATATCGGAATAGCCACTTAATACACGGGCTGTGTCGTAAAGCGATTCACCTTTCGCAAGCGCAGAGTTGCTCATGCCGGTGGTTTCCCGTACTTCCCCGCCAAGCAGGTTAAAGGCAGTCCCGAAACTTACCCGTGTACGTGTGCTGGGTTCGAAAAATAAGTTACCCAGGATGGCGCCGTCCAGCACCGTGGTGCGCTTCTGACGCTTTGCATAAGGCTCCATGGAATGGGCCACAGAAAAGACTTTCTCGATGGCATCACGATCGAATTGATTGACCGAAAGGATATGGTTGCCGGTAAACTGTGACATAGTGCTCTCAACAAACAAAATAAACCTGAACAGTTTATCAAAAAGCCGGCGATGTGTAGAGATAAGAACCTTAAATAGGTTTATGAGTTTTTCTGCGCAGGCCGGGGTAAAATCAAACTTTCTTCAGATAATCACCGGATGAATGTGACAAAGCGACCGCAGGCAAACAAACCATCCCGTTCATGGTGGCGGACTGACTGTCCGCAATGCCGGCGTCTGCGTATGATATTCATCTGGGCGGTTATCGTATTTGTGGTGTATTTTTATGTCTGGAACTGATTCTGACCCTATTTATGTCAGGGCAACGTCAAAGGGTAACGGCATCACTGCATTGGTGCTGGGTGTGGCCGGACTGATAATGTCGGCAATATGGATGAAATTTCTGCCGGACTGGCTGTTTCTGGCTGCTATTTTCCTGACCAGTGCGTCGATTGTATCGCTGCTCATCGGCTGGTTCAAAGTAAGAGAGCCTCAGTTCAGTATCGAAATTTCTCCGCAGGAAATCCGTTATCATCACCGGTTGGGCAACTGGCTGTTACAGTGGGATAACGTGCAGCGTATAGACTGCCCGCGGGTGCAGCAGGGTTTGGAACAGGTGGAGCTTGAAGCGGTAGGTTTCCGGATTAAAGACTACGGTGCGTTCTTAAATCATGTTTCCCCCCGGCTGGCCACCCATTTACTGATGGAGCAACGTCCGTTGCTGCTTCACAGAGATGAACAAAACTGTAAAACCGGTGCCTGTTTTGAGCAGGAAATGTTTGATGATAAACATTACACCACTGCAGACAATCAAACTTTTACCGGCGTTAAAGCCATGCTGGCGAACAGAATGTCTCAGCTTCGTCAGTCGCTGGGCTATGATGTGTTTATT
The DNA here is from genome assembly GCF_056160645.1 of Alteromonas sp. ABH4_456. Lineage (NCBI taxonomy): Bacteria > Pseudomonadati > Pseudomonadota > Gammaproteobacteria > Alteromonadales > Alteromonadaceae > Alteromonas > Alteromonas sp. ABH4_456. Next base: position 82,588 of record NZ_JBSWXO010000009.1, read on the forward strand.
GCCGCCTCTGATATTGATCGTGAACCTGCTGACTTTGCCCGCTTTATGCGCCAGTGCCAGCAAGCCCGTCAGGACAGACTGATGGATACTCAGGCAGGTTGATGCCTGCACATTCCCCTGAGTCTCCGGCTCAGGGGAAGGTGTAATTCATTTCTTCCAGGAAGCGTCTGGCTTCTGTCATTAATATTTCGCACTCATTCAGCAGGGCAGGCAGATGCTCAGCAATCAGGAAGTTTTGCTCAAGTTTCAGCGCGATTTCCAATTCTGAAGCCAGTTCCTGTAACTTCGGTACACCGGTGTAGCAGCAGGCTCCGTGAAGTTTGTGCACTTCCGCCTTCAGGCCGTCGAAGTCTTTTTCTTTCCACATCGATTTTAATGTGGAAATGGTGGGCGGCAGCAACACCACAAAATCCCCCAGTAACGAGCGTGCAGCTTCCGGGTTCTGGTGGGTGCGTTTAACCGCCAGTTGCCAGTCCAGAGTAGGTAAAGCCATGGCTGTCGGGGTGGCGTTCTGACACCAGCGCTTAATCAAATCGAGAAGGGCGCCCATTTCGATAGGCTTGGGCAGATAATCGTCCATACCTGATGCCAGCAACCTTTCCTGTTCCTCTTTGAAAGCATGGGCGGTGACTGAAATGATAGGGGTACCCATATTCAGAGCCGTTTTGCGGATCAGTCTTGATGCCTGCAAACCGTCCATACCCGGCATCTGAACATCCATCAGGATGAGATCATATTCCGTGCTCTGACAACGGTTAACGGCATCCTGGCCGCTCATGGACGTGGTCAGACTGACCGGTGAGTGATCCAGCCAGGTATGCAGCAGCTTAAGGTTCATTTCCATGTCATCAACAGCCAGAATACGTGCCTTGGGCAGGTTATTCATCTTATCCTGCATCGGATTACGGCGACGGGCTGTTTTCTGATGCAGCAGGCTTTCCAGTTTGGTGAGTGTGACAGGCATTCTTACCTGTTCATGGAAGTGCTGGGTCAGGCTGGGATACTGGTTGAACGGTTCCGGACCGGAGTACCACAGGATGCGTTTTTTCGCCGGAAACTCCACCAGTTCACTGAGGTACGTGTTCCGCTTCTCCAGATGGGAAACCGGTACAGTAGCAAACAGTAAATCAGGATGTATATCCAGCATGTTCAGAAAGGCTACGGAATCTGCTGATGTCACCCTGGCTCCCAGTGCGGTGAGCATGGAGGCAGTGGCTCTGCGGGTGTCCGGCACAGGGTCGAATACCACAACCCGTTTTCCAATCCATTCGGCGTTCGGTGTCAGACTGTATTTCTGACTAAGCTGATTCGCCCGCAGACGGATGTCAAAGACACTGCCAAGCCCGGGAACACTATTTAAATCCAATGTGCCGCGCATCAGTTTAATCAGCTCCCGGCAGATAACCAGGCCAAGCCCTGTGCCCTGATAGCTACGGTTCAACGCATCATCAATCTGGGAGAAAGCATTAAACAGCTTTTTCTTATCCTGGCGGCTGATACCAATACCGGTATCTTCAATCCGGAAGTGTAATTCATGGATGCCGTGGGGCAGGGACGTGCCTCTCACTGTGAGGGTGATGGTGCCGGAAGAGGTGAACTTCAGTGCGTTACTGAGGAGGTTGTTCAGTACCTGCTTAATTCTGAATACATCGCCGATGAGTTTTTCCGGTAACGGGCCGGTATCAAAAACAAATTCCAGCCGCTTGGAGTGGGCAGACTTAGACATCAGCGTCACCATGTCTTCCAGTAACTGGTTCGGTGAGAATGGCTGATTGTTAATTTGCAGCTTACCGGCCTCAATTTTAGAGAAATCGAGTACGTCATTGACGATACCCAGCAGGTTATCCGCCGCTGTGTTGATGATTCGAACCTGCTCCTGTTGTTCCACCGGCAGGGCAACATGGGTGAGCTCTTTACTGAATCCGAGAATGGCATTGAGTGGTGTACGGATTTCATGGCTCATATTGGCCAGGAACTGAGATTTTACGTTACTGGCTTTAATAGCGTCTTTGCGGGCAATGTCCAGACGGGCATTCTGCTCTTCAATGAGTTCCATATTATTGCGAAGCTCATTGGTTGCCTGGCTAACCTCAGAGGCCAGTTGGTTGCGACTCTTTTCCATGAGGGCGAAGGAGAACAACCCGGCTTCGATAAACACGCCGACCTGGAAGCAGTATGTGGTGTAGTCATTGGAAGGTAAAACATTCAGTAAGCTCAGAATGCCCACAATTGCGCCGCTGGCCAGCATGCCCCAGGCGAAGATGAAATAGAGGGCGGGTTTGAACTTATTAACGTAAGCCTCAAAGCCGGCATAGATGTAACTGCAAATCGCAATCATACCCACGCCATACACCAGGTTATTCTTCCAGATGTGAGACAGCAAATCGATGAGACAGCCTGCGCCGATAACGCCCTGCAAAACCAGCAGAGACATGATCACCGGATGGGCATTCGGGGCATGTTTTCTGGTTTCCAGAAAGGTAACCGTGAACAGCCCGGAGCTGATCCCGATGATGACGAAAATCATCTCTGTATGCGCAGCAAACCACGGGTCAAAGCCGTCGCGGAATATCAGGTGAAGATGGCCGCCCCAGACAAATTGCCATAGCAATACCGCCACAATGTAGCCCACGTAAGCGACCAGGCTTGGCTCTCTGGAACCGAAGAACAGCGCGAAGTTGTATATTGCCAGAATGATCAGGCCGCCGTAGAACAATCCCCACAGCAGACTGTCCAGTTGTACGCCGAAACTATGGCGGGTTTCCGGCTCCACAGATAACGGTACAATCAGGCTGGAAGAGGCACTTTCGACCCGCAGGTATAACTCCAGCGGGGCGTCCACCGGCAGCTCAGCCCGCATGGTGGGAACACGGAATATCTGCTCGGTTTGCAGCTTACCCTGATGACTTTGCTTTAAGACTTCATCGCCTCTGACGAGATAAAAATCGACTTTATCTAACTGGCTGAAATCGATATTGAATACCCAGTCACGGGTATTACTGGTGTTGTTGAATTTGGTAACCAGCCACAATGCGCGGGACTGAAAACCGAAATTAGGATTCGGGTCGGTGTAAAAACGGAAATCAGGACGACGCTTGATTGCTTCACTGATAGTCAGCTGCGTGTCTGTCTCGAAGTAAAATTCAAAATTGTCCGTCAGGCTGGTTTCAATATTTTCATTGATGAGCTGATGGGTAGTCTGAGCCTGAGCCGGCGCAGTGCACACCCCAAAAAACATCAAGATGCTGAACCAGGACCACAGTACTGCGCGCATTTTTGATAAGCTGGTTGGAAAAACGTGCGCCTATTAAACCACCAACAGGCGCGCTTGTACAAAAAACAGGGTGTAAATTGCTGCTATCTGTAAAATTATCCTTCCGCATTACGGAAGGCTTGACGGTTATTTAAGCATGGGCAGATTCAGGTCGTGTTTCTGCGCACATTTCTGTGCCAGTTCGTAACCTGCATCAGCATGACGCATCACGCCGGTGGCCGGGTCATTCCAGAGTACACGGCCAATGCGCTTGTCAGCTTCTTCAGTACCGTCACACACAATTACAACACCTGAATGCTGGCTGAAGCCCATGCCCACACCACCACCATGGTGCAGTGATACCCAGGTGGCACCGCCGGCGGTATTCAGCATAGCATTGAGCAGGGGCCAGTCGGAGACCGCATCCGAACCGTCCATCATGGCTTCGGTTTCACGGTTCGGGCTCGACACAGAACCGCTGTCCAGGTGGTCGCGGCCAATAACCACCGGCGCTTTCAGTTCACCGTTACGGTACATTTCGTTGAACGCCAGTCCGAGACGGTGACGGTCGCCCAGTCCCACCCAGCAAATGCGTGCCGGTAAACCCTGGAAGCTGATCCGTTCCTGCGCCATATCCAGCCAGTTGTGCAATGAAGCGTCATCAGGCAGCAGCTCTTTTACTTTGGCATCGGTTTTGTAAATATCTTCCGGGTCGCCTGAAAGGGCAACCCAGCGGAATGGTCCTACACCTTCACAAAAGCGCGGACGAATATAAGCGGGTACAAATCCCGGGAAGTTAAAGGCATTGGTTACACCTTCCTGCAAAGCCACCTGACGGATGTTATTACCGTAATCAAAGGTAGGGATACCCATATCATCAAAGGCCAGCATCGCTTTTACATGTTCCGCCATAGACACTTTCGCTGCTGCAGTCACTGCTGCCGTGTCGCTCACCTGTTTCTCACGCCATTCTTCCAGCGTCCATCCCGCAGGCAGGTAGCCGTTAACCGGGTCGTGGGCTGATGTCTGGTCGGTAACCATATCCGGCTTAATGCCACGCTTAACCATTTCCGGCAGTACTTCCGCTGCATTTCCTAACAGGCCTACCGATACCGGTTTACCGTTTTCTTTTGCCCGCTCAAGGATGGCCAGAGCTTCATCCAGTGTCTCTGCCTTTTCGTCCAGATAGCGGGTGCGCAGGCGCATATCAATGCGGGTAGCATCGCACTCAATAGCGAGCATAGAGGCACCGGCCATGGTGGCCGCTAAAGGCTGTGCACCGCCCATACCGCCCAGTCCGGCAGTCAGGATCCAGCGTCCTGCCAGATCGCCGTTGAAATGCTGGCGGCCGGCTTCGACGAAGGTTTCATAGGTGCCCTGAACAATGCCCTGAGAGCCGATGTAAATCCATGAGCCGGCAGTCATCTGGCCGTACATCATGAGGCCTTTTTTATCGAGCTCGTTAAACGTGTCCCAGTTCGCCCAGTGGGGAACAAGATTGGAATTGGCAATCAGTACACGCGGCGCATTTTCGTGGGTGGGGAACACTCCCACCGGCTTCCCTGATTGCACCAGCAGGGTTTCATCGTCATTCAGGTTTTTAAGCGTATCGACAATCTTGTCGAAACATTCCCAGTTTCTGGCTGCTTTACCTATACCGCCGTAAACCACCAGATCTTCGGGACGCTCTGCCACTTCCGGGTCCAGGTTGTTCATCAACATACGCAGGGGCGCTTCGGTCAGCCAGCTTTTAGCGTTCAGTTCACTGCCTCTCGGGGCACGGATTACTCGGGATGTTGTCATGATCTTTCCTCAGGATTTTGCCCGGTCAATCAGCCGGGAGAGTAACTGTTTTAATTCGTTTTGTAGCGGAGCAGCATAAGCCGCATCGTATTGCGGGCGGCCGGGCTCTGCCGGCTCGCGCAGGTAGCAGCGCTGGGCAATTTCCAGTTGCAGCGCATGAATACCTTGTCCCGGATTACCGTAGTGACGGGTGATCCAGCCGCCTTTGAAGCGACCATTGCTTACCGCAGAATGGGGACTGCTTTGCAGCGCAGAAAAAGCAATGGTGGCGTAGTCGCTGTGACAACTTTTATCTGTGTTTGTACCCAGATTCAGGCCCGGTAATTCACCTTCAAATAAACGGGGGCACAGCGAGCGGATGGAATGGGCATCAAACAGGACGACCTGCCCGTGCTGACGCTTAAGCCGGTTCAGCTGGTGGGACAGTGCGTTGTGATAGGGCATAAACCACGTGGCTTTACGGTATTCCGTCTCTTCTTCAGAAAGCGGTGCGGCATAAAACGGTACGCCGTCGAAACGTTCCTGCGGGCAAAGTTGTGTGGTGGTCTGGCCCGGATAAAGCGATACGCCGGACGGGTCCCGGTTTAAATCGATGACCGTGCGGGAAATATGGCTGCGCACCACGGTAATACCGAGTTCAGGCGCGAAACTGTACAGCTTGTCTACCCACCAGTCGGTATCAGCCAGTGCCGTTTCTTTATCGCATTGCAGCTGTTGTACTATTTCATCCGGTATGGTCAGCCCGGTATGAGGGATACTCAGCACAAGGGGCGCATTGCCCTCGCTGATTTCCAGCCAGTTACTACTCATGCTGACGCTCCGCCGGACTGCGCCGGGTTAAAAATCTCTGCGACCGGTCCTGTAAGGCCTGACCCTGATATAAGCGCAAAGGCGGCTGCCATGTCTTTTGCCATGTAGCGGTCATCCTGCAACATGGGGACTTCACTGCGCAGGGTTTGTCTGACGGTTTCCAGATGAGGACTGGTTTTCATGTCACTGTGCAAATCGATGCCTTGCACGGCAATCAACAATTCTATGGCCAGAATATGCTGCAGATTGGTGTTCATACCAGCCAGTCTGCGTGCACCGTGCGCGGCCATTGAAACGTGGTCTTCCTGATTTGCGCTGGTGGGAATGGAGTCCACACTGGCCGGGAATGCCTGTTGTTTGTTTTCAGATACCAGGGCAGCTGCCGTAACCTGCGGGATCATAAAGCCTGAATTCAGGCCCGGACGGGGCGTTAAAAATGCCGGCAGACCTGACAGCGCAGGGTCAACCAGCATGGCAATACGCCGCTCGCTCAGTGAACCGGTTTCGCACACGGCCATGGCAATCATATCGGCTGCAAAGGCAACCGGTTCGGCGTGAAAGTTTCCTCCTGACAGGGCTTCATCCGTATCACTGAAAATGAGGGGGTTATCTGACACACCATTGGCTTCAGTAAGCAGGGTGGTGGCGGCCTGATTCAGTAAGTCAAAAGCGGCACCCATGACCTGGGGCTGACAGCGAAGACAGTAAGGGTCCTGCACTTTCTCGCATTGCAGATGAGAGTCACGGATTGTACTGCCTTCCAGAAGCTCACGCAGCGCTGCAGCTACGGTGATTTGGCCCTGGTGACCACGCAAGGCGTGAATGCGTGGATCCATCGGGGCGGTTGAGCCTTTGGCCGCATCGGTAGACATGGCACCGGTAACAAGTGCGCTGGCGAAGCCATGTTGTGCGGCGAACAACCCAGCAAGGGCCTGAGCTGTAGAGTATTGGGTTCCGTTAAGGAGCGCCAGACCTTCCTTCGGTCCGAGGCTGAGCGGAGTGAGTGAAGCTTTAGCTATGGCGTCAGCGGCAGGCATTTGTTTGCCGTCGACCAGCACATCGCCCAGTCCGATGAGCGCCATAGTCATATGAGATAAAGGCGCAAGATCGCCGGATGCCCCGACTGAGCCTTTTTCCGGCACAACCGGTGTGATGCCCTTATTCAGGAAAGCTTCCAGCAGTTTAACCGTTTCCAGCTTCACACCGGATGCGCCATGTCCAAGGCTGGCCAGTTTGAGCGCTATCATCAAACGGATAACGTTAACCGGAGCCGGCTCACCCACACCGGCAGCATGAGAAATGACGATGTTGTGCTGTAGTTGTGCCAGCTGATTATCAGGAATACGCACATTCGCCAGTTTTCCGAAGCCGGTATTAATACCGTAAACCGGTTTGTTGCGGGCGATAATACGCTGAACGGCCTGCTCTGAAGCAATCACCCGGGGTAAAGCATCTTCGTGCAGAACAGCCGGTGCACCTTCGTAAATCGTACGCCAGTCTTTAAGTGATACCTGACCAGGTTGCATTATTATTGTTGTCATTTTTCCAGTCCTCTGAAGATTCGGCGACGTAAGGCATTAAGTCCGATTTGATAAATAAGGTGTGCCGGTGACGGTGCGTCCCAGCAGGCAAGGTCGCAGTACTTTCCGGCTTCCAGACTGCCGGTCTGAGATTGCTGACCCAACGCAGCGGCGGCATGAAGTGTCATACCACTGAATGCTTCCGCAACAGTAAGCCCGAAAAGGGTACAAGCCATGTTCATGATAAGAAGTGGAGACGTTACCGGCGACGTACCGGGATTGGCATCTGTAGCAACAGCCATCGGAACATTATGTTGTCTGAGTAATTCAACCGGTGGCTTCTGCGTTTCTCTCAAACAGTAAAAGGCGCCCGGCAGCAGCACAGCTACGGTGCCGGAAGCGGCCATGGCTTCCACGTCTTTCGCGGTGGCAAATTCAATGTGGTCGGCAGACAGTGCCTGATAGTTTGCTGCCAGCGACACGCTGCCATTATCTGACAGTTGTCCGGCATGAAGTTTTACCTTGATCCCGGCCTGTTTGGCAGTGTCGAAAATCCGGCTGGTTTGCTGTGGCGTAAAGGCAATGTGCTCACAAAATGCGTCTACTGCATCAATGTTGCCATCTGCCAGTGCAGCCGGGATCAGCTGTTCACATACATACGACACATAATCGTCAGCGCGGCCTTTAAATTCCGGCGGTACCACATGTGCGGCCAGCAGTGTGGGGGAGACTGACACTGCACGATGCTGCGCCAGTGACCGTGCAACCCGTAACTGCTTAAGTTCAGACTCAATATCCTGTCCGTAACCGGATTTTATCTCTACCGTCGTCACACCCTGTGCGAGCAGACTGTCGAGCCGGGGCAGGGTTTCATCCAGCAGGGTTTGTTCTGATGCGGCGCGGGTTGAGGTAAGCGTAGACATAATGCCGCCACCTTGTGCGGCGATGTCAGCGTAACTGGTCCCTTTCAGCCTGGCTTCAAATTCATTGGCACGGCTGCCTGCATACACCAGATGGGTATGACAGTCGATGAGACCGGGTGTTACCAGCAGGCCCTGTAAGTCAATAACCTGATCAGAATGATACTTCGCAGTGACGGCGGCAGCAGGACCGGCGGCCAGAATTTTGCCATCAGCCATCGCGACCGCACCGTCTTCTGTTATCGCCAGAGGGGCGGCGGGATCGGCCATGGTTACCAGCCTTGCATTCACCCAAATCTTTTCAGCTTGTTGCTTCATGCGCTTGTCTCTGTGGACGCTATTTCAATTTAATATAGCCAACAATTTTTAATATGTATAGTCATATAAATCCAAATATTTATCCATTTCATCGCAATATCTATGTTGCGTCTTGTATTTATTGCCAGCCCCCGATATAACAGAACAATAAAAATAAAATTGCCTGTCACCATTATCATAAGTATAGACATAAGAGGTAAGCATGAATTCAGTGTTGATTGCGGTGTGCATAATGCTGGCGCTAAGTCTGGCGCGGGTGCACGTAGTTATAGCGCTTATTATCGCGACGTTTGCAGGTGGCCTGCTCAGTGGCTTGGGTACCTTAGGCACGCTGAATAACTTCAACAGCGGACTGGGTGCAGGCGCGACGGTAGCACTGTCGTATGCTTTTCTGGGGGCCTTTGCGGTGGCAATTTCCCGCTCGGGTATTCCTGATCTGCTGTCCGGGCAGGTACTGAAAAAACTTGATAAGAAGCAGGGGGAAAATCCCGCGCTGGCACGGAATATCCGTTATGGCGTAATGGCTGCTTTGTTAGTGATGGCGGTATGCTCGCAAAACCTCATTCCTATTCATATTGCCTTTATTCCTTTGCTGGTACCGCCTCTGCTGCTGGTCACGCAAAAGCTGAAGCTGGACCGGCGCGCCATAGCCTGCGTGCTGACGTTTGGTTTGATCACTCCGTACATGTTTCTGCCGGTGGGGTTCGGTTCCATTTATCTGAATGACATTCTGCTGGTAAATCTGCAGGAAAGCGGCGCTGATGTGTCCGGTGTATCTGTCATCCGGGCCATGGCGATGCCTGCTCTTGGCATGCTGGCCGGTTTACTGGTTGCTGTGTTTATCAGCTACCGGAAGCCGCGGGAGTACAGTGATAAAAAGCTGAAGCGGGCTGAGCATACAGAGGTGAAATACAGCGGCCGTTCACTGGCGGTGTCAGGTGTTGCCGTGATTACTGCATTTGTGGTGCAACTGATGTTTGACTCTATGGTGCTTGGTGCACTGGTGGGCTTTGTGATCTTCAGTATCAGCGGGGTTATCCGCTGGAAGCAGGCCGATGATGTTTTTGTTGAAGGCATGAAGATGATGGCCAACGTGGGCTTTATCATGATCACAGCGTCCGGGTTCGCGGCAGTGATGCGTGCAACCGGAGATATTCAGTCTCTGGTTGATACCAGTGCGGCGTTGATTGACAACAGCAAGGCGTTAGGCGCGCTGATGATGTTAGTGGTGGGTCTGGTGATCACCCTTGGCGTGGGCTCTTCTTTTTCCACTGTCCCGATTATCGCCGCGATTTTTGTGCCGCTGGCCTTGCAACTGGGTTTTAGTCCGCTGGCCATTGTCACGCTGGTGGGCACGGCAGGTGCACTGGGCGATGCGGGCTCTCCGGCTTCAGATTCCACTTTGGGACCCACTGCCGGACTAAATGCAGACGGTCAGCACAACCATATCTGGGACACGGTTGTACCTACCTTCTTACACTACAATTTACCCTTGCTGGCAGGCGGTTGGGTTGCTGCCATGTTGCTATAGCAGGAAGCCGAAGCCTTTATAAAAGCGTGGCTGCGGTTAACCGAAAGCGGGTGAGAAACGGGCGAGAAGATTATAGGCATCGCCCGGAAATAACTGTCTTACGTAGGTGATCCCTTCGCCGCCACGCCAAGTCTGACGCTCCAGCAACAGGCATGCTGTACCTTCTTCAATACCCAGCGCTTCAGCCTGTTCTGCATTGGCTGAAATGGCAGAGATACGGTGCTGGGCTTTACTCCAGGCTACATGCTCAAGCAGCCAGTGACCCGGCGACACATCCTCAAACGTGATGCCTTCAGCCTCAGGGACGGCATTCAGGTTGATGAGACGCATTTCCAGTGCAAAGGGCCGGTTACTTGCCAGATGAAGACAGCGTAATTCCAGTAACGGATTGTCAGCACCCAGTTCCAGTTCTTCCGCTTTCCGTTTCTGCGCGGTGCGTTTTCGCCGTGATAACAGAGAGAAACCGTATGGTTGCCCACGGTTCGCAATTTCAGTTTGTATATCGGGAATATCCACAATGACAGACTGAATTTTCGGACGCGCCACAAAAGAGCCGGCGCGACGGCGGCGATGAATCAATCCTTCATCTACCAGAGAGGTAATGGCTTTGTTTACCGTCATACGGGAGCACCCGTAGTTCTCAACAAGCTCATGCTCAAAAGGGATTTTGTAACCCGGAGGCCAGGTGCCCGAGAGGATCTGCTGACGAATGTCGTTGCAGATTGTCTGGTGCAGCGTATCTTTGACCCCTTTTTCCTGCGGTTCTGGCGGCATTACTGAAATACTCTGTTAATGGTCTTAATGAAGGCGCGTTGCGCGTGTTCTCTGCCGGCATGGCGGCCTTCTTTTACTGTAAGCCGGCCATTTACCCACACACAGTCAATCAGGTCTTTATTGTGACAGAAAACCAGTTGCTCGATAATATTATCGTGAGACCTTAGCATATCGGGTAACCCGCTGATTTTCAAAGAAACCATATCGGCACAGGCGCCGGGTTGCAATCCGGGGGCCGTGCCCAGTGCCTGAGCGCCGCCGGCAACGCTTTGTTGCCACAAAGACTGACCACAGCGTTCGCCTGCATGACGCTGGCTTACATTCCGGTTTTGCAGTTGCAGGCGCTGACCATATTCGAGCAGGCGTAACTCTTCCGGTGCATCAATTTTCACGTTGGAGTCTGAACCCACACCAATGCGGCCGCCGGCTTCCAGAAACGGGGTAAGCGGAAACAGGCCGTCACCCAGATTGGCTTCGGTAACGGGGCACAACCCGGCGACAGCCTGTGAACGGGCAATACCGGAAATTTCGGCTTCATCCAGGTGAGTAGCATGCACCAGACACCAGCGCGCATTAACGGGCTGATTGTCCAGCAACCACTGAACGGGACGCGCGCCGTAATGGGCCAGACAACTGTTCACCTCTTTCATTTGCTCTGCAATGTGAATGTGAACCGGTCCGTTTCCCAGCGACGTTAAAAACTGCAGCTCTTCTCCGGTCACTGCCCGTAAACTGTGAGGGGCTACGCCGGTTACGGCACCGTCTGTAGTCAGCAGCCGGCGTTCAATATGCTCATAGAGTTTACCGAAGTCGTCGGTGCTGTGAATGAACCGTTGCTGTGCAGCTTCCGGTGCCTGACCGCCGAAACCACTGTGCGCATAGAAAACCGGAAGCATTGTGAGGTTGATGCCGGTATCGGTGGCAGCATCGATGATGGCATCACTCATGGCGGCAGGCTGGCCGTACGGTTTACCATCAGGCGCATGGTGAAGGTAATGAAATTCGCCAACACGGGTAAACCCGCTCTCCAGCATTTCAATGTATGCAAGGGTGGCAATTGCAGTAAGGTCGTCCGGTGTGAGTTTTTCCAGAAAGCGGTACATTACCTGCCGCCAGGTCCAGAACGAATCTGCGCCCGGTCCTTTCACTTCTGCAAGCCCTGCCATCCCTCTTTGAAAGGCGTGACTGTGCAGGTTTGGCATGCCGGGAAGCAGCGCATCAATCACAAGATCTGAAGGTTCAGGGCTTGCCGGTGTGATATGACTTATTTTCCCGCCGGCAATACTGATGCGCTGATCCTGATGCCAGCCGTCAGTGAGCAATACATGACGGGCAAAAAGGGTATAGTCAGAAAGCGATGCAGTATGTGATGTCATGGTAGCTACCATTCGGAAGATGATAGATTTATTGTATAGACATAATTCGGGAAAGGAAACAAAAATACCGGCTCAGTCGTCGACAGAGCCGGTTGCATAGTTATGCGTTGTGGCGTTACTTGTACAGGTTGTTGAAGATAAACTTGTACGTGCCGTGTGACTGGGCGCGCCATTGAGGCTGGAAGCCCAGCAGGTACACCTCGCCGTTACCGTAATTCACTTCCATAGCAGCCGCTTTGCCATTTATCGCTTCAGGGTGCAGCAACACACCGCTCAGCAATACATCACCTTCTTCAGGGTAGGAAGACAATATGGTGCCGTCAAAGCCGGGTAACGTATCAAAGGCAGGACCGTGTGAGAACATCACCACCGGGGCATCCGGCAGGCCCTGTGTGGCGGCACTGTCAGCTTCTTTGTTCAGTTCGGTTTGTACCAGTGCACCGGCACAGTAGAAAACGTCACTGCCCACACCGGCGAGGACATTTTTTACCGGCAGTCCCAGTAAGCTGATAGCGGCATCAGACGCCTGGTTGAAGGCAATGAGTTTACCGCCACGGGCAACAAAATCCCGTAATGCCTGTGCACCTTCTGAACCAATGCCTCCGGCATATTTTGCCGGTACAGGATCTTCTGTGGCACCACCGGTACGGTTATACCAGCTGTCGCTCTTGGGTGCACTGAAGCCTTCGGTGATCCAGCTTAAATCGATGTCCGGCAGTACCAGTACATCAATTTTCGACAGTAAATCTCCGGCTTTCATATCGTCGTTGTACAGGGTGACCGGGTTATAACCGTACTGCTCGAATATCCAGCGGGTCCAGCCTTCGTCCATAGACGGTTTCCACGGACGGTAGAGTCCAACTCTCGCTGTTTCTACTGCCTGCGCATTTTCAGGTGCGCGGGAAGTGCCTTGCAGAGTAACATCGTGGGCTGTGGCCAGCGCTTCAGCGCTGTCTTTGTCTATCCCTGAAATAAAGAATGCGGGTTGCTCGTCATGCATTCCGCGGCTTACCGAAGCACCTTTTGCAAGGGCTGCATTAATCAGGGCGAAGCTGGCATTCTGATTCTGAGGAGCAACAAAAACATTACCGCGGCCTTCAATACCGGAGGGCAGATCTACGGTTGTAACAGCTTTCAGTTTCTTCTTGTCGCGGTCAGACAGTTTGGATGTCAGCGCTACTGTATCCACACCCATTTGCAGGGGTAAAGTCCAGCCTGTGGCATCGTAGGGCAGATTTTCCGGAAGGCCGTCTTTATCAACAAAGGTAGCGGGATACGTTTGACGTTCAAACAACTCCTGTACCAGTCCGGCGAACGGCTGATCCATGGGGATAACCCAGCTGCCTGCAGCGACTTTGGTGTCGCCAAATGTAGCGGATTTGCTTACCTGATACACTTCAATCTGCTGGCGCAGCATGACTTCAACCAGTTCACCGGCCTCTGATAAATCGTGTTGCTGAGCCGGAATTATCCAGGCAAAAGGCCCTTCTTCTTTAAAACGGGCGACGGTATCGCGACCTGACTGATAGCGGTCATACAAGATTTGCTCGCGGTAGCGTGATGCAGTATCCAGCGTAGAAAGTGAGGCCACTTCCATATAGTGTACGGCATCATCCAGCGTCCATTTGCCGCCTTTCCACGGAGACGGATACATCACCTGAGGCTTCAGATCTTTGCGGTTATCCGGAAAGTCTTTGGCATCGTATTCCCAGGGCGTGGCGTAAAGGTGAAGAGCCGTTTCCGTGAAATAGGAAATAGTGTGGCGGAAGGCGTGGGTGTAATCCAGAAAGCCCGGGAACCAGTTATCAAACCGGGCCTGCGCGATAGCTCCCGGTAACTGCTGGTGCTCGAACTCGCCAATCATGTGCATGCCAATCAGGCTGGTCCAGTGTCGTACCAGCGGGTCGATATTTTCTGAAATAGGATCTGAAAACGGCGGTACCCAAATCCGGGCTGGGAAGGGCGCTTTCTGGTGCTGGGAATAGAAAATCGCCGGCGCATTCTCCTGAACCTGAGCGGTGACAGAGCGGCTTTCTGTCATATTCAGCATATAGCCGTCACGGTTGTTGTCGTGGCCGACGTACTCCTGATAAAGCCACGGCATGGGGCTGGTTTCGTGCTCTGTTCCGGTGTTCTGACGATACCAGTCAACCACCATATCTTGTCCGTCCGGGTTCAGTGTCGGCCATAAAACCAGAATCACATCGTCAAGGATGCGGCTGATTTTCGGGTCGTACGAGGTCACCATGGTATGAGCCAGTTTGATAGGAAGCTGATGGTCAGCCACTTCAGAGGCGTGCATGCCGCCATCAATATGAACGATAATTTTTGAGGTGGCAGCCAGTTTCCGGGCTTCCTCATCCGTCAGATCCCTGGAATCAGCCAGCCTGCGGGAAATGGCTTTATACTCTTCCCACTTCGCCAGGTTGTCCGGTGTGGAGATGATGGCGTATTCGAAGGTTTTACCTTGCGTGGTTTTACCCGCCGTGAACATCTGCATTTTATCCGTGCTGTCTGCCAGCGCATGAAAATACTTCAGTGAATCTTCGTAATTCGCCAGATAAAAATCATCACCCGGCGCGTGCCCCAGTACATCAACCGGAGCCGGTATGGCATCGTTTTGTGCCAGTACCGGCGCAGACGTGCCAAGCAGGCCACTGATCATCAAGCCCAAAGCCAGCTTTCTAAAGGATTTAACGGGCTTTGCTGTAAAAAACGCTCCGTTGGAAATAGTCATATTTGTTCCTTTTTTAATGTTGTTATCCGGCAACCGCACTGTAGTGCCATTGCCTGAGTGTCCGTCAGAAGAAGTCTTTACGTACGGTTATACCAACTGTTCCGGGTTGAGCGCTACTGGCAAACACATTGGGATATGATGAACTGCCGCTGATATACATGTGTGGCTTTAATTATCGCATCCTTATGCAGGTAGTATTTTAATAGGTCTATACATTTAAGGGTTGTGGG
The DNA here is from genome assembly GCF_056160645.1 of Alteromonas sp. ABH4_456. NCBI lineage: Bacteria > Pseudomonadati > Pseudomonadota > Gammaproteobacteria > Alteromonadales > Alteromonadaceae > Alteromonas > Alteromonas sp. ABH4_456. Next base: position 97,860 of record NZ_JBSWXO010000009.1, read on the forward strand.
TGCTATAAGTCTGCCTTTGATACTTTTATATAGTGTGAGTATCCTATTTATCACGTTGAATTTCGTATTTGTGAGGATAGCTTGACTAATATTTCAGTTAAAGTGCAGCGGGGTTTTCAGTTTTTATAGATATATACAAGATAATTTCTGGTGAATAAATATGCTATTTAGCTGAATGTTGAACGTGGAGAGTGCAACTTGCACTAATGTTGGGCGGAGGGGCTTACGGCGGGAAAACACTGAGGCGCGGTACTAACCACACGCCTCAACAATCATGACATCCACGCCATGCTGCCTGATACGTTGCACGGCTTCAGGGTTGGCCTGGCTGTCGGTGATCACAATGTCTACTTCCTCCAGGCCACAGAAAAGCAGGTTGCCTTTCACACCGATTTTGGTGCTGTCAGCCAGTACCACCAGCTTGTCAGCCCGTTTGCGAAGTTTCTGTTCTGCTAGAATTAGCAGCGGGTCGGTTTCCATGATGCCAAATTCGCTGACCCCGGGTGATCCCATGAACATCATGCTGCCCCGGTATTTTTGCGTCGTATCGTTTTCAAACGAGCTGAGAATAATGCTCTGGTGGCGGTAAACCTGTCCGCCGGGCAGGGCAACCTGATTCTGGCTGCTTTCCAGCAGTTCGTGGGCAAGAATGAATGAGTTAGTCAGGATGTTCAGTTTTCTGTCGGCCAGGAACTCGGCCATCATAAACGTCGATGTACCGCCATTTATAATGATGGCGTCACCGTCCTGAACGAGCTGGGTGGCCGCTTTGGCAATCATCCGCTTAGTGTTCGCATTACGGCTTCTGTCCTGTGCAAAAATGCTGGCAGACAGCCCGGGTTTGCTGTCCCGTACCGCATTCTCTTTTACCTGCGCACCGCCACGAATTTTGCGAATTTTATCCAGTGCCGCCAGCTTGACTAAATCCCGGCGGATGGTGGCTTCTGACGATTTTAACTGTGAGCAGAGATCTTTCACGCTGAGAAATTCGGTTTCATCCAGAGCGCTGATGATCAGTTGATGCCGTTGTTTTTCAAGCATGTGCGGTCTTCTTATTTTTCCGTAAATAACAAGGGGCAACGAACCCCGGTTTATCCTGCCGTTTCCGGACGGGCAGTAGTTTCTGTGTCGCGGAGCCGGTTTAAAGCCTCTGTGAAAGCGGGTTCCGGCACAATGGCTCCCGGAAACCGGATAATGGTGGACGCCACATCAGCCCCCTGCTGCGCGGCCTGACGGACGCTTTTTCCGTCGAGGCGGGCTGCCAGATAGCCGCCGGTAAATCCGTCACCCGCCGAGGTGGTATCGACAACATGGGCTACCGGTGTCACGGGAATGGTGACCATGGTTTCATTACACAGCACGCGTATCTGGTCGGTTCCGTTCTTCGCAACAACTTCCTTTACGCCCCAGCCAGCCACAATATCCATCACATCAAAACAGTCTTTGTGGCCGAAAAGCAGTTTGTGTTCATCCATGCCGGGAAAGGCGATATCAGCAATATGGTAAGCCCGTCGGGTCCATACTGCGGCTTCATCAACAGATGCCCACAGCTGCGGCCGGTAGTTAGGATCAAACGCTACTCTGATACCGTTTTCTCTTGCCTGATGCAGCCAGTCGAACAATAAAGCCCGTTGGGTTTCATCCAGTACCGCCAGTGTAATTCCGCTCAGGTAAATTAAATCTGCCTGTGGTAAAGGTGTTGGTTCTGAGCCGGTGAGGGTTTGCTGCCACAGCGTTACCCATTCCCTTGCTGCCGCGTCATTGCGCCAGTACTGAAAGCTTCTTTCTCCGCTGGCGTCGGTATGAATGGCATAGAGTCCCGGCCCCTTTTCGGGGTGGGTAAGTATGAAGCCGGTGTTGATGCGTTCCTCATTCATGGCCTGTTTCATTGCTACACTAAAGGGATCCTGCCCCACAGCGGTGAGCATGCTCACCTCGCAGTCGGGCAGGCAGCGCTTGAGATATACCGCCGTATTGTAAACATCGCCGGCAAAACTCTGCCTGAATAATCCGGGTTCCGCGCGGGATAATTCCACCATCACTTCGCCGGCAAGCAGGCAGCGTGGTATGGTTGTATTAAAAAGCGAATCTGCTGTCACAGGCACCGACCTAATTACTTACCCGTTCAAGCTGATAGGCATCTTTATAGATGCCTCTGGCTGCTTCTTTAACCATTTCAGCTACTTTAGGCACGGCTGTTTTAGGGAATACAGCGGCCGGTGCGGTGATACCCACCGATGCCACCACGGTGCCGAGGCTATTGCGCACAGGTACTGCAACACAACGTACGTCCTTGTTATATTCTCTTTCGTCAACGGCATAGCCTAATGCCCGGACCCGGTTAAGCTCTTTGCGCAAATCGGCGATGTTAGTGATGGTAAACGGCGTATGCTGTTCCATAGGATGTTCGGCCAGCAACAGTTCCAGATTGTCGTAATACAAAAACGCCAGAAACACCTTTCCTGTTGAAGAACAGTGCATTTGGGCTTCTACGCCAGGGCGTTTGGATACCATTAACGGATTCGGGCTGTCGAACACTTCGACGATCAGCGCTTTACCGTGATTCGGTACAGCCAGATGCGCAGTATGACCGGTGCGCAGGGCCAGACGCTGAATATGGGGAATGGCCATTTGCTGCATGCGATCTGAGTGAATGATTTGCAGACCTAACTGCATCAGGTTGGCACCACAGAAGTAAATTTTGCCGCGTTTTTCCAGCATCTCTTCAGCAACCAGCGTACGCAGTAAACGGAAAACCGTGGTTCTTGGCAGATCCAGTGCAGCTTCCAGTTCCTGCATGGTCATGCCGCGATCTCTGCTGGCCAGCAAGCGGAAAACTTCGCAGGCATGCACCACACTGGGTATCAAATATCGTTCTGTCATAACTGTGTCCTTTTTTGCTATGTAGCTAACCTTTATTCGCTGCCGGAAGGGAACTGCCAATCCCGCCCGGTACGGGTTACCGGGCTAAGAATCCGCCATCGACGGCCAGAATGTGTCCGTTGATGTAATTGCTTGCTGCGCTGGCAAGAAAAACGGCTGCCCCCTGTAAGTCCTGCGCCTCGCCCCAGCGGTTAGCAGGAATACGCTTGAGAATTTCAGTGCTGCGGTTTTCATCATCCTGCAGGGCCTGAGTATTGTCGGTACGGATGTAGCCCGGTGCGATGGCATTAACCTGCACATTATGCGCGCCCCATTCATTGGCCAGCGCTTTGGTTAAACCGGCAATGGCGTGCTTGCTGGCGGTATAGGCAGGAACCGTTATGCCTCCGCTGTAGCTCAGCATCGATGCAATATTGATAATTTTCCCCGACTGGCGCTCTACCATGGTTTTGCCGATGGCTTGCGACAAAATAAATGCAGAATCAATATTCACCCGCATCACTTCCTGCCACTTCTCCCGCGGAAAATCAGTTGCCGGTGCCCGGAAAATCGTTCCGCCGTTATTGAGCAGAATATCCACGCCCCCATACACAGATAACGCTTCTTCAGCGAGGGCTTGTGTTGCATCAGCGTCACTTAAATTGGCTGACAATGCGGTGGCTTCGCCACCGTTATCGCGGATTTGGGCAACAGTATCGTCACACCCGCCGGCGCGGCTGCTGGCACAGATCACTCTGGCGCCTGCACTGGCAAGCCCGGTGGCGAGGGCCTGACCTATTCCACGGCTCGCGCCTGTCACCAGGGCTGTTTTGTTCGTTAGATCAAATGAAACAGACATAACCGGTTTCCTTAAGGTTGTTGTGCTCTGGCCACTTCTACGGCGTAAACGTGCACCGGGCCATGCATATTGGAACGGAAGACCACCCACTTGTTATCAGGGGTAAAGGTAACGTTAGGTTCAAGGCGGTAGTCGTGGTCAGCCATATTGACCAGACGCTCTGCCTGCAAGGTTGCCGGTTTAATCAATGACGCTGCATCAGGGGCACTGATCCCGGCCACATCGTTTATTGGTTCATCCCTGAACAGATAAATCCATTTACCGTCTTTGGCTCTGGCAACCATTTCTCCATCGCCACCGTCACCGGCAAACAGCTTGCCGTCGGGGGAAATGTTGAAATGCACTGACCAGTAATCGCGGGGCATGTGCCGCCAGATACGCTCTCCTGAGGAAAGATCGACACTGGCTAACCAGAACACTTCCCCGCGGGGCGTTTGTAAGTCGTAGAAAATACGGCTGCCGCTGTGGTCAAAGAACTCATGACCGGCAATTTCCATGTTCATGCTGCGGGTGTGCATTTTTTGAATATGGCTGCCATCCACATTCATCGTCCAGATGCGATCCACTTTATGCCAGGGGCCTTCATGGCAGAACATGATTTTGTCCGGGTCAGCGGGGGAGAACTGAATGTGATTCAGCCAGTCAGTGGCTTTATGTATGGTTCGTTGTTCGCCGGTTTGGGTATCCACCACAAACATTTCCATGGGAATACGTGCTTCCAGCCGCCCGTTAATGCGCACTTCTTTGGCTTCTGCAAAGGTCAGCGGTTTGCCATCTTTACCGGTCGCTTCATAGCGTGCTTCGAAACGGGCGTGGCGGGGACCGGATTCAATGCTGTATTCGCGCTCTGCAAATGCACCAATGAGCAGGCTTTCATCCTTATTGATGGAATGAATTTTTCCCCGCGGTACGGTGGCAACATGCCGTACCTGGCCATTGTCTATATTGATAGCCAGAACTTCTGTGGGCTGTTGCAGCTCATTTTTTGCAACGACTTCACCACTTCCTGCGCCTTCTATACGGGTCACATATACATCACGGCTGGCAGGGCCCATGAACAATATGCCCGCGTCAGGGTCTTCAAACAGTCGCTTAACAGTCCCGTCTTTCAGATTAACAACGGCGATTCCTTTGGGGTTATCCACCGAAATAACCATGCTGTTGCCATCTGCGCTGTAGGCATTTTGATGAAAGTACAGCGAGCGGGACCCGGGTTCTTCTGACAGACGTATTACCCGGTGGCCGGTGTCTTTATCAATCCATGATTTAGGAATGTCTTCAGCATTGACTGCCGGAGACAAAGCCCCGGCCATCAGGGCAACCGCTGCGGTGAGCAATGTTTTACACATTGGCATTTTCATGACGACTCCCCGCTGATGAACTGTTGTCTTGTGCAATACCAACCGTGTTATTACCCCACAAGTCGCGGTAAGCGAAGCCTGATAAGTCTTCGACTATGGCTTTGTTTTCTTCGCTTGTCGGTGTGGTTGCTCCGCGCTTTAAGTGCTCAATTTCGTTCATCAGCACTTCATGGGTTTCTTTGGATAACTTAAATTTAGTCGAGACCCAAAAGCCGAAAATGAGTACCAACACCGGACCAATGGCGAGCATCAGGACGATGGTGGAAATGGCCTGGTTGCTTTGGGTTTCTGCACCGGAAATAAAGCCGCCGGCTTCCAGAATAATACCCACTGACATCACTGCAACGGCTTGGGTTGCTTTACGGATAAAGGTCATCACGCCGGCAAAACTGCCCTCACGGCGTCGGGCGGTCACAATCTGGTCCACATCAGCCATGTAATTGTATGTGTTCCAGGGAATGTAGTTCAGTGCTCCCCGGCCTAGTCCGGCAACAATGACGCCCAGCATTAGCCACATGAAGTTGAAGTTATCGGTGGTGATATACATGGCAACCAGAGACACAATGGCAATGATGTAAAGCAAAATGGCAACCCGGTAACTGGGGGCGGGACCAAATTTCATCACCATGGGGATTGCGACTGCGACGGCAAAGAGCTGTGCAACATAGGTTACGGCCATCATTTCTGATGCAATGACCACAGAGCCGCCTATAGCGAAAACTACGAAATACGTGAACACGGCATTAAATACGTCCTGACTGATGTAACCACCCAGATACATCCCCAGGTGGAGCCTGAAGGCACGGATTTTCATAGTGGAGGTAAGGTTGGTGTACAGCGCTTTAAGCGTGCCGGAAACCGTCCAGCCTTTGCCTTTGGTCAGCTCCTGCTCCCCGACTTCTTTGACGTCCCGTTCCCAGGTGAAAAGCCATACGGTGAACACAACCACCATAAACAGCACGGAGAAAATGACACCCATGATTAAGAAGGTGGAGGCTGACTCTTTGCCGCCCACTGCACTGACTATCCAGCTTGGCAGAATGCCGGCCAGGATGGCTGACACCTGACCCGTCAGAATGCGGGCACCGGCCAGTTTAGCTTTTTTCTTATAGTCGTCAGTCATTTCTGCTGCAAGGGTTTCATAAGGAATGATGACCGCCGCGTAGACCAGCTCGAAAAAGACATACGTCACGAGGTAGTACAGATAATGCTGACCACTCACCCACATCAATGCAAAGCTGGGTAACAGAGGAATAGAGAAGATAAGAAATACCCGACGTCGTCCGAAACGACGTCCCAGTTTAGTATTGCCTAATCCATCAGAAATATGACCAATAAGCGGGCTTGCCACTGCATCGAGTATACGGGCGATGGCGAAAATACTGGCGGCCTGAACGGCTGACAAGCCGCAGAATGTGGTATAGAAAAATAATATCCAGCCACTGATCACGGCCATGGAGCCGGCCCCGAGAATATCATTGAGGCCGTATGCTACGTAGTTTACCGGTTTGAGCTCGCGTCGTGCCATGGTGCGCTCCTCCTTGATTAAATCAATCAGATGTATGCGTTCATGTACTCAACGAGTGCCAGAATCGCCATGGACTGGCCGTAAGGCATCGACGTCAGCGGAATATCCTTGTAGCCCTGCAAGGTGTCAAACACCGGCGTACCAAAAGAGACCTGCTGTAACTCGCCGGTTTCATCGATGTTTTCAAGCACAGCTTTAATGGCTTTTTCTGCACAAGGACGGTATTCATCGCTGATGTAGCCTTTGCGTACCGCTTTTAAGATGCCGTATGCGAAACCGGCTGCGGCAGACGCTTCAAGGTAAGAAGTAGGATCATCCAGCAGTGTGTGCCACAAACCGCTTTCATGCTGCGTTTCAACCAGCGCTTTGACCTGAGCCTCGAGGGTTTCAATCAAAAACAATCGCAGTGCGTCGGTTTCAGGGAGATCCAACAGCTCTATAAACTCAGGAATGGCAATGGTGACCCAGCAATTACCACGGGCCCACAGTGCGTCAGCGAAGTTGTGACGGCCGTCGAATGTCCAGCCGTGGAACCATAGTCCGGTTTTACGATCAGCCAGGTATTTGGTGTGTACCATAAACTGGCGCTTAGCTTCTTCAACATAGTGAGGTCGGTCGAGTAGCAAGCCGATTTTTGCCAGCGGCATAACACTCATCATCAGCGTGTCATCCCACATTTGCTGGTAGTTTACCGAGTTGAAAACAATATGCTGAATACCGTTTTCTTCAGTACGTGGAATACCATCCATGATCCATTCGGCCCACACATCCAGATACGGCAGGTAGCTTCGGTTGCCAGTACGTTCATGCATGTACGCCAGTGTCAGAAACGGCGACATGGTGTTAACGTTTTTCGTGGGAGTACCTTCTGCAAAGCGGTTAGCAAACCAGTCTTCTATAATTTCACGGGCCTTATCGTCGCCGGTGATATCCCAATATTTAAGCAAGCCATATAAACCAATGCCGTGGGTCCATTCCCAGTCATTCCAGCCTTTGGTGTCTATCACTCTGCCGTCTTCCAGCTTTAGCAAGAATTCTCCGGTTTCATCGGTGATGTTCACCAGATTATCGATGAGTTTGTCTATGTTCTGCCGGACGGTGGAATACGCGATGTCGTTAACTAATGCAGGCATGATAAGTCCTTCTTTAAAACCAAACGGGTAACGGCGTTACCGAAATAATCAATTTCAATCACGTTACCTCGATTTACATTGGCTTAACATCGAAATGTTAAAATATGTGACATTAATTTCACATTTGAAACAGAGGGTTCAGCGAAGTGAAATCAAAAAAGGAAGGACGTTGAAAAAAGGGCGGCAAAACTGCCGCCCGAAGGGTAGGTTTGACTGACACAAACCTTTTCCACACACTGTTGCGCTTTACCGGTGAAAGCGCGTCATTCTATGAAAGTGCTGACTTCACCAGCGCCAGATTCTGAATAGCGGCCAGGCCCCACTGGGCGGCATCATTTGTCGATACCCAGGCGGCTTCATCAACGGGGTTTAGCACATCAGGACCCGTTACCCGGGTTGTGCCAATGGATTTCTCTCCTCCCCATTCCTGCCTGAATTCTTTCCAGGCGCGTCTGGCCAGTTCAGGATCATTTTCCTGCGCAGCCACATAGGCGGTTAACCGCGAGTGAGCCACGGTAAGACTGTTGCCGCGCATCACTTTCCCCAGCGCTGCCTCCTGCTCTTCATCCGGCGCGCTGTAAAGCCGGCCGTATTTAAGCCAGGCTTCCCGGTAAGCCGGAATATCGATGAGCTGATTTAGTTCTGTGGACATTTCGATGAGGCCGAACACTGAACTTAAATGAGACAGGGTTGGGTCAGCTTCAGGGTAAGGTACTAACGCCTGTTTCTCAGGATCATACCCAAATGCACCGGCGAAAAAGCCCTGAGGGTGATTGCCGATGATTGTCATGGCATCCGCAAGACGTGCTCTGTACTTATCGTCGCCAGTACGCTCCCAGGCAGTCAGCCAGTTTGCAGCGGCAGAGCCCCAGTCTGTACCGGCTCCCATTTTCGCCAGGCCGGGGATCGGATTGGTTCTTTCTACCTTCCGGGTAGGGTTGAGCACGGCCAGCGCTTTATCCGCATCCGTCACTTCGCTGAGCACATCACCTGTGCGGTCATCGCCGGTAATAAAATAATGAAAACGGCGATAAGACGCTGTGCTTATCCGCATTTGCTTGGCACTGCATCCCCAGTGCTGCACATTGTGACGGGTGCCTAATCCTTTAAAGCGGCCTGTGTGATAAATGTCCACATCACGGTTATGGCGGGTCATTCTTTCAGCCAGATGGAAGGTGGTGGGATCGCCGGTGCGCAGGAAGGAGTACCAGAGCCACAGGTCCGGCGAGAGCTCTGAGTTATCCCAGGCATATCCGCCTATGTCATAGCGCCACACGTGCCGGTCGCTGTCGTAGGTATGCATAATGTCGCCGTAGTTCCAGAATCCGTACCAGTGACGTTGCTCCACTTGCCCGGCATAATATTCCACTTGCCAGGCCAGGCGATCTTCAATTTTCTTCATGGCAGGGGTTGATGAGTCCGGTAGGCTCCAGGAGCCGCCGAATACGTTGGCTGCCAGGTAGTCCTGCGGTGCGGCAATCAGTCTGGCCGGTTCGCGAATTGCCGCTGCCATATCAATAGTTTGCTGGCGGGATGGCGTACTGCCGGTTACGGCCAGAGTAAACTCTGTGGTGCGCGCAATACCATGAGCATCGCCGAATCCGGGCTCATAGTCTTCGTAAATAATATTCAGTGCATCGAGTTGTTTGTCGTAGGTATCCTGACCCATGCCGTCATGGTAAAAACGTAAATCCATCGCGGGGGCTTCAGGAGAGTAGAACCAGATTGTGGCAGAGGATTCATCCTGACCGGTGCCCCGCAAATCAATTTGCACTGGGTGTAATTGCCAGAAATCCCGCATGCCAAACAGGATCCCGCCGGACACGCCTCCCAGGTAGCCGACGCCGCTGGCACGATGCCCCTGATCTGAACCAATCCAGCCATGACCGGCTTTGGTACGTTTGCGGATTTCGAAACCGTTGGCCGTTGTCTGGGTGAGGGTGACATCGTTCCATACGGGAATGTAATGCAAACGGCTGGTTACCCGTTCATCCCACTCTGACTCAGGTGGCAGAGCTATACCTTCAATTTGCGCTTTCCGGACCGCTTCACCCGGGTCACGGCGCAGCCCGGTGATGCCTCTTACTGCCTCGCCCCATAAACCGTTGTCTGCGCCCACTAAGCGAACGTGGCGGTTGTAAAGCTCGTCTCTTTGCACCACGTTAAACCTGAGACCTAAACCACTGATAAAGTCGGATTCTGCATCTCCGTCGAAGACAAATGAATGGGTGAGTTGTACGGTTTCACCGCCTGCATAAGCGTACATGCGTAACGTGAAAGGTAGCCAGTCACGTTGTGATGCAGTGCGGTTTATGCCGGTTACTTTAATTACCGCCCGCACCGGACCGTTTTGTTCCACAACGACCTGTTGAATTTGAGATTCAAAATGCTCATTGGTGGCGTCGTTATCAGGCGACGCTTTTCGCATTCCCACCAGTTTGGCGTCTTTCCCCGTTACTTTGCCATCGCGGGAGAGCGTGCTGATTAACGACGAACCTTTTTTGGGAACAGAAAACTGTATGACACCGGTGTTTACATTGATGTGCTGATTCGATTCATCAACGGATACCGCCTTAGCTGGCGTGACGGGTTTACTTTTCACTATTTTACACGCATCACCGCATCGGGCGTCTGCCGGAATAGCATGCGCAGTCCACTTAACCGAGCCATCGGGCCAGTAAGCCGTGGGCCAGGACTGCAGCGGGATCTGCGTGCCTGATTCATGAACCAGCGACAATGGCGTTTCAGCTTGTAATTCGCCGCGGGGCCAGGGATAGCCAAATGTGGTGCCCGGTTGATAAGCAGGTTGCTCACCCTCCAGCCAGCTCAGTGCACCGGGCAGTCGTGTTACCGGCTTTATTGCCTGTTGCCCTGCTGCCTGCCCCGCTACCGTTGAAGCACAACCTGTTGCTGACAATGCAAACGGTACGGACGCCGCCATACTGCTGTTAACGATGAATTGCCGTCTGTCCATGAGATTCCTTTAATACCAAATCTGAAACTAAAAATATTAACCGCTTGTTAATCTTTGTTTAACTTCTATCATACGAGAACGAAAATAACACTATTTGACCGGTTGTGATTGCCTGTGAATCGTCAAAGAGTTTCACATTTGAAAAATAGTGTTGTGGCACAAGGAGGGAGTATGGTTTCAGTCAGAACGTATTTTGCTGCAGGCGCTTTATTTTTACTGGTCTGTGGCTGTAGTGGTAGTGCATCACCGGGGATGACTGCCAGTGCGCAGGTGGTGGAAGAAAAATGGACAAAAGGCGACATTATTTATCAAAACCCGTTATCCCGGGAGGCGGATATGGCGGGCTGGCGCATGGAAGGCCCGGGCCAGACAACCTTTCAAAACGGTTGGATGCAAATGTGGTCGCCCGACGAAGCGGGCCATCATGTATTCTGGATGCCTGAGGCGTTGCCTGACAGTTTCATTGCAGAGTGGAATGCGCAGGCGCTGAAAACCGATGCGGGACTGGTTATCGTGTTTTTTGCCGCAAAAGGTATACATGGTGAAGATATTTTTGATGCAAGCCTTACTCCGAGGGATGGCACATTCACCCAATATACCAACGGGGATATTCGCAGTTACCATATTTCTTATTACGCGAACGCTGCGCACAATCCGGCAAGGGGACACGCTAACCTGCGCAAAAACAACACATTCTCGTTACTGCAACAAGGTGAGCCCGGCATAGCGGCAACAGATACCCGCATCAATCATATTCGCTTAGTGAAGCACGAGAATCATATTCAGCTTTCAATCAACGGGCGCACCGTTATCGATTACACCGACGATATGCCCGTGGTGGACGGCATCGACACCGGCCCGCCGTTACAGGACGGAAAGTTAGGCTTCCGGCAAATGCAGTGGACAAAGTTTCAGTACCGCGATTTGAAAATTTGGGCGCTGGAGGAATAGGATGGAAAAATTCGTCATCAGGCTCTTTATGACAAAGTAGGTTATCTGTGTAAGATAGAAGGCCAGGCAGAAATGCCGGTCAGCAACGTTACATTCAGTAATGGTAGCAGGAAAACTACTGCCACCATGTCTATTCAGCCGGCGTCAAAAACTCATAAAAACCGGCAACACCGGCTTCTAGAAAACTGTCTACCGGGCCGAATTCTTCTTCACCTGAAAGGTAAAGCGCTTCACGACCTTTTTCCAGCAGTGTGCAGGCTACTTCATCTTCTTCAGCGGTTTCCATGTAGGCGTTTTTCTCTGCCGTGAAGTATTCTGGCGATTTTGCGTGGAATGCTTTCGGATAATAAAACTCTACATGGTTGGTACAGTGCCGCGGACCGTCCGGATACACGGTGCTGACAACCAGTACCTCGGGATACCACTCAATCATGATGTTGGGATAGATAAAGCACCAGATCGCACCGTACCGGGGGAGGTTGCCGGCGAAGCGCTCAGCCAGCGCATCCTGGAAATGGCGGTAGTGAGGTGTTGTCGCTTTCAGTAAATCCTGTCCCAGTCCCACTTTCTGAACTGAGAAATCATTGCCAAATTCCCATTCCAGGTCATCGGCTTTCACGTACTGTTTTAAACCCGGGTGCATAGAGAATACGTGGTAATTTTCCAGGTAAATCTCGATGAATGTCTTCCAGTTAAAGTTATATCTGGCCGTTTCCAGATCAGCGAAAAAATAGTCATCGAAGTTAATGCAACTGCTAAGACCCAGTGCTTCTAAGTCCATGTCCGGCGCGCGGTCGCGGAAGAGTAAGCCGTGCCAGTTTACCAGTGACTCTTTTTTCAGTACTCCGGTTTGCTTTTCGCCAAATTGCGGTGTGCCACGCAGCGTGCCCAGGTTGTCATATCCCCAGCAATGTAACTTACAGATGATGTTTCGTGTGCGCCCTGCGCCTTCAAGCAGTTTTGCCTGTCTGTGCAGACAAACATTCGACACGATGTCGTAACCATCACCCTGATTAAAAAGCACATAGCGATCATGCAGGTGAGGCAGGGTAAAGTAGCTGAACTTTTCGGGTACCATAAGCGTGTGGCCTGCATAACGCAGCCCTTTTTCGAAGGCAAACTTAACCTCAGCATCGCATGATGCAGCGTCGAAATAGCTCTTCACCGGCGGATATTGAAATGCCATTGAGTTCTCCGGCAATGACAAAAAAGTAAGCTGCAAGACTGGCTGGCAGAGTAGGATCCGGCTTACCCGAATTTGGCGCATTTTTACTCTGTAAATGAGTTCGCGTAAAGAATAATTTTAAATAAAAGGATGCATGGCTAACCGTGATCTCAACAATTAGTCGACTTCAGGCTTTTAAATCTGACTTGTCTGTTTTTTGAACTATATTTAATGGTGACAGAATGAAATGAGGGTTTGCTATGTCGTCTTCCCAAATGACATTTCAATTTTTGGCCGAGCCTACTGATGTAAACTTCGGTGGTAAGGTGCACGGCGGTATGATCATGAAGTGGATTGATCAGGCTGCTTACGCATGTGCTGCACAGTGGAGCGGGCAATATTGCGTGACGGTTTCAGCGAATGGTATCCGCTTTATACGCCCTGTCCATGTAGGGCAGGTGGTATCTATTCAGGCAAATATCGTTCATACGGGCCATTCAAGCATGCACATGTATGTGACGGTATCCGCCTGTAATCCTCACGATGGCAAGTTTGCTATTGCAAACCGGTGTTTTATAACGTTCATGGCGGTGGATGACGAAGGACAACCTTCCGGCGTGCCGCAGTATATCCCGGAATCTGAAGAAGCATTTCAACTGGAGCTTGTTGCCATGCACGCAAAAGATTTTGCCAAAGAGTTAGATCAGGACTTTCAAAGCTCAACGGGCCATCATTAGCTTCCTGTTATCTGAGATAAAAAACCGGCTTCAGTGGCACGCTGACGGGGCTGTTATCGGGATTGTGGTCCATGATGTCACCCATATATGCCCACCATTTTTGCATTATTGGCTGCTCTGGCAGGATGTCCATTTTGTGATTTTCCGGGCGCTTAAGTGTGGCAAAGAGTTGCAGCGTTTGCGGATGCAGGAAAATGGAATAGTCTTCTATTCCGGCTTCTTTCAATAGCGTCACCAACTCCGGCCATATTTCATCATGGCGTTTTTCATATTCCGCTTCAAAACCGGGGCGTAATTGCATTACAAATGCGATGGTTTCCACAGGTTGCTCCTGGTGAGTAAACAAAGAAAGGCTTCCTGTCAGGAAGCCTTATGTAACAAAGTTAACTATGTCGGTATCAGAACTGGTAAGTCACACCTACAGCGTACTCACGTCCGGACCACTGCAGATCTGATAAACGGTGCGGGCCTGCAGTGTCAGTTTTCACTTCACCGGTTAAGTTACGACCGTCAGCGTATAAGCGCAGGTTTTCTGTGACGTTGTATACAATTTTTGCGTCCAGATACCCGGAATCATCAACGAAGACGGGGTTCCCGGAACGGTCTGCCGGCGATGCCAGGTATTCGTCGCGATAGTTGTATGCAAGGCGAACACTCCACATATCCGTTTCATAGAACGCAGTCAGGTTATAGCTGTTTTCAGATTGTGACGGGAAGGGCAGTTCCTCACCGTTTAACTGGTTGAACAAACCAACATCATCAGCAGACATGCGGGTGTAGTTCACACTACCGCCGAAGCCGTCGAAGGGCGCCGGCAACCAGGTGAATACAGTGGAAGCCTGAAGCTCGATACCCTTGGTGGTTACACCTGAGCCATTGATTTTCTGGCGCACATCAAACAGACGGCCGTCGCCGAAGAAGTCCACGTCAAAACGGGTTTCTGCATCAATGATCCAACTGGTGATATCTTTGATGAAGTAAGCACCGGAGATGACTGAGTTCTCATCGGGATACCAGTTCAGTGAAATATCAAACTGATTCGCACGATACGGATTCAGAGCGGGGTTACCGGCAGTACAGTAATCGTGAATATCATCTTCGACAGAGCGTCGTGTTTTATAAATGGTACAGTCAGCGTTCACGTTCAGGTCGGTGGTTTTTGGCCGTGACATGACTTTTGCTGCACCCATGTAAAGCACCAGCTCATTAGGAATGATACCGAGGTTCACGTTAATGCTTGGCAGCGTGTCGCTGTATTCACCGTCAACAGTTTTACGGCCCTCGAAATCCTCCGGATGATCCGGATCTTCCACACCTGCTAAGTCTTCGCCGGTGATTGGGTCAGTGAGAACATCACCATTCTCATCAACCTGGTCAACAATAATCCGTTCCCAAACGTTACCGTTTGCAGCCGTTTTCGTTTTAACGTAACGCACACCGGCATTACCCCAAAGACGCATCTCACCTACGTAAGTCTCGAAGTTACCCTGCAGATAGATGGCCTGGGTTTCTACCGATACGTCGTAGTTGCCCGAACGCACATCGAGATCTTCACGGGTTGTGTTGTCGTCCGAAATGGCCTGAATTGCATCGATGAAAGGCTGGGTATCAACGGCCTGATAAGAGCCTACGGTACTTACCGGTAAATCATAGCCGTCAAACAACTCATCTGACTGGAAAGTATTGCCGCTGATCAGCGCAATCTGGTCATCAACGGTCCACTCAACACCATTATATACCTGACCCACATCACGAATGATGTTGTACTGATAATCGGCGTTGATCTGCTCCTGTTTCGTGTACTGCACACCGGAGCGCACCATAGTGATGAAATCTGAATCCGGCACATAAGTGAAATCCAGTTTTGCCATGGTTTCGTCTGATTCATCGGTATGCGGTGCATATTTATAGCGTGAGCGTGAGCGGTAGCTGCCCGGGTCGTTTACATCAAAACGGTCGGAGGTATCGGTAGGGTCATCGGCATTATAAAAATACCCGTCGTTGAAATCCCATTCCGGCATGCCTTCATCATTCAGCGTAACAGCAATGCCTGCAAGACCTTCGGCAGTAATGTGTGTATCCCGGGAATCAATGTCCTGCTTAGAGTCTGATTTGGAGAGCAAGCCTTCTACGCTCCACACATCGGCATCATATTCGAAACCTGTTTCGAAGATAGACGTTGTCTGATCCCAGGCGAAATTCAGCGTACGGTTGGTTACACCGGCGGCAATGGTCTCAAAATAGGTCACATTGTGCTGGTCATCAACCACTACAGATGCCGGATCGACACGGGCGGCGGAACCTGATTCCAGGTGCAGGTTCAGGTCAGTTGCGGTCTTATCACGGTCGTTATAGGTGTAACCCACATGTGTCTGGAAACGATCATTGAAACGGTACTGTACCATCAGGTTGGCGCTGATCCGGTCTTCCTCACGACCCCAGATACCGTAGCGGGGAATACGGGGAGAGAAGTCATACCATTGTTGCTCACACATGTCCTGATCACTGGATGTGGCACAGTCTGCTTTGTCAGTAATATCTGCAAAATCCTGATTCACGAACGTCTTTTCTGCGGTGTTGTCGTAATCATCGAACAGCATCCACTCGGTATTCCGGATAGCATGGATCATGGTGTTCTTTTTCTCACTGGTTACGTTCGCCAGTACACCGAAATCTTCATTAAATTTGTATACGCCAACGAAGTTAAAGCGGTTATTGGGCTCCCCGGTAAGGTCGTTGTACTGGCCTTCGGCGTTCACAGACAGGAAGTTCTCAGTAAACTCGTTAGGTTTACGGGTGTTAACCTGCACGGTACCACCGATACCCCCTTCAGTTAGCCGGGCTTCTGAACCTTTAATTACATCCAGTGAGCGGATGAGTTCTGACGCCATGGCGCGGAAGTCGACACCACGGTCGCCGCCGAAGCCCTGGGCTGATACATTATTCACTTCTACACGGAGCAAACCGGGTTCAACACCGCGGATACTGATTGACGCACCTTCACCAAAATCACGGTCAAGTTGAACGCCGGGAATACGTTGCAGGGCTTCACCCACGTTTTTGTCGGGGAACTGGCCGACATCTTCAGCTACAAGGGAGTCCATAATGGTGCCTGCCATCTTCTTACGATCGATAGCGCCACGCTGACTGAAACGGATACCTTTGACTTCAATAACTTCTGTTTCGTCATCTGCATTTTCTGCTTCTGCAGTTTCAGCGTTATTGGCATTAGCAGTAGCGGACACCTTAATGGCGTCTTCCTGCTGCGTAGCGGTATTCTGCTGTGCAAATGCCGGCACTGCTGCCAGTGAAAGGGACGCACAGGATCCTGCAATCAGTATGTTTGAAATAAGTGTGGCAAGTGGCTTGCGGGCAAGGGTAGGGTTTTGCCCGGTGTTTCTTCTGTTGTCCTTGAAGTTTTTCATTTTAACCTCGATTTGCTGTTATCGGCCAAGTTCGATGTAAGTCTTCCGTACATGTTTTTAATATTTTGTTTACATCGAAAATGATGGTAATCCCGGCCCAAAAAGTCGTCAACACAGCCCAATCATTTCCAATCAAGCGTTTTCATCCACAATCAGCCGTCAAGGGATAAATAAGCTTTTAACTATAAAGTTCCATAATTGAAATGAGAGCTGTCGGTGTGTGTTTAAGGTTATGATTAATAATGTTTTTTAAGATAATAAAATAAGCAGTTTTGATGTCGTTTACCGGTGTGTCAGGTCAGTCATCGTGCTTTTCGGGGTCAAAATTACCGGTCAATAGTGGCCAAAACTATTTTCGGAAAAGTACAAAAAATTCAATATATGAAACTAACAGGTTTTTAAATCTGTTTTGACGGCTGGTTTATAATTGTTTCGCGGGAATTGCCGGTGTAAAAATAGCAGGATAAATTGCGTGTTTGCCCGGAGGGTTGGGTACAGAGGATTGAGCAAACACGCTTGAAAAGGGTTGAACTACAATTGATTATCCAGAAAGGAAAGTACCTTGTCGATGTTGCCGGCAGATGTATTTTCTAGGATGATCTGAATATCCGGTTTAAATCTGGCCAGCCAGGCAAAAAGATAGCGGTGATTCATCTCACCTGTGCCGGAAGGTAAATCCCCGAATTTTTTGTGGTCTTTAGTGATGAAGTCTTTACAGTGCACTGCGACGATTTGCTGTCCAAGCTTTGCAAACATCTCATCCATGGCAGCCTCCTGAGAGACAGGCATGTTTACCGGATAGAAATTTACCGGGTCATAGATCACTTTTACATTGGAGGAGCCCACCGCCTCCAGCAACTGACACAAACGTTCCGGTGTATTAATAATGTGGTGATGGGCCACACCTTCAATACCGACGATTACCCCGAAGTTCTCTGCGGTCAGGGCAAGCCTTTTCACTGAGGTAACCAGTTCATTGAACGCTTTCTCTGAATGATTATCAGGATGCCAGAGGCAATCTGCATTAATACTGCCGGTTTCCGTTCCCACGATTTTGCAACCGAAGTCACTGGCAAACTGCAAATGCTCTTCAAACCATTGCAACGACACTTCACGGACTTGCTTATCCGGATGCACGGGGTTGATGTAGCAACCCAGCACGGCAATATCGATATTGTGTGCAGCGAAGGCGTTTTTCACTTTGCTGGCAAAGCCCGGCGTGATGCGCCCGGCGTCCGGTCCCATAAAAGGAAAGGACTTGGGCAA
Organism: Alteromonas sp. ABH4_456; assembly: GCF_056160645.1. Taxonomy (NCBI): domain Bacteria; kingdom Pseudomonadati; phylum Pseudomonadota; class Gammaproteobacteria; order Alteromonadales; family Alteromonadaceae; genus Alteromonas; species Alteromonas sp. ABH4_456. The sequence goes on from NZ_JBSWXO010000009.1 coordinate 116,121, forward strand.
AGCCAGTTGCACGCAGGACACATCATACTGGCCAATGCGGTTGCAGACTTCCTCAATACTGCCCTGACCAAAATCATGGGCGCGTACGCCGATATTTAATGCATTCATGTTTACATACCCAGCATAGGTTTTAAACGCTCAGCGACTATTGCTGCAGTGACTTCTGCGCCTACTTTGCTGGTGTGGGTATGAGCATCACCAAAATAGCTGTCGATTAACTCATGGGATTTACCGTCGTAAGCGCTTGCAACCAACTCGTGTAAATCGATAAAAGCCGTGTTGCCAGTGCGGGCCACCGCCTCTGCCCATTGGGGATAACTGTCACGGGCGCGGGCAGTACGAAAGCCGTTGTCTTCCCATTTTTTACGGGGAACAGGAGAGCAAATTACCGGGGTGACGCCCTGCGCTTTGGCCTCTCCAATCATCTTACGTAAATACCAGCCATAGGTGTGAACAACTTCAGGTTCGCCGGTAAGCATGTTCTCAATACGTTTTTGCTCCATGCCTGTGCCCTTAATGGTACCGCGGGCTCTGGAGTCATCGTTAAGCGCGCTGGCATCATTATGGCCAAATTGTAACAGCACAATATCGCCGGGCTTCATCATATTCAGTGCCCGTTGCCAGTGTCCGCCGGTGACGAAAGTCCGGCTGCTCAGGCCTCCTACGGCGCGGTTAACAAAGTTCACATTGGCATCAGGTAACGCGGCGGCAATAAAATCACCCCAACCCCATTGACCGCCGGCACCATCCCCACGACCGTTTCTGACGGTGGAATCGCCCACCATGAACACACTGCGCAGTCCCTGATTTTGCACCACGGGTAAATTAACGAAGGTCCAGTTGTTCGCAGTAACCGCATTACCGGCTTCTGAATACAGTGCCGGTGAAAGAGAAGGGCGCATACCTTTTAGGGCAGCGACAACGACTTCAGCGTGAAGCTTTGCCCCCTGCGTATGAAAGTGAGTATGATCCTTTGGATAAAGCGCAGCGGTGTCTTCCTTGCCCAGTGCTTCTAACTGATCAGCCGCAGCGTTGGTCACGTCAATAAAAGGTGTGTGCAATTCCATGGCCAGACTGTGCATCCAGCCACCATATTCACCGGAGCCCCGTTCAATACGATCGCCATGCCAGATATTTCTGGCCGTCAGCGACAGTAAAACCGGGGAGGCTTTTTTCTGTCGGACATCTGCTACCATCTGACGTATATAGTGGCCGAAAGAAAATACCCGCTCGTCTTTGTCAGTCAGCAAATTGTGTATGTCGCGGTATTCTTCAGTCAGAGACTTTAATGTCCCTCTGGCTCTGGAGTCGTCATTAACGGGGCTGGCATCATTGTGACCGAACTGGATAAGCACGATATCCCCCGGCTTCACATCGTTAAGTAATTTGTCCCACCAACCTTCAGCAATAAAGGTTCGCGTGCTGCGACCACCTTTGGCACGGTTATCAACGGTGACTTTCTTGTCGTCGAAGTATTGTTGAAAAACCGCTCCCCAGCCCTGGTGATCAGCATTGTTATAAGTGGCCGCAGTGGAATCGCCGGCGATAAAAATGGTGGCTGGTGTCAGATGCTTTTCGTCATCTGCCAGTGCGGTAAGGGAAAACACCACACAAACACTGGTAACGAAGAACGCGAAAAAGGGGCGTAAGAAGCGTGGTAGATAAGGCATATTATTTCTCTGCTTTGTCATGTTGCGATACACGTAGGTAACTGGCCAGGTCTGATTGCTGACGGCTGATTTCATCCACTATAAATTGAGCGAATATCCCTGCGCCGTGTTCGTTTGAATGAGTCTGATCGTCATCCACAAAATAGGTTTGTGCTTCAGCCTGTCCCAACCGGGTGGCCCAGTCGTGGGAAAGCGACATTAAATCAATGTAGGGGACATTTGCGGAGGTGGTGATCTCCGGCAGCACGTCCCGCAAAACCAGATCGCCGTATATGTGCTGTTGCGTGAGAGAAATATTGTGATTGCGGATCATGGGGGAAATCACAACAGGATGTGCTCCTTTACCCTGAATGGTTTCAAGTAACCCGGTCAATCGTGACACGTAAACGGACTTTGGGGTTTTCTTATCATTGTGTCCGAGCTGGATCAGTACCCAGTCATCAGGCTGGATCTGTCCCGCCATTTTCTGCCAGAGCACGCCATCAGGCACAGCGAATGCTTCGGTGCCTTCTCCGCTGTCTGCATAGTTAATGACAGTCATTGACGGCGCAAACCATGCTGGCAGCAACTGTCCCCAACCGGTATAGCGATCTTCGCTGGCCTTTGACCATTGCGGTGTTTGATCGCACACCGTTGAATCACCGATGATAAACAAAGAGCGACTGTTCCTCATTGGTGTAACTTCAATACTGCTGATGGTATTAAGGGGCTGCACAAAGGTAAGGTTCAGTCCGTCCGTTGACGGCTCGCTGACATCCTGAATGGGCTGGCCTTCCGGTTCGCGCACATTAACCGCGAAGTAAGCGGTGGAAGGACCGGGGTTAGCAGCCATATCGCTGGCGACCGCCGGAGTGAACATTTTTCTGCGGCTCTCCGCGTAGATATCTGATGACAGGCTGCCGGAAATTGCGACCCGGTAATTGCCCGTGCCGCCACCTAGTTTGCACGTTAACGGTACACCACTGCACACTGATTTCAGTGAATCTGCTGACCAGTGCGTTGTGTCATCACCCCGGGCGTTAAGCAGTGTCTGCAGCTCTTCTTCGGTAATGGGAATAGCACTGCCATGACGGGTGCCGGCAGGCAAATTAAGCTGAGGCGTTCTGTCTTCAAAGTGAATGAAGTCTCTGGTGAACATAGCACCAAACCGGTGTGTCATATAGGCATCGTAATACACCAGGAAGCCGTCTTTTACCTTCAGCGTCGTCGGGCCTTCTACCCACAAACTATCCGGAGAAAAAGACGATTCAGTGAACCTCCATGGCCCGTTGATGTTATCACTGAAAGCCGTATGTAAGCGTTTGGCGGCAGGATAGCGGGTCTCGTCTTTTACCAGCATCACGTATCCTGAATCCAGCGCCGTAATGTTGGCATCAATGACATTAAAGTCTGGCTGATAGAAGAGGGTGGTCGGGGCAAATCCGGCGAAATCCTTCGTGCGTGTTGCATAGATGCGATGATCCCAGCCTTTATCTGCCTGAGCCTCTGTTTGAGGATATTTTCCGGCCAGGGTTGATGCCCAGAAGATGACAAACTCCTGCTCAGTTTCGTCATAATAAATTTCCGGCGCCCAGGCATTTTTAGCGGCAGGATAGGACGACATCACTGGGACAAACTGCTGGTCGCTCCAGGTGACCAAATCATCACTGTGAGCTATACCAATACCTTTGTCTTCCCAGCCGGTGGTCCACACCATGTGAAAAGATTCCGGTCCTCTTATTAACGTGGGATCCCGCATCAGCTTCGTGCCGGCGTCCGGTGTTAAAACGGCATAATCGTTATTCAACGCAGTCCAATTCAGACCGTCTCTGCTGTATGCCAGATGCAAGCCGTCTTCACCATTACCTCTGAACGACGCAAACAGGTAAGCGGTATAGTCAGGTTTGGATTGGGGGGGAGGGGATTTGGCACAACCTGCCAGGAAAAAAGCTGTGAAGGTAATGATGCTTGCTAAAACAGCGGTGCGGCCGGCAAGCCTCGCGGCAAATGGATTGGTTAGTTTCACTGTGATTCATCCTGAAAAGTACAGTCAAATTCAATCACAAGGATTCACAATGCGTAAACAGGTATGTAGAAATAATTTCACATTTGAACCGGCGGGTTCAAAATTATTTTGCCGGTAAGGAGATAAGCGCTGGTGCGTTTCTGTCAGTAGTCAGCCAGTTACCTTCAAACTGCAACTCAGTGACCTGAATGACACTGCGTCTGGACTCTGCATTGTCTTTCCCTGCATTCTCTCCCACTCTGCCGCCATGGGTGAAATAGAAAAGCCAGGCGCGATCATTCTCAACCACTACGTCGGGATGGCCGCCGTTAATACCGTCGTCTTTTCCTGTTCCGGGGTCCGCCAGTAAATAGCCGGTTTGTTGTTCCCAGCGGGTTAAATCATTCGAGCGGTAAACCGCCAGCCCTCGCCATGCGTCAACAATCAGCCACCAGTAACCTTGCCACTTAAAAGCAACCGGACCTTCCCCGCGACTGGCCAGTTGAGCTTTGCCTTTGTCCTGCCAGTGATACAAATCGTCGCTGTCAGCATAGTACACAGACTTCCCGTCAGGCTCATTGTTGTAAAACATGCGCCAGCCACCATCCGGCAGGGCGATGACATCGGCATCAATGACTTTCTCATTGGCCAGCTTCAATGTTGACTCATAATGCCATGACAGCATGTCAGTACTGGTGAAATGCGCGATGGTGCGGGGATGAGCCCAGTCTGTAAATACGCCGGGCACAATGGTGAGATACATGTGCCAGGTTTCTTCATGAAAAAACACATCTGGTGCCCAGTAGGTAATACTGTTATCACCGGAGTGGGGATAGTTGATGACAGCATTGCGCTTATAGCGCCATGTCACACCACCATCCGTTGATTCTGCGATACTGATGGGCGTTCCATGAACCCATTCAACACCTTCGGGGTCTGGCATATTGGCACGCCGGTTTGTGTAGAACATGAACCAGCTGGAAGTTTGAGGATTCCACATAACTGTAGGATCAGCGGCGCCGTCATAAACGGGGTCACGGTAAAGTGGTTTCGGGGCTGCCTTACCTTGCAAAGACTGTATTTCAGATACGCTTCTGACACCGGCACAAGCTGTCATCAAAGAAACAGCAAGGCATAGAATAATTGCTTCAGGCTTCATCCCTGTCCACGTTAATAAGTCGTCACTGAGTGAAGCGAGTGTAGAGCGGGCGGTGTTCCGCAGGCAAGGCTGAACAGGCGGCTTCAACGTTTTGTTCCAATAATGAAATTACCGCCCGGTTTGTCAGCTTATTGCGTATCGGCGGGGATTGGCTCACAATGGCTAAAAAGCAGTGAACCACATCATAACGAAAATAACGCATGAGCGACGAAATCATTATCAACCGGGATGGGGTTGAGCAACTTCCTCTACGCCGGTTTACCGAAGATGCCTATTTAAATTACTCCATGTACGTAATCATGGACCGGGCATTACCTCATATCGCAGATGGCTTAAAGCCCGTTCAACGCCGCATTATATATGCGATGTCTGATCTTGGTTTAAGTGCAACGGCAAAATATAAGAAGTCGGCCAGAACCGTGGGTGACGTATTAGGTAAATTCCACCCTCACGGTGATTCTGCCTGTTACGAAGCCATGGTATTGATGGCCCAGCCGTTTTCATACCGCTATCCACTGGTAGACGGACAAGGAAACTGGGGGGCACCGGACGACCCCAAATCCTTTGCTGCCATGCGTTATACCGAAGCCCGTTTATCCCGTTTCAGTGAAGTGTTGCTGAACGAGCTGGGGCAGGGCACCGTAGACTGGATGCCTAACTTCGACGGTACGCTGAAAGAACCTAAAGTTTTACCTGCACGTTTGCCGCATATTTTGCTAAACGGCGTGACAGGGATTGCGGTAGGGATGGCCACGGACATTCCTCCTCACAACGTGCGTGAAGTCGCCAATGCCTGTGCCATGCTGCTGGATGACAGCAAAGCCGAATTAAATGACGTACTGGAGCATGTTCAGGGACCGGATTTCCCAACCGATGCAGAAATCATTACCCCGCGGGCAGACATCCGGAGAATTTACGAAACCGGACGCGGTTCAATAAAAATGCGTGCTGTGTACACTGAAGAAAGTGGCGACATTGTTATTACGGCGCTGCCTCACCAGGCCTCCGGCGGCAAAGTGTTAGAGCAAATTGCTGCGCAGATGCAGGCGAAAAAGCTGCCTATGGTAAGTGATTTACGTGACGAATCTGACCACGAAAATCCAACCCGCCTCGTTATCACGCCGCGTTCTAACCGTGTGGACAGTGAACAGCTCATGCTGCATTTGTTCGCGACTACAGATTTAGAGAAAAGTTACCGCGTAAACCTGAATATGATTGGTCTTGACGGCCGTCCTCAGGTGAAAGATTTGCGCACTATTCTGGCGGAATGGCTGGTTTACCGTAAAGACACCGTAACCCGCCGTCTTCAGTACCGCCTGGATAAAGTGCTGGCGCGTTTGCATATTTTAGAAGGTTTAATGATTGCCTTCTTAAATATCGATGAAGTGATTGAGATCATCCGCACCTTTGATGAGCCGAAAGCAGAGCTTATGCGCCGGTTCTCACTGTCTGATAAGCAGGCAGAAGCCATTCTGGAACTGAAATTACGTCACCTTGCGAAGTTAGAAGAGATGAAAATTAAAGGTGAGCAGGATGAGCTGGAAGAGGAGCGCAAGAAACTGGAAACCTTACTGGGCTCTGATCGCCGCTTAAAGACGCTGATTAAGAAAGAAATTCTGGCTGATGCTGAGAAGTACGGTGATGATCGCCGTTCGCCGCTGGTAGAGCGTGGCGAAGCCAAAGCCCTGTCTGAAAAAGAGCTTATCCCGTCCGAAGCGGTAACAGTAGTTCTGTCGGAAAAAGGCTGGGCACGATGCGCCAAAGGTCATGACGTAGACGCAGAAGGGCTAAGCTACAAAGCCGGTGACGGATTTCTGGCGAGCGCGAAAGGCCGGAGCAATCAGCCGGCAGTGTTTTTAGATACCTCGGGCCGCGCATTCTCCTGTGACGCCCATGGTCTGCCTTCTGCCCGCAGCCAGGGTGAACCGCTGACCGGGCGCTTCAGCGTAGTGGGAGGCGAACAGTTTACTGATGTACTCATGGGTGATGATGAGCAGCGATATCTCATTGCATCCGATGCCGGTTACGGGTTCGTCGGCAAATTTGCGGATATGATCAGTAAAAATAAAGCCGGTAAGGCTTTCTTAAGTTTACCCACCGCAGCCAAAGTGATTACGCCGCAACGGGTAAATGATATTCAATCCGACTGGTGCTTAGCCATTTCAAATGAAGGGCGTATGTTGCTGTTCCCGTTACGGGATTTACCCAGCCTTGCGAAAGGAAAAGGTAATAAAATCATTAATATCCCATCAGCGAAAGCACAAACCCGTGAAGAGTTTGTGTGCTGTTTAACCGTTGTACCTGACGGCGCATCGGTGAAAGTGGTTGCTGGTAAACGCAGCATGACGCTGTCACCGGCTGACCTTGAGCATTACCAGGGTGAGCGGGGACGCCGGGGCAACAAACTTCCCCGTGGTCTGCAGCGGGTAGACGACCTCATTGTTGAACTCCCCAAAGCTGCTGCGCCTGAAACAGACAGCGAAGGCAACGACGACGCCTAAGTCTCTGACTGCAATCAGCTTACCTGCTGCGGTTTAGACCAATTATTGACTTGTGGCCCGGTATTACCGGGCTACACTTAATAAGATTGGATAAAACAGGAATGTCCGTATGCTGGGGATTGTGTTCACAACGCTGGTTGAAATGCTGGAAGAAAAGGTCTCACCGGAATTTGCTGATGAGGTGATTATCGCGGCGAACCTTGAAAATGATGGTGCCTACACATCAGTAGGTTACTACCCCTTCTCTGAAATGCAGAAACTGGTTGGTGTGCTGGTAGAAAAAACCGGTAAGCCTGCAGAAGAACTGCTGCATGATTTCGGCTACTATTTGTTTGGCCGCCTTGCAACCTCCCATGGCCAGGTGATGGCAGGGCGCAGCGGCATTCTTGATGCCCTCAGTGTGCTGGACAACGATATTCATGTTCAGGTACGCAAGCTCTATCCTGATGCTGATTTACCGACTTTCAAAGTGTTGTCAAAAACGGATAACGCCATGCTGTTAGAATATTACTCAACCAGGGAATTGCATTCTCTGGCAGAAGGTCTGATGGACGGTGCAGCCGATTACTTCGGGCAAACTATCCGGCGCACAAAAGCAAAATCAGATAAGCCCCATACCTATGAATTCAATATCACCGTTGAAAGCTGATGTGGACATGGACAAAAACAGCAAGGCGATTGCAGCGCTGGAGCGCCGTTTAGCCAGGGAAAAGCGTGCCCGTGAACAGGCGGAAGCCCTGTTGACTGAACGTAGCGTAGCTTTGTATGACGCTCTGCAGCAGAGTCAGGCAACGGAAACCCGGTTGCGTCTTGCCATGTGGGCTGCCCAGGAGTCTTACTGGGAATGGCGGGCGATCGACGACAGGATTACTGTCCGTTCATTTTCACTCCGTTCCGCCAAAGAGTCGTTGCGGGAAAGTAGTCCGATTGATTTGCTGCGAAACATACATGAAGAAGACATTTCCAACCTGGAGTTTCAGTGGGCTATCGTGCTGCACGGCGGCGAAGACCGGCTTGAGGTGTCCTTCCGTTACCGGTTCCGCGAAATGTTTCTCTGGATGCGTTTACGGGGCAGAGTGCTGGAACGGGACGAATTTGGTTCTGCAGTGCGGATTGTGGGCACCACCCGCGACATCACTTACGAACGTGAAGCAGAGCAGACCTTTCATCTGATGGCATCCGCCTTCGCAAGCTCCCGCGAAGCAATGCTGGTGTTGTCAGACGACTATTCCATCACTGAGTGTAACGAGGCATTCGTTTCTCTTATCAAAGTGCAGGATAAAAACATGACCCTCGGCTGGTCGTTAAAGGATTTGATTGTTGATGCAGACAAACATTTGTCAAAGCACGGACATCAGCAAATACGGTTTGAAACGGTACTGGTAACACTTGATGAGCGGGAATTGCCGGTAGATATATCGCTGGCACGGTTTGAAAGCCAGTATCAAAAAAAGCCTTATCTGATTGCCACTGTCCGTGACATTTCCGAGCGTAAATTTAATGAAACCCGCTTACGTCAGATGGCTATGCATGATGATCTGACCGGTTTGAGCAACCGCAACGGGCTGAATGAAGCTTTGGAAAACGCACTGGAATCCGGTCAGAACTTCAAGCTCTTGTTTATCGACCTGGACGGGTTTAAACAAATCAATGACGGTGCCGGTCATGAAACCGGTGACCGCTGTTTACAGGAAGTGGCCCGCGTCCTTTCCCGCATACATTACAACAGTAAAACTGTCACCCGCTGGGGGGGCGATGAGTTTGTGGTGGTATTGCCGGATTGTGATGAAGATCGTGCCAGCGCCATAGGTGAATCTGTCATTAAGGGGATAGAAAACCTTAAAATCGAGGCGCAGAGTACGGAGTTGCATCTGTCCGCGAGTATCGGCATTGCCAGCCATCCGTTTGATGGCGGCAGCGTTGAACGCTTAATCCAGAATGCCGACGCAGCCATGTATCAGGCGAAGATTGGCGGTAAAGGGCGGGTGAGCGTTTACCAGCAGGGGTTATGGGAGAGTATGAAGGCGCAGGTCAGCATGCTGTCTGATTTACGTAAAACCATCGAGCAGGACAGCCTGGATTTCTACATTCAGGGTAAATACGATGTACAGGGCGTGCTGAAGTCCGGCGAGGTATTGTGCAGGTGGCAGTCTGCTATGCACGGTAACGTCTCTCCGGGCATTTTCATTCCGCTGGCTGAGGCGAATCATCTGGATTTACAAATAGGCTTGCAGGCTTTGTCCCGCGCCTGTGACTACCTCACCGTTATGGCACAGCAGCATCAGGTTGTGCCTCTCGCCGTTAACATTAGTGCAAACCAGTTATTAGATCCTCACTTTCCCGCTCAGGCGAAAGCCATTTGTGCGGAAAAAAAAGTGTCGGAGTCATTAATTGAAATAGAACTGACCGAGTCTATTTTTATGCAGGATGAGCAGCGGGCAATTAGTGCACTTCAGGCGTTAAGGGATGCCGGTTTCGACTTGGCGCTGGATGATTTCGGCAGCGGATTCTCTGCGTTAAGTTACCTCAGAATGTTTGAATTCAGTACGGTAAAGCTGGATCGCAGCCTGTTAAAAGACATCCATCATGACGCGAAAGCACTGGCGTTGTTTCAGGGCATTATTGTTATGTTGCAACGGTTAGAAATTCATACTGTAGTGGAAGGGGTGGAGTTGACTGAATACCTGCCGTTACTTCGTGAAGCCCGGGTGGATTTATTGCAGGGCTTTTATTTTGATAAGCCATCCCAGTTCAGTGAATTCCTTGCAAGATTACCGGAACAGAGTACGGTAACAGGCTGACCATTGCAAAAATAGCTGGCGTAAATAAAAAAGGCTGCTTCACCTGTGGTGAAGGAGCCTTTTGCCAATGAAAGTACGGCAGATTTCTGCTGTGTAATTACTTAGCGTTTGTGCTTTCGAAAATTTTGTCAGCCGATGCAGCAACAAAGCCCTGGTACAGTTTGCCGTCAGGCAGTTCGTAGCGCTGTGCGAACTCGTAGAAGCAGGAAGGGATCTGAACCGTTTCTTCGTTCATTTCAACACCGGCTTTGTCGGCCATAGTCGATGACTGGGCTAGAAATACGTTTTCGCCACCTTTGATTTCGCCACCTGAGGTGTTAAGAACAAAACCTGCTTCCTTAAGCAGCGTGTTCACGTCAACCAGAGACTGTGTCTGACTGAGATGGTTAACACTCACGGTGAAGTGGTTAGCCTGAAAGCCCCATGCCGCCATCCAGGCTGCATATTCAGATTCATTCAGCAGCGTATCGTAGTCTTCTTTAGACAGTGACCATTGAGGCCCTGAATAAAGAAACGTTTCGCTGGTGGTGATGCTTTCATCCATTTGCTCTACCAGCTTATGGATGATCGCCTGAGAGGCTTCTGACAGCTCTTCTACACGGAGTTCACTGATAAACACTTTAGGTTTAGTCAGGTCGGCGTGTTCGAAATGCTTCGCGGTCAGCTTTTTGGCTTCAAAGTCGTAATCGCCTTTCGCCTCGTAGCCCAGCGCCAGAAAATGCGCAGCGAGCTTATCCAGCCGGCATTTGTCGAGATTGAAAGTACGGAACGCCACATGATCGTTCACGATACTGTTACTGTTTTCCTCACCCACCAGCAGCGCATGAATTTTATGGGCTGAAGGTGTGATAGCCACATATTTGTCCCACAGGCGGTCAAATAAGGTATCTACATTTGTATGCATGTTAACTGCGTCCTTTTGCTACAGCGTTAAACCCGGGCTTAATGTACCCGGCAGGGTAACTTTTTCCAGCTCAACAGATGCCACAGGGTATGCGCAATAGTCGGCTGCGTAGTACGCGCTGGCGCGGTGGTTGCCACTTTCGCCTACTCCACCAAAGGGGGCTGCACTGCTGGCTCCGGTGATCGGGCGGTTCCAGTTAACAATACCGGCACGGATACGCTGGAAGAAATAACGGTAATCTTCTTCGCTGTCGCCCAGGAAACCTGCAGATAAACCGTAACGGGTATTGTTTGCTTCTTGGATAGCTGCATCAAAATCGGTATAGCGGATGACTTTCAGTAACGGTCCGAAATGTTCTTCGTCCGGCAAGGCATCAAGCATGTCTGTCACGTCAATAATGCCCGGTGTCGCAAAGCCCTTGTTTGCTTCCGGCTGAGTCAGTTCCACAATCACTTTGCCGCCAAGAGAGACCAGTTCCGCTTGAGCATCGACCATCATTCTGGCCGCTTTGGCAGAAATCATCGCACCCATGAACGGCTGCTCCTGTGCGTCGTAGTCGCCAACTTTAATGTTTTTGGTGACTTCTACCAGGCGGTTCAGGATGGCATCTCCTGCTGCACCTGATGGCAGGAATAAACGGCGGGAGCAGGTACAACGCTGCCCAGAGGTCACAAAGGCTGATTGCACGATGTCGTGAACGGCGGCATCGGTGTCGGCCACGTCTTTCACGATCAGCGGGTTATTTCCACCCATTTCCAGAGCCAGAATTTTGCCCGGATGCCCTGCAAACTGCTCGTGAAGAATTTTACCGGTACGGGAACTACCGGTGAAGAACAGACCGTCAATACCAGCATGCGTGGCAAGCGCTTTACCGGTTTCAACTTCACCTTGTACCAGGTTCAGTACACCTGCTGGTAAACCGGCTTTTTCCCACAGCTTCACCATGAATTCAGCCACAGCCGGGGTTAAATCGCTGGGTTTAAACACAATGGTGTTGCCCGCCATCAGCGCAGGTACAATGTGGCCATTTGGTAAGTGGCCCGGGAAATTATACGGACCAAATACAGCTACCACGCCATGGGGCTTATGGCGGATGAACGCCTGGCCTGTGGGCATAGGGTTTTCAACAGTACCGGTACGTTCATGATAGGCCTTTTCGGAAATACCTATTTTACCTGTCATGGCGCCCACTTCTGTTGCCGTTTCCCATTCAGGTTTACCTGTTTCACGGGCAATGATTTTAGCCAGTTCAGGCTTGCTGTCTGCCAGCAGTTCACCGTATTTTTTGATGACTGTCAGGCGCTCGTCAAAGCTTTGAAATGACCAGTCTGTTAACGCATTACGTGCGGCAGCGATGGCCTCGTCAACCTGTGCTGCGGTGGCAGCTTGTCCTTCCCAGATAACCTGGTCTTTTGCCGGATCAACCGACTGAATAGTGTGTCCTTGTCCAGCGACCCACTCACCATTGATAAAGTGTGTAGTTTGCATGAATCAATCCTGTCGTTAGTCCCGAAAGCTGACTGGCGCAAAACGTACCATGTCGCCTTCGTTTATATTTAGTGCCGTTGCAGCCTGGCGGGAAATGGCAGCAACATTGTTTTCTTCGCTGACCGCCAAATCAGTGGCAACGGCGCGAAAATCCGCTACAGAGGTATTAATGATGTAACAGGTCTGTCCGCCTTGTGCTGCCGTCTGGTCGTCAATGACCACCGGTAGCTTGCGGCTTGCCTGTGCTGTGCGGATATGGCTCAGATTCGCTTCTACAGTCGGGCCGGCGTCGAAAATATCTACGTAGCCACGGCAGCTGAAGCCTTCTTCCTGAAGCAGAAGCAGGGCAGGGCGGGTTTTATCATGAACCTGACCAATCACTGCTTGCGCTTCTTTACTCAATAAATTGACGTAAATGGGGTATTTGGGCATCAATTCCGCGATAAAGCGTTTATTGCCAATACCGGTAAGGTAGTCCGCAGTGGGGAAGTCCAGCGAAAAGAAATGCTCTTCCAGCCAGGCCCAGAACGGTGATTTACCTTCTTCGTCACTCACACCGCGCATTTCGGCAATGATGGTTTCTGAGAACCGTTCACGGTGCTCCATCATAAACAAAAATCGCACTTTAGACAGGAAGCGGCCGTTAATACCGCCCCTTGCCTGTTCACGCAGAAACAGCGTGCAGATTTCGGTGACGCCGGTGTAGTCGTTACACACAGAGAGAATATCCACAGTATTGTGAATATTCAGCTCACGGGAGGCATGTACAACTTTGCCCATGTGATAATGGTAGAACGCATCATCCAGACCTACAGCGGCCTCAATACCTGTGGTGCCTACCACAGTGCCGGTGGTGGTATCTTCCATAACAAAAAGATAAGACTGATTGCCGGGTTGAACCACCTGTTCGGAAAAAGCGCTTTCTGCACGACTGATTTTTTTGCGCAGCAGCGTTTCATTTACCGGTAATGACGTAAAGCCAATACCGGACTCCACTGCGATGTTGTTCAGTGCGTCGTAGTCACCAGTGTTAATAGGGCGAATAATATACATAACCGCGTTTCCGGAGCCGTTGTTTATCAGGCGTTAACTACGCTGGCTACAGCGCGCTCAAAGCGTGCCATACCATCGCGGATTTCTTCTTCTGAAATGATCAGAGAAGGAGCGAAGCGCACTACATTGGCACCGGCCACAAGGCACATCAGTTTTTCGTTTGCCGAAGCAACCAGGAAGTCACGGGCGCGGCCTTCGTAATCTTTGTTCAGGGCAGCGCCCAGTAACAGACCTTGTCCACGGATTTCTTCGAACACATTGTACTTAGCGTTGATTTCACCCAGCAGTTCACGGAACAGGTTTTCTTTTTCGATTACGCCGTTTAACACTTCCGGCGTATTCACTACGTCAAGAGCGGCTTCGGCTACTGCACATGCCAGCGGGTTACCGCCGTAAGTACTGCCGTGAGTACCGGCTTTCAGGTGAGCGGCAATTTCAGCGGTAGTCAGCATGGCACCAATCGGGAAGCCGCCGCCTAACGATTTCGCTGTGGTCAGAATATCCGGCGTCACACCCAGACCCATGTACGCGTACAGTTTGCCGGTACGGCCAACACCCGATTGCACTTCATCAAAGATCAGCAGTGCATTGTGCTTATCACACAGTTCACGCACGCCTTTTACGAAGTCAGGATCAGGAGAGATAATGCCGCCTTCACCTTGCAGAGGCTCCATCATAACCGCACAGGTTTTATCTGAAATAAGCTTTTCAAATGCTGCAAGATCGTTGTAGTCACAGTGAACAACAGCGCCGGGCTTAGGGCCAAAGCCATCAGAATACGCGGCTTGTCCGCCTACTGTTACAGTAAAGAAAGTACGACCGTGGAATCCTTTGTTAAAGGCGATGATTTCGTTTTTCTCTTCACCGAATTTTTCCAGTGCATAGCGACGTGCCAGTTTCAGTGCCGCTTCATTAGATTCAGCACCTGAGTTAGCAAAGTAAACGCGCTCGGCAAATGTGGCTTCAGTCAGCTTCTTTGCCAGACGCAGTGCAGGTTCGTTAGTGAAAACGTTACTTAAGTGCCACAACTTGCTGCCCTGTTCGGTTAATGCTTTAACCAGTGCAGGGTGGCTGTGACCCAGTACGTTTACGGCAATACCACCTGCGAAATCGATGTATTCAGCACCATCCTGATCCCAAACGCGGGAACCTTCACCACGTACCGGTACCATATTGGCCGGATTGTAGTTAGGGACCATGACCTCATCAAAGGTTGCGCGAGTTACGTTCATTATAGTTACCTCTTTTATCGGGCATCCGCTGTGCAAATGTGAAATTGTGCAGATGATGTTGGATGCGAAAAGTACGAATTAGCTATACAGTATGCCAGTTAATCGCCACTTTGTAACCTTGGGAATCCCGCTGCAGGCCTTGTTTTTAGAGGGTTTTAGCTTGTTTTGCATAAAAAGTGCATAAGCATTCAGCTTATTTGTCTAAGCTTATGCAATTTGTTAATAAGTTGAGTCAGGGCAAGTGGCGGCGGGGCGAAGGACGTACCGTGATTTTTAGCGGTATGAATGATTATCCAGTCAAAATTTTTGATTAAATTTTGTGGAAGTGCACGAAAAACGGCGATTTCGTGCACAAAAGACGTTAATCCAGAGGCGGATTCTCAATCAGAGGAAGCTGAAAAATGTCAGTGGATTTCAAAATGTCACGTTCGCTTCTGACAAAGCCCGTTTTATGCAGTGCCAGCGGGATTTCGTCTTTGTTCAGAAATTTACTCTGGTGCAACATACGTACAGCGGCATAAGCTTTGGCTTTCTTGTAAAGCTCTGTGAGATCGTGAGGGTGTTGATCATTCTCTGTGATTTCAATAAACGGCAGCGCAAGGCGCAGACGTTTAAATTGCAGTATCTCTAACAGCCTTGCTGTCAGCGGCTCAGAAAATTCCTGCTGCATAGCAATAAGGTAATTTGCCGATGGCTGTACTTTCGCCATCGCTCCGTGCTGTTCAGTGTCCTTTGCAATTTCAGCTTCTCTTAACAATGCAATCTGCGCCTGCTCAAAAGCTTTAAAATACAACCGCGACACCGCACACCGTCCCAGCTGGGACAGAATCCCTGCGGTGAAGGCTTCATGGGGCGGTAAATCATAATCATCAGCCAGTGCGCGCATAGTCAGACCCGTTGACTGAGCGAATTGCATGATACGATTTTTAATGTCCGGATACGGATCGGTAATTTTCGGCAGAGCCCGGCGCAGAATCATGGCCGGCAGCAATAAACGGAGGTTTTCAATACCGATAAAGCTCAGCGCCGTGCGTAAGGTTTCCACCGGAATCACTTTTCCCTTAGAGTCCTTACGACGAAACTTAGGTGCATTTACCACGGTCATGAGGTCATCGTAGAGCCATGGTAGTGCCGCAGCATGAGGTTCAATGCGGGAAATAGATGTGGCCCTGACTGACAGAATATCCAGCAGCGGTGCAACTTCATGACTCAGGTTAAGTACAGAGGTAAGGACCACCTCTGTATTGTCTATTTCATCTTTCAGCAACTCAAAAACGTACTGATGAAGTTCGGCGTTAACACGGTCTAACAGACTGGCTTCTGACTGTGCCAGAAGCTGTTTGTTTTTAATGGCGACTTTTTCAACATGCAGCAAACGGCGACGGGCATCGCCCTGTTCCGACTGGGCAAACGCCACTTCCCCCGGACTGCGGCGGCCCATCATCTGAGACACCCGCGCAGGCGCAATCAGCAGGTTATCAAACCTCTCATTGATTGGGGGTAAGTTGTCAGGGGTATGCTCCACTACCGGGCGGCTCCTGCGTACGTCATTTTTATTCGGGGTGCTGTCGGGTACAGAAAACGAAAGCATATCGGGCTACCGGAAAAATCATAGTAACCTGTTATCGGCCGGAGTATGATTTTTTTTGAATACTTTCTGAATATTATGCATCTGCCAGCGTAATAAACCGCTGCAAAATAGCGTGGCCATGCTCTGTCAGCAGTGACTCCGGGTGAAATTGGACACCCCACAGAGGCAGCGTTCTGTGGGCAATCGCCATAATTTCCCGCTGACCACTTTCGTTAATACACCAGGCTTCCACTGACAAACTGTCCGGCAAGGTTTCAGGTTCAAGTACCAGTGAGTGATACCGGGTGACAGTGTATCCGTCGGGTAAGTCGCTGAACATTCCCGTATTATTGTGAAAAAGGGCAGAGTTTTTACCGTGTCTGACCTTATCTGCCCGCGTGACTTTACCGCCGAATACCTGACCAATAGACTGGTGCCCCAGGCAAACTCCCAGCATAGGAATTTTACCGGCAAAGTGGTCAATGGCGCTGAGGGTAATACCGGCTTCATCCGGCGTGCAGGGACCCGGTGACAACACCAGGTATTGCGGTGCCAGCGCGGCGATTTGCTCAAGGGAGATTTCGTCGTTACGCACCACTTTTACCTGCTGGCCCAGCTCAGTGAAGTAGCGGGCCAGGTTATGGGTAAAGGAATCGAAGTTATCAATTAATAACAACACAAACTGACTCCGTATATTGTGCCGGCTTAGCGTGGACGGGGAATGAAGCCCAGTGTGTCGTAAACCTTATCCAGTGTGTTAGCTGCACGGGCTGAGGCTTTTTCTGCCCCTTTTTTCATGACTTCATCAAGATAAGCACGATCTTCCCGTAACGCTTTGAAGCGCGTTTGTACTGGCTCAAGCAGTGCAACGACAGCAGAAGCCACATCGCCTTTAAGGTGACCATACATTTTATCTTCGTATTCAGGAACCAGTTCATCAATGGAACGGCCTGTAGACAGAGACAATAATGTCAGCAGGTTAGATACACCCGGCTTTTCTTCAGTGTCGAAATAAATGCGTGCCTGTTCATCAGAATCAGTTACCGCACTTTTGATTTTCTTTGTGAGCTTCTTTGGATCTTCGAGCAAGCCGATGAAGTTTTTCGGATTGTCGTCAGATTTAGACATCTTCTTGCCGGGATCCTGCAGGCTCATAATGCGTGCGCCGAATTCAGGGATGAACGGATCCGGGATAGCAAACATATCGCCGTAGATGTTGTTCATACGTGTGGCAACATCACGGGCCAGTTCCAGGTGTTGCTTCTGGTCGTCACCTACCGGTACCTGATTTGCCTGGTATAACAGAATATCTGCGGCCATCAGTGCCGGGTAGGTGAAAAGGCCGGCATTGATATTGGTTACATTCTTCGCAGACTTGTCTTTAAACTGAGTCATGCGGTTCAGCTCACCCATTTGGGTATAGCAGTTCAGGATCCAGGCCAACTGGGCATGTTCGGGTACATGGGACTGCACGAACAAGGTGCTCTTTTCGGGGTCAATGCCGCAGGCCAGGTATAAGGCCAGACCGTCAAGGCAGGCTTCCCGTAACGCCGCGGGCTCCTGACGCACCGTAATGGCATGTAAATCTACCAGCATATACAGGCAATCGTGATCATCCTGCATGGCAACCCACTGTTTGAGGGCTCCCATGTAATTACCGATAGTAAGTTGTCCTGAGGGCTGACAGCCACTTAATACAATGGGTTTGTTACTCATTTCCTGATTACCTGTACCTGCTGAATTCAGACGTTGTTTGCGGCGGCTAATTCCCGTCGCATGTCGTCAATTACATTTTTATAGTCGGGGGCATTAAATATTGCCGAGCCGGCAACGAACATATCTGCGCCAGCTTCTGCGATGGCACGAATGTTATCGGTTTTTACCCCTCCGTCAATTTCAATACGGATATTTTTACCACTTTCTTCTACCCGCTGTTTAACTGCACGGAGTTTATCAAGTGTTGAAGGGATAAATGACTGTCCTCCGAAACCCGGGTTCACCGACATGATCAATATGTGATGCAGTTTGTCGATGACATGGTCAAGGTAATGAAGCGGGGTGGCCGGATTAAAAACCAGTCCGGGCTGGCAGCCGTTATCAATGATCAATTGCAGCGAACGGTCGACGTGCTGACTCGCCTCAGGATGAAAACTGATATAGCTGGCGCCGGCTTTGGCAAATTGTTCGATAAGGTCGTCCACCGGTGACACCATCAGATGCACGTCGATGGGAGCGGTAATGCCATATTTCCGCAATGCTTCGCAAATCATCGGACCAAATGAAAGGTTGGGGACATAGTGGTTGTCCATCACATCAAAGTGAACCACATCAGCACCTGCTGCCAGCACTGCCTCCACATCTTCCCCCAATCTGGCGAAATCAGCAGACAATATAGAAGGGGCGATTAAAAACTCTTTCATAGCTTCATACCTTATATGTTCTTAAGAACGCACCGGATGATAGCGCGGCAGGCCGCGTTTGTCTTGTCTGCGGCCAGCATAAGCAGGGCCGGATACCGCAAATAAGTGCGAATTATAGTGTCGCAATGACATTTCTCACTAAATGTCATGAAATAGGATGAATGACTGCACCAAAATAGTGATGTTGTTCAAATTCAGTGCGAACCATAATGGTGCTGTTTGGTTTTATTTAATGTCACTTTTAAATTCTGTGAATAAAAATTCATTGTTATCAGTTGGTTATTCATAAATTTATGATTTTAATCAGATGGGCATTAGTTTTGCCTTATACGAGAAAGCTGAATAAAAACAATAAGACAGAAATCGTTCAATACGTACATAAATAAAATCCAACGGAGAACACATGAAAACTTCCATTCAAAAAACGTTGCTGGCTGTTGCCGTATCATCTGCAGCTTTACTGACTTCTGCGCCTTCTTTTGCAGAATTGAGTGCGAACGTAAGTGTCACAAATAACTATATCTGGCGTGGTCTGACTCAGACTACTAACGAACCTGCTGTTCAGGGTGGTATCGATTACGCTGACGAAAGCGGTTTCTATGCCGGTACATGGGTATCTAACGTTCAGTATGCGTCAGATGATGTCTACTCATACGAGCACGATTTATACTTCGGTTTCTCAGGTGAGTCTGGTGACTTCACTTATGATGTCGGTTACCTGTACTACAACTACGATGAAGAAGCTGAATTCGATTTCGGGGAAATCTACGGTACTGTAGGTTACGGCGGTTTCAGTGCTACCCTTTACTTACTGGCTAACACTGAAGCTGATGAAGGCGAAGGCCAGGACTTCGGTTTTGCTCAGGCTTCTTACGTGTCTTTGGACTACGGCATGCCGGTAGCTTCCGGTGCAGAGCTGGGTCTGCACGTTGGTTATCACCAGGGTGACTTTGCAGAAGCTTTCAACGGTGTTGAAGGTTATGCGGACTGGGCAGTATCTATCGCGAAAGACGGTTTTACTTTCGCTATTACCGGTACAGATTTAGATGATGAATATCCGGGAGACGCTCTGGATAACGATTCAATCAAGTATGTTATTTCTTACGGTGTAGATTTCGAACTGTAAGTTCAACAGACCTCTTTTTTAACGTTGAGAGTAAAAGCCCGGAGCAACTGTCTCCGGGTTTTTTATTTGTAATTCAGGCATTCATTTACTTTGCTTCCCGCTGTTTTCAGAAGATGAAAAAAATGCCACTTTTCCTGTGCTAACTTCAGCTTGTTAGAATTCTTATTGTCGCTATAATAAGGTTACTTTTTAGCCGGCGAAGACAATCATGGAAAAGATAAGTTTCTTTCGTAAATCACGCTTCTGCATGAAAAAACCAGCAGGCGCTCTCGTTGCGATAGTGGTCATGCTGTCTGCTGCATTTTGCGACCCGGCCACCGTGACAAAAGCTGTATGCGACTTTCAGGATGAAGCGCAAACGGTATCTCAGGCAGCAGCCTT
The DNA here is from genome assembly GCF_056160645.1 of Alteromonas sp. ABH4_456. Taxonomy (NCBI): domain Bacteria; kingdom Pseudomonadati; phylum Pseudomonadota; class Gammaproteobacteria; order Alteromonadales; family Alteromonadaceae; genus Alteromonas; species Alteromonas sp. ABH4_456. Next base: position 136,410 of record NZ_JBSWXO010000009.1, read on the forward strand.
GCCCCGTGAGTGTTCAGCGCTGATGATGACTGAAGTCAGCTGGCTGGAATGGGCGTCCGGTAAGTCTACATCGTATCAGTTTCATTTCTTCGACCTGTTAGAACTGCTCTATGGCAATTCAGACAGAGATTTCCAACCCGCAGGCAAATGATGCTTATCAGCGGTAAACCTAAATCTCCCGGCTTTTTTGCCATGATTTTGAGCGTACTCGCCAGTGCATTTGGTGTGCAAAGCCAGCAAAATTATGAGCGGGATTTTAATCAGGGTAAGCTGGCCGGATACATTGTAACCGGTGTGATATTCGTTGCGTTACTGGTGTTGGGTTTGGCGAGTCTGGTAAACGCCATCATTAACTGAGTATTACTTTAAGCCTGTGTGCTTCAGCACCGGTTTTACCGGCTTCTTTCTGCGTTTGCGGGGTTTAGGGGGCGGTAAATCTGTCGCCGGAGCAAAATACGCCAGCAACTCAGCCGCCGGTTTGCGGTTTTCACCCTTCTGACTGATAGAGCGCTTTACCGACAATTCCGAAATTTCAGCACCGGCATACAGCTTCCTGGTCAGCGGAAGATCATGATTGGATATCAATACCGGTATACCCCGTTTCTTTGAGGCACGAATGGCCAGCTCTGCCAGCTTATGCTGTGAATCAAGGCCAAAACTTTTGGATGCATAACTGGTGAAAGCCGCTGTTTTGCTCAGGGGAGCATAAGGAGGATCACAATAAATTACATTGCCCCGTCTGGCACGACTGAACACCTTCTCAAACGGTAAGCAGGTGAACACTGCCTTTTGGGAGCGCTCGGCAAATACCATCATTTCTTCTTCAGGGAAGTAAGGCTTTTTGTAACGACCGAAAGGAACGTTAAATTTGCCGGCAAGGCTGTAGCGGCAAAGGCCATTGTAGCCATGACGGTTCAGGTACAGAAACAGGATAGCGCGGTAATATTCATCTGCTGTGTGATTAAACTCTTCCCGCAGCGCGTAGTAAGTGGCTTCAACGTTATGTTTGTCTGAAAAAAAGCGGGACGCATCATGTACAACGGCATCCGGTTGGGCTTTCAGAAAGTTGTACAGATTAATGAGATCGGGGTTAATGTCGTTAAGCAAATAACGCTTGAAGTCGGTATTTAAAAATACAGAGCCAGCACCAACAAAAGGCTCAATCAACCGATTGCCCGAAGGAAGTTTGGCATTGATGTTTTCTACCAGGCTGTACTTACCGCCAGCCCACTTCAGGAAGGCCCGGTTCTTCTTCTGCATCATGCTTTTTGAATGTTACCCACGCGCACATCACGTTTTTAACGTGTTATAGGATGTTATTTGCTATTTGTCCCGGGCGAGCCGGATATTCAGTGACTATCAAAGCCATAATCGATTGTATCTGTCATCGGTGATCCCCACAACCTGCAATCGAATAACCGGTGCATTTAACGGCGAATTAAAGCGGGAACGATCAGATTTGCAGCAAAGTTGCAGGTGATAACGACAAATACGTTGAAGGTTAGCGGGCAGATGCTAAAAAGCGGTCGAGCACATTAGCAAAGGCCTGCCTTTCCCGCTGAGACAATGGCGGTGGACCGGAGGTTTGCACGCCACTTGCCCGCATGGTGTCCATAAAATCACGGATATTCAGCCTTGAGCGGATATTTTCGCGGGTAAGCTCTTCACCCCTTGGTGTGACGACACAAGCCTGTTTACTGATGACTTCGTCTGCCAGGGGGATGTCTGAGGTAACGACCAGGTCGCCCGCTGATACCCGCTGTACGATTTCGTTATCGGCAATATCGAATCCTTTCTCCACCTGCAGGCGTGTAAGCCACGGGGAAGGCGGAACCCTGATCCCATGGTTTGCCACGAAGGTCACCATGGTTTTAGTGCGCGGCCCGGCTTTGAACAGGATTTCTTTAATGGCAACCGGGCAGGCATCGGCGTCTACCCAGATGCTCACAGCCATTATTGGCTTACCTTTTCAATTTCTTCCAGAACATTGCGGCCCCGCTTGATGAAGATTTTTTCACGGCCCTGGAAGGGCGGGATGGTGGCCACAGCATTGTTAGCTTCTGAAAAAGCGTCGAATTTGTCATTGTATAAAATAACAAACCAGTCACCGCCGTAACGCTGAGTGCGGTAAATCCAGATGAAGCTTTCCATGTTGTTGTCTTTGATGAACTCTTTCATCAGGGTCTCATCTTTCAGGCCGGCTAGCTGAACGATGTAATCATCTGCCTGAATACTGTTAAACAGTTGTGCATTGTCATAGTTGCCACTGCCACTGAATACCGGTTCTGCTCTGGCCGGTGTTTCAGGTACAGACGGCGCCGGACTGGTACGGGATTCGGTGACCCTAGCCGCACGGGGGCTTACAGAAGGTGTGGCAGGAGGTGTCACTCTGGCGACCTCACGGACAGGCTGTGACGTTTCAGTTGCAGGTACTTGCGTACGGGTAGCAATGCGGGCTGGTTCTTCAGCCGGGGGCGGTGATACCTGAGCCGGTTCTTCCGGAATATCACGGATTTGTCCTTTAGGACGGCTCTCCAGCACCATAGGTTTGCGACCCACTTTGGCTTCGGTGATCAGCGGCTTCTCCGGTTCAGAACGTCTTTGAGGTTCTGGCTGAGTTGGCTGCACCTTGCGCCCAGATACGAATTCATCAAAACCTGCTGATGCCATAGGCTCACGGGGAATGCTTGTTCTGACTGGTGTCACTTCCTGCACTTGTGCCGGCGCTTCTTCAATCTCTTCACTGGTATCAGTAATAGATGCGATTAATTCGTCTGCGGATGCGTTTTCAGCGGTTGTATCGGAGAAATCGTTTTCGGTACTGAATGATGAGGCTTCAGATCCAGTATCAGTCTCCGGTTCTGCAGGGGTATCCTGCGATACCGGTACTTCCACTTTCTCAGCCGTCACATCTTCGATAAAGCTGAGTAAGTCTTCCGGCTGGGCATTGTCTTCAGCAGTTGGTTGATACTGGTCTTTTTCATCGATAGCGGCAACAGCCTTGTCCCAGGAGACGACGGGTTTATCTTCCTGCACGGCTTTTTGTGCAGGATCTTTCAGTTCATCAAACGCTGAGCCCGGTTCAACGGAGGATACTGGCGGGAACTGGTCATCAATAGGGCCAAACAGGGCCTTGATATCATCGCCATACTGCATGTAAATCAGGCCACCGAAAACGGCAACAAATATCACTGCGACAAGTGAAATGAAGAGAGGGGAAGCCAGTACACTGGTACTTCTTGTTTGCAGATGTTCCTCCTGACCATTGCGTTTAGCCAGGTGCTCGTGAAAAGCCTTACGTCGGTTCTCAATCATAGTATCTAACTCTGAGCCAGGTTGTTGAGTCGCCACTGACTGACTGCTTATAAGCAGAGGCGTATCGGTGTTTTTTGCCGGTAGCCATTTCCGGGCTCTCTCCGCCCAGGTTGACTCACCGAACAGTAATACATTCAAATGTTGCTTATTGCCTGCAAAACGGCTTTGCAGTACCAGATCCCACAGCTCCTGAAGCAGTTCGTCCGGTACATGCTCCGCCTGGGTAATGGTTATGAGAATGGGACCAACATGCTCGTTAAGCCCTGCAAGCAACTCATTCAGCGGCCGTATATAGCTGCCAACCAGTGTACCCAGTAATTGTCTGCAAAGTTGACGACGATAATCTGACAGCTCCATAGTAGGATCGGCTGTCACGTAGGCGATTTCTGTCTCGTCGTGTTGCTGGAACACAAAAGATTCCAGCGTCTTTTTTTGCTGAGCAGCGGAATCCCCGCTTACAAAAATTAGTTGTGAAGAATAGTTGACCAGATATTCCAGTCTTTCATGCAATTCAGATTGCACCTGATTACCCTCAGCTGATTACTGGTGTTACGCACTTACCATTGAATGTCTGGCGATACTGATGCGCAGGTTGCCGGTCAGCGAAGAAGTTGCGTTAAAATTTCGTCGCTGACGTCTTTAGTCACAACCGCATGTCCGATACCTTGCGGAATAACAAAACGGATATTACCCGCTTCGACTTTTTTATCCCGGCGCATATGCTTCATGTAGGCATCTTTGTTCATGCTGTCGGGACCCGCTACCGGAAGGTCGAACGCTGCCATCAGGGCAATAACCCGACGACTTTCTGACGCATCCATCCAATTCAGTGCTTCTGCAGCCTGACACGCAATTACTGTACCAGCTGCTACGGCTTCACCGTGCAACCAATTTCCATATCCCTGTTCTGCTTCGATAGCATGACCAAATGTGTGACCGAGGTTAAGTATGGCACGTAATCCGCCTTCCCGCTCATCCTTGGCTACCACGTCTGCTTTTATCTCACAGCAACGGTAGATGGCGTCTGCCAGTGTTTTAGTTTCCAGTGTTTTAAGCTTATCGGCATGATCTTCCAACCACTTGAAGAAATTTTTGTCATAAATTATGCCGTACTTAATGACTTCAGCCATGCCGGCCGCAAATTCTCTGGCCGGAAGGGTTGATTGGGTATCAGTATCGATGGCGACAAAAACCGGCTGGTAGAACGCGCCAATCATGTTTTTCCCAAGTCGATGATTAACCGCGGTTTTACCGCCAACGGATGAATCAACCTGAGAGAGCAGGGTGGTGGGAACCTGTATAAACGGAACGCCACGCTGGTAAGACGCGGCAGCAAATCCGCATAAATCACCGATTACCCCACCGCCCAACGCAATAAGGGTGGTATCTCTGGCAGCATTCATCTCCAGCAGACGTGTCATGATAACGCCGAATTGTTCCAGAGATTTATGTTGCTCACCATCGGGGATAATGATGGTTTCAATATGCACATCGCCACAGGCTGCTTTTGCTTTTTCAAGATAAAGCGGTGCCACTACATCATTAGTAATAATGACAGCCAGCGGGCCTTTGATATAAGGAGAGAGAACAGCAGGCTTTGAGAGTAAGCCCGCTTCTATGTGAATCGGGTAGCTACGATCTCCGAGTTCTACAGTTAACATCGACATCACGCAGCGCCCCTATTCCTGAATGTTACTTATAATCCGATTTTGCTGATGATTTGGTTAGCTACCGCACGGGCAGACTGATCATCAGTATCAACAATGTAATCCGCCACTTCTTCGTAAAGCGGGTTACGTTCCTCAGCAAGGTTACGCAGGATTTGCTCCGGTTCACCCTTTTGCAGCAGAGGACGACGCTTGTCACGTTGAGTACGGGCGACTTGCTTGTCGATAGTAGTTTGCAGGTATACAACGATACCCCGGGCAGATAAACGGTTACGCACAGCTTTATTGGTTACTGAACCGCCACCTGTCGCCAACACGATACCTTGCTTGTCCGTAAGATCGTTTATGACGTTTTCTTCGCGCTTGCGGAAACCTTCTTCACCTTCCAGGTCAAAAATCCATGTAATATCAGCACCGGTACGGCGCTCAATTTCCTGGTCGGAATCAAAAAAATCTAGGTGAAGTTCGTCTGCAAGGTGTCTGCCGATGGTGCTTTTGCCAGCACCCATGGGGCCAATTAAAAAGATATTACGTTTTTCAGCCATATTTGCTTATATCACAACTTTTATTCTGTTAGGGGTAGTGGTCTTGCCTTCGGGACTACCCATTCACTTGCGCCCGTTCACTTCAACAACAGGCACAACGCTTAAAACCTCGCTTTATTTTCGAGAGCGGGATTATCTCAGTTTCACGGGCAGCGATGCAAGTTTTGTTGTACTTTTAATCGATAGACTTTGAAATCAGCACGTTAGCGCTATAAATAACAACGACAGACCGGTTAACTGGTCTGCCGTTCGGGGTTATTTTGACGTTACGTTGTGAAAAGTCTTACAAAGATTCTGCTACGATCTTCGGTGTGACGAAAATGAGCAGCTCCCGTTTCTGATACACAGAGGCGTTTCTTTTAAATAAATTTCCAACTACCGGTAAATCGCCGAATAACGGCACTTTGGATACATCTGAGGTACTGGTTTGCTGGAAAATACCACCCAGCACCACAGTTTCGCCATTATCTACCAGCACTTGTGTCTGGATTTCCTGCGTATCAATGGCAACCGCCGGGCCGGTAGATGTATCAACCGTTTCACCACGGGTATCCTGAGTAACTACCAAATCAAGAATGATCCGGTTATCAGGGGTAATGTGTGGTGTCACTTTCAGGCTCAGTACCGCTTTCTTAAACTCTACTGACGTAGCGCCGCTGGACGTCGCCTGTACATAAGGAATTTCTGTACCCTGCTCAATATAAGCTTCATGCTGGTTGGCGACTGTAATACGGGGACTGGCAATGATTTCACCTTTATTCTCCGACTCCAGTGCTGACAGCTCCAAATCCAGGATGTTACCGTCTATTAAATCGGCAATCTGAAAACCAATGCGGGCGACACCTGTGGTGGTTACCGGCAGGTTCACATTCAGCCGGTCAGAAATGTCCGGTACGCTGCCAGAGGACGCAGAATCCGCACCTTCCAGTGAACCTGAAATCGCACCGTTGCTTTGGGTATCTGTGATACCCCAGCGTACGCCGAGTTCTTCATCAACATTGTCACGTACCGTGACCATACGGGATTCTATGAGTACCTGCTTGACCGGAATATCCAGCGCATCAATAACAGCGCGGGCTTCATCGATAGACTCCTGAGTATCTTTCAGCAACAGCGTGTTGGTACGTTCATCTACTGTGACTGAACCACGGTCTGACAAAATGCCGCCATCCTGCGATTTCAGGATTTGCGCAATGGCATCCGCTTTTGCGTAATTCACCGTGATATTCGATGTAGTCAGCGGTGCCAGATCTGACACCTGCTTTTTCGATTGTAACTGGGCAGTTTCCCGCGCGGTCAACTCTTCTGCAGGAGCAACCAGCAGAATATTGCCTTCCATGCGCTTATCCAGCCCTTTGATTTTAAGAATCATCGCCAGTGCCTGATCCCAGGGCACCCCTTCAAGGCGAATAGTTACGTTGCCAGTAACCGTGTCTGTGGTTACCAGGTTGAAGCCATTGGTTTGAGCAATGATTTGCAGCACCTGGCGAACCGGTACGTCCTGGAAGTCCAGTGAAATAGGCTTGCCTGAGTATTCCGGATCTTTATCAAGTTCAGCCAGTTCTTCTTTACTCATCGGCTGTAGTTCAATACGCAGAGTATTGCCCTGCTTGCGGTGGCGGGCCAGCACGGTGCCTTTGTAATTGATAATAAGGCTGGCACTTTCTTCGTTCTGGAAAGTCTCAATAGACTGCACCTCTGTGCCGAACTGAACCACATCGAGTTCAACCAGCTGGTCATCTCCGAGTTCAGTTTTGGGCAGAGTGATGGTGAGTTTTCCCTGTGCCTCAATGAGTTGCGGAGAAAAGTTGTCGTTATCAAATTCGATAACGGTGACAGCCATATTGTCGGCTTCACGGGAAAAATCGATATTGGTCAGGGTTGAGTTGAAGATCTTATCGACTTCAGCGTAAGGATCCAGCAGTACGGTTTCCTGTTCCTGGGCAATAGCCGGCGCAGCCAGGACATTAAAAATCACCAGCGCAGCCACAGAGCCACCCACCCAAAGCCATCTGCGGCTCCGGTTGTGCAGCTTTTTATTGAAAAGGTATCGCTCAGACATTGTTATTATCTCCTGCCGCTGCATTCATCGACAGCGTGGTTTGTTCCCGTTGCCAGCATCCCGCTCCGTCGGGTAGCAATTGTTCAATAATAATGGATTCGGTGCCAATTGACTTAATTTTTCCGTAAAACAAACCGACATGACTTCCTTCCCGGGCTTTTAACAGGCTGCCCTCGTTGGTCTTGAACAATACCCAGCGTACACCCTGCGTTCTAAATGTGCCAGATAACGTCAGAGAATCAAGACCATACTTCTCAAGTTCTTCTTTTCTGCGGTCAAAATCAGGCTGTAAACAATTGTTGTTTGTGGCGACGGCCACTGGAGAGGTGCGATCCACCGGACGGGCGAAGGGGCTTCTGAAAGAAGAGGCTTCATATTCAAAAGCAGGTTGGGATTTGAACTCAGGGTACGGGTCAACCTGTACCTGCGTTGTAGCTTTCACCTGCTGAATGTACGACACCAGGTCGTCCACCCGTGCGCCACAGGCGGAAAGTACAGAAGCCACTACTGCCAGGAGAACAAAACGTGACGATTTTAACATCATGGCTGTTTTGCTCCCTGTTGAGAATTCATGGAAGTACGGTAGGTTTTCGCTTGCATCTGCAGATTCAGACGGTCCGCTTCGTGCACAATTTCAAAATCGTGAAGAGTAACGATCCTTGGTAAATCAGCTATTTCAGACACAAATTCACCAAAATTGTGATAGCCGCCTGATACCTCAATTTCGATAGGTAATTCAGTATAGAATTCCTTCGGCACTTCCTGTTGCCAGTTCAGTAACTTAAAAGTCAGGCCTGACGTAGTACCTACGTAGGTAATGTCGTCCAGTAGTCCCGGCGTTTCGTTACTGGTGGGCAGTGAACGTAGCATGGTAGAGAAATCGGCTTCAATTTGCTTTAACTGTTCCATGTAAGCATTGAGGTTCACCGCGATACGGTATTTGGCCTGGAACTGCATTTTCAGTTCCTGTTCTTCAATTTCTGCCTGTTCAAGCACCGGGAGCTTAGGTTTTACAATGAACCAGTAGCTCAATGCACCAACCACGATAATCACGAACAGCATAACCACCAGTTTTACTTCTTTCGACCAGATGGCGACTTGTTCGAAGTCCAGTTCGTTGAGTTCTTTCAGCTTACTAAAATCAAAACTCATTTTTTATTACCTCCCGCAGAAGGTTGTTCAATGCGTGGTGCAACTTCCGGGCTGATATTAAATTTAAGTGTGAAGTCGCTTACTGCGTCACTGGCCGATGTGTCTGCTTTAATAGATGACAATTCACCGCCTGAAAATACCGGAGAGTTATCAAGCCGGCGCATAAAATCTGACAGGCGGTTATTGGAATCACTCAGCCCCTGTATTTCAATACTGTTCCCCAGTCTTCTCATGGAAGTAAAAGACACACCGGCTGGCAGGATTCTGGCCAGCTCATCAAACACCGAGGGAGCAACGTTCCGGCTGACCTGAAGCTGTTCAATCAGTGCCATGCGCTGTTCAATCGCTTTTTTCGCTTCTTTAATTTTCTGGATTTCCGCGATTTGCTTATTCAGAACAGCAATTTCTTGTTTGAGGTAATTATTGCGGGAATTCTGATTACGGATTTGGGCATCAATGACCTGACCCACAGCCCAGAAAATTGCACCGACAAAAATGGCGATGCCAAGAATAAGGATCAGATACTGTTGTTTTTGTTGCTGGCGTTGCTTTTCCCGCCACGGAAGCAGGTTTACATGTGCCATTCGCTAAAGCTCCGGCTGGCCAGACCCGCGGCAAGGGCAAGCTGGGGTGCCAGCGCCGCCAGTTTTTCCTGATCGAGTTTGGGATTAACGGTCATACCTTCAAAAGGATTAAATACTTCTATTTCCATACCCAGGTCCTGTCTCAATGACTCGACAAGTTCCGGTATGGTGGCACCGCCGCCGGCGAAGACAATTTTCTCCGGGCGATCACCGTGTAATGTAGACACGTACATCTGAATGGCCCGCTGGATCTGTTGCTGCAGATTGGCAGCAAAAATAGGCAGGGTGTCCTGTTGCCAGTTACCCGGCAGCGTGCCCAGCAGGATTTGTTTTTCTACCTCGTCGGGCTCCATCATATTGATGGCCGCGAGATCCTGAATCAGCATATTCATGCCAAAAGCATGTTCTTTGGTGTAAATCACTTCACCGTTTTGCCATACACAAATTTGCAGCAGTGAAGCACCCAGGTTGATACAGCAAATTTTCTCGTCCTCATTTTCCAGAGGATGGAAGTAAAACAGCGCATTACCCAGCGCATAACCTTCCATATCAACCACTTTAGGCTCGAAGGGAACTTCTCTTACCAGAGTGATACGGCTGTCGACCAGGTCTTTGTGGGCAGCAGAGAGGAGCACGTTGTCTTTGCCGGGGTAGGTTTTACTGGGGCCGAGTACTTCGAAGTCCAGATACACTTCCTCGAGAGGATAGGGGATCAGGCTGTCTGCTTCGATTTCAATCTGACCTTCCAGTTCGAAATCAGACTGTTCCGGGTCCATGTGTACCACTTTACTGATCACAGACGAGCCCGCTACGGCAATATTGACCGCTTTAACCTTCGTTTTCAGTACTTTCTTAATTTTCTTCAGCGTAATACTGATGGCGTCGAAATCTTTGATTTCACGTTCGGAAAACGCACGTTTCGAGATGGGCTCGCATGCGAACGCCTGCAGCACAAAGCCTTTGGCATTGCGTTCAATCAACACTGCTTTTATTTGACGAGTGCCTATGTCAAGGCCCACAATAGGTGGCAGCTTTTTCTTAAACAGCGATTTCATTTGCTGGCGTCCGGAATTTCAGAATTAATACTCTAAGGTAGAATGTAACGCAAAATATTTAAACTGTATGGTTATGATACAGGTACATAGGTATAAATTTCTGACACTAACCGGCGTAACACTCTTGGTAATGAAAATTTCGTGAAGTACATAAAATCCCTTTTTCTGATTACAATTATTGGCGGCACGCTAGGCGTAGCGGCACTTGCCGGTATTTATTTTTATATCAAACCAGACCTGCCAAGTGTTACTGTCCTGAAGGATGTACGCTTACAAACACCCATGAGAATTTATACCTATGATGGAAAATTAATTTCTCAATATGGAGTTAAACGGCGGATCCCGGTAAAACTTGAGGACGTACCTGAAAAATTGATTCAGGCGGTAATTGCTACCGAAGACAGCCGTTTTTATGAGCATTATGGTATCGATCCTATTGGTGTGGCCCGGGCGGCTTTCAATTTAATTATCACCGGTGAAAAGCAGCAGGGCGCCAGTACGCTCACCATGCAGCTCGCCCGCGGATTCTTCCTGACCCGCGATAAAACCTTCATCCGTAAGATCAAAGAAATTTTCATTGCGATTCACATGGAGCAGGTGCTGAGTAAGCAGGAAATCCTCGAGCTATACCTTAACAAGGTTGAACTTGGTCACCGTGCATTTGGCTTCGGTGCCGCTGCACAGGTGTATTACGGAAAGAATTTAAAAGAACTGAACCTTGCTCAGCTCGCTACGATTGCCGGTTTACCGCAGGCGCCATCGGTGCTGAATCCTGTAAGCCGGCCGGAACGTTCGGTTGAGCGCCGGCGTATTGTGTTATTACGTATGCTGGATGAGGGCTTTATCACGAAGGCTGAGTTTAATGAAGCCGCCGGTGCGCCGGTAACAGCACGTAAACACGGCGCTGAAATAGATCTCGACGCCCCGTACCTTGCTGATTTGATCTACAACGAGATGGTTGAAATCTACGGGAAGGAAGAAGCTGAAACCGGGGGATATCAGGTATACGCCACTGCGCCGTCTGATATTCAACAAGCGGCACAGGATGCAGTTGTACTTAACTTACACGACTATGATGAACGTCATGGTTACAGAGGCCCGGTGACCTGGTTGTGGAACCAGCCTGCGAAAGATGAGGATGATGAGCCGGAAGAAAATTCTCTGGCCCTGACCGATCAAAACAAACAATGGACGCCGGATGAAGTGCGAACTGCGCTGGATGCGGTGCCGCATTTCCATCCGCTGGTGCCTGCGGTGGTCACGCAGGTCTTTGATCCTGCCACGCCGGAAGAAGAGCCGTCGATAACAGTGACTGACCTGAATGGCGTGGAGCGTGTGATTAAATGGGAAGGTCTCGACTGGGCCCGTCCTTACATTACCGATTCCCGTCAGGGAGATGAACCTGAAACCGCATCGGATATTGTTTCTCCCGGTGCTGTGATTTATATCCGCATGCAGGACGAGCAGTGGCGGCTGGCACAAATTCCGGCGGTCAGCGGTGCTCTCATTGCACTCAATCCTCATAACGGTGCGGCTGAGGCTGTGGTTGGCGGCTACAGCTTCTATCAGAGCCAGTTTAACCGTGCTACCCAGGCCAAGCGTCAGGTAGGTTCAAATATTAAACCCTTTATCTATTCCGCTGCGCTGGAAAATGGCTATACCCTGGCATCCGTCATTAATGATGCGCCGATTAATCAGTGGGATGCCACCACCGGCGTGGCCTGGCGTCCGCAGAACTCACCTCCGGAATACGACGGACCAATCCGTATGCGTGTGGCACTGGGTAAATCGAAGAACGTGGTCTCAGTGCGTTTGCTACGGGGTGTGGGATTACAAAAAGCCAGAGAGCATCTGGCAAAATTTGGCTTCGATAAAGACGAAGTGCCTAACGATGAAACCGTGTCACTGGGTTCCGGCGCGCACACGCCGCTGGAAGTCGTAAGGGCCATGTCTGTTATCGCCAACGGCGGTTACCTGATTACTCCATACTTTATAGACCGTGTGCTCAATGAGCAGGGAGAGCAATTGTGGCAAGCTTCTCCGGCGTGGGCGTGCAACCCGTGCTCTGAAAGCGGTGAGCAAATAGCGGGCGCGGCTGCTCAGGACTACAGTGAAGACAATGTAGAGGCTATGCTGGAAGCCCAGCTGAATGCTGAGGGCGGTCTGGGCAAAGGCTTGCCGGTCACAACTGACGATTCAGCAGAAAAGCGCTCAGCACCAAGAGTGATCAGTGCACAAAATGCCTTCCTGGTAGCTGATATGATGCGAACCGGTGTACGTGCCAATGGCAGCTGGAGCAAGAAAACCTACTGGATGGGCACTGGCTGGCGGGCGAGAAATATTCTACAGCGGGATGACCTGTCGGGCAAAACAGGTACAACCAATGATGCGCGGGATACGTGGTTCAGCGGATTTCATCGGGACATTATCGCAACAGCCTGGGTAGGATTTGACGATATGAACCGTAATCTTGGCCGCTCTACCCGTAATCAGAATCTGATCAACCGTAATCCTGAGAAGTTTAACTGGCTGGGTAATGCCATGATTGGTGGTGAAGATGGCGCGAAAGCGGCGCAACCTGCCTGGATCCGGTTTATGCAGAAAATACTCGATGGTGTGCCGGAAGAACCGATGGCCATTCCGGAAGGAGTGGTACGAGTTCGTATCGACAGGGGCACAGGAAAGTTGACCAGACGAACAGACCATACGACACTATTTGAATACTTTGCGCAAGGCACCGAACCGAAGGTGTTCGTGCTTGACGATGAAATCGTCGATCCTGCACAAGGTGACGAAAACGCAGCGCCCGAGCCAGAGGAAATCTTTTAGGCGAGAAGGTTTTGGCCGGGCTACATTCCCAACAATAAATCGGATAAACAATGTCAGACGAGTCAAACCGATATTTATATATACCCCACGCTGGACCCTCACTGTTAGAAACGCCCTTGTTGAACAAGGGCAGTGCTTTTACGGCCCGTGAACGGGCCTCTTTCAACCTGACCGGATTACTTCCGCCAAGGTATGAGTCAATCGAAGAACAGGTTGAACGTGCGTTCATGCAATACAGTTCTTTTGATGATGCTCTGAATAAGCACATCTATCTGCGGGCCATTCAGGATAATAACGAAACCCTGTTCTATCGCCTTATCCAGTCACATATTGAAGAAATGATGCCCATCATCTACACCCCTACAGTAGGTGATGCCTGTGAGCAGTTTTCTGACATCTATCGCAGTTCCCGCGGACTTTTTGTTTCCTGGGAAGAACGTCATCAACTGGATGATATCGTCAGGAACGCAACAAAACGTAAAGTAAAAGTGATTGTTGTGACTGACGGTGAGCGGATCCTGGGTCTCGGTGACCAGGGGATCGGCGGCATGGGTATTCCAATCGGTAAACTGTCGCTGTATACCGCTTGTGGTGGTATCAGCCCGGCATACACGTTACCTGTCATGCTTGACGTGGGTACCAACAACGAAAAACTGTTAAACGACCCGATGTACATGGGCGCGCGCCATCCGCGTATCGGTCAGGAAGAATATGACGAATTTGTCGACATGTTCATTAAAGCGGTTAAACGCCGCTGGCCGGAAGTAATGATTCAGTTCGAAGATTTTGCTCAGCCAAATGCGATGCCTTTATTGCAACGCTACCGCAACGAAATCTGCTGTTTCAATGATGACATTCAGGGCACCGCAGCGGTGACTCTGGGTACCATTCTGGCAGCCTGCCGGACCACTCAGCGTAAATTGTCTGAGATGAAAGTGGTCTTTGTCGGTGCCGGCTCAGCAGGTTGCGGTATTGCAGAAATGCTGATCCAGCAAATGGTGTCGGAAGGACTGACTGATGCGCAGGCGCGCAAGCAGGTCTTTATGATTGACCGTTTTGGCTTGCTGACCGAAGGTATGGAAGGCTTACGTGACTTCCAGGCGAAGCTGCAGCACAGTCAGGAAGACATTGCAGGCTGGACGTTCTCCGGTAAATTCCCGTCGTTGCTGGATGTGATGCATTGTGCTCAGCCTGATGTGTTGATAGGTGTGTCCGGTCAGCCGGGTCTGTTCACTGAGCAGGTTATCCGGGCAATGAAGAGTCATTGCGAACTGCCCATTATCTTCCCGTTGAGTAATCCATCACGTCAGGTTGAAGCCCGGCCTGAGCAGGTTATTGAGTGGACAGACGGTGAAGTTGTCATTGCTACCGGCAGCCCGTTCAAACCTGTTGAGTACAACGGTAAGGTGTATCCTGTTGCCCAGTGTAACAACAGTTATATCTTCCCGGGGATTGGCCTGGGCGTTATTGCGGGTAAGGCAAAGCTGATCAGTGATGAAATGTTGATGGCAGCCAGTAATGCGCTAGCGTCAGCATCACCTATGGCTAATACCGGTGAAGGCTGCTTACTGCCGCCACTTACTGAAATTGCGACTCTGAGCAAAGACATCGCCTTTGCCGTGGCGAAAGTGGCTATGGAGCAGGATCTGGCACTGGAAATGACAGACGAGGCCCTGAAAGCGAGTATTGAGAAAAACTTCTGGCAGGCTGAATACCGCCCCTATAAGCGGGTAAGTATTTAAGTACAATAAAGCCGTGGTCGCTAATACCGGTATAAAGCATACCGGCATTATTCAGCGCCGGCCCGCATTGACTGCGAATAAAAAAAGACCGTGCAACGCAAGTTGTACGGTCTTTTATTTACGCAGGATTAATCTGCTTTTGGGCATTCAACAAATTAGTGATTTCACCGGGGGCAATTGGAACAAGAAAAGTGCTCAAAAATCAATCACCGTATGGGATAAGCAACAATACCTGACAGAATGAACAGGAATTTATCTTCGTGCACGTATCGCTAACTTATTGATCTGTAGTTTTGCGTGAACGGCTTAACCCACACGTTGAAGAAAAACTGTACGCTCTGCGGGTAAAAAGTAAACGAACGCATACGTAAACTAAAAAACCGCCTGCACTGGCCTTAAAGTGTCGGTACTTCGCTACGTTTTCACTTCAAAAATGACTAAGTCACCCACTGTGTTGTTAGTTAATTTTCTGTTTTGTATGCTCTTTTTTTCTTTGGCACACTGCTTGATATGACCATGGCACAGGAACAAATTCTGGTTAACGCCTATATAGAATTTAAGTGATATTGAAACAGCAATACATATAAAACGGAGAATAATAATGAAAACAGGAGCTGGTGCAGTAATGAAGCGCTATACAAGGAAAATTAGTCGTGCTCTGAAGCAGGCAGGCCCTGCGGCTCTTATTATTTCTTCTGTTTCGTTACTGACTGCCTGTGGTGGTGGCAGTGGTAGTGAAATGACTCAGGCCGAAGATACAGAAACGTTTTTCTCTAATTTCACATTGAATATCTCAGATGCGCCGGTGGATAACGCCAGTGAAGTGGTCGTATTTTTCAGCACCGTTGAGTTACGCGGGAATGGTGATGCCATCACTATCGATGTCACAGACAGTAACGGCGATCCCCGCGAGATAGATTTGCTAACCCTTCAGGGAAATGCATTTGCATCGTTGATAGAAGATTTTGATTTGCCCGCCGGTGAATACACGCAAATTCGAATTCCTGTGTCTGAAGCGTCTTACGTGGTCATGGATGATGGCACCTGGCCTTTGTCCGTACCTTCCGGTGAAGTGAAGTTAGACGGTTTTACTGCGCTGGCCGGAGAGGAGCAGACATTTACCGTCGAATTTGATTTACGTAAAAGCCTGGTGGATCCGCAAGGTCAGGATGAGGTGTTCCTGAAACCCCGGGGAATACGGCTGGTCGATAACAGCGAAGCCGGCGGCATTGAAGGCCGTGTCGGGGAGTCATTGCTGACTCAGGCAGCTTGTTCTGTGAAGTCTGACTTTACTTACGGTAATGCTGTTTATGTATTTGAAGGCACGGGTCTGGATGTGGCCTCCTTAGGGGAAGACGCAGACACCAGTGCCACAGATACTGAGTTTCGCCCGGTCGCGATAGCAACGGTCAATACCGATGCCAGTTCTGACCAGTCATCCTACGGGCTGGGTTATCTGGAAGCTGGTGATTACACGCTGGCACTGACCTGTCTGGGTCATCTGGACGAGCCTGAAACCGACGATGATAACGAATTTTCTTTTTTAACTGTCAAAGAAGTCACGGTTGCTGCTAACGAAGTAACAATAGCCAACTTTGACAATTGAGCCTGTTTGCGGGCAATGGACTGTCCGCTCTTTTATTCTAATCTGTTGTGAAAGCATCTCAGAGTTATCTGAGATTTCACACCAGAGGTTTACATTTGAACCGGCCAGCCAGGCGACTCCGGACAATCATTGCGCGGTGTCTGCTTAGTTGATACTTTAACGGTATCAACGCGTTTACCCTCATCATACATGAACCTCCCTGAGATAGACTTTGCCCAGGCAGTGGGGCTGCTAAGCTTTGTGCTTGGCATACTGTGCTTTTACCAGAAAGACGACCGGCATCTGAAATTGATGATGGTGGTGATGAACCTTAATCATGCCTTCCACTTTTTCCTTCTGAATGCCATTACTGCAGCCGTAAGCGCGCAGCTGGCCGTTTTGCGAACCGGGCTATCGCTGAAAACCAGTTCGCCGGTGGTGGCTTTCTGGTTTATCGCTTTTACGATGGTGTGGGGGATCTGGCTGGCAGATAGCTGGAAAGACTTGTTCCCCATTCTCGGCAGTTGTGTAGGCACCTATGCGGTTTTTTGTCTCACCGGCATTTCTATGCGCATTGGCTTCATAATTGGTGCATTGTGCTGGCTGACTAATAATATACTGGTGGGGTCTATTGGCACCACGCTGCTGGAACTTACCCTGATTGCGGTGAATTTAAATACCATCCGCCGGCTCTGGCTGCATAAAAAACTTAATGAAGATATCCATGAGGCCGGAACCTGATGTTTATTCCTAAAAATATGCGTATGCCTGCGGGCGGACAAACATGGTCGTTCATTAAAGCGCACAGCTTCGGTGTGATGATTACATCTGATCTCACCGCCACACATTTACCTTTTGTGGTTCGTGAACAGGAAGGGCAACTGCTGGGTCATATGGCGAAGGCGAATCCTCAGTGGCGGGACACAGATGGTCAGCGGGTGCTGGTGATTTTTTCCGGCCCTCACAGCTATATTTCTCCCCGCTGGTATGCCAGTAAGCCAAACGTCCCCACATGGAATTATGCTGCTGTACATGCTTACGGGACGCTGGAACTTGTTGAGGATGAGGCAAACCTTGCCGCCATGATGACACTGGTGGAAACCTACGATCCGGGACTCACCGGGGATAAAAGTATTATGTCTGACGACTATGTGAATAAGTTATCCGGTGCAACCACCGGATTTCGTATTCAGGTGGACACGCTGGAAGGTAAAGAGAAACTGAATCAGCACAAGTCACAGGCTGATCAGCAAGGCGTTTATCAGGCTTTGCAGCAATCACAAGATACAGACGCACTGGCGCTGGCGAACTACATGAAATCACGGCATTTGGGGACCGGGGAATAATTTCCGGCCCCTGACTTTAATCTGCTATTATCCATTTCCATCTTTAGCGTGACAAAATTCCCCCATAATCCATCATGGTAAAAATCCTGTTTGCTTTTATTGGCCTTGCTGCGTCCGTGGCTGGCATTATTACGCTCACTGCTGTGCACGATCTTTACAGTAAAAAGCGCGTTAATCTTGATCCCCACCTGCGGGAGATTTCCGGTATCGAGTTCGATAAAAAAGACCGGTTATGGGCGATTAATGATGGTGGCGATGACCCGGTGCTCTATCAACTGGATGACGACGGTAGTATTGTTCGCAAAATACATGTGACCAACGCGAAAAATATCGACTGGGAAGATATGACTCAGGATGCCTTCGGGCATTTTTTCTTAGGGGATTTCGGCAATAACGATCAGTCCAGAAAATGGCTGACGGTATACAAAATAGAAAATCCAATCGATATTAAAACCGATACGACGGAAGCTGAAATCATCAAATTTACTTATCCGGAAATGGACGGTTCTCCAATCCCGCCGGAACACCGTAATTTTGATTTGGAAGCATTCGTGGAATTTGACCACAATCTGTATCTGTTTACCAAAAACCGTACTATTCCTTTTGACGGTCTGACCAACCTGTACCGTATCGGTGACTATGCCGCGAATTTTGAAGCTGAATTACTGGGCTCATTTCAAACCTGCACCACACTGGAAAAACTCTGTTGGATCACGTCGGCTGCCTTAAACCCTGAAAGGGATATGCTGGTTCTGCTGGACTCCACCAGCTTATGGTTGTTTGAGAACTTTGAAGGAGATAATTTCTTTTCCGGCGATGTCTCACGGATTGATTTAGGTATCGTGACTCAAAAGGAAGCGGTGGCGTTTTATAACAGCAATACCATTGTACTAACCGATGAGGAGTTCAATGGCATTGGTGGGAATGCCTATGTCATCAAGCTGGATGAAGCTGAGATTAAGCGCATCCGCTGATGCCGCTGTCCCTGAGACAGAACAGCGGCTGATAATATATCTGTCAGTGAGAAGTGTTTATCTGGCGAACTGTCTGAATACGTAGGGTAATGACGCTCCCAGCGTTTCTCCGTGAGAGAGGCCCTGAAGCGTAGTCATTTCAGCATCAACACCGGCTGCTTTTAAACGTTCAACCATTCTGGCGGTTTCACCGGCAGGAACCGATTCTCTGGCTTTGTACACGGCAGCCAGTGTTGCGGCATCCCGATCTCCCCGCGGGCGGCGTTTTGCCTCACCGCCAGAACCCGTGAGTACTAACAGGCTTTTGTCTTTAATGTCAGCGGGGCTTTCTTTTAGCAGGTCATGCTCCTCAGATAAAATATAGCCTTCTCCCCACCACAGTGACGGATCGACAGGGGCATAGAACGCGAAGCTGTCTGGCCGGGTAAACAGGGCGTGCAAAACGAAGATACCACCATAGGAATGACCCCATAATCCCGTCTTCTCAGGGTTAACCGGGGTATTGTCTGAGATGGCAGGAATGACCTTACCGGTGATAAAAGACAAGTATCCGTCTGCGCCACCATACTCTCTGCCGGGACGTTGCTCTTTAGCGCTCAATGCAGATTCATTGAGGGCCGGAGTGTAGTCATAGGCGCGGGCATCGCCGTCAATGCGCAGATCGTTGTCATGAGCGAGGAATGCCAGTACCGGCGGTGCAGCGCTTTGCGACAGCTCAGTAAGCAAGTCTGCAGACACGTCCATCAGTGCAGCATTACCATCGAGCATGATGAGTAAAGGAAAGCCCTCTTCCGGCGCCGGTGCTTCCGGTATCGCCAGGTTCACCCGGTACGCCTTCTGCGTATCGTGTTTTGCGTCGTGTCTGGTGAATTGTAAACGGGTGAAGCGGTAGCCCGGGGCGCCGGTATCAGCCACGGTTTTACCGGTTGTTATAGTAAGATCCGGTTGAGCGTTTACGGGTGAGACGTGACTAAGAGAAAAACTGAAAAGTGAAAAAATCAAAACTCTGATAAACATATTGATAGCCTGAATAACGAAAAACGTGAGTGCGACTGCAAATTGATGCCTGATAACGAGTCAGGTAAATGCAACGACCGATTTTACCACTAATGAGAATGATTATCTTTTGCTATTTGATGTGCTCAGGGGATGAGGACAGTGTCTTAAAAAACAACCTGCCGGATGGCAGGTTGTGATACAAAGTAAATTACAGCCCGAGGGTGAAAATCTTCGAGTTACGCTGGAAGTTATACAGTTCTTTTTTCGCCTGCGGCAGTTCGCCGAGATCTGAAGGACGGAAACCGTGTTCCAGAAACCAGTGTGCTGTCAGCGTAGTCAGAACAAACAAGGTGTGAATGCCTGAATCCAGTGCACGACGTTTCACTTCTTCCAGAATGCGCTCTGCCCGGTTTTTGCCACGGTAGTCCGGGTGTGTTGCCACACAAGCCAGCTCCGCTTTGCCTTCTTCCGGATAGAGATACAGCGCCGCACAGGCGATGATCATGCCGTCACGCACAATAATAATGAACTGATTGATTTCATTCTCAAGGCGTTCACGGGAGCGTTTCACCAGCGCGCCACTTTCTTCCAGCGGCTTGATGAGGTTAATGATACCGCCCACATCTTCGATGGTGGCACCACGTAACTGCTCGTAATGGTGCTCCATCACCAGCGAACCGGCACCGTCACGGGTGAACAATTCCTGCAACAATGCACCGTCAGTTTCATAGCTGATACAGTGAGCACGGGGGATGCCGGCTGCCACACTGGTGGTCAGTGCACTTAACACCGTTTGCTCAGTCTGAATTTGCTCTTCAAAAATGAGCTCTTCCAGTTGCGGACGTTCAATGGTGCGCAGTAATTTGCCGTCGTTATGACGAATACCGTCGTCTTTGGAGAAAACGATAATTTTATCTGCTTTTAGTGCAATCGCAGCCTGCGTCGCCACATCTTCATGGGATAAGTTGAACACTTCTCCGGTGGTGGAATACCCCATCGGAGAAAGCAGAACAATCGAGCCGTCATTCAGATGATCGTTGATACCTGTGGTATCAATCCGGCGCACCAGGCCGGTGTTTTCATAATCGATGCCGCTGCGTACACCCATAGGTTTAGCGACGACCAGATTACCTGTACACACGCGAATTTGTGCGCCGTGCATAGGTGAGTTGGGCAGTCCCATGGTCAGCAGTGCTTCTACGTGGCTACGCACTGAACCGGCGGCATCTTTGACGCATTCCAGGGTTTGCTTGTCGGTAATGCGGACACCGTCGAGAAAACGACCTTCGATGCCCCGCATGCTAACCCGTTCGTCAATTTGCGGACGGGCACCGTGCACCAGCACCAGACGTACACCTAAGCTGGCGAGCAGGGCGATATCGTGAATAATGTTGGCAAAGTTACTCTGTTCGATGGCCTCACCACCGAACATCAGCACAAAGGTTTTTCCTCTGTGCGCGTTGATGTACGGCAGCGAGCTGCGAAAGAGTTTTATGCCATCATGATGAGCTAACACCATTTTTCGTGTTACCCCAGCTTATCCAGATTTTCCAGCTCCTGATACAGTGCTTTGGTCACTGTTTCCTGGCTGGTGCCGCCCAGAATATTGCGTTGGTTAACGCCGTATTCCAGTTGCAGTACCGGATACACATCGTCTTCGATTTTATCGCAGATGGCCTGTAAATCAGCCAGCGGTAAATCTTCGATGGCACAGCCTTTGTCGATGGCTGCCAGCACCACTTTACCTGCAATATCATGGCCGGTACGGAACGGAATGCCCTTACCTACCAGATAATCGGCCAGTTCGGTGGCGTTAGCATAGCCCTGCTGGGCGGCTTCACGGCAACGCTCTTCATTCAGCGACAGTGAGTCGAGCACTTCAACAGCAATACACAGACAAATATGCCATTGGTTTACGGTATCAATGGCACCTTCTTTGTCTTCCTGCATGTCTTTGTTGTATGCCAGTGGCAAACCTTTCATGGTAACCAGCAGGCCTTGCAGGCTGCCGAAAACACGTCCGCATTTACCACGCATCAGTTCCAGTGCATCAGGGTTTTTCTTCTGCGGCATCAGTGACGAGCCGGAAGTTACCGCATCACCCAGTTGCAGGAAGCCCGCTTCACCTGAATTATAGAAAATCAGATCTTCAGCCATACGGGAAATATGCATCATACTGGTGGACGCACAGAACAGCAGTTCCAGCACGAAGTCACGGTCTGATACTGCATCCAGGCTGTTCAGGCACGGTGAATCAAAGCCCAGTTCTTCCGCCAGTTCATGACGGTCAACCGGATAGGTGGTACCTGCAAGCGCACCAGAGCCCAGCGGGCACTGATTCATACGCTTTTTCAGATCTTTCATCCGTGTCAGGTCACGCTTGAACATTTCCACATAGGCTAAACACCAGTGTGCAAAATGAATGGGCTGGGCACGTTGTAAGTGGGTGTACCCCGGAATAATGGCCTGCTGGTGGCGGCTGGCGGTATTCAGCAGTGAGCGGATCAGCGTTTTTAAGTCAGCTTTCAACGAGTCAACGTGTTCACGGACCCACAAACGAAAATCTGTCGCGACCTGATCGTTACGGCTGCGACCTGTGTGCAGTTTACGACCAATGTCACCCAGCTTATCGATAAGTGCCGCTTCCACGAAACTGTGAATGTCTTCTTCCGGACTGGCGTCGAAATCCAACTCGCCTTTCTCCGCCAGTACTTTCAGTTCAGACAGGGCAGACTCTAACTGCGCCTGTTCATCTTCAGTCAGTACACCTGCTTTCTTAAGACCGCGTGACCAGATAATGGAGCCCTGGATATCCTGTGCTGCCATCACTCTGTCGAACGGCAGGGAATCATTCACCTGCCGGAACATGTTGCTACTGCCTGCCGCAAAACGGCCGCCCCACAATGCCATGATATTCTCCTGTTACTGCTGCTTTTTCAGTGCTTCGATACGGCTGGACAGGCTGAACAGGCGGATAAAGCCTTCAGCATGACTCTGGTCATATACATCATCAGCACCGAAGGTTGCGAAATCTTCAGAATACAGGCTGTTTGGTGAGCGACGTTGCGTCACGGTTGCCTGACCTTTGTAAAGCTTCACAACGATGTCACCGGTTACGCGCTTAGCGAAAGACGCAGCGCCGGCCAGAAGGGCATCATTCAGCGGAGTGAACCAGCGGCCGTCGTACATCACGTGGGAGTATTCCAGACCAATCTGTTCACGGTATTTAAGCGAGGCTTTATCCAGTACCATGGTTTCCAGCGCCTTGTACGCTGCTACCATTACTGTGCCTCCCGGCGTTTCATAACAACCGCGTGACTTCATACCTACCAGACGGTTCTCTACGATGTCGATGCGGCCAACGCCATGTGCAGCAGCAATGGTGTTCAGCTTAACCAGTGCCTGGTATGGCGACAGGGCTTCATCATTCACTTTCGTCAGACGACCTTCTTCGAAAGACAGCGTGACACGTTCCGCCTGGTCAGGTGCATCTTCCGGATCAACAGTCATTGTCCAGATTTGTTTGGTAGGTTCCTGCCATGGATCTTCCAGCTCACCACCTTCGTGGGAGATGTGCCATGCGTTTGCATCACGGCTATAGATTTTGGTCGCAGAAGCAGTCGTTTTGATATTACGTTCTGCCAGGTACGCCAGCAGATCTTCACGGGAAACCATGTCCCACTCACGCCATGGCGCGATAACGTGCAGATCAGGTGCCAGAGAAGCGAAAGTACCTTCAAAGCGAACCTGGTCGTTACCTTTACCGGTACAACCGTGACACAGCGCATCTGCGCCAACTTTACGGGCAATTTCTACCTGTGCTTTTGCAATCACAGGGCGGGCCATAGAAGTACCCAGCAGATATTCACCTTCGTAAATAGCACCGGTAGTGATAGTCGGATAAATGTATTCGCTGACGAACTCTTCCTTCAGATCAACGATATGACATTCACTGGCACCGGAAGCGATAGCTTTTTCTTTCAGGCCAACCAGTTCTTCATCACCCTGACCGACATCAGCGGCAAATGCCACCACTTCACAGTCATAGTTTTCTTTCAGCCATGGAATGATGGCTGAGGTATCTAACCCGCCGGAATAGGCGAGTACGACTTTATTCACGTTCTTTTTCATTAAACCTGTCCTCTCAGGAACCTAGTAGTTTGGTCAGTATTGCGTTTTGGGCATGCATTCTGTTTTCTGCTTCCTGCATCAGCAGTGATTTGTCACTGTCGATAAGCGAACCGGTGATTTCCAGGTCGCGGTGAGCAGGCTGACAATGCATGACATATTGTGCGCCGGTTTTTTCCATCAGGGCTTCGTTGACCTGATAAGGCATAAATTTATCTTTAATGGCTTCAAGGGGCGTATCATCGCCCATTGATAACCAGGTATCAGCATAAAGCACATCAGCGCCGACAGCGGCATCAATATCGTTGCTTTGTACTATTTTAACGCCGGTTTTAGCGGCAATGTCTTGTGCTTGCGCAACAATTTCCGGATCGGCTTCGTGTCCTGGCGGTGTAACCACAACCTGGTTGCAGCCCAGCAGTGCGCCAACAATCAGTAATGAATGGGTTACGTTGTTGCCGTCACCGATATAAGCCATAGTCAGGCCTTCGGTTTTTCCGAACGCTTCGTACATGGTGAGGTAATCAGCCAGACCCTGACACGGGTGATACTTATCGCAAAGCGCATTGATCACCGGTACTTTTGCCGCTTTCGCGTAGTCTTCCAGCGTGCTGTGTGAGAACACACGGGCAACAATAGCGTCTGCCCAGCACGCCAAATTGGCAGCGGTATCTACGTTATCTTCACGGCCGGCCAGTTTGCCGCCCTGTACGTCCAGGTAAACCATATGGCCACCTAGTTTATTAATGCCGATATCGAAACTTACGCGGGTACGCAGAGAAGGCTTTTCAAACAGTGCTGCAACAGATTTACCTGCCAGCACCTGGCTGTACTTCGCCGGGTTTTGTTTGATGGTTACGGCTAAATCTAACAGCGCCTTCGTGTCTTCGGGTGTCCAGTTAGCAAAGGACAATAAATCCTGTTTCATGGTCAATATCCTCAATACGGCTATGGCGCGATGCGCGTACCGGTATTCTTATTTAAAATGTCACTGATGCTGGCATCCCAGCTGGCGATGGTGACCGGACGTCCCAGGGACGAAGCTGCCAGCAGAGCCGCATCTGTTTTTACTTTCATGCCGTCTGTGATTACACCACCGGCAACCAGGCTGTCTATTTGTTGTTGGTTTAATGAGCTTAACAGCGCTTTATCTGCATCAAGCACGCCTTTGACGTTAGACAATAGCAGTAACTCGCCGTCAAGCAACTGGGCGATTACGGTGGCTGCCTGGTCGGCATTAATGTTCAGCAAACGGCCCTGCGCACTGGCACCGATGGAGCTGACTACCGGTAACAGATCTTTGCCGGTTAATGCTTTAAGCAGTTCCGGGCTGTTTGCCGAAGGCACGCCAACGGCACCGTATTTCTCATCCAGCGGCTCGCAGCTTACCATGTTGCCATCTAATAAGGACAAGCCAACAGGTGTTAATCCGCTACGGATTGCCAGTGCACACAGTGCTTTGTTCGCACTGCCGGCCAGAGTGCCGCAGATGTACGGCATATGTTCGTCCGGTGTTACCCGCAGACCATCAATTTTCTGGCTGGGCAGATTCAGTGCGGCCATCAGTGTTTCAACCAGCGGACCGCCACCATGTACGATGACCACAGGACGGGTCTTCATGACTTCACCGACAGAAGTCAGTAATGACAACGCCGCATTTTCATCTTCAAGCAGCGCACCGCCCACTTTAATAACAATAGGAGACAATTTCATTATGCAATCAGTCCCTGAGCGTCGGGCAGGCCACTGACCAGGTTTGCACATTGCATTGCCTGCGAGGCTGCACCTTTCATTGTATTATCGATGGCGCTGGTAATAACGGCGTAGCCTGACTGAGCATCCAGTTTCCAGTGCAAATCAACAAACGGCGTATTCACTACATCATCAATTTTCGGGAAGGTATCGCGAATGCGGACAACAGGTTTGCCTTCATAAGCGGTGTGATAGGCAGATGACAGTTGCTCAGCGCTGGCGCCCGGCTTCAATTTCACAGTAATCGTGGCCAGAATGCCCCGCTTAAAGTTACCCAGGTGCGGGGTGAAAATCACTCCGGTGCCAAGCCATGCCTCGATTTCCGGGGTGTGTCTGTGACCCAGCACGCCGTAAGCCTGCAGGCTTACTTCGCAGAAGCTGTTATTCAATGCGGCTTTACGACCAGCACCGCTGACGCCTGACACCGCGTTTATAACCGGGCGCACGGCACTGTCTAACAAACCATTTTCCAGCAGAGGTTTTAACGCTGTCAGTGAAGCTGTGGGGTAACAACCCGGTACGGCAACGATTTTCGCTGCCGCAATATCCTTGGCATACCATTCAGCAAGGCCATACACCGCTTTATCCAGACATGCTTCTGAGGTGTGTTTGAAACCGTAGAACTGTTCAAATACTTCAGTGTTCTTAATGCGGAATGCGC
The DNA here is from genome assembly GCF_056160645.1 of Alteromonas sp. ABH4_456. Lineage (NCBI taxonomy): Bacteria > Pseudomonadati > Pseudomonadota > Gammaproteobacteria > Alteromonadales > Alteromonadaceae > Alteromonas > Alteromonas sp. ABH4_456. Next base: position 162,806 of record NZ_JBSWXO010000009.1, read on the forward strand.
CGGATAAATCCAGCACTTTGGCTTTGCCTTTACTCAGTGCAGCCATCCAGTCGTGACTGGCTTCGTGAGGCGTGGCCAGGAAAACCAGATCCATGGTATCTGCGAGTGTGTCTAACGTGCTGTCATTCATCGGCGTAAGCATGTACTGGCTCAGGTGTGCATACTGACCGTGGATCGCAGCAATGGATTTATTGCCGTCGGCACTGTTTTCAGAAACATAGGTGCCCAGCAAATCCATAGCAGGGTGACGATGAACTAAATCAACGAGTTGTGCGCCAGTGTAACCACTGGCTCCGATAACTGATACTTTTAACATAATAGGTTTAATTAATTCTGTAGAGGGATAAAAAATCACTTTCTACCTTTGTACGCGAATGAAAGGGATACTGTTTTCATTCGCCCGCGTACAAAGGTAAAAAGTGCGCTACCGCAAAAGCAAATTCACACCGGATCGTCGGTGTACATAATGCAATGTGTAGCCAGCCAGGGGAGAGCTAAACTGTTTTACCTTGTCAACCTGCTGGTCGGGCCTGCTGGTTGGTTGAATCATGAGATTGTCCTGTCATTTTCTCTGTCTTCACGATAAAACGTTGCCATGGCTGACTTAGAGCGCCTATCGAATGCTGCAGAGATTACTAAACCGTCGCCTATGATACTCATTGCGAATAAATATGCAATAAATATGTATAAATATTTCTCTGTGCCGGGCGCGGTGAATTTTGTAATATAAATGGTATGTATGAAGATTATTTGACAGTCCGGCGGCACACCGTTTTGTCACGATACGCACATATTTACTGCCTGTGGTAAGAAAGAAAGGACACAAAAATGAACAAAAAAACCGTTGCACTGGTTGCCCATGACCATAAAAAAGCAGAACTCCTTGCGTGGGTGAATAAACATTTAGACAGTATGCAAAAATGCGAACTGGTGGCAACGGGTACCACCGGTGGTCTGATTGCAGACGATACCGGACTGAGTATCAAACGTTTTAAGAGTGGTCCGCTCGGGGGCGACCAGCAAATTGGAGCGCTCATTGCCGAAGGAAAACTGGATGCATTGATTTTCTTCTGGGATCCACTTAATCCTGCCCCTCACGATCCTGATGTAAAAGCGCTGCTGCGCCTGTGTTCGGTATGGAATGTGCCGGTGGCGTGTTCTTCGGCGACTGCTGACCTTATTATCACATCGCCGTTATTTTTCGCTGAAGATTACTTGCCGCTGAAACCGCAGTATTAAGAGAAAAAGCCGGACCGGTTTACGCCGGTCCGGCGGTTGGCATTGAAGTGTGTGCCAACGTCGGTGGACTCGTGCTTATTGTTAAGTCAGTGTAGGCGGGATTTCTGCAAAGTTGTTTAGTGGTACTGTAAAGCTTCTGTAAAGTTGGTGACATCGCGTCTTTACGGTGGTCGGAGTCAGGTAAACTTACTATCAGCAGGACAGGAGCCATGCCATGACACAGACCGTTTTCTCCATGTCAGTATTACGTTCAATGTCATCAACGCACACCCAACGTTTTTTTAAGCCGCAGAATTTTGGAGGCAATGAGATGGTCGCCACAGCGACAAAGCAGTCTATTTTGATCATTGATGATGACCGTGAACTGACGGACATGCTGAAAACTTATCTTGAGGCAACCGGTTACAGTGTAACCGTGGCCAATGACGGATACAGTGGTCTGGCGGCGGCAACTTCCGGTGAGTCTGTTGACCTGATCCTGCTGGACGTCATGATGCCTCAACTGGATGGCTTTGAAGTGCTTAAAAAATTGCGTATTAGCCATTTAACCCCGGTACTGATGCTAACCGCCCGGGGCGATGATTATGATCGCATCCTCGGACTTGAGCTCGGGGCTGATGATTATTTACCCAAGCCATTTAATCACCGTGAACTGGTGGCGCGGGTGAAGGCCATTTTCCGCCGTCTGGAAATGTCTACCCAGTCCAGGCAGCAACAGGATTTGTCTGTAAACCATATATCACTGAGCATGAGCCGGCAGACAGTGGCAAGTCATAATGTGGCGCTGACACTCACTAACACCGAATTTGCTATACTGCATTTACTCATGATCAATGCCGGTCAGCTGGTCACGAAAGATGACATCAGCCAGAAAGTACTGGGTAAGAAGTTACAGGCATTTGACCGCAGTATTGATATGCATGTCAGTAATCTGCGAAAGAAGATTGCTGAAACCACGAATGATGAAAAGATAAAAACCATTCGCGGGTCGGGATATTTACTAAGACTGGCTTCATGAATTCACTTGCACGTTTCAATCCGGCCCGGCGTTTAGTCGGGCGTTTGTTTTTATGGTTCTGGGTAACCTTTATTTTTACCGCAGTTGTGACTTTTTATGCGGTGAGCTTTTTCAATGAACACGCAGAAGTCCGTGCACCGGATGCGCGTGAGCTAGAAGCCCTGAACCGTGCTGTTGCTGCTATTAATCGTGTAATTCAGGAAGACGGCGCTAAACCCGCCCGCCGCATTCTGGAAGAAGCTGACCGGATAAGCCGGCACAGACTTATCGCTGTAGGCATTGATGACGGCGCGATGGTGCAGGGAGGAGGGCCACCAGTCAGGCGCAGTGAAGAGGATGATCTGACCAGGCTGGCTAAGCAGGTTTCACCGTTGTCGCTGGTGCGGGGGAGTTTTGAGACGATCGGGCCTGCCAGAGTCGCTATTAACGGTAAAGATTTTGCCATTTATGTTTCTCTGATGAACGGGCCTCCTGACAGTCAGCAACCACTCATATATTTTCTTTGTATCGCGTTGGTGATAACCATTGTCTTGTCCTATCTTTTCGCCCGATCTCTGGTGCGTCCGATCACTATTTTGCAGGAAACCAGTCGTGAACTGGCGGGTGGTAACTGGAAAGCCAGGGTGAAGGAAGCCGATGGCCGCCGTGACGAATTAGGGAGTTTATCCCGCGATTTTAACGCCATGGCATCACAGCTCGAACAAATGTGGTTAGGGCAGCAGCGGCTACTGGCGGATATCTCTCACGAATTACGTTCTCCTCTCGCCCGTTTGCAAATGGCCGTAGGTCTGGCGCATCAACAGAACGTAGATCCGGCCGCACTTGCCCGGATAGAGCGGGAAGCTGAACGAATGGACTCGATGATCGGGCAGTTGCTCACGCTGACACGGGCAGAGTCCGGCAAACCTGAAATCTCTCCGGTGATGATCAACGTGCTGTTTGACCGTACCTTTGCCGACGCCAGATTTGAAGCGTCTAACCAGAACATCAGGTTTGAGGTTGCAGCATTGCCACAGCAAACCGTTAACGTGAACAGTATGCTTTTATGCAGCGCCGTTGAAAACGTAGTGAGAAATGCCATTCGCTACGCGGAGTCTTCCGTATCGGTAACCGTTTCTGTGAAAGAGTCGCAGTGGTTTGTTGTAGTTAAGGATGACGGCCCGGGGCTATCTGAAGAGGAATGCAGCTCTGTATTTGCACCGTTCTACCGTGCGAGTCTCGCCAGAGATCGTGAGTCCGGCGGGGTTGGTTTGGGACTTGCCATTGCAAAAGCCGCAGTGGAAATGCATCATGGCGACATTAAAGCAACCCGAAATGCGTCCGGTGGACTGGCTGTCACCATTTCTCTGCCACTGGACGGGCGTGATACATGGTCCGGACAATCTCCACAGAACACTCATTAATTCATAATAGCGATGCCATTCCTGCGTTCTGGCAGCAGCATGTCACCTCAGGTGTACTGACTGCCAGAGACGGCGTGAAGCTGGCTTATGCGCTTTGTATCCCTGCACAGCCTGCCGCTACCATTGTTATCAGCAGCGGCCGTATTGAAGCGTACCTGAAGTATCAGGAAGTGCTGTTTGACCTGTACAATCAGGGCTTTGCTGTTTTCATTATGGATCACCGGGGGCAGGGGCTGTCGGACAGAATGACCGCTAATCCGCATCAGGGCTTCGTCCGGGATTTTGCAGATTATGTCAGTGACCTTCACCTCTTCATTACAGAGGTGGTATCGGCCAGACAACCTGACGGAGAGCGTTACCTGCTTGCCCACAGCATGGGGTGTGCGATTGGGGCACTCACGACTCTGGCCCATCCGTCATTGTTTCAGAAACTTGTTTTTTGTTCTCCCATGTTTGGTATACGTCCCGCGTTACCGGGCTGGATTGCCAATTCCTTGCTCAATATGGTGGAGCGCCGGTATCAGAAAGCCGGGCAGCAGGAAGGCTATTTTATCGGGCAAAAAGATTACTCGCCGGTTACCTTCGATGCCAATCATCTCACACACAGCGAACTGCGATACCGTTTGTTCCGTGATACTTACGCAAACACGCCAGAGGTCCAGCTTGGCGGTGTAACCGTTCACTGGCTGAGAGCGGCCATGAAAGCCATGGATTTTATTGAGAATAATGCCGGTGATATTAAGCAACCTGTGTTAATTCTCAGTGCCGGCGACGATACAGTGGTGGATAACCGCAGGCAGCGAAGGGTGGCCGGACTCATGCCGGAAGCTGTTCTGCATTCCTGTGAGGGGGCGTATCACGAAATTCTCATTGAAGCAGACCGGATCCGCGAACCTGCCATGAACAGGATCCTCGATTTTCTCGCCTGATTTACAAAAGTGTCTCTATTTTACACACACTGACGGGGGACAGAGTCGCCGGCAATGTATTCTGCTGACCGGTCGAGCCTCTGTAACTGACTGACCTGACTTTGTTTTTCATTAAATTTTAATGACACTGAAAATTGCGGTATGGCTAATGCAATACTTTCGTATAAGACACGGGAAGACTCGTCAGAGTGAACCGTAACAAAATAAAACTTAACGACAGAAAAGTTGCCCTATAAAGCAATGCGAGGCCAGAAAATCATGCAAAATTATGCTTCATTAAGAACAATGCGTTTACAAGCGCCCAAAAATACAGATTTATCTTCTGTTTACGGGCATGCAATCAGTACTTTCAGCCCTTTGTCAGATAAAGTGGTTGAGTTTGTCGGAAACTCCGTAGCGCAACGTCGTGCACGCCGCTGGGCTGCTCAGGCGCAAACTAACAGGGTGCTTAACGCACTGTAACGGTCCATTGCACCAAAACTGCCCACAGCAACCGCCCTTCCTCCGCTGTGGGCTTGTCTCATGTCCTGTCACACCGTATCCTTGCTCCACAGCAAAATTCGTGATGTGACCATGTTTGATATCGTTTTATACCAGCCAGAAATTCCGCCCAATACCGGCAACATTATCCGTTTGTGTGCTAACACAGGCTTTTCCCTGCACTTGATAGAGCCTCTGGGCTTCGACTGGGACGATAAGCGTGTCAGACGTGCTGGTCTCGACTACCATGAATTTGCCGACGTAAAGCGCCACGCCAGTCTGGACGCTTATCTCAAAAGCGAACAACCGGCGCGCATTATCGCCTGTACCACTAAAGGCAAAGCCTTTCACAGTGATGTGAAATATCAGAAAGGTGACGCGTTAATCTTCGGCCCTGAAACCCGTGGTCTGCCCGACGAGTTTATTCAGTCCCTGCCTCCGGAGCAACGCGTACGCATCCCCATGTTGCCAGACAGCCGCAGCATGAATCTGTCTAATGCCGTGTCAGTTTTCGTTTACGAAAGTTGGCGGCAAACGGGTTATGAAGGCGCAAGATAAAACTAATCTGATTGTCACGCCCCGTCCAGCCTTGTCTGTGGACCACTGTGAAGTAATGTTAAGTTGTGTAAAGCCCGTAGTGTAAAGATGCGGGCTTTTGTATTTTAGGTATTTTCACTTAAGGAAAGACTGTGTTATCACCAGGATCCCACCGATGGGTAAAATGGCTGCTGTTACTGGTTGTCATTGCTGTACCCGCCTACACTGCATGGAACATGTTCGCAGCACCCGCCCGTGACACCAGCGCATTTTCATTTTCGCAGGTTGGCCGGGGTACCATCGAAAAGAACATCATTGCAACGGGCCAGCTTGAACCCAAACGTTACGTTGTCGTTGGCGCGCAGGTGTCCGGTCAGGTTGAAAAAATCCATGTGGAAGAAGGTGATGTGGTGGAAGCCGGCGATTTGCTGGTGGAAATTGATGCCACAGTCTTTGAAACACAGGTGCAGAACGCAGAATTTGCGCTGGATGTGAAGAACGCGAACCTAGCCCAGTTGAAGGCTGAGCGGGAGCTGGCGTTGCTGCGCGAGAAACGGAACAACAATCTGTTTGATCAGGATGCAGTGAGCGCTGATACCGCTATCAGCAGCCGGATCGACGTCAAAGTACTGGATTCAAAAATTAAAGCCAGTATTGCGCAAATTAAAGCTGACGAAGCATCTCTGGCCGGTGATAAAGCGACACTGGGCTTTGCCAAAATTTATGCGCCTATCAGCGGTACGGTAGCCTCTATTGCTGTTCGCGAAGGACAAACATTAAATGCGAACCAGAACGCTCCGGAACTGCTGCAGATCTCTGACCTTACTACCATGACATTACGGGCTGAAGTCTCTGAAGCTGATGTGGAAAGTATTAAGCGTGGTATGCCGGTGTACTTCTCTACTATAGGTAATACCCGTAAGAAATATCACTCTGTAGTACGTCAGGTTTTACCGACTCCCACAATTATTAACGATGTGGTGCTGTATCAGGTGCTGGTGGATGTGGAAAACACCGAAGGTACGTTAATGGACTCTATGACCACCCAGGTTTTCTTTGTTGAAGAGAAGGAAGAAGATACCTTGGTAGTCCCGCTGGCAGCGGTAAAAGGGCCGCCCCGTAATAAATTCGTCATGGTCCGTGAGCAGGGCGAACTGGTAAGAAAGCCGGTAAAGACCGGGGTCAGCACCCGCACTGAAATTCAGATTTTATCTGGTCTGAATGAAGGCGACGAAATTGTTACCGGCCAGGCATCTGCGGCTGCAGGCACTAAAGATAACAACGACCGTGGTTTCGGCGGTCCCATGGGTGGTCCGCCTATGAGGGGGCCACGTGGCTGACGTACCTTTAATTGAACTGGCGAATGTAACCCGCAGTTATCAAACTGAAGGTACAGAAGTCAGGGCGCTGGACGGTGTCTCACTGCGGATCCAAAAAGGTGAGTTTGTTGCCATCATGGGGCAGTCCGGGTCCGGAAAATCGACCCTGATGAATATCCTCGGCTGTCTGGACACGCCAACTTCAGGCAGTTATACCATACACGGCCACGATGTGAATAAGTTGTCACAGGAACAGTTGTCAGCGCTGCGCCTGAAAACCTTCGGCTTCGTCTTTCAGCGTTATCAGTTACTCGCCAGCCTCACTGCAACGGAAAACGTCGCGTTACCGGCAATATACAGTAACACCGATAAAAGCGTCCGTGAGGAGCGGGCATCAGCATTACTGACCAAGCTCGGGCTGGGTGACCGGCAGGATCACCGCCCCGGTGAATTATCCGGTGGTCAGCAACAACGGGTATCTGTTGCCCGCGCACTGATAAACGGTGCAGAGGTTATTCTGGCTGATGAGCCAACCGGTGCACTGGACTCTGCCAGCGGAGAGCAACTGCTTAATCTGCTGACAGAACTGCACGGGGAAGGGGTTACCATTATTCTTATTACTCACGATCCGGCTGTGGCAGAACATGCTCAGCGTCAGGTGCATCTGCTGGACGGAAAAATCGTGTCTGATTCGGGGGAAGTGGCTCAGCCGGTGACGACATCTGCTGCACAGACATCGTCGATAAAACCGTTTAAGAGTATTTCGGGCGTTGCGGCACTGGGCATGGCTTTTTCATCACTGCGGCTTAACTGGTTCCGTACCTTACTTACCCTTCTGGGGATTATCATTGGAGTTGCAGCGGTAGTCACCATGATGGCTATCGGGGAAGGAGGGAAACAGGACGTACTGAAGCGTATTGAAGCTATTGGTACCAACCTGATTTCAGTGCGGCCGGGCGGTAAAAATATGCGCAATTCCGGTGATGTAGCGACGCTGACTCTGGCAGATGCTGACGCATTACGTGATATTCCCGGCGTGACCTACGTTGCGCCGGAACGTTCTTCCCGCAATACCATGCGCTATGGCGAGAATGACTTCTCCGGCCGGATTAAAGGCTCCACGCCGGATTACCTTCACGTGAAAGACTGGGAAATGGCGCAGGGCGTATTTTTCACAACTGAAGACGTAAACAACTATGCACCGGTTGTAGTGATAGGTGATACGGTTGCTGAAACCTTATTTACCGATAAGATGCAGGTAGTTGGTAAGTACATACTTATGTCAAACAGCCTGTATCAGGTGATTGGTGTATTAAAATCTAAGGGCGCAACTGCCGGTGGCAGTGATCAGGATGACGAAGTACTGATCCCCATTACGACCGGACGGTTAAAGGTGTTTGGCCGTGAATACCTGAGCGGCATTACAATTAAAGCTGCCAGTTCAGAAGTCGCATCAGATGTGAAGGATGCAGTCCTTGCTGTGCTTACCGAACGTCATGGTACAGAAGATGTGATGGTGTTTACCACTGACTCTCTGGTTGAGGCGGTTACCGAGACACAAAATACACTTACCTGGCTTTTAGCGTCTGTTGCAGCCATATCGTTATTTGTTGGCGGTATTGGTGTGATGAATATCATGCTGGTAAATGTGTCTGAACGTAAACGGGAAATTGGTCTGCGAATGGCCACCGGTGCCAAGCCGGCTGATATTCTTAAACAGTTCAATATTGAAGCCTGGGTGGTGTGTATTCTCGGCGGCTGTGTGGGCATTCTGCTCGGGTATCTGGTGATCCTGATCGTGTCCCAGTTTTCCATTTCAGTGGCTTATACACTGCTACCGCCTGTACTGGCATTTATTACATCGCTGCTGGTGGGCGTACTGTTCGGTTATGCTCCTGCACTCAAGGCGTCCCGCCTTAGCCCCATTGATGCGTTATCAGAGGATTGAGTTTTGAAGAAATCAGGATGTTTGCTGATAGCAGCATTAATGACAGGTTGTGCTTATACGCCGTCAGACCTGGACGGACAAAAGTCAAAAACACAGCCGGATGTTTTTGATATCTATACACAGGACGGCGCCGGCGTAGACATTGCGGAAAACTGGTGGAGTGTGTTTAATTCTGAGGGATTAAATGCACTCATGGTTCGCCTGGCAGACAGTAACCTGACACTGGAAGAAGCTGCACTGCGGCTGCAACGGGCTGAGCTGATTTTACGTCAGAGTCAGGCCGACAATATTCCGGATATTACTGCCAGTGCAAGCGGCCGCAGTGGAAAAACCTTTGAAACCGGCACAGAGTCAAACAGTACATCCGGCAGTTTGGGTGTCAGTTACACTTTTGATGTATGGGGCAGTCGTGAAGCCACTCAGCTTGGCAATAAGCTGAGTATCGACAGTCAGCAGTTTTCCCGCCGCAGCGCAGCATTGCAAGTGCAGGGTTTGCTGACCAGTGAGTACTTTACCCTATTGTCGCTTGAGCAACGCCTTGTCATCGCGAAACAAAACTACGAAGCGGCTGATCAATTGTATAAGCTGGTGGACATTCGCTTTCAGGAAGGTGACGCGTCGGGTATTGAGGTGAGTCAGCAACAGAACACCATGATCAGTGCCCGTGGCGAACTGCTGCGGCTGAATTATCAGGCTACATTGAGCCGCCGCGCCATTGCGGTTCTGTTGGGGGATGAAACCTTAACCGCCATCAGTGGGGAAGAAAAGCTGCTGTCGTTTGTTCTGCCGGATATTGAATTGTATCAGCCGGCTGCGGTGTTAAAGCAACGCCCTGACGTGCAGATTGCGGATGTTGCTTTGAAGCAGGCTGATATCGAAGTGTATCTGGCAGGTATTCAGGGGCTGCCGGGATTAAGTCTGAGCGGGAGCTTATCTGTCAGTGATTTGCTCGATCTGGCTTCCGGCTGGAGTGTGAGTGCCGCACTAAACAGCGCCGCTACACTGTTCGACGGTGGCCGTATCGATGCCGGTAAGAAGATTGCCGATGTGGATCTTGCTCTGGCATGGAATAACTACCGCGCCACCACGTTAACCGCGTCTCAGTCGCTGCTGGATTCGCTGGACAACTATGCATACCTGAAAGCGGCTTATGAACTGGATGTCGCTTCAATGGAAAACAACGCACGGTTATACCGGTTAGCTGAAATTCGCTACAAAGCCGGTGATATCGATTTTCTGAATTTGCTGAGTGCGCAACGAAGCTGGTTCTCGGCACAATTGTCGGTTATTACCAGTTATCAGCAGACCTTGTCGGCTGCCGCGACGATTTATCAGGAAGCGGGCGGGAAACCTGAACTGGTTAGCTACTAGCAGTATTTCGATGAGGAGCCGCTGGATTTGCATCCGGCAGGCGAATTATTTTGATAAAACTTAGCGGAACCTGGCGGTTCCGCTTTGAGCCCGCTTATAAACTGGTTAATTCCGGGTCGTACACTACGTTGATGACTTTCAATTGACCGGAATAGCGGTTCCTTGAAAATACCACACGACCTTCATTCTCATATAGCCAGTCTGAGCGATGCGTGTCTGTACCGTAGTAGAAAGGTATCCAGGCTTTTCCTGTCTGATAAGCGTTGGCATCATCAGGCTCGCCAGCTAACTTTCGAACCCGCACATCACTCATTCCAAGTTCCAGCTTGGAAAGTGGCGAGCTCTCAGGAATTGCAGCCATTCTTGCAAGCATTTCTTGCTCAGCTTTCGCCTTTTCCTCTGCACTAACTTCTTCTTTGCTTGTATTGTCACTGGAATCCCCGGTTGAAACACAACCACCCAGGGTAATAGCAACTGTAAGTAATGCAACATAGGAAGCGTTAACGGCTTTTTTAGGAAACTTCACTGTATATTTACTCCATAATTTAAAAAATGTGCGCAGAAATAGGTAAAAGATTTTATCATATTTAATGACAAGCTACATTTTTAATACAACAGTGAAGAAGTATCAAGATAATCTCAAACTAAGTTTAAAATACCTGAGCGCTACTCGCTTTTTAAATCTCTTGCTAATAAGGCCAGAGCGGCTTCTTTAGGTGGCTTACCGTGATAAAGCACAGCATATATTTGCTCACAAATAGGCATTTCCACGCCATATTGCTTCGCCAGTGCATGTACTTCTTCTGTATTGCGGTAACCCTCGACAACCTGGCCGATGTCACGCATGGCAGTGTCTACGTCTTTCCCTTGTCCCAATGCCAGACCAAAACGGCGGTTTCTGGACTGATTGTCAGTACAGGTTAATACCAGATCACCCAGCCCGGCCATTCCCATAAATGTTTCCGGTTGAGCACCCACTTTAACACCAAGACGGGTCAGTTCAGCCAGTCCCCGGGTAATTAACGCCGTTCGGGCGTTAGCACCAAAACCCAGACCGTCAGCCAGACCTGCGCCAATGGCAATGACGTTTTTTACTGCACCGCCAAGTTGCACGCCGATGAAGTCAGGATTTTTATAAACCCGGAATGAACGGCTGCAATGGAGTTTGCGGGCAAAGTCATCAACCAGAGTCTCACAAGTGGACGACAGCGAAATGGCCGTAGGCAACCCGGCTGCCATTTCTTTCGCGAACGTCGGACCTGAGAGAACTGCCAGTGGATATGTATCACCCAGCACATCCAGAGCAACGTCGCGCAGCAGTCTGCCGGTACCTGGTTCCAATCCTTTGGTTGCCCAGATCAGGCGGTGATCTGCTTGTAGCATAGGCTTGATGGTATTAAGTAAATCTTTAAAGGCGTGGCTGGGCACGACAATAAGAATATCGCGGCTGGCAGCAACAGCTGCGGCAAGGTCGGCTTCCACAGTCAAAGCATCGGGGAACCTGGCACCGGGCAAATAACGGGCATTTTCCCTCTCGTTTGCCAGAGCCTGCATATGGACTTTATCCCGGCCCCATAACAACGTAGGGTTGTTATTTCTGGCCAGACAAAAAGCAAGGGCGGTGCCATAAGACCCCGCCCCTAATACGGTTACTGAACCGGTATTCATAAAAAGGTGACTTAAGCGTCTAGCTTCTGGCCACCTTCCTGCGCTTGCTGTGCACGTTTCTGCATGTAAGCGGCGAAGATAGCATCAAAATTAACCGGAGCCAGGTTAAGAACCGGGAATGTGCCGCGGTTAACCAGGTTTGAAATAACTTCACGGGCATAAGGGAATAACAGGTTAGGGCAGTAAGAGCCTAGTAAAGGCGCTTTTGCCTGATCAGGCATTTCCGGAGCGATAGCAAAAATACCTGCCTGCTCTACTTCACATAAAAACGCGGTTTCTTCACCAACGGTCGCAGTAACAGTAACGGATAAAACAACTTCAAATGCATTTTCAGCCATTTTATTTGTAGACGTATCGATATCTAATTTGATTTCCGGCTTCCATTCTTTCTGGAAGATAGCCGGCGCATTCGGAGATTCAAAAGAAATGTCTTTTGTGTAGATGCGTTGAATATTGAATTGAGGACCCTGGGCTTGCTGGCCTGCCTCTGCGCCATTGGTGTTCTGATTTTCTTCAGCCATGATAATTCCTGAATTAGTAAATACGTTCTTAACTTAAAATTATTGCGCTAACAGCGCATCGAGTTTTTGTTGTGATTCAAGAGCAAATAAATCATCACATCCACCCACATGGGTATCGTTGATAAATATCTGCGGTACTGTCCAACCGCCGTTAGCTCTTTCTATCATCACATCGCGGAGTTCAGGGTTCACATCAATTGCGATTTCCTCGAATACTACGCCTTTTTGCGCTAATAATGCTTTAGCACGATGACAGTAAGGGCAATGCCCCTTGGTATAAATTTCTACTTTACTCACAATCTGCTCCTGTGTTCCGGTCCGTTATTTGGCAACCGGAAGTCCGGCAGAGTTCCACGCGTTCATGCCGCCTTTCAGCACTTTCACGTTTGCGAAGCCGGCTTTGTTCATGGCCGCTGCAATACCGCGTGCGCTGTTACCCATTGCACATACAACAATAATGGGTTTGTCTTTTACGTTTTCAAGCTTTTTGAAATCTTTTGCTCTGACTTCCTCGGGTTTCAGCTGGCGGGCACCGAGAATGTGACCGGTTTTAAACTCGTTAGGCGCGCGGGTATCAAAAACAACGGCGTCTTCTTTATTTACCAGCATGGTCATTTCGTGAGTATTTACTTCCTTAACTGATGAAGTGAATCCTGTGATATAGCTGAAAATCAGCATAGCAACTAAGGCGACCCACGCACCGGCTAACAGCATATTATTGCCGGCAAACTCTACGAGCTGTTCCATTCCTAAAACCCTTACTTAATATGGAAGACTAAAAATCGACTGCAAAGTATATAGAAAAACAGCACAGAAACCAGCCTGACAGCACATCATTGAATTAGTCGATTGCAGATGAATCCTCTATCCCGTTGATATAGTATGGACTTTGAATCAGGGTCAGGTGCTGTCAGAGGCAAAACAACGGGTGAGTGTGCAAAATTTCAATCAGGCCGGTCCGTCCGGAAAGTCCGTTCGCGGGCCTCTTCTCAGTGTCCTTTGCTGGCTCTGCCTGTTCACCGTGCTGCTACCTCAGGCTTATGCTCAGGAACAACAACAGGCAAAACTTGCTGAGTTACAAGCTGAACTTAAAGCCAGGCAAGCGACACTGGCTGCCAATAAAGCGAATGCCGGTGAATTGCAGGCAGCGCTGAAGCAATCTGAACTTGAAATCGCCTCCACGGCCAAATCTCTCAATGATACCTCTACACAACTGGCTGATAACCGTGAACAGCAAAAGAAGCTGGAAGCTGAACAGGAAGCGCTGAGAAAGGCCATTCTACAGCAACAAACCATGCTGGCGAATCAGTTACGCAGTGCTTTCATGGCAGGTAATTATGATTATGCAAAGATGCTGTTTTACCAGGACGAAGCCAGTACCTTTGAACGCGTGCTGACTTATTATCAGTATCTGAGCAAAGCCCGCTCAAAGGAGATCACCACTTTCCGCTCGAATGTGGAACAGCTGGTTCAGGTTAATGAGGCGCTTTCGGAGAAAGCCAGAGCACTGAACAGCCTGCTGGCGGATCAGAAGTCTCAGCAGGCAGTGTTGCTGGCCCGTCAGGCAGATCGTTCTGAAACACTGAAAAAACTTAATCAGAAAATCGAGAGTGATGCTGCCAGAGTAGATGAGCTCAAGCAAAACGAAGAAGCGCTTGTGCGGGCCATTGATGAGGCGCGCCGTCGTGCGGAATCGGCGAAATCAGAACTGGCGGGCTTATCCGGCTACAAAGGGAAGTTGTTGAAACCGGCTTCAGGACGAGTACGCAAGCTGTTCGGAACCCGTCGTCAGGGGCAGGTGCGCTGGAAAGGCATCATCATTGAAGGTGCAGAAGGTACACCGGTGAGAGCCGTGTCTCATGGCCGCGTCCTTTATTCTGACTGGTTACGTGGTTTCGGGCTGGTAACCATTGTTGATCACGGGCAGGGCTATATGAGTGTGTATGGTCACAATCAGGCATTGCTGAAGCAAGCCGGAGATACGGTGGTCGACGGTGAAACGATTGCTTTAGTCGGACAAAGTGGCGGACAGAACTATCCTAATCTATACTTTGAAATCCGGCATAAGGGCAAGGCCCTTAATCCCTCGAGCTGGCTGGATCTCTGATATTCCGGCGAACTGAGCGGCCACCTCAAAAATTGTTCAAAAAATGTCAAAAAAAGCGCATTTGAAATTTCATATTTCGAAGATCACTGTTATGCTCAATGTGTATGGAATGCAATACTAAATAAATAACCCGTATGGACGCAGGGTAACAAAGGTCATAAGAACCTTATAATTACACTATTAAAATAATAGGCGTGCGCTTGCTAAAAATTTGTTTACTCAAAAGAACTGACCGTCAGTTGCTTGATTGGTTTGCGTTGTTTTGGGGTGTGTTGTTTGCACTCTACTGTCTACCCGTCGCGGCTGCAAGTGTCCAACCAAAAGTCGTCGTTATTATCGACGATATCGGACATCGTTTCTCTGACCGCAGGGCGCTTGACCTGCCAAGAGAAGTGACGTTCTCGATTCTTCCTGATGCTCCCATGACTACTGAAATGTCCGAACTGGCTCATGCCCAGGGGCGGGATATAATGTTACACATGCCGATGGAATCCTTTGATGGCCAGGAAATGGGGCCTGACGGATTGCGTGTAGGTATGTTTGAGACTCAGATGGAACTTCAATTTGCCCGTGCAATGGAAAGTGTGCCTTATGCGATTGGCGTGAACAATCACATGGGAAGCAGGCTGACCAGCATGTTCAATCCGATGCGCTCTTTTATGGATTTACTGAAGCAACGAAATTTATTCTTCGTTGACAGCCGTACATCCGTGAAAACTGTCGCGGAGGAAGCCGCATTGCACGCCGGGATCCCGGTAGCACGAAGGCATGTTTTTCTCGACCATGTCATCGACGAAGCGGCCATTGAAAAAGAGTTCGATCGTATGTTGCTGCTTGCCCGTGAAACGGGGACCGCTGTTGCCATTGCTCATCCGCACAGGCTGACCATGAAAATCCTGCAAAAGCGTTTGCCTGAGCTGGAAGAAATGGGAATCAGACTGTCGACGGTCAGCGATTTATTCGAGCCTGAACCGGCGATGATGGCACAGCAAAAGTCAGAGGACACGATGAGGCCACAGATGGTCGCGCCGAATTAATCCTTTTTTTGGGATTGTAATTTTGAATTTCGCCAAGACTGTTATATTATAACGTCCCTTTTGCTGGCGAGGCGAGAAATGTCCCGAATTCAGGATGCTGACAATCCGACTAAATTAGACAGGCTGGGTATATGGATATCCAGCTTGTGTGCGTTGCATTGTCTTGCTTTGCCTTTGTTGCTGCCGCTGATCCCGCTTATCGGCTCAACATTCTTCGCGCAACTTTGGTTTGAGCGCACTATTCTTACTATTTCCATGCTGATAGGTGCTGTGGCACTGATTAACGGCGCGGTGCGTTATCACGGGCAATATTATCCGCTGGTTCTGTTATTTTCAGGCGGGGTTATTTACTGGTTCAAAGATATATTCGGGCACGACTACGAACCCTTCACCATTGCCACCGGCGCGCTGCTTATTGTTGCCGGCCACTGGATAAACATGCGTTTGTGCCGCCAGTGCCGCTGTTGCCGCAATACGGTATTATCCCAGCATCTCGCAAAGTAACACCGTTAACACATCAGTCGCGTAGCATTCAGCGTTTCACATGCTACGTCTGGCACATTGCTGAAAATCCCGTCCACGCCCCATTGCTGAAGTAACAGCATATCCTCAGGGTTATCCACAGTGTAAACGAACACCTTATAGCCTTCAGCTTTTGCCCGGCTAACATAACTTTCTTCAACAATATCCAGTGCAATGTGTAATGACCAGGGTTTCAGTGAGTCTGCGAACTGCAATAAACCGGTATGGATACTGGCGGTAAGTGCACCGGTTTTAAGATCAGGTCTGGCGCGGCTGATCTCTGCAAGCCATTGATGATTGAAAGACGATATCACCATGGAGTCCGTACTGGCGCCGCTTTCTTCACAGGCGCGGTCAAAAGCGCTGAGCCAGCGGGCGGTGTCTGTCAGCCCTTTGATTTCAACATTGCATAATGCATCTTCAGGCAGGGTAGCCAGGGTTTCTGCAAGAAACGGAATACGCTCACCCTGACCGGCATCCAGTGAGCGCAGATAGTCAGTTGTTTGATCGGCAACCCGCCCCCGGCCATTCGTGGTTCTGTGTAGCCAGCGGTCATGAAATACCACGATGTCATCGCCGATCTGATAAGTATCGAACTCAACACCGTGTGCTCCCATGGCGAATCCGAGCCTGAAGGCCTGCAACGTGTTCTCCGGTGCCGCCTTACTTGCTCCGCGATGAGCGAGTACTATCATTTACTTGTCCTGTTTATGGAGCTTTTGTGCGTTCATGGTTTCGTAGATGGAGGCTGATGTCACCAGTATGCCACCTATTAACGCTTTCCAGCCCGGAGACTCATGTAAAATTAGCATAGCCAGGATTACGCCGTACAGTGGCTGCATGCAGGCAATCAGAGAAAAAGTTTTTGCCCGCAAGTGGATGAGCGCGGTTGCTATAAGCGCGTGGGGTACTGCGGTAAACATGGAGCCGAGAACGGCCAGCAGCAACCATGTATCAAAGGTGGCATCACTGAGGTGTTCACTGGCAAAAGGCAGAAGGCAGGCTATCACCACCAGAATTTGCCAGGCCATGGCCTTCGCACCTGAATAGTGAGAAAAGTGCTGGCGGTGAAGCAGGTTTCTCAGGGCATAAAGCACGGCAGAAAAAATACCGGTCAGGACACCCAATGTCACCTCGTTTTCCAGCGATATTTCCGGCACCAGCAGTGCCACGCCCACAAAAACAATTAACGCACTGAAAAAATCCTGCCAGACAAGCCGGATTTTCTCGAAGAAGGGTTCAATTAGAACGGTTATGACCGGGAAGGTAAACAGGGCAATCATGCCCACGGCAACACCGGCGTATTGCATCGCCGCGAAGTAAGTTACCCAGTGCACGGCCATCAGACCACCCAGCAACAGGGCAATACCGTAATCACGTTTGTTGTTCAGTCTGAAGGTTTCACCGGCCAGACGCATGAATACAGCAAGGCACAGACAGGCAAATACCGAGCGCCCGAAAGTAATATCCGTTGCGCTCAAGGGAATAATATTTGAAAAAAGGCCAGTGCCGCCCAGTAAGATAACGGTGATATGAAGCGTTATCAGGCTTCGTTTAACAGGATCCACAATCAGGCAGTTTTATTTGCCTTCGCAAGAGCAAACACTTCCCCGAGGCGGGTAGTCATGCCTGCTTCCATATCCTCAAATTCAATCTGGTCTTTTTCAAAGCAAACCACAATGGTAGAGCCAAGTTTAAAGCGGCCCATTTCATCGCCTTTTTCCAGCTTAACGGCTGCTTCATCATCGCTTTCGTATTGCCAGTGCTGCACGTTTTTACCAGCAGGCGGTGTCACTGTGCCGGACCAGACGGTTTCGATACTGGCTACAATGGTTGCACCAACCAGTACCATAGCCATTTTTCCAACCGGAGTGTCGAAAAATGCGATTACCCGTTCATTGCGGGCAAATAATCCCGGCATATTTTCAGCAGTCAGCGGGTTAACGGAGAACAGCTCACCGGGTACATACACCATGTCTGTCAGTGTGCCTTCAACGGGCATATGAATGCGGTGATAGTCTTTCGGCGACAGATAAATGGTCGCGAACTTACCGTTTTTGAAAGGCTTTGCCAGTTCAGGTTTGCCACCCAGCAATGTGGTAAGGCTGTAATTGTGGCCTTTCGCCTGAAAAATACTGTCCTGATGAATATCACCAAACTGGCTGACAGCACCGTCAACTGCCTGGATCAGCACATCATCACCTTCGGCGATTTGACGAACTTCAGGTTTCAACTGACGGGTGAAGAATTCATTGAAGGTTTTGTAGTGCTCCGGATGGGGATACAGCGCTTCGCTCATATCCACATTGTATTTCTTGATGAAAAATTTGATAAACGCTGTGGTCACGCCGCCGGCTTCAGCAGCCGCAAACTTACCAACCAGGCGGGATAAAAGATGCTTGGGCAAAATATATTGAAGGTTAACCTTGAACCAGTCCAGCACGGGCACTCCGAAAAATAATAGTTATCTAGTTTCTGTCGCGGATGATTGTACAACAAGTTGTAAACAAACGGATGCACTTTCCCGTTATGGGCCATCAGTGTTTGATATAAGCGGTGGGACCAGCGCCCGTTTCTGAAGGGACGGAGAGGGGAAGGAAACTGTAAGCCCGCGGCACGGGGACGGTGTTGCCGGAGTGAACCGTCTGCCGCAGGGATGCGGCAGCCGAGCCCACATGGATGTGTTTACGGCGAGTTCACGCAGGCAATTCCGTCTCCGTGGCAGAAAGGGCTTACGGTTCTGCTATCCACATCCGGCTCTTCAGCGCTGTGCATGTATCAGCTTTTTTAAAACGGATTGGTATAGCTCGGGCGTTGTTCGTCCATGGTAGCCAGAATGCGGTGGTAGCTGTCGAAGCGGGCGCTGCTGATTTTGCCTTCTTCTACTGCTTCACGGATGAGGCAGCCGGGATCGTTCATATGCTTGCAGTCGCGGAATTTACAACCGCCCAGATAATCACGAAACTCTATGAAGCCGCGGGTGATTTGCTCTACCGGCATATGCCATAAGCTGAATTCCCTTACGCCCGGGGAATCGATAAGATCGCCACCTTCAGGGAAATGAAGTAATTTTGCTGCGGTGGTGGTGTGCTGACCAAGACCTGAGTTATCTGATATTTCACCGACCAGTTCATCGGCATCCGGCAGCACCTGATTGATGATACTGGATTTGCCCACACCGGACTGGCCTACAAAAACACTGACTTTGTCATTCAGACAGGTTTTCAGTTCGTCCAGGCCGTCACCGCGCTTGCAACTGGTATAAATTAATCTGTAACCCAGAGATTCATACACCGCAAGTTGCTGTTTTACCGTGTCGAATTCTTCGTCGCTCAGTAACTCGGTTTTGTTGAGGATAAGAACGGGGGCAATGCCGGTATCTTCGCAGGCAACCAGATAGCGGTCGATGATATTCAGAGATAAATCGGGCTTTACCGCACTGACAACAATGATCTGGTCGATATTCGCGGCGATGGGTTTCACGCCGTCGTAATAATCCGGCCGGGTAAGCACGGAACGGCGGTCGCGGACGATTTCAATCACGCCACTGACACCGGACTCGTTTTCATTACCGGTGTCGAACAGGACATCATCACCGCAAACCACCGATTCGATAGTCCGGCGGATGTGACAGCGGTACACCGTACCCTGCTGATCTTCAACGTCTGCGTGCTTACCGAAACGACCGACAACCCGGCCGGGGATCAGGTTGGCAGCATCAATCTGTTTTTCAGGATCAGATACTTTATCTTTCAGCCGGCGCGCCCGGTTTGCTGCAACCTGGCGCTTCTGGCGGTGTGTCAGTTTTGGTTTTTTTGCCACGATTTCCTGCAAAGTTAACGTATACTTGACCAATGATACCGTTTGTCAGGCCCGTGTGCCATGTTAAAGACGAGGAAACTAGAATGACAAAACACGATGGCAATTTAGTCTGGATTGATATGGAAATGACAGGGCTGGACCCTGAAACCTGTAAGGTGCTGGAAATTGCCACTATCGTCACTGACCCGCAGCTCAATGTACTGGCAGAAGGGCCGGTGATCGCTGTACACCAGCCGGATGCGATTTTAGATGGTATGGATGAGTGGTGCACCCGTGTGCACGGTAACAGCGGGCTCACTGCCAGATGCCGCGAGAGTCAAATTGATGAAGCCGAAGCGGCGAAACAAACTATCGCATTTTTGAGTGATTACGTAGATGCCGGCAAATCGCCTCTGTGTGGCAATACTATCGGACAGGATCGCCGTTTTATGGTGAAGTATATGCCGGAACTGGAAGCGTATTTTCACTACCGCAGTATAGATGTAAGCACGATTAAGGAACTGGTTAAGCGCTGGCAGCCGGAAATTCTCGACGGTTTCACGAAGAAAGGTGTGCATCTGGCACTGGACGATATCCGTGAGTCTATAGCGGAATTGCAGTATTACCGGGAAAAAGTGTTTACGATTTGAGCGAACGAACCGGTATTTCGAAAAAAATTCAAATTAAGTGTTGCGCATCGCCGGGATTTTTGTAAAATGCGCTCCACTTTTGCGAAGGGCTACTTTCGCAAAACGACTGAACCGGTATGCGGGAATAGCTCAGTTGGTAGAGCACGACCTTGCCAAGGTCGGGGTCGCGAGTTCGAATCTCGTTTCCCGCTCCAATTTTTCAGTCATCACCAAGTCTTTTGTTGCGGGAATAGCTCAGTTGGTAGAGCACGACCTTGCCAAGGTCGGGGTCGCGAGTTCGAATCTCGTTTCCCGCTCCAATTCTTAATCTATATTTTTTGATTTTCCGACACATAATCTTGCAGATCTGCAAGGTATGCCTGTTTCTGTGCATCCGGTAACCAGCTCGCTTTGAAACTGTTTTCTGCCAGTGTCACCAGCTCTTTAACGGTAAAGTCACCTTCTTCCTGAAGGGCAATAAAATTCTCATTCAAATAAGCACGAAAGTAAGACGGATCGTCGGAATTGATGCACGGCATCAGTCCGTATTGCAGCATCTTTTTGATTTCAGCAGAGGTCAGTGACTGTACTACAAAGCGGTTGGACACCGGACATACGGTCAGTCCCAGCTTTTTCTCTCTGGCCAGGTTACATAATTCCTCAGATTCCAGAATGTTGACGCCATGGTCTATGCGGTCAACGCCAATCTCTTCTATCACCTGCCGGATGTGCTCCAGAGTATTATCCTGGTTTACATCGCAGTGCATGGTGAGTTTCAGTCCCATACTACGGGCTTTTTCAAACACGGCGCTGAATTTAGCCGGCGGGTTATTTTTTTCGTCAGAATCCAGCCCCACGCCAATGATTTTATCCAGGTGGGGTTGCGCCATCATCAGGTGCTCCATAGCGGATTCAGCAGACATGTCCCGCAGGAAACATAAAATAAGATTGCTTTGCACACCCAGCTCAGCAGCGGCATCACTGCGGGCGCGGTGAATACCGTTTATCACAGTATCAAAACTCACACCACGGCTGGTATGTGCCTGCGGGTCGAAAAACAGCTCAACATATACAATATTTTGCGTGGCTGCTTTGCGGAGATAGTGCATGGTGAGCTGATAAAAGTCAGATTCATCTTTCAGCACGCTCATCCCTGCATAATAGATATCCAGAAAGGAAGGCAGGTCATGGAAGTTATAAGCTGCAATCATTTCCTGCGGTGTTTTAGCCTGCAACGACACATTATTTTTCTGCGCCAGAGCGAAACTTAACTCCGGCTCCAGTGTGCCTTCAATATGTACGTGAAGCTCTGCCTTGGGCAACTTTTCTAAAAAGGGTCTTAATTCCATAAATACCACCACCTGATAATGAGTAGGAAAAAACTGTTCTGTTTTATAGTCAGCAAAAACTGAGCCTGACCGGGTCAGAGTTAGCAGGAAGTCACAATTTAAATGTGTCCGGGATTTCGGGGACTACCGTGAAAGCAGTAAACACGCTGCCGGACTCAGCTTGCCGCTGCCACTCAACGTAAAAAAGGCAGGTAAACAAATTAAACATTCAGGGATTTATTCACGTTAACATTTTATTAATGAATTTTTATTCAATGTTTGACGCTCGATACTGGTGCAATATCCGCTGAAGTTGCACGAAAGTGCTGCTCGTTATGCCTTAAATGGCGTGCCGGTGTGGCATTAAGCCGTGCGGGCGATCATCAAACTGCGCTTAACTATTTTGAAAAAGCGCTTCAACTGGCACCGGATAATCCTGCTTTTTATTACAATACCGGTGTATCTGCCAAGTTCGCCGGTGATTTTGGCCGGGCTATGGAAGCATTTGAAACGGCAATCCGCCTTGCGCCCGCATACAGTCAGGCACATTTCGCCTTGTCTGACTTGGAAACCAGTCCGGATAATCCGGACAGGATAGCCGCGCTGGAAGCACTGGATGCCAGGCTGGCTGAGCGTCAACCCCCTGATATTGATGGCAGATTGCATGTGGCCCACGCACTGGCGAAAGAATGGGAAGCGAAAAAGGAATACGGCGAGGCGTTTACGCTTCTTAAACGGGCGAAATCAGAAAAACTGGCTACACTGCCGCGTCATGACAGCGACTTTTCAGCGGTATTCGATATGCTGGAGCGCATTGACCTTGAAGCGCCGGTAAACGCGCAACCGGTAACAGGCCGGCACACCCCGTTATTCGTCACCGGCATGCCCCGTTCGGGCACTACGCTGGCAGAGCGTATTTTGTCGAACCATACCCGTGTGGCTTCAGGCGGTGAGTTACAGGATTTCGGTGTCAGCGTGAAAGAAATTGTACGCACGCCCTCACAAGTGGTGCTTGATGCTGAAACGCTGACAAAAGGGATGCAGGCAGACAGCCCGGCCATGGGGAAGCGTTACCTTGAACGTACCGCTCATCTTACCGGCGGCAAACCGTATCTGGTTGATAAACTGCCATTCAATTTCTTTTATATACCGCTTATCCGCAAAGCACTGCCGCAAGCACGCATTGTGTGCATGCTTCGTCATCCCATGGATACCTGTACCGGTAACTTTCGTCAGTTGTTTTCAATAAACAGCCCTTATTACAGCTATGCCTATGACATTGATACGATTGGGCGGGTGTATACCCGGTTTTACCATCTTATGCAGCGGTGGGCAAAACAGGCATCTGACCAGATATACCTGCAATCCTATGAAGCGCTGGTCACAGACCCTGCGGGAGAAATTAAAACGCTGCTCGGGTTTTGCGGTTTGCCCTGGGAGGAAAAGTGTTTGCACGTGGAGCAAAACGATAAACCGGTATCTACGGCCAGTAAAGTGCAGGTAAGAGAAGCCATCAATGCAAAGTCTGTAGGAAACTGGCGCAGATACGAAGCGCATCTTACAGACCTCGCCGTTCAGTTTGAGAAAAGCGGTGTGCCTTACTGAATATCTGAGTGCTGGTGCATATCACATAAGCTGGTCGGATGACTTGATTTTCATCTGACCAGCGGCTACTCTAACTGGTCTAACCAGAATAAGAGGAGCAAGATGGCAAAACCGAATCCACTGAGACTGTTTTCTTTAAAAGCAAATAAATACCCTTCCTTTATCAGCCGCCGGTTGATGACGGCGATGTTCCGCCATACGGTTAAACTCGCGGGCACGGCTAAACTGGATATTCTTGCTTCAGATCTCACATCGGTCACGTTTCAGATTAAAAACCGTAAGCGGGTTCAGAATCACATTGGCAGTGTGCATGCTGCAGCGATGGGCTTACTGGCGGAATCTGCCACCGGGTTTATCGTCGGGGTAAATCTGCCGGGAGACAAACTTCCGCTGATTAAATATATGAACCTGAAGTACGTAAAGCGGGCTGAGGGCGATATGAAAGCAGAAGCGATACTGACTGCGGAACAAATTGCTCTCATGCAGACAGAAGAAAAAGGTGAGGTGCTTGTTCAGGTCAAAGTCACTGATGCAAACCACATTGAACCGGTGATTTGTGAAATGTGCTGGGCCTGGGTGCCAAAGAAAAAATGACAGTAATATTAAGATCTGTGTAAAAAGCGGCTGGTGCCGCTTTTTTGTTTGACATCCAACGTCATTAAAACTATTTGTTGTGTTGCGAAAAGCACAAGTTTTGTTAGTGGCTTTGATGCCTGATTGGCATGGCCTGAAACCGTTCTCAAATAGCATTGCAGCAAACAGGTTTTAGTATGACGAATAATACTCGTGATAGTCTGATAAAGCGCCCGTTTATGGATAAAAAGCATTATCCCTACGGATTTGCACGTTCCGGCGATTTTTCGATAAAAGAAGCGAAAATTCTCGCAGAAAATGGTAGTGTAATTGCAGCACTGGTAGATGGAAAGCTGACACCTGAAACGGATCAGGATATGCGCTTCATTGCTGTTGCTCATGGTGAGACCGAACCGGCTTCACCAGAAGAAAAAGTGTGGCTAAAGTACCAGAAGCGTATTAACCGACCTAAAGCCGCCTCAATCTATGGCTCAAAAAAAGTTGCACTGACAGAATCTGACGACGACGGTGGCACTGCGGACGATACCGATATCGTGTTAGATGACGATTAACTTGTAAATCAGTTGTAACCGCCATCCTATATTTGGCTGTAAAATAAGCTAAATGGGGGTATTCATCCTATTTATTCTATATATTGGGATACATATCTCACTTTTAGCCATTTTTTTGTTTTATCTTTCTAATGCCTTCGTTATAGTCCGCGCTACGGTATATTCCGCATATATTTTTAATAAGGTTACGAGACACAAATCCATAATACAGGAGATTTGACTGTGAAAATGATGTCAGGCGCTGCCATGGTGGTTGAAGCGCTAAAAGATGTGGGAGTCACACATGTGTTCGGTTACCCCGGTGGTGCCGTTTTAGACATTTACGATGCGCTGTTTGCGCAGGATGATGTCAAACATGTCCTCGTACGTCACGAACAGGCGGCCGCCCATATGGCGGATGGTTATGCACGTTCAACTGGCAAAACCGGCACAGTCCTCGTCACCTCTGGCCCGGGCGCAACCAATACCATTACCGGTATTGCTACTGCGTACATGGACTCTATTCCTATGGTGGTATTGTCCGGTCAGGTAATGTCATCACTCATTGGTGAAGATGCATTCCAGGAAACGGATATGGTGGGTTGTTCCCGCCCCATCGTTAAGCACAGCTTTCTGGTAAAACGGGCTGTTGATATTCCTGAAGCCATTGCCAAAGCCTTTTATATTGCCAACTCCGGCCGTCCGGGGCCGGTGGTGGTTGATTTGCCAAAAGATATTGTAAACGTCCAGGATTCCCATCCCTACGTATTCCCTGAGTCAGTGGCTATGCGCTCGTATAACCCCACTGAAAAGGGCCATATGAAGCAAATCAAAAAAGCCGTTGCTTCTATGCTTAAAGCAGAACGTCCGGTGATGTACGTGGGTGGTGGTGCTGTTGCCTGTGAGGCATCCGGTAAAGTTATTGAGCTGGCTGAGAAGCTGAATGCACCGGTAACCTGCACGCTGATGGGGCTTGGCGCTATGCCGGGTACCCATGAACAGTTCGTCGGTATGCTGGGTATGCACGGTACGCTGGAAGCCAACAAAACCATGCACAATTCAGACTGCATTATTGCACTGGGTGCCCGTTTTGATGACCGTGTTACCAACAACGTTTCAAAGTTCTGTCCTCATGCTGAAATCATTCATGTGGATATTGACCCTGCATCGATTTCAAAAACCATTAATGCGCACATTCCGGTTGTTGGCAGTGTGGATAAAGTACTTGATCAGATCCTTGAGCAACTGGCTGATGTGGATTTCTCCGGCCAGAAAGAAAAGCTCAGCGACTGGTGGCAACAAATCACCCAGTGGCGCGGCCGTGAGTGTCTTAAGTACGAACAGGGCGATACGGTAATTAAGCCACAGCGTGTTATCGAAGCTTTGTACAAGCACACCAACGGTGATGCGTATGTCAGTTCTGACGTGGGTCAGCACCAGATGTTTGCTGCTTTATATTATCCTTATAAAAAGCCCCGTCAGTGGATCAATTCCGGTGGTCTGGGCACCATGGGCTTTGGTTTACCGGCAGCCATGGGCGTACAGTTCGCACACCCTGAAGCGACCTCTGTGGTTGTAACCGGTGACGGCAGTATTCAGATGAATATTCAGGAACTGTCTACCTGTTTGCAGTACAACTTACCGGTGAAGATTATCTCTCTGAACAACCGTGCGCTGGGCATGGTACGTCAGTGGCAGGATATGATTTATAAAGGTCGTCACTCACATTCTTACATGGACTCAATGCCTGACTTTGTGAAGCTGGCAGAGGCCTATGGCCATGTAGGTATCAAAGTGGATCGTCTCGATGAGCTCGACGCCGCGATGGAAAAATGTTTCAGCTATACCGACAGACTGGTATTCATGGACATTGCTGTAGACCAGAACGAACACGTTTATCCAATGCAAGTGAAATTCGGTGCAATGGATGACATGCGCCTGAGCAAAACGGAGCGAACCTGATGAGAAGAATTATTTCAGTATTAATGGAAAACGCGCCGGGCGCACTGTCACGTATCGTGGGCGTATTTTCACAACGTGGATATAACGTTGATTCACTGTGTGTTGCCGCAACAGACGATCCCAGTTTGTCTCGCCTGACCATTACCACTCACGGTGATGATAAAGTGATTGAGCAAATCACCAAACAGGTGAACAAACTCATCGACGTGCTTAAAGTGGTCGATTTAACCGACGGCACCCACGTAGAACGTGAACTGATGTTGATTAAAGTGGCTACACGGACTGAAGAGATCCGCGCTGAAGTGAAGCGCACCAGTGATATCTTCCGTGGCAGTATTGTTGATGTAAACGGCAGCAATTACACCATTGAAATCACAGGTACATCAGACAAGCTGGATGCTTTCGCGTCTGCAATGGGTGAATGTGCAGAAATTATCGAATCATCCCGCACCGGCGTATGCGGATTAGCCCGCGGTGAACGTGCGCTGAGACCATAAATCAGCGGTAGTAAAAAGAACGACAAAACCGGTATCGCCCTGTGATACCGGTTTTTTTATGCCCCTTTGCCGTAATACACTTCCACCCGTAAAGCCAGCCCGTACGAAGGTTTAAAATCTTCTTCTTTCAGCCATAAAACAAACGGTTCTATTTCGTAAAACAGCCAGTCACGTGTGGGATTCATGCGGTAGCGGAAGCTGGTGTACACCTCTCTGAGCTCGTTTGACGGTTTTGTCAGTCCTTCTGTAAACAGGGTATAGATAGCGGCGGAATGTGAAGTCAGCGGTTGCAGATATTGCAGTTCGTGCCGCCACAACCAGTCTTCGCGTTCATCGCGGTAGTAATAACGGTTGTTGAAGCGGAATACATGGTCGTCGTGGCTGAGATATTGAAATGTTGCTCCTATTTCAGCACCCAGTCCGTCGCGGTTGTAATAATAAGTTTCAGCGTCGTAAAACAGGGCGATTGTATCGGAGAGCGGGGCCATATCCTGAAAACGGGCTTTCGCATAAATTTGCCCCCGCCTGCCGGTACCGATACGGTACGACATTCTGGCATTATCACTGGCACGGTAACGCAGGGCGATGGTTGTGTTATCACGGTTCCGGGCTACCGGGTCTCTTGCCGCTTTAATGGTATTTTGATTGTCGTTATCTTCGTTATCGCTGAGCACCAGGTCTACACGGTCTTCCAGCGCCGGTAGTTTTACCCGAATCCGGAAACGTAAATCCATTTCACTGAGGTCCCGCGTTCTGGGTTCCCAGCCCAGACTCACCCGGCCTTCGGCCCTGGCATCACGGTAAGCGTCACTGCCTTCCAGAGCAAAAAAGCTGTCGAGTTGCCGTGCGGTGTAGTCCATGGAGCGGGTAAGCTCCTGTTGCCAGTTATCGAACCAGAGTTTTTCATCTGTACCGGCTTCTGCCAGCTGGCTTTGTTCAACCGGAAGACGCTCAACGTCTCCGTCTGACAACCGGGGCAGTGCAACACACAGTAACAACACGATACATGACATAAATTAATTCAGGGTTTCAGACCCGGGCTTCCTATCCAGTTTTTAGCATGAAGTGAAATCAGACATTCGTCAAAAGTTTAAATAAGTATAAAAACGTAAAGATGAAACGGTTCACCTCACAATTGTAAATTATGTCGTGAAAGGTTCTTATAGCGGTGGCATACTGTGGGTCTTGATGTAAAGGAGATTTTTTTGATGGGTGGAATTAGTATCTGGCAATTGCTGATTGTTTTAGTGATTGTTGTTCTTCTGTTTGGCACCAAGCGACTCAAGAGCATTGGCTCCGATCTGGGTGGTGCAGTAAAAGGTTTTAAGAAAGCAGTAACTGATGAAGAGTCAGATGCTGATTTCTCACAGGAAAAGCGCGTTGAAAACAAAAACGAGGCGCAATCTGTAGAAGCAGAGTCCAAGGCAGACGTTAAAGAAAAATCCTGATGTTTGACATTGGCTTCTGGGAATTATTGGTGATTGGAGTGCTGGCACTGCTTGTGCTGGGGCCGGAACGTTTACCCGGCGCAATGCGCTCCACCATCAAAACAGTGCGCAGCGTGCGTAATATGGCAACAGGCTTCAAGCAGGAAGTGGAACACCAGTTACGTGTGCATGAATTGCATGAAAATCTGAAAAAGGCTGAGCAACAGGGCCTCAAAGATATTGCGCCGGAACTTAAAGAAAGCGTCGATGAACTCAAAGATGCCGCGAAGTCCGTGCAGGAACCTTATAAAAAGAAGTAAATGTCTGACGCTAACTCTCTTATCTCGCACCTGATTGAGCTGCGAAACCGTGTCTTGCACGCACTGGCAAGTGTGCTGCTGGTGTTTTTGTGTCTGGCGTATTTCGCTCAGGATCTTTACCGTCTTCTGGCTGAGCCTTTGCTGAGCACGATGCCGGAAAACACATCCATGATTGCAACGGATGTTGCATCACCGTTTTTTGCACCGTTTAAACTTACGCTGGTGCTGTCATTTTTCATTGCTATTCCCTATGTGCTTTATCAGGTCTGGGCCTTTGTCGCGCCGGGCTTATACAAGAATGAGAAAAAGCTGGTCGCGCCGCTGTTATTCTCAAGCACACTGCTATTTTATGCGGGGATGGCTTTTGCCTATTTCGTGGTTTTCCCTATCGCCTTTGCGTTCTTTAACAGTGTGGCGCCTGAAGGGGTAACCGTCAGTACAGATATTTCCAGCTATCTGAACTTCGTACTTAAATTGTTTTTTGCATTCGGGGTGTCATTTGAGATCCCGATTGCCATCATATTGTTATGCTGGACAGGCGTGACCGATGCGGCAACGCTGCGTGCTAAACGTCCTTACGTGGTGGTCGGTGCCTTCATACTGGGCATGCTGCTGACACCTCCGGATGTTATTTCCCAGACATTACTGGCAATTCCAATGTGGTTCTTATTTGAAGTGGGCGTCATCGTCGGTGGATTTTACGCAGGTAAAAAAGAAGATGATGAGGACGAGCAATCGTCCGACTCTGAGTCAGTTTAGCTCAGACAGATCGGGACAGACGATCTGAAGATGACAAGTAAGGAATAATAATGAAATCAAAAATAAAACTGGCCGGTGTGGCCCTCATTGGCGCTTTATCATTTACGGCGCAGGCTGAAACCGTTACTGAAGCCATGCAGGTTTGCAAGAACGAAAAAAACGATCTGAAACGTCTTATTTGTTATGACGCCGTTGCCGGTTCAATGAACATCTATGCCGGAGCAGGCAAGTCTGTTGATGACATTGCCAGCGAGCAACCCAAGCGTCAGCCGGTTGCCACTGCCAGCAAGCCACAAATTACGGAAGATGACTTTGGTCTGGAAGCACAGCGTCTGGCGGCAGCGAATCTGCCTGAAAATATGTCCGGTACCATTACGGATGTGTCGACCAGCCCGCGGGGTGACTACATAATCACGCTGGATAGCGGTATGGTCTGGCGTCAGACTTCCGATGATGTGAACTACAAATTCCGCAAAGGCGATACCGTATTGGTGGAGCGTGGTGCACTGGGTGCTTTCTATCTGAAGAAGTCCGGCGCCAGTGGCAGAATTGGCGTACGCCGGATCAAGTAAGTTGAAATGGTTCGATGCCGGCGTCAACCTCCTTGACCGCCGGTTTAATCCCGACGACATTATCGCCCGCGCTGTGGAAGCGGGGGTAGATGAACTTTGTATCATCACTACTGAGCCCGCTGAGTGGGATGATGCAAAAGCGCTTTATCAACGTTACCCTGAACACCTTTGTTATACCGTAGGTTGTCACCCGCATAACGCTAAGGTTATGACAGAGGGTGACTTTATCGGTCTGGAGCAGCGCCTTGATTGTCCGGGGGTTGTTGCTGTCGGTGAGTGCGGACTCGACTTTAACCGCGACTTTTCCCCCCGTGATGTTCAGGCATCGGTCTTTCGCCGGCAACTGGCGATTGCCGTTAAACATAATAAGCCTGTCTATCTTCATGAGCGTGATGCTTTTGCACTGCAACTAGATTGTCTGGACAGTGTTGAAGGGCAACTGGCCGGTGGCATCGCCCATTGCTTTACCGGAAACCTTGACGCCATGCAGGCCTATCTCGACCGGGGTCTTTATATTGGTATCACCGGCTGGGTCTGTGATGAAAAACGTGGCGGAGATTTAAGACAAGCGGTGAAGCAGTTACCCCTTAGCCGGTTAATTCTCGAAACCGACGCGCCTTATTTATTTCCGAAAAATCATCGTCCGAAGTCAAAAAATAATGAACCTGCTTTTATCTCATCAATTGGTAGGTATTTGGCTGATTTGACAGAAATAAGTTATGAAGAGTTGGCACAAAACAGTTATGCTAATACTTGCAGGGTATTCAAAGTTGCAAGGTAGAATAATAAATGCAATTGAACACGGGGATGGTCCGCCGGTACGATGAGTGGCTGATCGCAATAACGCTGGCCGTTGTTGCCTTGTTTCTTTATGTTGTGCAACCCTACATCCGCGCCGACGACCAACAGCAGCGCATTTCTGAAATTCGTTATACTTCCTCAGCAGCATCTGCTTTTTCCATTCAAAGTTATTCCGAAATAGCCGCCGTAGACTGGACGCCTGTGAGTAACCCGGTAAATCTGGGCATGCAGGACGGTGTATACTGGTTTAATTTCTCTGTCAGGCGTGATGCACTTTTATCTGAAGAAGCGTTACTCGAAGTGGCTTATCCGCTGCTGGACAACATAGAAGTCTCTTTTTTTACGCCCGAACAGCACGCCCCGGTGGCAACTCTCCACGGCGGCGATGCGTTGTCGTTTACAGAGTGGGATATACGTCACCCCTCCATGTTATTTACCATCCCGGCGGGCTATGCACAGCTGGATGTGGTGCTGAAAGTGAAAACTTCAGGGGCAGTAAGATTGCCTGTGCGTGTGTGGAATAAAACAGAATTCATCGAATATACCTCCAGCCTGAGTCATCTGATGGGGGCATTCTTTGGTTTCCTGCTGGCCATCGGGGTAAGCAACTTTTTCTTCTTTCTGACCACCCGTAGTGCCACATTTTTACTTTACACCGCTTACGTCATTTCGCTGTCGCTGACGCTGGCGACTCTGAACGGTCAGGCCTTTGCGTATTTGTGGCCGCAGTGGGGCTGGTTTGAACAACGGGCCGTCGCTATTTGTGCCAATGCCGCCATTATGTTTGCCATGCTGTTTTCCCGCTCCTTACTGGAAGTCTCTTCCCATAGCCGGAAAATTGATAAAGCACTGAAAGCGGTGGCAGCCCTGTTCGGGTTAAATATCATTGTCAGCCTGTTTCTGCCCTATGCATGGCTTATCAAAGTGTTTCTGGTAATGCTGGGGCTGGTGGTAATTTTTACCCCGGCCATCGGTATCCGGCTTGCCATGCGGGGGCACACCATTGCCAGGTACTATTCTTTTGCCTGGAGTATTTTGCTGGTCAGCGGTTTATCTGCCAGCCTGGATAATCTGGGAGTATTCAGCACCAGTATACCGTCCAATTATTTGCTGATGCTCGGAGCGTCAGTAGAAACGTTACTGTTGACGTTTATTATCGCCATTGGATACAGCCAGCAAAAAGAAACCGCCTTTGAATCGTCCCGTAAAGCCCTTGAGCAGGAAAAACTATCTGCACAGGCGCGGGAGGATTTGGTGGAAATTCAACGCCAGTATGCCGATGAAATGGAATACAAGGTGCAGGAACGTACCCTGGAACTGGAAATTGCACTGCGCGAATTATCACAGGCCAACGAAGAACTGGAGCGCCTTAACAGCATCGACTCACTGACAGGGAGCCGTAACCGCAGGCACTTTGATAAACGCTTACTGGCAGAGAGCCGGCGCAGTCGTCGTGAACAAACTGAGCTTAGCCTCGCAATGATTGACATCGACCACTTCAAGTCGGTTAATGACGAGTACGGACATGCAGCGGGTGATGCCTGTATTTGTCACATTGCCCGTTTACTGCAATCACAGTTACGCCGTTCGTCAGACGATGTATGCCGCTATGGCGGTGAAGAGTTTGGCATTATTTTGCCTAACACCGACATTGAGGGTGCCCGACAGGTCGTGGAATCCATGCGCAGAATGATTGAGCAGACGCCGGTTGAAATTGACGGGCAGGTTATTCAGCTGACGATGAGCGCCGGTGTTGCATGTGCCGTTATTCAGCGTGAAGCACACGAACTCGATTTACTGAAGTACGCAGACAGTCTGTTGTACCGCGCTAAGCAAAACGGGCGGAATCAGGTTGTCGCGGAAATCTTTTCTGGAGAATCATCATGACATTTTCACCTTTCCCGGCAAAAAGAATGCGCCGCCTCAGAAGTCAGGACGCATTGCGGGATATGGTCGCAGAGCACGTGCTCACGGTAAAAGATCTGATTTACCCTGTATTTGTTCTGCCGGGCAAAAAACAGCGGGAAGCTGTGCCTTCCATGCCGGGCGTTGAACGTTTATCTGTGGATTTACTGGTGGAAGAAGCCGGTAAGTGGGTCGAACTTGGGATCCCCGCTCTGGCGCCTTTTCCGGTTACGCCTATGGAGCTGAAAACTGACTGTGCGAAAGAAGCGTGGAATCCGCAGGGACTGGCACAGCAGGCACTGCGTGCGTTAAAAGACGCTTATCCGCAACTGATGCTGATGTCTGATGTGGCACTGGATCCGTTTACTTCCCACGGACAGGACGGCATCATCGACAAAGACGGGTATGTGGTAAATGATATTACCGTGGATGCGCTGATAAAGCAGGCCTTGTCTCATGCTGAAGCCGGCGCTGACATTGTGGCTCCGTCGGACATGATGGATGGCAGAATTGGTGCCATCCGCAATGCCCTTGAAGCTGACGGTCACCACAACACCTGTATCATGGCTTATGCTGCCAAGTATGCGTCAGCCTATTATGGCCCTTTCAGGGACGCTGTGGGCTCTGCTGCGAACATCAAAGGCGGGAACAAGAAAACCTATCAGATGGACCCTGCAAACAGCGATGAAGCCATTCACGAAATTGCCATGGATCTGCAGGAAGGGGCAGACATGGTCATGGTGAAACCCGGCATGCCGTATCTGGATATTGTCCGTCGTTGTAAAGAAGAGCTGAAGGTGCCGACTTTTGCCTATCAGGTAAGTGGCGAATATGCTATGCACAAAGCGGCGTTTGCTAATGGCTGGTTGAAGGAAGATGAAGTTATTCTGGAATCGCTGCTTGCATTTAAGCGGGGCGGTGCAGATGGCATTCTGACTTACTTTGCGCCGCAGGCTGCGCAGTTACTGAAGGGCTGAATGTCTACCGTCCGCTGACACATCTGAGACTGCCGGCCTGATACAGGGCCGGTTTTACTTCGCCCGGTAAATACCGGTCACAGGCAGTGCAGCTTCCAACCAGCCCGGTGTTGTAACCAGGTTTCGTTGGCCAGCTCAGCATTAATTAGCGGGTGGGCTGCCAGCCAGCCCTGCGGCAGGATCAGTGTCCAGTCATCACCGTCCACTTTCAGTTCTACCTCCGGAATGTGCTTGTTCTGACGACGCAGACACAACACAACGGCAATTCTTAACACCCGTAACAGACCTTCCAGCATGGGCCTTACTTCTTCATGATAATGAGAAAAAGTGTCTGACTTGATTGCGAGGCGGTGACATTTTACCAGGTCCCGTATCGCCACACGCTGTAATTTGGTGTAACCGGGCAAATCGATATACGTCAGCAGGTAGGCACCATGCTCATTATGCTTTTTAAACTCAACATGCAGGCCGATTTCATGCAGGGTTGCTGCAGCCCCCAGCACGGCTTCAGTATCAAGGTGGCACAAACTGGTTTGCGCACATAACTGGTGACACAGGCGCAGTGCCAGTCCCCGTACTGACTCAGCATGGTGGCGGTCGATGTGAAACCGCTTCATAGTATGATTCAGGGTCTGGCTGCGGCGGTCATTTTCCTGCAGGTTGTCCAGCATGCCATAAATCAGTCCTTCCCGCAGTGCGCCGCCGGAAATATTCATATCACGGATTTTCAGGCGCTCGAACAGGGTGATCAGAATCGCCAGGCCACTGGGGAAAATCGGCTTGCGGGACTCTTCCAGTCCTTTGATGTTCAGGTTGTCGATATGACCACAGATACATTCATCACGCAGTTTATACAGGTAATCAAGGCGGATAGCATCACTGATCCCCTGTGCGACCAGGATTTCTGTGATGGCTTGTGGTGTACCTGATGCGCCCAGACAGTTATGCCAGTCAAAGCACAGGAAGGTATCAGCCACGCTGTCCAGAAGGGCGTTGGCTTTCTGTTGTGCTTTATCGAAGTTGGCCCGGGTGATTTGGCCTTTAGGGAAGTGCCGTTCCATGAACGTGACGCATCCCATATCCAGACTGACCAGGTGGATAGGGTGCATATCATTGCCGATGATAATTTCGGTGCTCGCGCCGCCGATATCAATTACCAGGGAATTGCCCTGATTCGCGGAAGTATACGCAACCCCGAGATAAATCTGCCGCGCCTCTTCTTCACCGCTGATGACTTCCAGCTTGTGGCCCAGAATGGATTCTGCTTTGTGGATGAAATCCGCTGCATTTACTGCCAGACGCAGTGTTGCAGTAGCGACCACTTTTACATTGGAACGGGGGATGTCCTGCAGGCGTTCGGCGAATGTCTGTAAACACTGCCAGCCACGCTCCATGCTGACTTCATCCAGTTCCATATCGTCATTTAAACCGGCAGCCAGCCTGACTTTCTGTTTCACTTTACCGATGATTTGCACACTGCCGTTCACGACGTGCACCACCACCATGTGGAAACTGTTGGAACCCAGATCCACGGCGGCGTAATACTCGCCGTGAACAACCGCATCATGTTGAAGTTCTGGCTGCATAGATTTTACTGATTTGACGGTTTCTTATTGTTGCTGTTACGGCGACTGTTGCCACGACGGGACGAATTCCGGTTAGTCGGAGTACGCCGGCGACGGGGTTTCGGTGCAGTCACATCATCCAGTAATGCAGTTCTGTCAAATTCGGTAACAGGAATGGCATGCTGAATATATTCTTCAATCGCCGGCAGGTTCTGTGCGTACTTTTCACAGGCGAAGCTGATAGCGGCACCGCTGGCTCCGGCACGGCCCGTACGACCAATACGGTGAACGTAATCTTCCGCATCGTCCGGCAGGTCGTAATTAAATACGTGGGTCACTTTATCAATGTGCAGACCACGGGCGGCAACGTCAGTGGCAACCAGGATATCAAGATTGTTCTTGGTGAAGTCTTCAAGGATCGACAGACGCTTTTTCTGCGGTACATCGCCGCTTAAAAGGCCTACGCGGTGACCATCAGCTGCCAGCCAGTCGTTAACCCGCTCACAACCGCTCTTGGTGTTTGCGAAAACAATGGCTTTATCCGGCCATTCTTCTTCCAGCAGAGTAAGCAGAAGAAGCATTTTATCTTCATCTGACGGGTAGAACAGTTCTTCAGACACCCGGGTGGCTGTTTTGCGTTCCGGTTCAACCTGCACGTGAGTAGGGTTGTTCATATGCTCATAGGCCAGTTCCTGTACGCGGTAGCTCAGCGTTGCTGAGAACAGCATGCTCAGGCGTTCAGTGGCAGCAGGCATTCTGCGGAACAGGAAACGGATATCTTTAATAAAGCCTAAATCGAACATGCGATCCGCTTCATCGAGTACGGCAGCCTGAATATTATCCAGCGAGAACACACCTTGTTTGTAGTAATCAAGAATGCGTCCTGTCGTACCGATAATAATATCTACCCCTTCTTCTAGCGATTCGCGTTGACTTTGGTATCCTTCGCCCCCATAAATGAGACCAAGTGACAGTCCGGTGTGCTCGCTGAGCGGCTTGGCATCATTATAAATTTGAACCGCAAGTTCACGGGTAGGTGCCATGATGATGGCGCGCGGTCCGGATTGACTACTGGCGTCATTTTGCGCTTTTTCCAACAGATGGTGGAAAGTTGCGACAAGAAATGCCATTGTCTTGCCCGTACCGGTTTGTGCCTGACCGGCGATATCCAGTCCCTCTAGCAGGGGCGGCAACGCAAGTGCCTGGATTGGAGTACAATGAGTGAAGTTTGCAGACTTCAATGCCTCAACAACTTTGGTATTGATGGGCAAGTCGGAAAAATGTGTTTCAGTTAAATGTGTTGTTTGCATAGCTTATAGCTTATCTGTGCTTGCATTAAAAAACGGTTTCTTATAACACTAATGGTAAAGCTGAGACAAATCAGCAGCAGACCAAATATTGGAGAAAAGAATGAGCGACAAAATTATCAAGTTAACTGACGACAAATTTGAAGCAGATGTTATCAATGCTGCTGGTCCTGTGCTGGTTGACTTCTGGGCCGAGTGGTGTGGCCCTTGTAAAATGATCGCACCAATTCTCGAAGAAGTTGCGACCGAGTTTGATGGCAAATTAACAGTTGGTAAGTTGAATGTCGATGAAAATAATGAAACGCCACCAAAATATGGCATTCGTGGCATCCCAACTTTACTGCTGTTCAAAAACGGTAATGTTGCCGCTACAAAAGTTGGCGCATTGTCAAAAACTCAACTGACAGAGTTCCTGAACGAAAACCTTTAATCGTTAACGGAACATCCGAATCAGAAAAACCTGCCGGTCTGCCGGCAGGTTTTTTATACTCTGTTCTTCTGCAATTTGATCCATCTCAACAACCGGTAATGGACATAACAGCATATTACCGCTATCACTTATATAAGCTGACAATGTAAACCTTCACATCAGTGAACGTGCGACAACTTTGTCTGTCAGATGCTGCTGTATGTGCCGGTTAGTGCAAAGTAAATATCGGGCATTAAAGTTTTTTTAACAATTGCGGCAAAAAAAGTGGACGCTCCTCAATTAAGGTGCTAACGTTCGGATATATGCTCAAACCGAGCAGCGTTCTGCTTAAGTCCGACCCGGACAAACATCTATTCCAACTATTTTTTTAATTTAGGGGCTAACGTCCCGTAAGCGAAGTCCAAGCACAAAGACCCACCAGTATGAATTTAACCGAACTGAAGAATAAACCAATTAGCGAGTTGGTTGCCCTGGCCGAACAGATGGGCCTGGAGAACATGGCTCGTGCCAGAAAACAAGACATCATCTTTTCAATCCTGAAAAATCACGCCAAAGGCGGTGAAGACATTTTCGGTGATGGTGTACTCGAAATTTTGCAGGACGGCTTTGGCTTCCTGCGCTCAGCAGATTCTTCTTATCTTGCCGGGCCCGACGATATCTATGTATCACCCAGCCAGATTCGACGTTTCAATCTTCGCACCGGTGATACGATTTCAGGAAAAATCAGACCACCCAAAGATAGTGAACGCTACTTTGCCCTCCTGAAAATCCGCGAAGTTAACTTCGACAAGCCAGAAAACTCCCGTAATAAAATCCTCTTCGAAAACTTAACTCCTCTGCATGCAGCCGACCGTTTGCGTATGGAAAGGGGTAATGGTTCGTCTGAAGATATTACAGCCCGTGTTCTGGACCTGGCGTCGCCAATTGGCAGAGGTCAGCGTGGTCTCATCGTTGCACCGCCTAAAGCCGGTAAAACCCTGTTACTGCAAAACATCGCACAGTCTATTGCTGCAAACCACCCTGAGTGTGAACTGATGGTTCTGCTGATTGACGAGCGTCCGGAAGAAGTAACCGAGATGCACCGTCTGGTTCGTGGTGAAGTGGTTGCATCAACCTTCGATGAACCGGCCAGCCGTCACGTACAGGTTGCGGAAATGGTTATCGAGAAAGCCAAACGCCTTGTTGAGCACAAAAAAGACGTGGTTATCCTGCTGGATTCCATTACCCGTCTGGCCCGTGCATACAACACCGTTATTCCTTCATCCGGTAAAGTTCTGACCGGTGGTGTGGATGCTAACGCTCTGCATAAACCTAAGCGTTTCTTCGGTGCGGCACGTAACGTTGAGGAAGGCGGCAGCCTGACCATCATCGCTACAGCGCTGATTGATACCGGTTCTAAGATGGATGAAGTTATCTACGAAGAGTTTAAAGGTACAGGTAACATGGAACTGCATCTGAACCGTAAGATTGCAGAGAAACGTGTATTCCCTGCTATCGACTTCAACCGCTCAGGTACCCGTCGCGAAGAGCTGCTGACCAGCCAGGACGAACTGCAGAAAATGTGGATCCTGCGTAAGATTGTTCACGAAATGTCTGAAGTCGACGCCATGGAATTCCTCATCAACAAGCTGTCGATGACAAAAACCAATGATGAGTTCTTTGATGCGATGAAGCGTCAGAAGAGCTAAATCCTTCCGGATACGAAAAACGGCGCCTGCATGGCGCCGTTTTTGATTCCGCATTGTTTGTTGTTTATCCCGCCTCAGCCGCATACCGGCGGGAGTGTTGTAAAACTGATTTTAAATTGGTGCAGATTCAGATAGGGTAAATATTCTTATAATAAGGAATATTAACATGCACACACGACTCCTCTCCGCCGCAGTCATGCTGGCGTTTTCTTCATTTTCACAAGCACAAACTGATGTGGCTGCGATGGCAGATAAAATCGAGCCTGAAGTGATCAAATGGCGCCACCATCTGCACGAAAATCCTGAGTTATCAAACCGCGAATTTGAAACGGCAAAATACGTTGCAAAGTACCTGAAATCTCTTGGACTAGAGGTTGAAACCGGTGTCGCCAAAACCGGTGTGGTGGCTGTGCTTGACAGTGGCAAGTCGGGACCCGTGGTTGCGCTGAGGGCTGATATGGACGGCCTGCCGGTGCCGGAAGAGAACGAACTGCCATGGCGTTCAAAAGCCAAAGGCGAGTATAACGGTAAAGAAGTACCGGTAATGCACGCCTGCGGTCACGACACCCATATGGCCATGCTGATGGGCGCTGCAAAAATTCTGACAGAAATGAAAGATGAGCTGCGGGGTAAAGTGAAATTCATTTTTCAGCCCGCTGAAGAAGGTGCGCCTCCGGGCGAACTGGGTGGTGCTGAAGTGATGGTGAAAGAGGGCGTGTTGAAGAGTCCTGACGTGGACGTGATCTTTGGTCTGCATATCAGCTCGAATCTGGACATCGACAAAGTCAGCTACAAGCCGGGCGGTGCCATGGCAGCGGTTGACCCGTTCAAAATCGTGATCCACGGTAAGCAGGCCCACGGTGCGTACCCGTGGAAAAGTGTGGATCCCATCGTAACAGCGGC
The DNA here is from genome assembly GCF_056160645.1 of Alteromonas sp. ABH4_456. NCBI lineage: Bacteria > Pseudomonadati > Pseudomonadota > Gammaproteobacteria > Alteromonadales > Alteromonadaceae > Alteromonas > Alteromonas sp. ABH4_456. The sequence continues at coordinate 202,505 of NZ_JBSWXO010000009.1, forward strand.
GCAAATGGTTATGTCACTGCAAACCATCGTGTCCCGTGAGATCAAGCTGATTGATGATGCTGCTGTAGTGACTGTGGGTGCCATTCATGGTGGTAACCGCTCGAATATTATTCCCCGTGAAGTGGAGCTGGTCGGTACTATCCGTACGTTAGACAAAGCTGCCCGTGAACATGTTTATGAAGCGATGGAGCGTAAGGTTAAAGGTATCGCTGACAGCATGGGCGCTGAAGCTGAACTGACTCTGCCACTGGATTACAGTTATCCCATTACTTATAACGATCCTGAACTGACGATGGACATGTTGCCTACGCTGCAGCGTACTGCCGGAAAAGACGGCGCGGTACTGGCCAAAGCAGTAACCGGCGCAGAAGACTTCTCGTTCTATCAGGAACAGATCCCCGGTCTTTTCCTCTGGGTTGGCGGTAAGCCTCTTGATGTGCCGGAAGCGGATTCTCCTGCTCACCACACTCCGGATTTCTACGTCGATGACAAGGGCATGAAGCTGGGTGTTAAATTGCTGACCAATTTAACACTGGATTACATGGCAAAGGCTGATTAAACTTTTCAGTTTCCCTTAATGCGTAGAGTTCATGCGGTATGCGCACATCAGAAACTGTAAAGTGGTTATTGCTGGTACTGTTCAGTGCCGGCCTTAACCTGATACCTCCGCCTTTTATCAGTGGCGGCTTAACAGCATTCGGTTTGCCTGTTGCCGTGTTCATGGCTTTACGTATGCCAGCAGCGCTGTCCGTTCCGGGTATTGCTCTGGCTATGGCACCGGTGTGGTTTATTCATGGTGTCACACTGCCTGTTCTTCTCTGCACCGGACTGCCTCTTGTTTTAGCACTCTGCAGAAGGCGGCAATCGCCCTGCGAGCCAATGAAAACCGGCATAGGTATTTACAGTTCACTGGCGGTACTGATCCTCGCTTTTCAGCAGTGGAGTGAGCAAAACGGCCTTAATACCGCGGCGTTTACTACCGTTTCAGTGACCTGGTTTTGCCTGTTATCTTCGGTGTTATCAGCGCACCTTGCCTACCTTTTTACCCGGCTGGCCTGGCTCCCCAGCACATTCAAAAAAGACATTAATTTTAAATATCTGCTGGCATATTGCTTCAGCGCGTTGTTCTTTCTGGCGGTGCTGTGCGTCAGCTATTCGTTTATCCATCAATATCAGCAGCGTCAGAAAAGTCAGATAGAGCTTTATATGGCTCAGCGGCTTCATGTGCTGTCCGGGCAGGTAAAAGATTTTCTCGACACCCATCAGCGGGCAATTAATTTTGCTGCCGGAACGCTCTCTGCCATGCCAGGTGCAACACAACCCGACGCAGTGCAAACCGATCGTTTACTGAGCGGGCTGGCTGAATCCAGTCCTGCCTTTCTTACCTTCCTGACGGCAGACGCGCAGGGTGAAATTACCCATGCATGGCCTGAAACGCTGCTGGCGAAAGCTGCTGATGCGGGCATGCTTGATGTGTCCGGCCGTGAGTATTTCTCACAGGTCGTCGCCAGCGAGACACCGTATTTGTCAGATGCGTTTCGCGGACGGGGGTTCGGACAGGACCCGATTATCGCCATGTCGGCACCGGTAAGCGGAGCAGACGGTGAAATTACCGGTATTCTGGAAGGGTCGCTATCGCTGTCATCTTTCAGTCGTTTCGAGAGCAGTAACATTAACGGCTTTATGTTGCTGGTGGAAGACAGTGAAAGAAAGCTGGTGTACGGCTCAGAGGTGCTCAGTGCCCAGCCGTTATTGCCTTCGCCTCTGGGCAATTGCAGCACCGGATGCGATGCACTGACTAAGGTTAATAACGAAACGTGGTTTGTGAGAAGTGTGCAGATTGAGGGCAGCGGCTGGCACGTACGTATTCTTTACAGCTGGCAGCGCTTTTTGCAACTCACCAACTCATCGCTGATTACTGTGCTTGAACTGCTGGCGGTATTTGCCGTTACCGGTTTACTGGCCGGCTTCACCCTGGCTTCTGTTGTTAACCGCCCCCTTAAAAAACTTATCGGCCAGTTTGAAGCCTTTGATCCTAACAACCGGGACCGGGGAATCGTCCTTTCTGAGAGTTTGCCGGTAACAGAATTGCGAAGTCTGGAGTCAGCGTTTGATTCCATGCAGCGGCGGCTGTTCGATGCCTTTGACGATTTAGAACACTCACGGGAATCTCAGCGCAAACTCAACCTTGAACTGGCAGAACTGAACCGGACACTGGCTTCACGGGTAAAGGAAAAGACCCTGCATCTGGAAGCTGCTGTGAAACAGGCGGAAGCTGCGAATGTGGCGAAATCTCGGTTTCTTGCCAACATGTCACATGAAATCCGTACACCAATGAACGGTATTATCGGCTCCTGCGATAATCTGCTGGAAGAAGACCTGCCGCGGGGCGCAGCAAGGCGCATCGGCATGATTGCCCAGTCTGCCTCCAATTTGTTGATGATCCTCGACAGCATTCTCGACTGGTCGAAAATTGAGGCCGGCAAAATGCAAACCGAGTCGGTGAATTTTTCATTGCAAAAAGTGCTGGAAGCTTCATTTCATCTTCATCAGGATGCAGCCATTAATAATGGTGTGACTTCGTCAATGACCTACCTTACGCCACTTCCCGAAATGTTATGTGGTGATATGGGGAAACTGAGTCAGGTGCTGAATAACCTGCTGAGCAACGCAGTGAAATTTACTACAGAAGGGGAGATCACCGTTCTGGCCGGCTTTGACAACGGGCGACTGACACTCACCGTTAAGGATACCGGCACCGGGATTGCACCTGAAAAACTGGAACATATCTTCGAGCAGTTTGCTCAGGCAGATGCGTCTACAACCCGTCTATATGGTGGTACGGGTCTTGGCTTACCCATCACCAGAAAGCTGGTTGAACTGATGGACGGAACCATAGAGGTGGCTTCAGAACCCGGTGAAGGCACCAGTTTTACCGTTACCATTCCCTTTGACATCGCTGAAGCGGAGCCTGAGGCAGAGAGTGAGCCGGATGCGTTTATTCCGGATAATCTGAAAGTGCTGGTGGTGGAAGATAACGATATTAACGCCCATATCGTAGTGGATATGCTGAAAAATAAAGGGATCCGGTGCGTACGTGTGGCCAACGGTAAACAGGCCGTGGCGGCGGTGCGTCAGATGCAGTTTCACATTGTGTTGATGGATTGCCAGATGCCGGAAATGGACGGGTTCGAAGCAACCTGTGCTATCCGCGGGCTTGAGTCAGAGAAAGCGGCCATTCCCGTGATTGCGCTGACAGCCAATGCTTTCGTGGATGATCAGCGGGCTTGTCTGGCTGCCGGTATGAATGCTTATCTGAGTAAGCCGGTTAAGCGCCGGCAATTACTCAGCATGCTGGCGCAAACCTGGAAGACGTACTACGGCTCAACCGGCGGCTGAACATCTTTGGCTGATTTCTGATTCGGGTTACCAATAAAGCGCAGGGCCAGGTAGCCAAGCAGGCCGGATACCAGTGAACCCGCCAGTATGCCCAGACGTTCATCAAAGGCCTTTTCTGAGCCGCCGAATGCCAGCGAACCGATAAACAGACTCATGGTAAAGCCGACACCACACAACAGGGCACAGCCGTATATATGTCTGAATGACAAATCTTCCGGCAGATTGGCAAACTTCATTTTCACCGACAGCCATGAAAATAAAAACACGCCAAGCTGCTTACCGATAACCAGACCAAAAAATACCCCCAGGGTTACCGGATGTGTCAGTGCGTCTGCTTCCATCTCGCTAAAGTTAATACCGGCGTTCGCAAAGGCGAAAAGGGGCAGGATGACAAAACTGACACTGCTGTTCAGGCTGTGCTCCAGATGAATGACCGGCGAATATTCCGGGTCCTTTTTATCGCGCATCGGAATAAATGCAGCCAGAACAACACCGGCAAGGGTGGCATGCACGCCGGATTTAAGCATGGCAGCCCACAGTACCAGCCCGATTAATACATAAGGGGGAATGTCGGTAACGTTGCGGCGGTTCATCCAGAAGAGTACGGGTAAACATACAGCCGCTACAATTAATGCAGATAAAGAAATATTATCTGTGTAGAAAAGGGCGATGATGACAATGGCGCCGATGTCATCAATGATGGCCAGCGTGACCAGGAATATTTTTAAACTGGCGGGTACTCTGCTGCCGAGCAGTGCCATGATCCCCAGTGCAAAGGCGATGTCTGTGGCGGCCGGAATGGCCCATCCTTCCATGGCATTTTCAGCACCAAAAGTCAGCGCAAGGTATATGGCAACCGGTATAATCATGCCGCCTACAGCACCGGCAGCCGGCAGTACAATATTTTTAGGATCAGACAGGCCGCCTTCACATACAGCCCGCTTCAGTTCCAGCCCGACATGGAAAAAGAATACTGCCATCAGACCATCGTTAATCCACAGCAGCAGGGCTTTGTCGATTTCGAAGCTGCCGGCGGCCACCGTCACCTTCATATCAAGAAAATCTTTGTACGCGCCGTTTAGCGGCGTGTTGGCAATGATCAGGGCGAGAAGGGTGGCTCCCATCAGAATGATGCCTGCTGACGCATCCCTTTTCAGAAATGACTGTACGTCAGAAACGATTTCTTCAAGGACATTCTCTACGCCCGTTTTTGCCATGTGATTACTCCACGTTTAATAAAGCCTTCTGAAATGCCTGAGCTGCCAGGCTTATCTGACGGTGTTTTACGGTTACAGCCTGCCAGTGGTTTACTAACGGGAAATCATTGATTTTGAGGATCCTCACACTGTCCGGCGGCGTGTGCGCCAGAGTGTGTTCGGACAGAATCGCCAGACCCAGCCCCGATGTGACCGCAAGACGAATCGCTTCGTTACTTTCAATAATCATGGAATTCCGGAACACCAACCCTTTGTTGTCAGTGTAATCCTGGATTGCCCGACGCGTACCGCTGCCGTATTCCCGTAGTAAGAATTTATGATTGATGAGGTCTTTTAGATCACAGTTATCCGGGCCGTTATAATCAGGCGGCGCGATAACAACCAGCTTGTTTTGTAAAAATGGCGTACAGATCAGATTGTCGTCCTGGGGCGGCTGACTGAAAATGTACACGTCATCCCGGTTGTGGCGCATGCGCTCGATAATATCCGCGCGGTTGCCCACCGTGAAACGCACTTCAATATTAGGGTGTTGCCGGCAGAACGGGCTTAAAATGGGCGGAATCACATATTTAGCTGTCGTTACGACTGCCAGCTTCAGGGTACCGATTTCCACCCCTTTTAACGCATGGATCTGGCTTTCCAGTCTGGACTGAGACCCCAGCACTTCCTGTGCACACTGATAAACGGCTTCTCCGGCTTCTGTCATTTTCAACTGGCCGTATGTCTGTTCGAATAACGGCATGCCTACAATGCCGGACAACTTTTTGAGTTGTAACGATACGGTGGGCTGAGAAAGAGAAAGCGCCGAGGATGCCGCAGTGATAGAACCGTGATCGACAATGCTCTGGAAGACCTCCAGAAGACGAAATGTCAAAGATTGCATAAAGACTCCCTGGTTCATGCAAATATAAATAATTCACTATTGATAGTAATAAAATATAACGAAGGATCTATTTATTACAGTCTTATCATCGCAGGTAATGTGGGTATTATCAGATTTTATGCTAAAATCGCGTGCTTTCTGATCCGCCTGATTAATTTCACATCAAACAGCGGGTCTTACCAACGTCTCAAACCATGGGGAGTCACACGATGGCTAAAGTTGCTATTGTCATGGGGTCTACGTCTGATTGGCCGACAATGCAAAACGCGGCGAAGATGCTTAAATCGTTCGGAGTGGAATTTGAAGCAAAGGTGGTCTCTGCCCACCGTACACCTAATCTGCTGGTGGAATTTGCCGAAACTGCACATGACGAAGGTTTCAGCTGTATTATTGCCGGCGCCGGCGGAGCCGCGCATTTGCCCGGCATGATTGCTGCCCATACCCATCTGCCTGTTTTTGGCTGCCCCGTGAAATCAAAAGCGCTGAACGGTATTGATTCTTTGCTTTCCATCGTACAAATGCCTAAAGGTGTGGCTGTAGGCACACTGGCCATTGGTGATGCCGGTGCCGCTAACGCCGGTTTGCTTGCTGCTCAGGTTGTGGCGTTGCAGGACGAAGCGGTACGGGACGCTGTCATTGCATTCAGAAAAACACAAACAGATACAGTACTGAGCAACGGTAATCTGGAGCTTGATGAATGAGAGTATTGGTGTACGGCGCAGGTCAACTTGCGCAAATGATGTATCTTGCGGGCTGTCCGCTGGGTATTGAAGTGCAGGCTGTTGAAGTCAGTAATGACACGGTTGTACACCCTGTCAGCAAGCGTCCGCTGGATATCAGTCTGGCGCAGGCCATAGAGTCTTCAGATGCCCTGACAGTTGAATTTGAGCATGTACCGGAAAGGCTGCTCGAACAGGCCAGCAAAACAGAAAAACTCTATCCGTCCATGAATGCCATCCTGGTCGGTGCAGATCGTGTCAGAGAAAAGCGTTTGCTTGATGCGCTGAATGTACCCAATGCAGCCCATCAGGTAGTCACGTATATCGACGAGCTGGAAGATTGCGTATCGGCACTGGGCGATAAGCTGATCATCAAAGCCAGCCGTGACGGTTACGACGGTTATGGCCAGTGGCGTTTAATGAGCGAAGAGGAACTTCCCGAAATCAAACAGGCGCTGAGCAATCTTGATCTTAAAAAAGTGCCACTGGTGGTTGAAGCCATGGTGAACTTTGATCGCGAATTGTCGCTGGTTGGCGTGCGGGATAAAGAAGGGGACATCAAGGTGTACCCTCTGGCTGAGAACCTGCACCACCAGGGGCAGCTGCATGTGTCTGTGGCACCGGCTCCGTTCGTCTCTGAAGCGTTGCAGAAAAAAGCCGGAGAGATTTTCCGCGTGCTGGCTGAAGGCATGAATTATGTGGGCGTGCTGGCGGTGGAAATGTTCCAGTGCAAAGATGAACTGCTGGTCAATGAGCTGGCGCCGCGGGTACATAACTCCGGCCACTGGTCGATGAGCGGCAGCGACACCAGTCAGTTTGAAAATCATCTGCGCGCAGTCACCGGTTTACCGTTAGGGGATACAGAAGCCCGCGGCCCCAGCGCCATGGTTAACATTATTGGTTGCAGCAGCTTTTCCCGTGATCTGTTGAAGATAGCCGGCTGTCATTTGCACTGGTACGGTAAAACCGTCCGTGAAAAGCGCAAAATGGGCCATATTAACGTGACGGCAGCATCCTATACTGAACTGGGAAGTAAGCTTGAAGAGCTTGGCCAGTATGTACCGTCTGAGTATTTTCCTAAACTGGGAAAAGAAGCGCGTAAACTTAAGCAGATAGAGTCTTGACAGAAAAAATTCTGTCGCTAGAATACGCATCCGCTGTTCGCAGCAAGCTTTAGAGAGTGTGCCGACTTAGCTCAGTTGGTAGAGCAACTGACTTGTAATCAGTAGGTCGCCAGTTCGATTCCGGCAGTCGGCACCATTCTCTCTGCATCCGCTGAAAATTCTTCGTTTTCTTGCAGTAAATCAAACTGCATACTTCCTAAATCAGGTTATCTCTCCTAAGATGGTGTTAAACCAACGTCTTTCACCGGAGCGAAAACGTGTCTGTGCTTTTCAGACTGTCAGTCTGTTTACTGGCATTGTTGTTAACTTCTGCAGCGTCTGCGGCATCACAGTTTGAACTGACAAACACGCAGGCAAGAGCAACCTTTCCGATGGCTGAAACAGCCGCTGTCTACACCACAATCACGAATCACTCAGAGCAGCCGGTTACCCTTGTCCGCGCCAGTGTCAGTGAAGATCTCGCCGCACAGGTGCAAATACATTCAACTGTCATGCAGGACGGGATGATGAAAATGCGTCAGTTGCAAGACGGGGTCACCGTCGCACCCGGAGAGTCTGTGGCTATGCAATCCGGCGGTACGCACTTTATGCTGACCGGATTAGTCTCAGGACTGGAAGCCGGTTCCGCTTTTCCCATGACCTTATATTTCAGCGACGGGTCTGAACAGAAGGTGACAGTGCCGGTCGTCAATGCATCGGAAACAATGCATCACCATCATCATGGTAATGATCACTGACCGTGAATAACGCATAGAAACAATTGAACTGACTAATCTATAAAATAGATTTTATTTATTTTTATCGATTGTTAATATTGAATCATAACGATTCAAAAACAGTTTATTCCACTAAGGAGTGTACGATGAGCAAGATTGATATTGGTATTTCAGAAAACGATCGTTTTGAGATTGCCGAAGGACTGAAAAGATTGCTGGCAGACTCTTATACCTTGTACCTGCAAACGCATAATTTCCACTGGAACGTCACCGGACCACAATTCCGCGAACTGCATCTGATGTTCGAGGAGCATTACACCGAGCTGGCAACTGCTGTGGATGATATTGCCGAGCGCATCAGAACTTTGGGTGTTGCTGCGCCGGGTACCTATAAGTCATTCGTTGAGCTATCTTCTATTGAAGAAGTTGAGGGTGTGCCGGAAGCGTCTGAGATGGTACGCTTGTTAACACACGGTCATGAGGCCGTTGTGAAAACATCCCGCAGTGTGCTGAAGCTGGCACAGGATGCCGATGACGAATCTTCAGCTGCCCTCGTTTCAGACCGCATGCGTGTACATGAGAAAACCGCATGGATGTTACGGGCGATGCTGCCTCAATAAGGTATAAAAATAACATGACGACATCATGGACTAAATCGCTGTGCCTGGCCGCTGTGCTGGGCACAGCTTTTTCTGCTCAGGCGACAGAACTGAATGTAGAAGAACTGACTACCGGCCTCTCTCACCCCTGGGGAATGGCTTTTTTGTCTGACGGTAAAATGGTGATCACCGAACGGGCAGGGAACATCCGTATTTTTGACAAGACTGCCGGCCTGAGTGCCCCGCTGAAGAATGTACCGGAAGTGGCTGCTGTGAATCAGGGCGGATTACTGGGTATCACCGCCGATCCTGACTTTGCAGACAACCAGACCATTTACTTTTGTTACAGCAAACTGGGTGAAGGTGGCAGTAGCAGCAGTGTCAGCAAAGCTAAAATCGCCGGAGACAGCCTGACTGATGTCGAAACCATCTTTTCAGCCTCACCGCTGGTGGATAACGGTTTTCACTTCGGCTGCCGGGTGGCGTTTGATAATGAGGGACATTTGTTCGTTACTCTGGGCGACCGTTACAAGTACATGAAAGAGGCGCAGAACACTGACAATCATTTAGGTACGGTTGTGCGGATCTGGCCTGACGGTTCTGTACCGGAAGATAATCCGTTCATCAAAGGTGACGCGCCGCAGGTGTACAGTTACGGTCACCGCAATGTGCAGGGCCTGACAGTTCATCCGCAAACCGGTGAGGTCTGGGCAATGGAGCACGGTCCGAAAGGCGGTGATGAAGTGAATTTGCTCGGCAAAGGTAACAACTACGGCTGGCCGCTGATCACTTACGGTATTGATTACAGTGGTGACATTATTTCTGACAAAACAGAAATGGAAGGCATGGAGCAGCCCGTTGTTTACTGGGATCCGTCTATCGCGCCGTCCGGCATGGTGTTCTACAACGGTGACAAATTCCCTGAGTGGAAAGGTGATTTGCTGGTGGGGTCACTCAAGTTTACGCACCTTCGCCACATTGACATGGAAGGGGGAAAACCCGGCGAGCAGACAGAATATCTCCGTGACAGAAACGAACGTATCCGTGATGTGATTGAAGGGCCTGATGGCTATTTATATTTGCTGACCGACACGCCGGAAGGCAAGTTGCTAAAGGTATCTCCGGAGTAAACTGGCTGACTGCTGTTGCCGGCTCTACTCTATAAAGCGAAAAGCTCACCTGACGGTGAGCTTTTTTGTCTGCAGCGCTATTCGCCCTGCACGTATAATTCACCGTCGTATAAGCCCTGGATGGTGAGCTTCTGATTGGCCAGTGAACGCAGATAATCAATATGTTCCTGCTCGATTAATTGTCCAGGCACGATCAATGGAATGCCCGGGGGATAGGGCGTTACCAGTCCCGCTGCAATACGGCCGGCACTTTCCTGCCAGGGAACCGATTCACGTTTGCTGAAAAACGCCGTTGAAGGCAAGGTCACAAGATTAATCGGCGGGATCTTCGCCGGCATCACCGCACGGCTCTTACTGCGGTTCAGGCTGACACTGCCTTCATCCAGTTTCTTCAGCGCATTGTACAGGCGCACAATCTTCGAGCGCATGCCGCCAAGGGTAAGCAGAACCAGAATCGTACTGTGAGTGAACTTCTCGATTTCCAGACCCACTTCATCCATCAGGAAGCGGTGAATTTCATGGTTCGAATAAGACAAGGCTGAAACGTCGATAAGAATTTTCAGCGGATCATGGCCCATATTGTCTTCTTCAAAATGGTCAAAGGCCTGTGCAAAATCTTTTGATTCCAGAATACGGATGCGGCTGAACCGCGATACCTGCTCTTTAAGTTCCGCCACATTGCTGAGCAACTCATTCAGTATTTTATAACCTTCCATCTCCAGTTGCTGACGGCATACATCCAGCGATGCAATCAACTGATACTTGGGTGAGGTGCTGGTATGTATGCTGTAAATCTCTTTGAAGAAGTCGATATCGAAATCCGGGTCATTCACGTGAATGAACGACGCCTGAGAGAATGCTGATACCACTTTATGCGCCGAGTGCGTCACGTAGTCTGCACCGGCGTGAATGGCTGAATAGGGTCTGAAATGCGGGTGGAATAAGGAATACGCAAACCAGGCTTCGTCGATGAATACTTTGATACCGTACTGGTGGCCCAGGTCCACAACCTGTTTCAGGTCGGTCAGCAGTCCGTCGTAGGTACAACCCGTCAGCACAATGAGTTTTGCATCCTGGTTGGCTTCAATCACTTCTTTCAGTTGTGACAGTTTCGGCGGTGAGAAAATGCCGTAATCAGGGTTAAAAACGCTGTCCAGATACACCGGCATTGCGCGTGCCTGCACAATGCCGTAGTGCACGGATTTGTGGCAGTTACGGTCGGCGATCACTTTATCGCCTTCACGCAGCAGGGTTTGCAGAATAATTTTGTTGGACGTCGATGAGCCGTTAGTCACAAAATACGACTGGCGGACTTCAAAGGTATTTGCCAGTGCAGACTGGGCACGGCCAATGGCATGGGTACCGTCAGATAAAGAACCCAGCGAGTCAACGCTTACCGACAGGTCGCTGACAAACACATTGCGGCCGAAGAAACGGTAAAAATCACTGATATAAGGCGAGTTACGGAAGCTGGCACCGCCACTGTGACCCGGCGTATGCCAGGAGTCGTTGGCTTCCAGTACATACTCTTTGTAGGCAGTCCAGAATGGCGTTTCATTGCGGTCGTCAAAGTCGTTAATGATGTAGCCGAGGATCGATTCCGGATCGGAGATAATATCGTTGCGGTAGAAAAACGACTCCATGCCGCTGGCCTGGTTAACAATATCCAGTCCCTTAATAGCATCACCCAGCACATAAACCGGTAATTCCGGGCGGATGGCTTTGATGGCCTTGATGACCACCGCATTGTTGTCTACTTTCCCTTTGCCTTCGCCACCGATTTCAAACTGCCTGACTTCGGTATCCCAACTGAATACCACGGCCTGAATTTCTCCGTCGTTGTGAACGGAGTCCAGGGCTGTGGCGACAGAGCTGGCTTCAACAACAGTGATCTCAATGTCTGGCCTGTCGAACAGCTCGGTGGTGGAACGGATGCTGGTGGAAAGCTGCTCCAGCAGCTCTGCTGAGTCTTCAATGATCAGAATTTTCAATTGGGGGAGCATAGTAAGAATAAATCGTTCCTTAAAAAGTCGTGGCAGTCAGTGTAACGCTGAACTGTATGGTTGTCAGTCTTGCTTTTGCAGCTAACGCACCCATATCATTGAGCAAATATTCAGAACAGGCAAATACGCATGGATAATTTAGTTGCGAACAATACCGTTGATATCACTCCGGAGAATTTTCAGCAGGTCATTCTGATGGATTCACGGGAAAAAGTGGTACTTGTGGATTTTTGGGCAGAATGGAGCGAGGAGTCGAAAAGTGTTTCTCCCATACTGGCAAAGATCGCGTCTGAATACGGTGATAATTTAATTCTTGCCCGCGTCGATTGTGACCAGCAGCAGGAAGTCGCGGCGCAGTTCGGTATTCGCAGTCTGCCCACGGTTATGGTAGTGAAAGACGGCCAGCCGGTGGACGGCTTTGCCGGCGTTCAGGGTGAAGACCAGATCCGCGAGTTCCTGAGTAAGTACCTGCCAAACCCAGAAGATGAATTACTGGCGAAAGCCGGTGAGGCCATTTATGAAGGTGATTATGCAACGGCATTCCCGTTTGCCAAACAAGCCTTTGAAATGAACGAAGGGAATATTAACGCCCGTTATATGTACATCGATTGCCTGGTGGAAACCGGTTCGGTAGATGCTGCAAAGGCGCTGCTGGCAACGATTACTCTGGTCGATCAGGATAGTCGCTATCAAACGCTGACCGGTAAAGTTGAACTGGCAGAACAGGCCGCTGAGTCTCCGGAAATTCAGCAGTTAACCGCACAGGTAGAAGCTGAGCCCGACAATCTGCAATTGAAAGTGGAATTAGCGGTGCAGTTACAGCAGGCCCATAAATCTGCCGAAGCATTGGCATTGTTATTGACTGTGCTAAAGACAGATTTGAATTTCGGTGAAGCGAAAAAGTTGATGCTGGATATGATTAATGCATTGCCGGATGGTGACAGCCTGAAATCTGAGTACCGCCGGAAGGTTTACAGCCTGCTCTATTAATCGTTGTCTGACTGCGGGGGTTGCTGCGGGTAGGGTGTAAAACCGCCTTCAGCAAGCCAGCACAACGCTTCGAAGTAGCTGGAAAAGTAAGCCCGTTCGTAATTTGTTCCGCGAATGTCTTCCCGCAGGTGTGGATGGGTTCGTTCAATTTGAGCCCGCTTCACCATGCCCGCATCAAGCACATAGGCAGATCGCGTCAGACCCATGGTGATGTTCTTCTTTATTCCCCTTGCCAGCACATTCTGACATTCAGGTGTAGACAATACCCAGCGGCGACCGTCCATTATGGCTCCCCAGGGTTCATTGTTAAACCCTTGCGCCATCCGGTGAATATCCTCTGTCATGGCCTCTGCTGTGGCTTTATTCCAGGCACCCGTTGCAAACACTTCAAGCAGGTTACCTGAAACGTCGAGTGCATAGTGTCCCTGAAGAGGAAATCTCATTGGTTATCCTTTAATGCATAACTACAGTATTGATATAGCAGATATTTTGAGGTTTTGTGACAAAATATAACTGGTCAAATGTGTTAACGTTGTCTCCGGTCAAAAGATCAGGCGTCATCAGGGTTGTGCATCAGCAACCAAAACAAACTTAATGAGGAGAAATGCATGGACTGGTTATGGCCGGCACTGGCTATTGTTTGCATTGTTGAAGGGCTTGGACCGTTAATCATGCCTGACCGTTGGCGATTATACCTGCTTTCTGTGAGCCAGCAATCGAGCAATAGTCTAAGACAAGTCGGAGGAGTGCTGGTGGTGATTGGCGTTGTCAGCCTGGTGTATCTATCCCGTTGAACAATTGTTAATTTATAAAAAAATAATATGGCTCAGACCATGTCTGTCTTATTTTTGCGCATAAAACAGATGATCAAAGGTCGCAATCTTTGGTAGAATCCCCGCCTAATTTTTTTACACACTAGATTCATGGCAAAGAACGTTGTGGTACTCGGCACTCAATGGGGTGACGAGGGTAAAGGTAAGGTCGTAGACCTGTTAACAGATCGCGCAAAATACGTGGTTCGCTATCAGGGCGGTCACAATGCCGGTCACACACTGGTAATCGACGGTGAGAAAACCGTCCTCCACTTAATCCCGTCCGGTATTCTGCGTGACAACGTTACCTGCATCATTGGTAACGGCGTGGTGTTAAGCCCGGAAGCACTGATGAAAGAAATCACCATGTTGGAAGAACGTGGTGTGCCTGTGCGGGAACGTTTAAAAATTAGTGAAGCCTGCCCGCTTATCCTGCCTTATCACATTGCACTGGACGTGGCCCGCGAAAAGGCCCGAGGCAGCAAAGCAATCGGTACAACCGGTCGTGGCATCGGTCCGGCTTACGAAGATAAAGTGTCACGTCGTGGTCTGCGCGTTGGCGATCTGTTCAACCCTGAAGATTTCGCGGCAAAACTGAAAGAAGTACTGGACGTACATAATTTCACGTTGACGCAATACTACAAAGAGCCGGCAGTGGATTTCGATGAAACCCTCAAGCAGGCGCTGGCTGTGGCAGATATCCTGAAAGCCATGGTTGTTGACGTAACCGACGAACTGGACAAAGCCCACAAAGCGGGTTTGCCAATTATGTTTGAAGGTGCGCAAGGTACACTGCTGGATATTGACCACGGTACATACCCTTACGTTACGTCATCTAATACCACAGTAGGCGGCGTTGCTACCGGTGCCGGTTTTGGCCCGCTGAACCTGGATTATGTATTAGGTATTGTTAAAGCGTACACAACCCGTGTTGGTTCCGGTCCTTTCCCTACAGAACTGGCTTGCGATGTCGGTGAGCATCTGGGCGTAAAAGGTCATGAGTTCGGTGCGACCACTGGCCGTAAGCGTCGTACCGGCTGGTTCGATGCCGTTGCGATGAAACGCGCTGTGCAAATTAACTCTATCACCGGTTTCTGCTTAACCAAGCTGGACGTACTGGATGGTCTGGAAACTCTGCAAATCTGTGTAGGTTATAAAGACGCAGACGGTAACGTGAAAGACGTTCCGCCTATGGCTGCTGATGGCTACGACCTGGTTACTCCGGTTTACGAAGAAATGCCGGGCTGGAAAGAGACAACTTTCGGCGTCACTGATTTCGATAAGTTACCTCAGGAAGCGCGCAATTATATCGCACGCCTTGAAGCCATTACCGGCGTGCCTGTTGATATCGTATCCACGGGACCTGACCGTAACGAAACTATCGTTTTACGTCATCCTTACGACGCGTAAGCGAAAAGATAAATACCTGAAAAGCCTGCTTCCGAGCAGGCTTTTTTGTCGGTAAAGTAAACCACTGAATGCTCAACAGCGGAGTGAATCTATGCAAGTTGTAACTGATACCGGTATTACGCCCTCTCAGGACACCGGGCATTATGCTGCAACGTTCGCAGCGCTGCGAAGCAACTTTTTCGCCAATAAAACCCGTGATATCAGCTGGCGAAAGCAGCAGTTGCTGGCCCTTAAGACCATGCTTGTTACCCATGAGCAAGACATTCACCGCGCCCTGAATCAGGATTTAGGCAAATGTGAAACAGAAGCCCGTACATCGGAAACCGGCTTTTTACTCTCCGACCTCAAGCACACTCTCAAACATATCGACAGCTGGGCAGATTTACGTCACGTATCTACGCCCCTGGCGGCCCAGCCGGCCCGCAGTTATCTGCAACCGGAGCCGTTGGGTGTTGTGCTGATCATCGGGGCGTGGAATTATCCTGTGCAATTGCTTTTAGCGCCGCTGATTGCGGCATTGGCAGCGGGTAATTGTGCCATTATTAAACCGTCAGAACTTGCCCCTGCATCATCAGCATTAATGGCCAGCTTGCTGCCTCAGTATCTGGAAGAAGATGCCGTGGCGGTTGTTGAAGGGGGTAAAGAGGAGACACAGGCTTTATTAACCCTGCCTTTCGACCACATCTTTTACACCGGTGGCGAAGCGGTAGGCAAAATTGTAATGTCTGCAGCAGCGAAACATCTTACGCCGGTTACGCTGGAGCTTGGCGGGAAGAGCCCCTGTATCGTTGACGCCAGTTGCAGGCTGGACGTCACCGCCAGACGGATAGTGTGGGGTAAATGGATGAACTGCGGGCAGACCTGCATCGCCCCGGACTATATCCTGATTGAGAAAGGGTTTGTTGAAGCGTTTCTTACAGCCCTTGAACGGGAAATCACTAAGCAGTACGGGCCTGAACCTTTGCAAAGCAAAGATTACGGGCATATCGTCAATACCCGTCATTACGAAAGACTGTGTCAGCTCATTGCGGATCTGCAATGCCGTATTGGTGGCGAACGGGACGACGGGAAACGCAAGCTGGCCCCGGCTGTGGTGTTAAATCCTCCGGCAGACAGCACGCTGATGCAGGAAGAAATCTTCGGCCCGGTGTTGCCGGTCATCGAACTGGAGAACATAGAAGACAGCATTGGCTTTATCCGCGGGCGGGCAAAACCCCTGGCGCTGTATCTGTTCAGTGAAGATCACGGCCTTCGTGACAAAGTACTTACGCAAACCAGTGCAGGCAGCGTGTGTGTGAACGACACGATGATGTTTATGACCAATGCAAACTTGCCTTTTGGCGGGGTCGGCGGCAGTGGTATGGGGCGCTATCACGGACAATATGGCTTTGATACGTTCAGTCATCTTAAATCAGTGATGGTAAGAGCCTCGAAGTTTGACGTAGCGGTACGCTACGCCCCGTATTCCCGATTAAAATTATGGCTGTTGAAAAAATTATTATAAAGGAGAGCACATGCCTCAACCGTTTCATCTTGCAATTCCGGTTGACGATTTAGTCGCTGCTGCAGCGTTTTACGGAGACTTACTGGGCTGTGAACGCGGGCGCAGCGATACCCGCTGGATTGACTGGAACTTCTATGGTCATCAACTGGTAACCCATTGTGTTGATGCCATGCCCTCTGCGCCACAGCACAATGAAGTAGACAGTCACGCGGTGCCGGTGCCCCATTTCGGTGTGGTGCTGGATATGGCAGACTGGCACAAACTGGCTGAACGGTTAAAAGCGGCAGATATGTCGTTTGTCATAGAGCCTTACGTGCGCTTTAAAGGGGAGCCCGGCGAACAGGCGACCATGTTTTTTCATGATCCTGCAGGCAATGCGCTGGAGTTCAAGGCGTTTAAATCGCTTTCTCAGTTGTTCGCTGTGTAACAGGCATAAAAAAGCGCAGCGTTGTGCTGCGCTTCATTAACCGGGCCGCTGAGCCCGTGTAAGCTGACTACAATTCCACTTCTTCAACAATTGCCTTACCGCGTCCTCTGGCTTCAGAGGCTGCATCCAGGCCTGTTTCAGTACGCTTGATCAGGTGGACATCGCCAAAGTTACTTTCCTTCATGGTGTAGCCCATTGCTTCAAGCGCCTTTACAACGTCTGCCGGCATGCTTGCATGATACGCAATGGTGTCCTTTGGCCAGAGCTGATGATGGAAGCGGGGGCTGTTTGCTGACTCATCTGCTGTCATATCGAAAAACAGCGCGTTCAGTATGGACTGTGCCACTGAAGAAATAATCGTGGTACCGCCCGGTGAGCCGGTGACCAGTTTTACTTTATCGCCTTTCAGCACAATGGTGGGTGTCATGGAAGACAACATGCGCTTACCCGGCTGGATTTCGTTAGCGGTACCGCCGATGGCACCGAAGAAGTTAGGCACGCCGGCCTTAGCACTGAAATCGTCCATTTCGTCGTTCAGCAGGAAGCCGGCACCTTCTACCACCACGCCACTGCCAAAGGACAGGTTAATGGTAGTGGTATTCGCTACCGCATTGCCCCATTTGTCCATAACCGAGAAATGGGTGGTGTCGGGACTTTCATATAAGCCGGGTTTCACGTCTTCTGTCACTGAAATGGCTTCAGGATCCACTTCTCCGGCACGGGCAGTAATGTAGGCCGGTTCTAATAACGCTTTTACAGGCACGTCGACAAAGTCGGGGTCGCCCATGTATTCGGCGCGGTCAGCAAACACACGTTTACCGATTTCAGACATCAGATGAATATACTCTTTACTGTTTTGTGCAGGCAGAGACTGATTTTTCAGTACTTCATTGAGCATACTGATCCACTGGGCAACAGCCACACCGCCAGAACTGGGAGGTGGTGCAGTGATAAGTTTGTAATCCTGCCAGGGATAAACAATCGGTGCCCGCCATTTGGCTTCGTAACCCTGTAAATCCTCTTCTGTGACCAGACCACCATTTTCTGCCATGAAAGCGGCGATAATGCGGGCGGTTTCGCCCTCATAAAAGCCTTTTTCACCTTCGTCACGAATGCGGGTCAGCGCTGCGGCTAACTCAGGTTGCTTAAACAGCACATCTGCAGTGCGGGCTTCACCGAAATAGTCGCCAAAGTTGCTGGTGATCCCTTCTTTTTCCTGTCTGGCCATGTAGCGGGTGATATGGTCTGCCAGTTTCGCCGGCACATTAAACCCTTTTTCTGCCAGGTCTACAGCAGGCTGCACCAGACGGTTCCAGGGTAATTTACCGTAGCGCTGATGTGCTGCCCACATGCCGGCAACTGAACCGGGTACACCGGAGGCTTTTGCACCAAACAGCGACTCCAGGGTTTTCACGTCACCGTTTTCATCAAGGTACATATCACGGTGGGCTGCCGCCGGTGCCATTTCACGGTAATCCATAAAGGCGGCTTCATCGTCGAAAAAGATGGTCATGAAACCACCGCCACCGATGTTACCCGCTTCAGGGAATGTCACTGCCAGGACGAATTGCGCCGTGATGGCCGCATCAACCGCGTTACCGCCTTCGTTTAATACTGCCATGGCAGCATCGGCGGCAAAGGTATCAGGCATAGACACCGCCTGCTGGCCGGTTTCAACTTCCGGGGCCGGTACAGATACCGTGGGTTTTTCACCGGAGCATCCTGCCGCCACAAACAAAAATAGCGAGAGTAAAAGTATTCGCATAATGGCTATCCAATCATAATGATGCTGGCAATGACATAGGCAACGAGTGTCAGTCCGCCAGCGGTAAGTGCATAGGGAAGCTGGGTACGGATGTGCGTTAACAGGTCGCACCCGGCCGCGATAGACGATACCGCTGAGGTATCGGAAATAGGGGAGCAATGATCACCAAATACGCCGCCGCCCAGAATTGCGGCAATGACCAGAGAGGGTGGCAGTCCTAATGACTGGATCAACGGAACGCCGATGGGGATCAAAATCGCAAACGTGCCCCAACTGGTACCGGTGGTAAACGACATGACCGCGCCGGCCAGAAACAGCATGGGAACAATTAATACCAGAGGCAGGTACTCACCCACAATACCGGCAACAAAAACGCCGGTGCCGAGCACTTTTAAGCTGGCACCCAGTGTCATGGAAAGTAATACAATCGACACCAGCGGGAGCAGTTCGCCCATCCCTTTAAAGCCAATTTCTACGGCTTCGTGGTGAGTGAAACGTTTATGCAGAATTAACAGGAAGTACGCGACAACGGTAGCAAGAATAGTAGCGTACAACACAGATTTGCTGCCACTGCCGTTAGCCAGCACACCATCACCGGTCCACAACATAAAGCCGACCATGCTTACTACCATAAGCACCAGCGGTACCACCATAAAGCGTACTTTGGTTGCCGGTTCTGACTCAATGACAGTACCGGTATGGGTCATGGCAGCATCTTCTTTTGCCATCGGACCGTGTACTTTGTCTTTCACTATGGTGTACACCACAATCGCCAGAGTGATAAGGGCGTAGAAATTCAGCGGTACTGTGCCCCACAAGATACTGGCGGAAGACTGCTCCAGCTCGTAACCGTCCAGCAGGCCAAGGACGAATGCGCCCCATCCGTTCAGTAAGATAAGAATACAAACCGGCGCGCTGGTACTGTCGATGATGTAGGCCAGGCGTGCCCGGCTCATTTTGAATTTATCAAATAAACCCCGGGCGAATATGCCAGCGGTGAGTACACTTAAATTAGACTCGATAAATACTGCAACACCGGTGAGCATCGTCAGACTGCCAACTTGCCGCTTACTTCTGGCAATGCCTTTGCCTGTGAGCCAGTTTACGGTAGCCGTGACACCGCCTGAGTCGCGGATATAGGCTAACAGCGCACCCACCAGAATAGAGAAAATAAGGATCCGGGTATTGCCCGGACTGGCGGCAACGTCGATGGTTCTTTCGATAGCATTCACCGGCGCAAGCAATACGCCGTCACCGGTCACACTCAATAAAATCAACGCTTCAGATGAGAGAACGGCCAGTAACAAGGCCATAATGACTTCTTTTTTCCAGAACACCACAAAAATGGCGACGAGAGGCGGGATAATTGAAACCCAATCCATGAAAAATGTTCCTGCTTTTATTCTAATGATTGATCGCAAATCAGGCGCTGATATTCAGTGCGCTTTGTTCCGCGGGGCAGTGTGACGCTTTATAAAAAAGCGTGGCGATAGCCTAACTGAGAACTTACCGGTTCTGCCAGTACTTTTACCTCAGTGATTGAGTATTGCTTCGTAAACCCGGGTTATCACACTGCCATATTTTGCGGTTTCAAATTCGCTGCCGGCAAACTGCAGGTTGCCGGTGCTGTGTTTCTCAACCGGTGTATGTCTGGTGTTGGTAAACAGCACAATACCGAGATCCTGCGCCGGGTCGATAACCGTGGCTGTGCCGGTCCAGCCGGTATGACCAAAAGCTTGTGAACTGGCATAGGGACCGAAGTGCCAGCGATTACTGCCGTTGCTGCCCCTGCGCCAGCCAAGTCCGAAACCGGGATTCAACGGGGAAGGGGCGGTAAACAGTGAAATAGTGTCCTGGTTGGTGAGTGCAACCTGTCCGTAGCCACCGCCATTTAATAAGGTTTGCATCAGCACGGCAAAATCATCCACCGTGGAGAATAGTCCTGCATGCCCCGATACACCGCCCATGCTGTACCATGCCTTTTCGTCATGCACTTCTCCCCGCAGCGTGTGCGTGCGGATGCCGGGGAAATCGATATTGTGACTGCGTGTATTACCATTTATTTCTGTAGCGGCAATCTGACTGGGGGCAAACCCTTTTTTCAGCGGATTAAACACCGTGTGATTAAGCTGAAGCGGGCCGTAAATGAACTGCTCACAATACCGGTCGAGAGACATGCCTGTTACCCGCTCAACCAGCAGTCCCAGCAGCATAAAGTTGGTGTCACTGTACGTAGCCTGCGCGCCTTTGCTTATCTGAAAAGGTACCGCAGTGGTTAATAAGGTTGATGTATGTGATTTATCCCGTGAGCGGAAAGACTCACCGTAGCGTTCGCCGGGGGCAAAAAAACGCACCTCAGGGCCGTAGCCGGACTGATGACTCAGTAAATCTCTGACAGTGCGGGCTTCACGGCCACCGCCAACGTATTCCGGCAGGTACTGATACACCGGCGCATCAATATTCAGTTTTCCCTCAGACACCAGTTTCATCAGTGCCAGATTAGTAGCAAACATTTTCGTGTTAGAGGCCACATCAAACAGCGTGTCCGGTGTCACCGGCTCCGGCTTTGTGAGGCGGGTGCCTGTTTCATCGTAAAGCAGCGCATTGCCATAGGCTGTACGTTTAATCACAGCGCCGTCTTTGATAACCAGTAATACGGCTCCGGGAAAGCCATCCTCAATGTCCTGCTGAATTAACGCATCGACTGGTCTGAAGGCTTGTTGCCATTTTTGTGTTTCATCAGTCAACGCAGGCCAGGGAATGGTGACGTGCAAAGCGTCACTTTCTGAATCACTTTGCACCTCAAGGGTGTTTGTACCGTTGTGTGTACGCTTTTTCAGAGAATAACTGTAGGTATGACCGGCCTCCAGGGGAGAGGCA
This sequence comes from Alteromonas sp. ABH4_456, assembly GCF_056160645.1. NCBI lineage: Bacteria > Pseudomonadati > Pseudomonadota > Gammaproteobacteria > Alteromonadales > Alteromonadaceae > Alteromonas > Alteromonas sp. ABH4_456. The sequence goes on from NZ_JBSWXO010000009.1 coordinate 224,083, forward strand.
ATGTTCAGCGTTTCGCCATTTACCTTCACCGCGGCGTTGATGGTTGTGGCTGGCGTCAGTAAGATTTCGCCCCGTCCTTTGTACGCTTTAAACGCGACCTTGTCGTTCACCTCTTCCCGGCTGGAACGCTCTTGTTGGGGGAAATCACTGTCAATTTGCCCTGACTGAGGACGCTTCTCTTCAACAGGTGCGGCTTTCAGTGCCGTTTCACGGGCGTAGCGGGTATTCAGCGCCTTGACCTTTTGCGGAAAATACTTATCCAGCAAAGCGAACAATGCGGCTGCTGTGCGGCTGTTAATCGCGCCGGTTACGCTATCCTGCACAAAGTGCATCTGGAACGCCGACAACGCATTGATGGTTTGCTCATCCAGTGTGCCGGTTTCCACCACGCCGTATCCGTAAGTGCGCAGCGCAGCCTGCGTTAAAGAAACAGAGGGCAGGGCGCGGTTAAAGCGTTGCCAGTATGTTGTTAATGTACCGGTGTCATACCAGGCGCCTATCCCTTCCAGATACAGCTGATACCATGGAAAACGCGGGCCCGGGTCATTTTTTCTGTTAAATGCGATATCTGCATGGCCAACAACAGCGGTGGGATAAATGTCAGGGTTGCGGGCGAGTATGTCTTTTGCCAGCGCAATGAGCACCTGAATTTGTTCCGGGTGATAATCAGGAAATACACAAAGACGGTTGCTGCCATGTTCTGACCGGCTGGCCGCTGTCTCATTATCCCGCTGACATTCAGGTACATTCACAATCTCAATGCCGATGGATGTATCATTCAAATGGTTACGCGTTTGCCACTCACCTTTGCCGGCATGCCAGGCGCGTTTCGATTCAGGCACAAGCTGCAGCACAGATGCCTCATCACCCGGAAACGTGGGGTCAGACGGATCAGTGACCAGGTAATGCGCACTCAGCCCGCCTTCATCCACCAGAGCATGCACACTTTTCTGGTAATCTATCGCGGTAAAGTGCATAACAAGCACTTTCACCCGTTCACCGGTATTTTTCGATGGCATACTGGTGTAACCGCCGGCGCAGCCAATCAGTGTGGCAACCGCGCAGGTAGCGACCAGAAAGCGAAAGTGTCGGGATAAGAGTGACATGTTATTACCGGTTAATGCTGCATGAAATAACCAAATTATCACAATTATTTCCTAAGTAAATAATAAAATATTCCAATGGCGGGTGTGTATCATTTAATGTCGAACTTAAAGAATAGCCAATGAAGAGATTGATTTCCCTGGACGTACTGCGGGGGCTTACCATTGTGTTAATGGTTCTGGTGAATAATCCCGGAAGCTGGCAAACCGTTTACTGGCCTTTATTGCATGCACAATGGCATGGACTGACACCGACAGATCTGGTGTTTCCTTTCTTTATTTTCGTCATGGGCGTGGCAATCCCTTTTTCTTCTTATCGTCAGCAAGGCGGTTCAGCCGGAGTAATGCTGGCAAGAATACTGAAACGCAGTGTATTGCTGTTCTTATGTGGCTTGTTCCTCGCGCTGTTTTACTACAACCCTTACAATCCGGATTTCGACTGGGTCCGGGACCGGCTGGAAAATATCCGGGTGATGGGGGTTCTGCAACGGCTGGCACTGGTTTACTTTTTTACTGCAATACTGGCGATGTGCCTGCGAATTAGCGGACTGCTGTTTGCCGCGGTGTTGCTGGTGGCGGCGTACTGGGCGGCGATGACGTTTATTCCCTATGCAGATACAGCCGGCAACGTATATCAGGGGCAATGGGCATACGGCAACAGTCTCGCAGCATGGATAGATGCCGGCGTGTTGGGAAAGCATCATGTTTACTATTCAACAGCAATACCATTTCCCTTCGATCCGGAAGGTTTGCTAAGCACCATGCCTGCAATATCCACCTGTCTCTGCGGCGTAATGTGTGGCCTGTTCTTACAACGGGAAGCGGAAATGCCTGCACTTAAAATGGCCGGTGCCGGCATCATTCTCATTCTGGCCGGGGGCGTCATGGCGCTGTGGGTGCCGGTGAATAAAGCGCTCTGGTCACCGGGCTTTACGGCATTAACGGCAGGCTGCGCAATGGGGTGTTTAGCGTTGTTGCACTGGATTACAGACTTGCGCGGTTATCAACGCTGGGCGCAGCCCTTTATTATCGCAGGTGCAAACAGTTTTGTATTTTTCATGTTATCCGGTATTGCTGCGCGGCTGCTTTTCATGATTCCGGCGGGCTCCGGCTCCCTGAAAGCTGCGCTTTACCAGTCTGTATTCCTGCCTTACTTTTCACCTTTTAATGCTTCTTTGCTGTTTGCAGTAAGCTTTCTCTGTGTGATGTTTTTGCCGGTATGGTGGATGTACCGGAAGAACTGGTTTATCCGGCTATGAAGCAGAATCGTTTTGTTATGTAAATGGTAAGTAAAGCTTGTGACGTTTACGGGCCATTGACGTCGAAGATGCATATTATATTTCATGCATTTTATTCAGGCAGGCAAAAACATGACCAAACCAATCCTCTTTGACGGACGACGCAAAACCCTTAAATCTCTGGCTTCACTGGCAGTAGCGACACCGGTGATCATGCTCACCGGTTGCGGTGGCAGCGGCGGTAGCAGCTCGACTTCAACCAGTACGTCAACAGGCAGTACATCAACCGGTTCTTCCTCCGGCAGCAGCGGCACAGGCACAACGACTGTGGCTGATAACGGCAGCTGGCTGAGTGGCGGTACAGATTCAATGACAGCGGATTTCCCCGCTGACAGCATTTTTGAAAACAGCAGTACCTGCTCTGTTGAACTGACCGGACAACAAACGGAAGGTCCATGCTATTTCGACTCTGACTATCTTGATGATATCTCAGAAGGTCAAACCGGTTTGCCCATGCAGTTATGCCTGCAACTCATAGACGAACAATGTAATCCGCTGTCAGGCTATGAAATAGAAGTGTGGCACTGCGATGTGGAAGGCATTTATTCCGGCGATACGACAGGAAGCAGTGACACCAACGGGTTCAATTCTTCTTTTTGTACAGGGAACGACAGTGAAGCGCTGCAATCGCGCTGGTTCCGGGGCATTGCAGTAACAGACAGCAGTGGCCGTGTGAACTTTAAGACCTGCTTCCCGGGCTGGTATGCCAGCCGTGCCATTCACATTCACTTCAGAGTGAAGAATAATAACAACGACGAGCTGATTTCCCAGTTTGGCTTTGATGATGATTTCTGCACAGATATCTGTACCAGCCATTCTGACTATATCAATCACGGTGCGCCAGATACATACCTGACCAACGATACGGTATTCGGCAGTGATTACAACGAGTATGTGTTCAACCTCGAACAAAATGACGACGGCTCCCTGCTGGCCTACAAGCGCATCATCATCTCCTGACCGGACGGCAGGTTTTGCACTGCCGGAAGTGCTCACTTCATTCTATAAAGTAAGGCGTGACAGGGGACTGATCACGCCATTTCCTCCTTGTTGCAGCACATGCGTATAGATTTGTGTTGTTCGCACATCGGAATGCCCCAGTTGATGCTGGACAGTTCTGATATCAGCCCCGGCCGCTAACAGGTGCGTGGCAAATGAATGCCTTAATGTGTGCGGCGTAACGTGTTTCTTTATGCCCGCCTCCTGACTTGCCCGTTTTACATTGCGCTGCAACTGCTTTTCATCAATATGGTGACGTCGTAACAGTTTAGTTTCGGGGTCAACAGAAAGACGCCGGGAAGGGAATAAATACTGCCACTCCAGCGTTTTATTTCTCGAATGATATTTTTTACGCAGACCCTGCGGGATCCAGGCTCCGGAAAACTCCGGTACAGTCAGATCCCGTGACAGTAGTTGCCCGACTTGCCCGATTTGTGACGTCAGTAACGGAATGAGAGATTCTGAAAGTGTGACGATGCGATGTTTTCCTCCTTTACCGAACCATACCCTCAAACATTTATAATCGAAGTCGACATCGCCGGTGCGTAATCTAACGCATTCCATAAGCCGCAGACCGCTACCATAAAGCAGAGCAACTGCCAGATAATGTTGTGCGCTTACACGCCCGAGCAAGGCCTGGATTTCTGATTGCGTCAGTACGACCGGTAGTTTACGCTCCCGTTTACTGTTCAAAAAGCTCATGTCTTCCGGCAACGGTATATCAAGATATTTGTTATAAAGAAAGAGTAGTGCGTTCAGGGCGATTGCCTGAGTGCTTTTCGCACACTGTTTTTGAATAGCTAAATAAGTCAGATAGCTCTCAACATGCTGAGCGTCCATCTCCTGAGGCCGGGCGTAGCTGTGGTACCGGATAAAGTCAGTAATCCACGTTAAATACGTTTCTATGGTTCTTTTGGCGTAGCCTCTCGACAACATAAATTCATACACTTCCCGTAGAAACTTTGATTTCATAATGCTTATCAAAATAAAAACAGCTTAAGAATATGTGAGAGTCATGAAAACTGGCTGGAGGGATGGTTTTACACCATTTCACATCTCACTTCACAAACGGTGCATTTTGCTCCCGCGAAAATGCACCAAAAGCGCACAACCTTTTAAAGGTGGGGCTTCTGAGATATTCTGGAGAAATGAAAACAGACAATTACACCAATGTGGGGTGGTTGATCACACCGTGTTGGTGTCTATTTAGTAGTTAGGTTCTCAATGGTTGCATATTGAGTTAACCTGACTTTTTATCATCGACACAAGGACTGTTTAAATGGGTGGAATAAGCATATGGCAATTATTAATTCTTTTTGTTTTTCTTGGATCATTTCTCATTCCATTATTACTTACCGGGTTTTCAAAGCGAGCTAAAGGCGCAGGTAAAGTTGGATGGCTTATTTTGGTATTTTTTACATCCTGGATAGGTTACGCAGTATTTCTTATTGTAACTCAATTAGTTAAACCAACAGGTCAGCAACAAACCTAACAATCAAATTAAGGCACTCGCTTCGCTCGCTGGGACGTAAACATGGCGGCTGGGTCGCTTCGCTCCGATTTTAGCCGCCATGTTTACGCCCCTTATTTGGGTGTTAGGTTTCTATGAAATTACTCACATTTTTCATATTGGTCATTTTTATTTCTGGATGCACTAGCCGATTATCTGAAGATCAAATAGCTGAAGAGCAATACTGGGAATATGTTAAAGAATTAACCAATGCTATGAAAACCCCTACGCCTAGTGCTATTAGAGATGGCTCTGTGTGGAATTTCGTGTATTTAAATTCAGAAAAAGAAATCATTCGCACCCTAACTGTCAGACTGACGAACGAGCCAGTAAAAACTTGTTCAGCTGAATATGCTTTGAAAATGGAAATTTTGTCAGAGGCACCTAAACGAAAACCAACTTTCACTGAATCAAGTAACATTGCGGCTTATTCCGTCCTCGGAAGCTGGTTTCATTTTGCTTTAGAAGCACCTGTTTGCGATGGTGCTATGGATGTCTATGGTAAAGTTGATGAGTCTGGTTTTATTGGTGAGGAGGTTATTGCTGATTGGTTTTGCCCTGAAATAGAAAAATGCCCTAAACCAGTTCATAACCTCGTAGTTGGATCACCGGTAAAACCTAACAAACTGCTGTAGTCGCTCGCAGGCTCGCTGGGACACAAACACGGCGGCTGTGTCACTTCGTTCCGATTATAGCCGCCGTGTTTGCGCCCCTAAGCAGGGTGTTGGTATGACTCCCTTTGTCAACCCCGAACGAGCGCTTCCCTGACACTCTTGCAGTCCATAATCAGTTGTATTTCTCATTAAAATT
>NZ_JBSWXO010000010.1:0-206943 GCF_056160645.1 Alteromonas sp. ABH4_456
TAAAGCCTTACTGCTTCGAAACAATATTCGTTACGAAGGCACGGCCAACTGATCGAAGAAACATCTACGCTGGCTCACCGAACTCATATTATCTCACCCTGCTCAGCAAATCGTTTTGCAGGAACAGCTGCAAACCATCGAAGAACGTATCAGGCGGTTAGAACGGCTGGATAATGAGCTAACTCATCATGTTCACCAGTGGCGGTATTATCCTGTGGTAAAACCCTTCCTTTGGTTGCTAACACCCACATAAGGGGCAGTAACACGTGGGCTAAAATCCGAGCGAAGCGACAGAGCCCACGTGTTACTGTCCCAGCGAGCCTGCGACCGACTTAATGTGATTGATACTTATTGAGCCTTCTCCCCAGCTTAGCCAATTTCTTGGCTAAGCTGGAAGGCGACCAAACCCAAACGGAGAAGACTCAATGCAATTTTATACTAACTTACATCCTTTTTACTGCGGAATCGATCTTCATGCACGAATGCTCTACGTTTGCATCCTTGATGAGCGTGGAGACATTCTGGTTCACAAGAAGATTAAAGACTCGCCTGAACAGCTTTTAACACTACTTTCTCCCTATCTGGGAAATATCGTTGTCGGCGCAGAATGTATGCATTGCTGGTATTGGCTCAGTGACTTTTGCGAACAGCACAACATCGACTTTATTCTTGGCCATGCCTTGTACATGAAGGCTATTCATGGCGGCAAAACCAAGAATGATAAAATCGATGCATATAAAATTGCCAAGCTCATGCGGGGCGGTAATTTTCCTTTGGCGTATGTTTATCCAAAAGAAAAGCGCGCTATACGGGACTTGTTGCGTAGACGAACCCATGCCATGCGTCACAGGGCTGAATTAAAAGCCTTTGTTAAGAATGCGCTTGCCTAGTACAACCTGCCACTTCCCGAAAAATCAGATTTAAGTTACACCACCGGCCGGGATTCTATGCGCGGCTATTTTCCTGATCCACTGGTACAACGCAGTGTGGATATGAATCTGCGTCTGATTGAAATTTATGACCATGAAGTTAGCAGTATCGAATGTTATGTAGAGAAGATAACTAAAAATGACAACGGCCGTGACTATCATCTGCTACGTTCATTGCCGGGTGTCGGACGGGTTCTGGCTCTGACAATTCTTTACGAGATTGGCAATATCCAACGCTTTGAGAGTGTTCAGAAGTTCGCCTCCTATTCACGGCTGGTCAAATGCAAAGCGGAATCAGCAGGCAAAACATACGGTACTCAGGGCAATAAAATCGGTAATGCACATCTTAAGTGGGCATTCTCGGAAGCTGCGGTGTTGTTCTTGAAAGGCAACCCGCGTGCACAAGCATATCTCGCTAAGTTACAAAAGCGCATGAGTAAAGCAAAAGCTCTCTCGGCCCTGGCCCATAAACTCGGGCGATGCATGTATTATATGTTGAAGAATAAAACGGTGTTCGACAGTGAACGCTTTTTAGCAGGGTAAGTCGCGCAGGCGGATGAGCTGAAAATCTAACTGGTCGAATGGCGAGTATCATGTTTATCACTTATTTAGGCAGTAAACCTGCAATGTGATGAACTATACCGGTGTCCACAGCCACCACGCTTTGATTAGACATCCGCCTGTTGCGCAACAATACCCTGTGCTAAATCGCTTGCACCTGCACTGAGCCTTCCACTAACTGGCGAGAATAATCAGCCATTACGTTTTGAATAGTGCCAGCATCAGGTTAACCGATGAATGTCTAGTGCCCCTGCTCCCGCAGCCAGGGAATTGCTATTACCTATTGACCGGAGTTGGGCTCATAGGTGTTTAATACGTAACTCTTTAGGCACGGCAAATTCTACATTTTCTTCACGTCCGGGACGTTCAGAAGCACTTTGCGCTCCCCATGCCTTAAGCTGATTGACTACCCGCTGCACAAGCACTTCCGGCGCAGAGGCACCGGCGGTAACACCGATATGTTCAACACCTTCGAGCCACGCTTTCTGAATACAGTTTTCATCGGCAATAAGATGCGCCTGCGCACCCATTTTCTCCGCAAGTTCACGAAGACGGTTGGAGTTCGAACTGTTCGTAGCACCGACAACCAGCAACACTTCGCAATCTGTCGCCAGTTCACGCACGGCATCCTGACGGTTTTGTGTAGCGTAACAAATGTCGTCTTTGCGTGGACCGCTGATTGCCGGGAATTTGTCTCTGAGTGCATCGATAACATCCGCCGTGTCATCTACCGATAACGTAGTCTGACTGCAGAAGTACAAATGCTGCGGATCCTTCACTTCCAGCTTTGCAACATCTTCGCTGGATTCCACCAGATAAATACCACCTTCCGGATTATTGTACTGCCCCATCGTACCTTCTACTTCAGGGTGTCCGGCGTGACCGATAAGAATACATTCCGTGCCGGTTTTACTGGCGCGTGTCACTTCCATATGCACTTTCGTTACCAGCGGACAGGTTGCATCAAACACTTTCAGTCCGCGGGCCTCTGCTTCTTTTCGTACTGCCTGAGAGACGCCGTGAGCAGAAAAAATAACGATACTGTCGTCAGGCACTTCATCCAGCTCATCGACAAACAGTGCGCCACGCTCTTTCAGCCCGTCCACAACAAATTTATTATGAACCACTTCATGACGTACATAGATAGGCGGGCTGAACATTTCCAGTGCACGTTCAACAATAGTAATGGCACGGTCTACACCCGCACAGAAGCCACGGGGGTTGGCAAGATGTATTTGCATAAAACGCTCCGCTGAACCTTACGCTGCAGAATTAATAACGTCGATTATCTCGACATCGAAAATCACCGTCTGACCTGCCAGCGGATGATTGAAATCTACGGTAACAGAATCACCGGCAAGACTTCTGACAATGCCAGGGACTTCGCTGCCGTCAGGCTGTGAAAACGCCACGATCATACCTTCCTCAAGGTTTAAATCATGGCTGAAACGGGTGCGATCCATATGATGGATGTTATCCGGATTAGGCTGACCGAAAGCGTCTTCAGGGGCCAGCGTAAAAGCCTTTTTATCGCCCTTACTCAAACCCAGCAGGCACGCTTCAAAGTTAGGTGTCAGGCTGCCATCGCCCATCACCAGCTTGGCCGGCTTATTCAGACGGGTACTGTCAGCGGCAGAACCGTCTTCCAGCTTTAAATCGAAGTGCATGATCACTTCAGATTGGGCATTAATCACAAAATCACTCATACTGCGTGCTCCTGTTACGAATTTGAACCGGCGCTGTCAGACGCATTGCTTTCATCTTTACTGGTAAGCATGTCCCACACCAGTAAGGCAGCACCAATAAAAATGGCGCTGTCTGCAAGGTTAAAAGCCGGCCAGTGTGACTGACCAACATAAAAGTCTAAAAAGTCGATAACGAAACCGTGAACCAGCCGGTCGTAAACGTTACCTATGGCACCGCCCAAAATAAAACAAAACGCTACCGGTAACAGCTTCTGCTCTTTTCCGGCCTGTTTCAGCCACCATAGAATAACGGCACTCACCCCTACTGCAATCGCGGTAAAAAACCACCGTTGCCAACCTGAGGCATCATGCAAAAAGCTGAACGCGGCACCGTAGTTACGTACATAAGTTAAGTTGAAAAACGGCAATATCTGAATGGACTCAGACAATGCCATTTTGCCGATAACTTCGTACTTGCTCCATAAGTCCAGTACCACCACGACAGCACTTATCCATAAAAAGCGCAGGCCGGTATCAGTCAACAGTTTAGGCATATTGACGATTTTCCCCTTCACCGTCGACGTTAGTTACACAACGTCCGCATAATTCAGGGTGCGCTTCGTGACTGCCCACGTCATCACGGTGATGCCAGCAGCGAACACATTTTTCACCGCTGCTTTTCGTCACTTCAATGAACAGGCCATCCAGCTCTGTGGCTTTCGCGCTGTCTGTTTTTTCGCTTAACGGCAACAGCTCAACACCGGAAGTAATCAGGACGAAACGCAGTTCATCTTCCAGCTTGTCCAGTACAGATTTCAGTGCGTCATCTGCGAACAGTTTAATATTCGCTTCCAGTGAACCACCTAACTGACCGTCCTTACGCGCCTGCTCCATCGCCTGGTTGGCCGCGTCTTTCACTGTCATCACCTTATGCCAGTAAGCATCGTCGAAGCCGCCTTCTGTCGCAAAGCCATCGAGGCCTTCGTACCAGGCTTCAGTGAATACAAATTCACTGCGCTCACCGGGTAGCGCATCCCAGATTTCCTGAGCAGTGAAACTGGTGACCGGAGCCATCCAGCGAACCAGCGCTTCGATGATGTGGTACAACGCAGTTTGGCACGAGCGGCGGGCATTACTATCACCTTTCGCCGTGTATTGACGATCTTTAATGATATCCAGATAAAAACTGCCCAGTTCAATTGAACAGAAGTGAGTCAGTTTTTGTGATACCACCAGCATGTCGTAATTGTTGTACGCTTCAATGATTTCATTTTGCAGCTTTTCAGTGCGGGCAACGATCCAGCGATCCAGAGCAACCATATTATCCGGTGCAACCGCATCTTTAACCGGGTCGAAACCATTCAGGTTAGCCAGCAGGAAACGGGCAGTGTTACGGATCCGCCGGTAAGCATCAGCGGCGCGCTTCAGGATTTCATCGCTCACCGCGATTTCGCCGCGATAATCGGTCGACGCTACCCACAAGCGCAGAATGTCTGCACCCAGTTTGTTCGTGACCTGCTGCGGCGCAACCACGTTACCGATGGACTTGGACATCTTGCGGCCCTGCGCGTCCACAGTGAAACCGTGCGTCAGCACTTCTTTATAAGGAGCGTGACCATACATAGCCGTGGAAGTCATTAAGGACGACATGAACCAGCCACGGTGCTGGTCAGAACCTTCAAGGTACAAGTCAGCGCTGGCAGGAATATCGTCACGACGTTCAACAACAAAATAATGCGTTACACCTGAGTCAAACCATACGTCCAGCGTATCAGTCACCTTTTCATACTGCTCAGCTTCAGCACCTAACAGTGCGGCATCGTCCAGATCCCACCAGGCCTGTATTCCTTTTTGCTCAACAGCTTGCGCCACCGTTTCGATGATAGCAGCAGTCTCCGGGTGTAATTCACCGGAAATACTATGTACATAGAGGGGGATAGGCACACCCCAGGTACGCTGACGTGAAATACACCAGTCAGGACGACCCTCTACCATTTTCTCAATGCGGTTCTGGCCCCACTCAGGGATCCACTCTGTCTTCTCTATTTGTTCCAGAGACGCTTTTCTCAGGCCTTTTTTATCCATGCTGATAAACCACTGAGGCGTAGCACGGAAAATGATTGGCGTTTTATGGCGCCAGCAATGGGGATAGCTGTGCTCATAATTGATATTCAGCAGCAGGTTGCCGTTCTCTTCGAGCTTTTCGATGATCGGTTTGTTTGCTTTGAACACGAACTGACCGGCAAACAGCGGCGTTTCATCATTATAGACACCGTTATTTGCAACAGGGTTGTAAACTTCGATGTCGTATTGCTTACCAACATTGAAGTCGTCCACACCGTGAGCCGGTGCTGTGTGTACAAGGCCGGTACCGGAGTCCGTAGTAACGTGGTCACCTAAAATGAACGGTACTGTAATATCCAGGAACGGGTGATTAACGGTCAGCTTTTCAAGTGACTGGCCCGTGCAGCTTGCCACTGTTTTAAAGTTTTCCACGCTGTAACGTGTCATACAGCTTTCAACCAGATCTTCCGCCAGAATTATCCAGTCGCCGCCGTCCAGTTCAACCAGTGAATACGTCAATTCAGAATGCAAACTAATCGCGCGGTTGGCAGGCAATGTCCATGGCGTGGTGGTCCAGATAACCGCTGACGCATTATGCGCTTTTAAGTCACCGGCAGACACACCAAATGCAGCAGCAATTGCGTCTGCATCCGCTACCGGGAATTTCACATCGATAGCTGGCGAGACCTTATCTTTATATTCAACTTCTGCTTCTGCCAGCGCTGAACCACAGTCTGTACACCAGTGAACCGGTTTGAAACCTTTTTCCAGATGTCCGGAGTCTGCAATTTTCCCCAGCGCGCGGATGATGTCGGCTTCAGACTTAAAATCCATGGTTTTATAGGGATTATCCCACTCACCAAACACACCGAGGCGTTTAAAATCTGCCATCTGGCCATCGATTTGCTTTTGCGCGTAGTCGCGGCACTTCTGACGAAACTCAGCCGCAGAGACTTTTACGCCCGGCTTACCGACTTTCTTTTCAACCATTAATTCGATGGGCAGACCGTGACAATCCCAACCGGGAACATAAGGCGCATCGAAATCAGATAAGGTTTTAGCCTTAACGATAATGTCTTTCAGAATTTTGTTTACAGCGTGACCAATGTGAATATCACCGTTCGCATAAGGAGGGCCATCGTGCAAAATAAATGGCTTCTTACCTGCTTTTGCTGCGCGAATTTGTTTGTACAGGTCTTTTTCCTGCCAATCGTTAAGCATCGCCGGTTCTCTTTGCGCTAAGTTGCCACGCATAGGAAAAGGCGTTTCCGGTAAATTCAATGTCGGTTTGTAATCGCTCATAAACTCGTTATTTCCGTCCACCTGCCGTTGCGAAAAGTCGCAACAATTTGATAATTAAATGCCGGCAATGCCAAACAGCGCTCTTGCTGCCTGCGCATCGCGCTGAATCTGTTGTTTCAATGCGTCAAATGACGCGAATTTTTCTTCATCCCGTAATTTCTTTACCGGATAGACTTTTATCAGCCCGCCGTACAGCGAACCGCTATAGCCAAATATATGCACTTCCAATTGCGTGCGTTTACCCGCCACAGTCGGACGGGAACCCACATTGGCCACGCCATAGTAGCGGGTGTCATTCACATCCACGGTTACGGCAAATACGCCGTTAATGGCCGGGCGGGAACGTTTCAGTAATACATTGGCAGTCGGGAACCCGATTGTGCGCCCTTTTTTCTCCCCGTGAACCACTCGACCATCTATCACGAATGGCCGCCCCAGCATGTTACCGGCTTTTTCAAATTCACCGGCAGCCAGTACTTCACGCACAGCTGTGGAACTGATGCGGCAATCATCGACCATAAAGCTCTGGGTACTTGCGACTTCAAACCCCATGCTCTGCCCTGCCCGCTGCAACATGGAAAAGTCACCGCGGCGACCACGGCCAAAACGGAAGTCATCGCCTACCACCAGGAATTTCACGCCGAGACGCTCAACCAGCAACTCTTCGATAAAGGTGTCTGCAGACTGACTGGCAAAATACTCGTCAAAGCGGACACACAATAAACGGTCAACATCCTGTGCTTTCAGTAACTGATATTTTTCCCGTAAGGTACTCAGGCGCGCAGGAGCTGTATCGGGACTGAACAGCTCTTCGGGCTGAGGCTCAAAAACCATAACGGTAGAAGGCAAGCCGAGTTCACGGGTTTTTTCATGTACATTTGCCAGTACTGCCTGATGGCCCCGGTGAACACCGTCAAACTTGCCAATAGTCAGCACGCACCCGCTATGATCGGGGCGCAAATTATGAAGACCGCGAATTAATTCCACTTGCTGCCGGGTTCCTGTAAGCCTGAGACTGAATGACAAAGCTCGCGATTATAAACGACCCGCACCGTAATACCAATCGTTGCGCATAGTTTATCCGCCAAATGCCCGAAAGTGTCGTTTGCGGACACCTGAAACAAGCAAAACGAAGAGGAAAACAGCTACAGCGGAGCCAATAGTGAGAGTCACATGGTAAATTTGTGCAGTTAAATCCAGCGCATAAAATGCGTCACCCTGATCAAAATACACAATGACACCCGCCATCAGAGTGCTGGCAATCACCACCTTAATAAGGAAAAACAGCGTTTCTCTGCTGGCCCTGTACACACCGTTATTATGCAGTGTTGTGTAAAGCAGACCGGCATTCAGTGTGGCTGACAAAGAGGTCGCGATAGCGAGGCCAATGTAGCCGTAAGGAATAGCGAAAATCAGGTTAAACACCATATTGGCAATCATGCACCAGATCCCGAATTTTACTGGTGTTTTGGTATCCTGGCGTGAAAAGAACCCGGGCGCGAGCACCTTTACCCACATAAAACTCACTAGTCCGAAGGCATAGGCCACCAGCGAATAGGATGCCATACGGGCCGTTTCAGCAGTGAAAGCACCACGCTGGAAAATAACTGTCATAATCGGCTCAGCCATAAATGCCAGACCCACAGCAGCAGGAATACCCAGTAACGACACCATACGTACGCCCCAGTCCATGTTGCCACTGAATGCTTTGGGGTCGTTCGCCACATGATTGCGCGACAAAGTCGGCAGAATGACCGTTGCGATGGCAATACCGAACAAACCGAGTGGAAACTCCAGCAACCGGTCTGAATAATAAAGCCAGCTGATTGAGCCGGTAACAAGAAAACTGGCAATGAGAGTGTCGAACAGCAGATTGATCTGCCCTACCGACACACCAAACAGTGCGGGGATCATTAATGTGCGTACTTTCACCACACCGGGATCATGCCAGCCCCATTTTGGCTTTACCAGTAATCCGGCCCGGTACAGAAACGGCAGTTGGAATAGAAGCTGAACGATACCGCCAATAAAGACGCCCCATGCCAGCGCAAAAGCCGGCTGGGATAAAGCCGGTGCCACGAACCAGGCGCATAATATGATACAAATATTCAGTAATACCGGCGTAAAAGCGGCCACGGCAAAGCGGTTTAACGTATTTAAAATCGCCCCTGCCAATCCGGTTAATGTGATAAAGGCAAGATAAGGAAAGGTGATTTTAAGCATGACAGAAGCGAGCTCAAATTTTTCACCGGCTTCCTCTCCCTGCCACCAGGCGATGAACCAGCCTGTACCAAAAATGGCTGTGAGTACCGGGGAAGCAAGAACACCCAATATGGCTACCACAAAAACAATCGCACCCAGCGTACCGGAGACCCTCGCAATAAAAGCCCGCAGTTCTGCCTTGTCGTCCTGATGGTGCACTTCAGTGAGCACAGGAATAAATGCCTGGGCAAACGCCCCTTCAGCAAACAGGCGTCGCAGGAAGTTGGGAATTTTGTTTGCGAAGAAGAATACGTCAGCTGCCGCGCCGTCTCCCATGAGTTTCGCTACAACCACATCCCTGACTAACCCGAGTATGCGGGAGATGAATGTCATCACACTGACAATGATCCCCGACTTCAATAACTTTCCTGACACACGCGCCCTGCTAACTGAAAAATTCAGACCGTCACTATAGCGGAAGCGGGGGTTTGACGAAATCTCCGCAGAGAAAAATTCTGTACCGTAACAGTGTGTTGAATTAAAGATGAAAAAAACATGACAGACAGATGAATTCCCCATTTTGCCCTGCTATAATCCGCGCATCTCACGGGGGATGCCTTTTATTGCGCAATCTCAAAACTATTTTTCCTGAGGTGTCGGGCAAAATAGTTTGACATTTGGTCGCCGGATGAGCATAATCCACGCCCTATTTTTTAGACATGTATTTATTTTGGGAGTTACACCTTGGCTAACATTAAGTCTGCTAAGAAACGTGCAATTCAAGCCGAAAAGCGTCGTCAGCATAATGCCAGCCGTCGCTCCATGACTCGTACAAGCATCAAGAAAGTAGTTGCCGCTATCGCTGCAGGTGATAAAGAAGGTGCACAAGCTGCACTGGCCGCTGCTACTCCGGTACTTGACAGAATGGCAACCAAAGGTTTGATTCACAAGAACAAAGCTGCTCGTCATAAGAGCCGTCTGTCTGCGCAAATCAAAGCGCTGTAAGACAAGCTGACGAGAAGTAAAAAGCGCCTTAAGGCGCTTTTTTTATGTCTGCAATTTTACCCGGCTATGTTTTATCACTGACTACCGTCCCTGAGTATCAGTCTTCCCCTCCCTCATCAGTTTCAACAGGTTTGCTCTGCGGGTTTTATACGCACCTGCCTCCACATTTTCAGATATACTTTTTTCCACAGCCAGCGTACGCATCTTCAATGCTTTGTCGATTTCACCATTTGCCTGGTAGCCATCAGCTAAACTGTCATAAGCATCAGCCATTTCGGGAAAAGTCCTGACGTTATTCTGAAATAGTGTAATCGCGTTCTTAAAATCCTTTTCACCCAACGCTTTATAACCCAAATAATTAATTGCTTTATAAACTGGCTTTGCGTTGAAGCTATACCGCTCTGACTGATCTGCGTAGAATTGCAAAACCGCCTTCTCTCCCTTTTCCAGTACGTCAGGAGCCGGCAAAAGTAGATTATTAAAGTGCTTCAGTGCGAGAGCATGTCCGGCAAGCGCGATGGTGTTGTGTGTTTCAGAAGTATCTAAGTCCATGTTATAGAAAAAACCATCCGGCACACGCTCACCCAGTAAAGACGTAAAGCGTTCAAAAGCACTTTGCATTTGTCCGTCTTCACTTCCCAGATTTACGTAAAGGTATTTGTTCAATTCAGGAGTGTTCTGATAAAAGTCCCGTGCTTGCTTGAAAATCACCTCATCATGCCACCATAAACTGGGACTGAATGCAAAGTATGCCTGAAAAAGTGCAGGCCTCGTCTGAAGAGCATAAACGGTCAGTAGCCCGCCTAACGAATGCCCGGACAAAATCCGTAATCCATTTGTGCGGAAATTTTCATCTACATGAGGAATAAGCTCCTGACCAATAAATGAAAGGAAATCATCCGCTCCCCCGGAATTTCCCCACTCGTCATAATCAGGATTTCTTGTAGGTGTAAAATCCCTTGTTCTGTGGGTATTCATAATGGCTATGATTATCATCTCTTGCGCCATATTTGACTGGTTCAGTAAATCCAGTGTGCCGGCTACATGATTTAAATTTCTCTGTCCGTCCAGAAGAAACAGCACAGGATATTGCTTATTTTCATAAAGCCTGTAATTGTTAGGGAGATGGACAAGAAGCTCTCTCGTTTCACCGAGAATTTTGGAATCAATCAACACCGTTTCATTACTGCCACGAACAGCTGCGCAGGAGAATTGCGAATAGCCCGTAATGAGCAATGCCAATAAAATAAAAAACAAGTTCTGCATTAATAATCCTTTATCCGGTAAATCCTGTTTCTGCAAAGTCCCGTTGTGCAGCATTTTCCTGTTTTAAATAGCTTTACTTAATAGGAGCGGGACACCGTGGTACTGTAACTGAGGTACAGGTAATAATGCAAAATTGACGAGAGGCAATTCCCGCCGCTGCGAAAAAACTACACAAAAGTGTGTTGCCTGGTAGCAACGCAAACGTCATTTTCATTTGTTAGTGTCAGGTACAGTGCTGAACCTGACCGCACTATTACGTGCATTTCGGCGACTTTTGGCGAACTTTCGCTGGTGATAACAGCAGTAAGCTGAGCTGGTAGAAATTTTGCTAAGGTTGTTAGTGTTAAGAGCTTAATGCTGAGTGTCACAGGCGGAAGTTCCTGCTAAGAACCCGGTGCAGTTAACACATTTGTACAATCAAAGGTGAGATTACAACGATGAAAATCCAGGTACATGATAACAAAGGGATTGAGACCCACGAATTGTCTGCAGACGAACTCACACCGCAGGTAGAGCGCAAGCTGAAAGCGCTTTATGCATTCGGCGGGTACTGCAAAGTAGGCAACACACGATATCAGAGTGCAGAACTGCTGCTGGCAGATATTCCCCCCCTTATGGCCGGATAAATCGCAAAACTGGCTGCGTCAGCGGATGCGGCCAGTTCTTACTCTCCGCATACAGCCGTTGTCACGATACTGTCAGACAACCTTCACTAACCTGTAAACCTGCCGTCACCTGACTGTCAATTAACCATCCTAAGATGTCCTTCCAAAGTTACTGCTTTGGGACCGGCTATGAAACGCACTCACTACCGCACACTGTGGTTATCTGACATTCACCTTGGCAATAAAGATTGCAAGGCTGAATACCTTCTCGACTTTCTTAACAATGTCACCGTCGACACCCTCTATCTGGTTGGCGATATCGTCGATATGTGGGAGATGTCGCGGCAATTTCGCTGGCCTGAGGCGCACAATCAGGTGCTTCATACATTTATGAAAATGAGCCGTGAAGGGACCAAAGTGGTGTATCTGCCCGGCAATCATGACGAGCCGTTACAGTCTTACTCCGGAATGGATTTTGGCGAAATTGAGATCCGCAGAGAATATGTTCATACCACCCTGCAGGGCAAAAAGTATCTTATCCTTCATGGCGATCAGTTCGATGCTGATGTGACCCTGGGAAAATTCCACGCCTGGATTGGTGATAAAGGCTACGACCTGCTTCTGTTCCTCAACCGCTGGTTTAACCGCTTCCGTCAGTGGCGCAACAACCACTACTGGTCTCTGGCAGGCTACATCAAAAAGCATATCAAAGGGGCTAACGAAGCCATCAGCCGTTACCGAGAAGCCTGCTGCGGCAGGGCGAGAAAGATGGGGCTTGATGGTGTGATTTGCGGCCACATTCACCACCCGGAAAGCACCATGGAGAATGGTATCCATTACATCAATGATGGCGACTGGATAGAAAACTGCTCAGCCCTTGGCGAAGATTTACAGGGAAATCTGGCGCTTATCAGCTGGATTGATCATATGCAGGCACGGGCGTCTGTTACCGAGTTCAAGCCACGCTCAAAAGCAACGAAAGCAGCTTAGTAAACAAATAATAACTAACCGGCAACGCTGCCAGCAGGTGAAGCACTCTGTCACGGAAATGCCATGAAACTGTGTAAAAAGCGTCACACTCAGTTGATATCGTTCGCTCAAAACAATGGGATAAAATATGTTTACTGTTGATGATGTACTGACCCGGCATTATCCGCAGGTTGCGGATAAACCCTGGCTATTTAAATCGCTGTCTTTTGTACTTCGCCACCTGCTGCATGAGCGGGAAATGACCGAGTTCAGTGAAACCTATCCTCACTACGTGGATATAGACTTCGTTGAACAGGTGCTCGAGTACTTTAATATAAGCTACTCTACCCGCGATGTGGAAAAAGAGCGTATCCCCACCGAAGGCAAAGTTGTCATTATTGCCAACCACCCGATTGGTACCCTCGACGGTCTTGCATTAATTAAACTGGTCAGTGAAGTACGCCACGACTTAAAAGTAGTCGCCAATCAGATGCTGATGGCCGTTGAACCTTTGCACAACATGCTGCTGCCGGTTAATAACATGCAGGGCGGCACACCTAAACAGCACCTTGAAGCCATACATAAGCATTTACACGGTGACGGGGCTGTACTGATTTTTCCGGCCGGAGAGGTTTCCAGGCTTCGTCCGCAAGGGGTACGTGATACCCGCTGGCATACAGGTTTCCTTCGTATCGCCAGACAAACCAAATCACCAGTGCTGCCGGTTTACATTGACGCTAAAAACTCGCCGTTGTTTTACGGCGTGTCTATGATTTACAAACCTCTGGCAACTGTGCTGCTGGTCAAAGAGATGTTTAAGCAGCGCAAAAAGCACTTACCCATGCGCATTGGCGAGGTAGTTCCTTACGAAGCATACAGCCAGCTCACCCTGCCTCTGAAAGAGCAGGTTAAGCTGTTTAAACGTCATTTATACCGCATCGGTGGTAACCGCAAGGGCGTACTGCCCACTCAGGCTCCCATCGCCACGCCGGAAGACCGCAAAGAACTGACCCGTGCCATTAAACAATGTGAGCACCTGGGTCATACTGCAGACGGCAAACATATTTACCTGTATCAGCATCAGGGCTATTCGCCCATTATGCGGGAAATTGGCCGGCTGAGAGAAATCGCTTTTCGCGCGGTGGGCGAAGGTACTAACCGCCGCCGTGATATTGACCAGTATGACTCCCACTACTACCACCTTGTCCTGTGGGATGAAAACGATCTTGAGATTGCCGGCGCCTACCGCTTCGGCGACGCATCCGTATTGACCGAAGAAGGCCATCCCACCGGCCTGTATTCAGCTACCCTGTTCAATTATGGCAATGACAACGACGCTCTGTTCAAAGAAGGTCTGGAGCTGGGCCGGAGTTTTGTGCAGCCTCAGTACTGGGGTAAACGAAGTCTGGATTATTTATGGATTGGTATTGGTGCATTTCTGAGCCGTTATCCGAAATACCGGTATCTGTTCGGAGCAGTATCAATAAGCAACGCTTATCCGCAACCTGCCAAAGATTTGCTGGTGCAGTTTTACCGTACCCACTTTCCGGCAAAATTCGGCAGTGCTTCATCACGGCTACCCTATCAGGTATCACCGGAAGTGCAGGACATCTTCCCGGGTGAAGACTACAAAGCCGAATTTACCCAACTGAAACACTTGCTGGCGAATATGGGTGTCAATGTACCAACGCTGTATAAGCAATATTCTGAGATCACTAAAGCCGGCGGCGTTGCGTTTCTTGATTTCAACGTGGACCCGGACTTTAACGACTGTATAGACGGGCTTGTCGTCGTCGATACTGACAGCCTCACTGACAAAAAGCGTAAGCGCTATCTTGAGGATGCTTCACTGGCGAAATCAGCCTGACAAGTTACTACAATAAAACCATGCCCTGCCTGTAAAAGCCCTGTTCATCAGGGCTTTTCATTATCCACTACCCTTTCTGCATTGATGCATGTCACTGGTGTTTTTCCGTTTAATTAAGCGCTGATTGAAAAATAAACTTGCACACATTGATTACATGTGTAATCTTAAATTAAGACTACAAGCGTAATCCATAAGAGACATAACAATGTCAGAAGATAAAAACCAGAAGCCCGATATTTCAAACGCTGAATTTGACGTGCTGGATGCATTATGGGATGGCTACCCGGCGACATCAGCAGACATTATTGCGCGTTTAAATTCCCGCAAAGCATGGCATGAGAAAACCATCAAAACCTTGCTTAGCCGGCTGGTGAAAAAGCAGGTTATCAGCTTTGAGAAATTGCAGCGGCAATATTTGTACACTCCGCTCATCGCCCGTGAAGATTACACCAAAAAAGAAACGGCCAATTTTGTCAGCCGGATGTTCAAAGGCAAGATTGCGCCTATGGTTGCCGGCTTTGCCAACCAGAACAGTCTTTCCAGACAGGATGTGGATGAACTGAAAGCACTGATTGAAAAGTGGGAGAAGAACAATGACTGACTGGTTGCTGCAACAGCAGGTTGTACTGTCTGTTGCGCTTATTTTTCTGATGTTAACCGTGCGCTTTCTTATTCCTGCTTTAGGCGCCGGCCAGGCGTATCAGCTCTGGCTGCTGGTACCCGTGGTGCTCATTGCCCATAACCTGCCTGCTTCAGCAGTGAGCTTACCGGCTGGTCCGGTAAGCCGCTATGTAACCGGAACCGGCTCTTTAATCGCCAGCCCTGCTGGCAACACCTTTCTGTTCATATGGGCTGCCGGCGCATTCCTGATTGCTGCCAGTGTTGTTTTTCGCTACGTGGCTCTGGCCAGGCACATCGCAAACAAACACTGTACAGCAAGTCTGCATTCAAGACACTACCTGGTCAGTCCCGCCGTTTCAACGCCACTGCTGTTCGGGATACTCCGTCCGCAGATGATCATGCCTGCGTTTTTCCACAGCGCGTTCACGGAAAGACAGCAATCAATGATCATCGAGCACGAACAAACCCATCTGCGCCGGGGCGACCACCTGTGGAATGCTTTAGCGCTGATATTACTGAGCCTGTTCTGGTTCAACCCTCTGATCTGGGCAGCGCTGTCAGCTTTCCGCACCTGCCAGGAAGTTTCATGCGACGCAGCAGTGCTGAGACACAAATCTCAGGCAGACAAAATTCATTATGCAAAAGCACTTGTGCAGTGTGCTGAGCATACTACCGGCAATAACACCTTGTACCCCGCTTACGGAGAAAAGAAAACCATGCTTACACGCCTTACACAGATGCAAAAAACCACCACGGGCAATAAAACAATTACTCTGGCCACCTGCCTTGCTATCAGTATTTTTACAGCAAACACTGCGCTGGCAAAGCTCGCCGGTACGCCGGTGAAAGCAGAACAGGTTAATCTTGCGCAGCCCGTTATGCGAATTGACCCTGTCTACCCGGCTGAAGCCGCCGCAAACAATCAGGAAGGCTCGGTAATATTGAAGTTTGATATTTCTGCCACCGGCACTACAGAGAATATTGAAATTGTGGATGCCTTTCCTGATGGCGTTTTTGACGAGAGTGCCAGAGCTGCCCTGTCTCAGTGGGAATATAAGCCACGGGTTCAGGGCGGTAAAGCCATGCGCCAGACAGGTATACTGGTTCAACTGGATTTCCGTCTTGATAACACCCGTGCATCAAACGCAGATGAAATGGAGAAAATCAGCGTAACGCGGTAACGTTTTATGAATGGAATGCTCAAAGCCGGGGCAAACCGTTGCCCCGGCTTTGTTATATTAACTGGTTATGCTGCTTTGGCCGGCGCAGTTGCAGGACGCATAAGCAACAAAAGCGGAACCGATGCCAGAGTGATCCACATCATCAGGCGAAAATCCTGCAGGTATGCCAGCGTGGTTGCCTGAGTAGTGACCAGTGTATTGAGGCTGCTCAACCCTGTACCCGACGTCGCATAAATTCCGTGAGCCACACTTTCCTTAAAGCCGGCATTATCCAGCGACATAAATTCTGCAAATACTGCATGATTCCGCTGTGCAGACTGAGCCAGATAGGTCATCACCACAGAGATGCCGATGCTGCTGCCAATGTTGCGTAACAAACTGAACAATGCTGTACCTTCATTACGGTACGAGGCCGCCAGTGTGGCGAAACTGGCGGTTGAGAGGGGCACAAAAACAAATCCCAGGCCCAGCCCCTGAATAACACCGGTACGGATAATTTCATGGGCACTGACATCCGCAGTAAACAGGGTCATCGCCCACAATGAGTAACTCATCAGCATGAGTCCGGTAAATATCATCAGCCGCACATCGACTTTACCTGAAAGGCGCCCCACCAGAATCATTGAAATCATGGTGCCTATTCCTCTCGGAGCAAGCAGGTAGCCTACGTCCACCACCGGATAGCCCATGAGGTTTTGCATAAACGGTGGCAACAGCGCCATGGTGGCCAGCAAAATAATACCGACGATAAAGATAAACAGCAGCCCCACCGAGAAATTTCTGTCGCGGAACATGGCCGGTTCGATAAAAGGTTTACGGTGAGTGAATATATGCACAATAAAGAGATACATACCCAGCGCTGCCAGTGCCGCTTCGATAACGATTTCTCTGCTGGCAAACCAGTCCTGAGACTCTCCTCTGTCCAGCATCATTTGTAACGCGCCAATGGCCAGCGCCAGCATGGCAAAACCTGTGAGATCAAAACGTCTGTCAGGATCCAGCTCAGTTTCCGGGACAAATCGCATAAGGCCAAACCAGGCGAGGATACCGAATGGCAGGTTAATGTAAAACACCCAGCGCCAGTCATAATATTCTGTCAGTAGTCCGCCAAGGGTAGGCCCGAGAATAGGGCCGAGCATAACGCCCACGCCCCACATGGCCATCGCCTGTCCATGTTTTTCTTTCGGCCAGGTATCCAGCAGTACAGATTGGGATAACGGCACCAGGCTGGCGCCGAATATCCCCTGCAGCAACCGGAAGATCACTATCTGATTTAAGTTCTGCGCTGCGCCGCAAAGCATGGATGCCACAGTGAATCCGACTACTGACCACATGAACAAGCGGCGGCGGCCAAATCTGGCACTAAGCAATCCGGTAAGCGGTATGAAAATCGCTGCGGCAACAATGTAGCTGGTCAGCACCCAGCTTATCTGATCCTGCGTGGCACTCATACTTCCCTGCATATGGGGCAAGGCCACATTAGCGATAGTTGTATCCAGCGCCTGCATGATAGTCGCCAGCATCACCGATAAGGTGATCATGACGCGGTTAGCAGATGATGATGACGTATCCGGCTGTGCAGACATCTACAGTGTCAGCCCTAATACTGAACGCTGATGCTGCGTGTCAATTTCCGTAATCACACTGAGCCCTGCTCTTAATAACGGCAAATCAGGCTCATCATCAAGCCGGATGCGCACAGGCAAACGCTGGGCGATCTTCACCCAGTTCCCGGTCCCGTTTTGTGCTGGCAGCACTGAAAATTCCGCGCTGGTTGCCGGACTCAAACTCTCTACGACTCCGTGCCACTGATGATCCGGATAAGTATCGACGTTGATGGTCACTTGCTGACCGGGCTTGACCCAGGTCAGATCGGTTTCAGTATAATTTGCCTCAATCCACATTTGCCGGTTCATGACCATCGACAAGGCCTGACTGCCGGCAGCAAAATACTGCCCGGTTTTAGGCGGTATACGCACTACCCCGTCCTGCGGTGCCAGTATCTGTGTATGTTTGTAATCAAGCAGTGCTTCCGCCAGCGTCGCTTTTGCTGCCAGATAATCAGGGTGCTGCTCTACCGGCAGTGTATCGCTGCCTCCGAGAGACTCTGCGATTTGTTTAAGATCATCTTTTACCGCCAGTACGTTAAGTCTGGCAATGGCCACATTTTGATGGGCTGCGTCAAAATCTGCATCCGACACATAGCGCTTTTTCAACAGGTTATCCTGACGAACTTCCTCTTTTTGCGCATAGGCCAGCTTACTTTCTGCCAGTTTCAGTTCCGTTTGCTTCTCAACGTAAGAGGCTTTCAGGGCAGACAGTTCTGTTCTGACTTGTGCCATATTCGCAACAGCCTTCTCCATGGCTACCTGATAGGGTTCAGCGTCAATTTCAAAAAGAATATCGCCTTTTTTGACTTGCTGATTTTCACGCACATTGACGTGAATAATATTACCGCTGACCTGAGGACTGATTTGGATTAGATCGGCTTTAACATAAGCATTATCCGTTTCAACCAGTCGCCCGCCATGTAACCATGCCGCACCACCGGCAAGACATGCCAGTACCGGGACAACGACCATAAATAAAAATCTTTTGCTGCGTGAAGACGGCGCAGCTTTTGTGGATTCTTCTGACATTTAATTCTCCGTATCAGAAAGACATTGATATAAGACGTTCACGAATGAGCGTCAGCACATCGACAAACTGTGCCCGTTGTTGCTCACTGAGGTCCTGCAGCATTTCCTCGCGCAATGCTTCAATTGTCACTTTGATGGTTTTTAAGACGGGTTCTGCATCTGCGGTCAGGTTAATCAGGTGAGCACGGCGGTCTGCAGGGTCCTTATCCCGGCGAACCAGCCCCCGTAACTCGAGATTGTCCAGCAGCTTTGCAATAGTCATTGGCTGGATTTCAAGCATCTGCGCAAGCGCTTTTTGCTGTACACCGGGATTCATGGCTATCAGTTTCAGTGCTCTCGCCTGTGAAAGGGTGAGATCACTGCCATCTAACCTGTCCTGAAAAGCGCCACGCATGCGCCTTGTGATATCAGCCAGTAAAAAACCTTCTACCGGGCCATGCCGGGTATCGTAGTAACAGGGGGTTTTACTGGATGTGGAATTTTCCATACCAACCTCAATTAGTAAGCAATACTTATTATATGCTTCAATTACTAATCATCAACAGCCGGACACGGAGTTACGGACGAATAACGGGAAAAGCAGGATGGATATCAGGGGAGGTAAAATTAACCGGCTATATCAACAATTTCTCTGGTATCCGGGCGAATACGAACGGTTTGACCGGCAATGGCGATTGATACGGTACCGGTCAGCGGATCTCTGCCGACAACTTTACCTGTCCGGTATACGTCATAACCGAGGATCATGCCGGGTTGCAAAATCTCATCAGCAGCCGGTTCAGCCGGTGTCAGCGCTGACACTTCAGTAACGGGAAAACTGTAATCATCCAGTGTGATATTTTGTGCTCTGTCAGCGGCCAGTACAGGACCTGCAGTCAAGGTAACGACGACTCCCGCACACAACGCTTTAAAACTGAACATTAACTGCCTCCATTGCAACTTATTTTCTGTCTGATTACCGGGTCAGACGTTAAGCCGGTTACTGAACTTGTACTTCTGCTTATAAGAGATGTAAGCAATTGGCAGGCCATTACACATTTGTTAATAAAATCAGTAGTTAATGTAGATATAAGAGTAATGACTGGAAAATAGTGACGTTTTTCCGCATCATAATTGCAACACACAAGGAAAAGATTACCCGTGATAAAGATAATTGTACTGCTCCCTCTTCTACTCAGCCTGCTCTGGTTTGCCTATCTGAAAGCTAATAAATGGACACTCGCTCAGGGTAAACAGGGATTTATTTATATTCTGGTGCTGTCTGCGGTCATCGCGGCGTTTTATACCCTGATGATGTTTTTAACACACAGGGTCTGATAAGGATGTAGCTGTCCGGAAAAACGGGAATAAGCGGAACTTTAAAATTCTGTTCCGCAGGCTGGCAGAGGAGGTTAATCCGTCATTGGGAGAATTTCTGATACATTCCCCGTGGCGTGAGGTTGTGCATCATTCAGCACGTGACCGTTAATCACCTCTTCGTAAAGCTTGTAATAACGCTGTTCCATCACTTCAGCATTAAACACATCACGTGCATATTCGTGGCAGGCCTGCCGGGAAAAACTGTCTGCCTGAGCAACAGCCTGCTCAAGCTCTTTGTAGCTTGACGACAAAAAACCTACATCAGCATTGTTGATAAGTTCAGGCAATGAGCCGTAGGGTGTAGAAAATACCGGTGTTCCCAGGAACAAACTTTCTGTGATCGCCAGCCCGAAAGGCTCATGCCAGCGTACGGGAAAAATAAGTCCTTTTGAGCGCCGGATTAACCTGTGCTTTTCCTCTCCGCCCACCATACCCTTGAAACGGGTGTGAAGGTGAAAATCGAAATACGGATTTCTGCCGAAGTTAAACCGGTTTCCCCCCAGCACAGCCAGCTTCTCATTGACGTTGCCGGCAATGCGGACAGCACCGTCCAGGTTTTTCAGTGCAGAGCGGGCCTTGCCGAGAAAATGAAAATAATTATCCGGCTTATCGGTATGAGGCTCACCATAATCCCGCCAGTCCAGTCCGTTATAAACGTAACAGCTGGCATGGTGATTAGACGCATGTTTCTCCGAAAGGAAAACCGTATTCTGCGGATAAGTTCTGGCTTCCCCTGCATTACCATGCTCGGTGCACAGGAACGGTTTATCCAGCTCACCTTCGTAAGGCCAGTGAAAATGCACCACATCAGGCCAGTCTGTGATTTGCTCACTGACCGGCTTATCACGGTCAAATTTCAATGTCTGTGAGGCCAGTTCACCGGCATTGCGGGCCAGGAATTTGAC
The DNA here is from genome assembly GCF_056160645.1 of Alteromonas sp. ABH4_456. Lineage (NCBI taxonomy): Bacteria > Pseudomonadati > Pseudomonadota > Gammaproteobacteria > Alteromonadales > Alteromonadaceae > Alteromonas > Alteromonas sp. ABH4_456. Next base: position 21,161 of record NZ_JBSWXO010000010.1, read on the forward strand.
TTCATGACCTTGCCTCATCTGAGCCTGAGCCAGTGACCAGATAACCCTTTCCGTGCCACCGTACTTTTTAGCCGGTAACGGAAGTCGCGTTGCATAGGCGTGAAGAATACGCATTAAAAGTCCTTATATACCGGTTCTGCCGGTGGCAAAAAAAAGGTGCGCAATGCGCACCTTCTGTGATTCAGCAAATGTCGTTTAACGGGCCGTACCAAGGGTAACATCAGCCTCATCACGCAGCGCTTTAACAAAAGCTGCATAGGTAGACTGGCTGTTCGCCTGTGCAAGACGCTCACGTATTGCAGAAATAGTTGCGTCATTAGCAGCTTCCGGGGCGTGTACTGCCGTCAACTCAATTAGCGCCACATCTCCGCTGCCTAATAAAGTGACACGACGGGATTTACCTTCAACAGGCGCCAAAGTAAACAGAACGTCAAGCAGGTTACGTGGTAATTGCTGATCACCACGATTCACGTTCTCTGCGGTTTCCCAGTCCAGCGAGCGGACTGACAGAGAGTCAGTTATATCGTTGCCACTTTCAAGTTGAGCCAGTTGTGATTCCGCCCATTCCCTTGCTGCTTGCTGCGCTTTTTCATTGCGCAGAGACGCTGTAACAGACTCTTTCACTTCTTCCAGCGACTTGGTACGTTGTGCTTCGTGTTCGTTAACACGCACTACCATTACCGTGCTGGCATCCAGTTCGATGAGATCGCTGTTCACCTGCTCTTCGATTAATTCAGGAGAGAATACGTCATTAACCACCTGAGGATTATCGATTTCTGCAGGTACATTGTTACGGGTAAAAAGCTCGGTAGTTTCAATAGATGTATCAGCAATCGCCGCAACTTCATCCAGAGTGTCCGGTACTTCAAAAGCTACTTCTGCCATACGGGACTGAAGTTCATAGAAACGATCAGTGGCTTTTTCAGTGATGAGGTTTTCACGGATTTCACCGGCAACATCACTGAAAGGCTTAATGGTTTCAGGCTTCAGATCGGTCAGTTTGATGATATGGAAGCCAAACTCTGTTTTCACGACATCTGTCACATCACCCACATTCTTAAGTGAGAATACTGCTGAGTCGAAAGCGTCGTCCATCATGCCCGGCGTGATATAATCAAGGTCACCGCCATTTTCAGCAGAGAAACTATCATCAGAATTTTCTTCTGCGAGAGTTGCAAAGTCGGCACCACCTTTGATTTCTGCCAGCAATGCTTCTGCTTTCTCTTTTGCTGCCGCTTCATCATCACCGGTTTCAATTAAAATATGAGAGACACGACGTTGTTCTTCATCACGATACTGGTCTTTATTTTCTTCGTACCATGCAGACACATCGTCTTCAGAAACAGTCACGTCGCCTTTTAAGTCATCTACTGACAGTTTGACATAGGCCACGCTGACTTTTTCTTCAGTATCAAACGCTGTAATGTTGGCGTCATAATAACCCTGAATATCTTCATCTGAAATTTCTACTTCGTCAGCAAAAGGTGCCGCATCAACAATGACATATCGGGCATCACGGGTTTGAGCCTGTAAGTCATATACCCGGCGGGCTTCGCCCGGCAATGCAAAATCAGACACGCCAAGAGCACGTGTCAACTGTTCACGGGTTAATTGAGTGCGCAGGAAATCGCGGAAATCTGACGGCTGGTAGCCATTTTGACGTAATAAGGCCAGATAGCGGTCATTGCTAAACTGTCCACCGAGCTGAAACTCGGGTAATTTTCGAATAGTGTCACGGATTTGATCGTCACCCACACGCAATCCTAATTCGCGTGCTTTTTGCTCAACCAACTTTTCGTCGATCAAACTATCCAGCACACCACGACGGAATTGCTGCATGTAACCTTCATCAGCAAACAGCGCTGATACGCTCTCACCGTATTGTGATTCCATACGGCTGCGCTGTGACTGATAAGCACGCTCCAGCTCATTCAGACCAATTTCTTCGCCATTTACAGTGGCGGCGACAGTTTCACCGGAACTGTTCAGGTAACTCCCTACACCGGCAAAAACAAAGCTCAGCACGACCAGACCAATGATAATCATTGCCCACGGGCCTTGCGAGCCTTCTCGGATTCTCTCTAACATGACTTACTTTCAACTCCGTTGCTTACTGCTTCGCTCCGGCTTTGTTCAACACTCACCGGAAAAATATGGCAGATTATATCGATTCCCCGTGCCAAAGGCGATAATCCCGTCAGTCAATTTGCAGGAAATCCGTTGAATTCCAATAGATAGAGTTGGGTGACAGCGGAAAATGCGGGCAGGAGAAATAAAAAAGGCGATGGTACTGACCATCGCCTTTTATCGAATCTTTTTCTGCTTAGTTACAAGCGTCTTTCAGAGCTTTACCAGCTTTGAAAGAAGGAACTTTAGCAGCTGCGATTTGAATAGTCTCACCAGTTTGTGGGTTACGGCCACTACGCGCTGAGCGTTCGCGAACCGCAAACGTACCGAAACCTACCAGTGCAACCTGATCACCTTCTTTAAGCGCTGCGGTAACTGCATCAGTGAATGCATCCAATGCACGGCCTGCAGCAGCTTTAGAGATATCTGCACCAGCAGCGATTTGGTCGATGAGTTGAGACTTGTTCACAATTATGATCCCCTTCGATTGTTATTATACTCTTGTCCGAAAACAGTGATGTCTTCAGAACGTTATAACAAGCTTGATTTCGACAATCAAGCTAAGTGTTACAATTAATTAACGTTTAATGAATCGCTGCAATCCCTTTAGAGACAAGGCTTCAAGCGAGTACGTAGTAAAGGTAACACAACTTCTGACAGTTGAAAGCCCTAAATTTAAAAAAAAAGGTTAATTTGGGGCTGTAATGGGTGTTTTTTGAGCAAACAGTTCAAAAAAAGGCTACATCCCGCGAATTTACTGGTATGCAGCCAATTTCTACCGTTACTTATTAGCGACAACTTTAAAAGACTCAACAGGCTCCTGCAGAGCAATATCGAGTACTTCATCAATCCATTTAACCGGATGGATAGACAAGTCCGCTTTCACGTTTTCAGGAATTTCTTCCAAATCACGTTCATTCTCGTGTGGAATGACGACAGTTTTAATACCGCCACGGTGTGCAGCCAGCAGCTTCTCTTTTAATCCGCCGATTGCCAGCACTTCTCCGCGAAGGGTAATTTCACCGGTCATGGCAACATCACATTTCACCGGATTACCTGTGAGCGTGGATACCAGTGCGGTGCACATTGCAATACCGGCGCTCGGACCATCTTTTGGCGTGGCACCTTCGGGCACGTGCACGTGAATATCACGCTTTTCATAGAAGTCTTCGTTGATGCGTAGTTTTTCAGCACGGCTTCTTACTACAGTCATCGCCGCCTGAATGGACTCCTGCATCACGTCACCCAGAGAACCGGTGGAGGTCATCTTGCCTTTACCGGGTACCGCAGTGGTTTCGATAGTCAGCAAGTCTCCGCCTACCTGAGTCCATGCAAGGCCGGTCACCTGCCCTATCTGGTTTTCTTTATCCGCTTTACCATAATCAAAACGCTGCACGCCCAGATAGTCTTTCAGGTTATCCTGCGTCACAACGACTTTGTCTTTACTCTTACTCAGCAGAATATCTTTTACTGCTTTACGGCAAACTTTAGAAATTTCTCTTTCCAGGCTTCGTACACCCGCTTCGCGGGTATAGTAGCGAATCATACCGATGATGGCGGACTCTGTGATATCCAGCTCTTTGGCTTTAAGGCCGTTACGTTCCGTCTGTTTGGAAATAAGATGACGTGTTGCAATATTCAGCTTCTCATCTTCGGTGTAGCCCGACAGACGAATCACTTCCATCCGGTCGAGCAATGGCCCGGGAATATTCATGCTGTTTGAGGTCGCTACGAACATCACATCGGACAGGTCGTAGTCGACTTCAAGGTAATGGTCGCTGAAGCTGCTGTTTTGTTCAGGGTCTAATACCTCGAGCAGCGCCGATGACGGGTCACCACGCATATCAGAAGACATTTTGTCGATTTCATCAAGCAGGAAGAGCGGGTTCTTCACCCCTACTTTGGCCATTTTCTGAATCAGTTTGCCCGGTAATGAACCGATGTAAGTACGACGGTGACCACGAATTTCTGCTTCGTCACGTACTCCGCCTAATGCCATACGCACGTACTTACGCCCGGTGGCTTTGGCAATAGACTGACCCAACGAGGTTTTACCCACCCCCGGAGGACCGACTAAGCAAAGGATTGGACCTTTCAGCTTTTTAACCCGTTTCTGTACCGCCAGATATTCAACAATGCGCTCTTTTACTTTCTCCAGACCATAGTGATCTGCATCCAGTACTTTCTCGGCCAGTGACAAATCTTTCTTCACTGCACTGCGCTTATGCCAGGGAACATTGGTCAGCCATTCAATATAACTGCGTACCACGGTGGCTTCTGCCGACATGGGAGACATCATTTTCAGTTTCTGCAACTCAGCCCGTGCCTTATCTTCGGCATCTTTAGGCATCTTCGCTTCTTCAATCTTTTTGCTCAGCGCCTCAAACTCGTCCGGTGCATCATCCAGTTCACCCAGTTCTTTCTGAATGGCTTTCATCTGTTCATTCAGATAATACTCGCGCTGGCTTTTTTCCATCTGCTTTTTCACGCGGGTACGAATTTTCTTTTCGACCTGCAGCAAATCAATTTCGCCTTCCATCAGCGCCATCAGGTACTCAAGACGCTCGTTCACGCCTTTCATTTCCAATACCTTCTGCTTCTCAGCCAATTTAAGCGGCATGTGAGCAGCCATGGTATCGGCGAGACGGGCAGCGTCATCAATGCCGTTAAGCGAGGTTAACACTTCCGGCGGGATCTTCTTATTCAGTTTTACGTATCCCTCGAACTGGGATACCGCAGAGCGGATAAGTACTTCCTGCTCATTGTCAGACAGTAGCTCATCTTCAACACGGCTTACTTGCGCCACGAAGAATGGCTCAGCCTGCTCGTACTGATGAATTTCACCACGAACATTACCTTCGACCAGCACTTTCACTGTGCCGTCAGGCAGTTTTAATAACTGTAAAATAGTGGCTAATGTGCCCACCTGAAAAATGTCATCAGATTCAGGCTCATCAACACTGGCGTCCTTCTGTGCAACTAAAAAGATTTGTTTATCATTTTCCATCGCTGCTTCAAGACAACGGATGGACTTTTCCCTGCCAACAAATAGCGGTATGACCATATGGGGATAAACGACTACGTCCCGTAAGGCAAGTACGGGGATCTCAATGCGATCTTCACGCTCAACTGTCATACGTGTTCTCTGTATTGTTCATAATGTGAATTGATATGGGGATGCACAGGCAAAGTTCAATCAATCCTGTGTTAAACCTTGTTACTTTTACCATTATCGATTTTTAATGATGGTGCAACCTTTTTGTGCCGGAGAGCAAAGCAAAGTCAAACGACTGTACAAATATACGACGAAGGCAGGTTACTGCTTATTACAAATGATAACTATTCCCAATAAAATAAACCTGTTATGCTCAAGAAACTGGAAAAAATACAGTTAAAATCTTATTCTTCAAAGATATCAAGATTGCAGTGAAACTTGTTATGACATCATCTCCATCAAATTCCGGATTCACGCTCATTGAGCTGGTTATTGTTATTGTTATTCTCGGCGTACTGGCAGTCACCGCAGCGCCCCGTTTCATCGATCTTCAGGATGACGCTCAGGCGGCCAGTGTTCAGGGTGTGGGAGCGGCCTTTGCTTCTGCTATTAATCTGGCCCGTTTAAAGTGGCGTGCCGGTGGTCACACGGGGCCGGTGGATAATCTGGATGTGTTCGGCAACGGACAAAACGTCATTGATTTTAATCAGTATGGCTGGCCTGCACAGAGCTATACGCCGTATGAAGCCAGCCCGGTAACGGACAACGCCTGGGATTGCACATCGTTATGGAATGCCTTGCTTGCCAGCGGCAGCCCCACGGTTGCAGAAGATACCTCGGCGGACTACCAGGCCACCTATGCAGACGGTACCTGCACCTTTATTTTGCAGGCACAACCGGCGCTTTCCGTCTATTACAGTTCACTGACCGGTGAAGTCACCATCGATGACACCTTGTAACAGCCCTGCCATTTCACGGTAATTGCGGCTAACCGGATGCCGGATGACCCGGTGACAGATAACAAAAAAGGTCCCGAAGGACCTTTTTCATTATCTTACATGACAATCACTCAGAGACCGCTTTCTTCTCTTCGTTCTTGTACATCAGAATAGGTTTAGATTCGCCTTTAATCACAGACTCGTCGATAACCACTTTGCATACGTTTTCCATTGAAGGTAAATCGTACATGGTATCGAGCAACACTGCTTCAACGATAGAACGCAGGCCACGGGCACCGGTTTTACGTTGCATCGCCTTTCTTGCGATGGCGTGCAATGCATCGTCACGGAATTCCAGTTCAGTTTCTTCCATGGCAAAGAGCGCACCGTACTGTTTGGTAATGGCGTTCTTAGGCTCACGAAGGATCTGGATCAGCGCTTCTTCGTTCAATTCTTCCAGGCTGGTCACTACCGGCAGACGACCAATGAACTCCGGAATCAATCCGTACTTCACTAAATCTTCCGGCTCTACCCGCTTGAACAGATCGCTGAGTTCCTGCTTGCTTTCTTTAGACTTCACCGACGCACCGAAACCGATTCCGGTATCTTTATTTGCACGCTGCTCAATCACTTTATCCAGACCGGCAAACGCACCACCACAGATAAACAAGATTTTAGACGTGTCTACCTGCAGGAACTCCTGCTGAGGATGCTTACGTCCACCCTGTGGCGGTACTGATGCAACCGTGCCTTCAATCAGTTTAAGCAGCGCCTGCTGAACACCTTCACCTGACACATCACGTGTAATAGAAGGATTATCAGACTTACGGGAAATCTTGTCGATTTCATCAATGTAGACAATACCGCGCTGGGCTTTTTCTACATCGTAATCGCACTTCTGCAACAGCTTCTGAATGATGTTTTCAACGTCCTCACCCACGTAACCGGCTTCGGTCAGGGTGGTGGCATCGGCCATGGTAAACGGCACATCCAGTAAACGGGCCAGGGTTTCAGCCAGTAACGTTTTACCGCTACCAGTAGGGCCAATCAGCAGGATATTACTCTTACCCAGCTCAACACCCTCGTGCACATCACCATTTCGCAGGCGCTTGTAGTGGTTATACACCGCTACCGACAGCACTTTCTTTGCGTGTTCCTGACCAATGACATAGTCATCAAGGTGTGCATGAATTTCTTGTGGTTTAGGAAGTGCATCCTGCTTTTGCTTTGGTGCAATTTCCTTAATCTCTTCACGAATAATGTCGTTGCATAATTCAACGCACTCATCGCAAATAAAAACGGACGGTCCCGCGATCAGCTTTCTGACTTCATGTTGGCTTTTGCCACAAAAGGAACAGTACAAAAGCTTATTATCACCGTCACCGTTCTGCTTGTCACTCATTACTCTTTGCCTCTGCCTTTCCTGAACAAACGAAAATCGTGCGGGTACACGAGTTCAGGATTACTATAACTATACTACTTAGTGGCGGCTGCGTCAGATCGATTTGTTAAAATCTGATCGATTAGGCCATAATCCCTGGCTTCTGCTGCACTCAGGAAGTTATCCCGGTCTGTATCCCTTGCAACTTTTTCGTAATCCTGGCCGGTATGTTCGGCCATCAGACGATTCATTTTCTCTTTAATAGAAAGAATTTCTTTCGCGTGAATTTCAAAATCCGACGCCTGTCCCTGGAATCCGCCCAGCGGCTGGTGAATCATTACCCGTGAGTTAGGTAAACAGAAACGTTTCCCTTTGGTACCGCCTGATAACAGGAAAGCGCCCATGCTGGCCGCCTGACCAATACAAACCGTGCTTACGTCAGGCTTAATGAAATTCATGGTGTCGTAAATTGCCATGCCTGCCGTCACAGAACCACCCGGAGAGTTGATATAAAGATAAATATCTTTTTCCGGATTTTCAGCTTCAAGGAAAAGCATTTGCGCGACGATGAGGTTCGCCATGTGGTCTTCAACCTGACCCACTAAGAAAATCACATTTTCTTTTAGCAGACGGGAATAAATGTCGTAGGAACGTTCACCTTTAGACGTCTGCTCGACGACCATAGGCACCAATGCATCTTGTGGTTCAAATGGGTTTATCATATCTACCTTGATTTCTTAGCGTTAAAAACAAAAATGCCCGGAAGGTTCCGAGCATTTAAGCAGTTGCTGACAGGTTAAGTCAATCAGAGGGTAATAAATTACGCCTGTTTGTTCATAACCTCGTCAAAAGCTTTGGTCACTTCCTGAGTTTTAGCATTTTCTAATACCCAGTCGATGGCCTGCTCTTCCAGTGCAACATTGCGCATCTGGTTCATCAGTTCTTCGTTAGCTTTATAATAGTCCACAACTTCCTGAGGATCTTCATAAGCTGACGCTGATGTTTCAATTAATTGCATTACTTTTTCGTCGTCTGCTTTCAGTTCGTTCTGCTTGATGATTTCACCCAGCAGTAAACCGATGCGTACGCGACGGATTGCATTGTCAGTGAACAGTTCTGCAGGCAGTTCTGGCATGTTCTGGCCACCAGCTTGCTGACTGAAACGTTGTTTTGCCTGTTCACGCAGTGCATTTACTTCCTGATCGATCAGTGCTTTTGGCACGTCGAATTCATTCTTTTCGATCAGCTTAGAAATAACATCTTCTTTTACGGTTGTTTTCAGCGTTTGAGTCAGTTCGCGTTCCATGTTTTTACGCACTTCCGCTTTCAGGGCGTCAACGCCGCCTTCTTCAACCCCGAACAGCTTAGCAAATTCGTCGTCAACGTCCGGCAATTGCTTACCTTCTACTTTCTTAACGGTAACGTCAAATACTGCAGCTTTACCTTTCAGGTTCTCTGCATGGTAGTCTTCAGGGAAAGTCACTTCTACAGTCACTTCCTCGTCTTTCTTAGCACCTACCAGCGGCTCTTCGAAGCCAGGGATCATGCGACCCTGGCCAAGCTCAAGGGTAAAGTCTTCTGCTTTACCGCCTTCAAATTCTTCGCCGTCAATTTTACCAACAAAATCGATAACTACACGGTCGTCTTTCTTCGCTTTACGCTTAACTTCTTTCCACGTAGCGTGTTGCTTTTGCAGCGTCTCCATCATGTTATCGAGGTCAGCGTCGGAAATTTCAACCACTGGCTTCTCAATTTCGATGTCTGCAACGCCCTGAACTTCAACTTCAGGATACACTTCAAATGCCGCAACGAACTCTAAATCCTGGCCATTTTCATCTTTAACCAGTTCAAAAGAAGGCATGCCGGCAGGGTTAATTTTTTCCTGAACGATTGCCTGATAGAAGTTTTGCTGCATTACGTCACCAGCAACTTCCTGACGCACAGCAGCGCCAAAACGTTTCTGGATTACGCTTACTGGTACTTTACCAGGACGGAAACCGTTGATGCGTTGCGTTTTTGATAATTGTTGAAGACGCGCTTTAACCGCAGAATCAACAGAATCTGCTGGAACGGTAATAGTAAGACGGCGTTCTAAACCCTGGGTCGTCTCGACTGAAACTTGCATTATGTTACCTCAACTGTGCGTCTTAAAGTGACGCTTTGTTTGAATCCCCTTCCCGTCCTTGCCATATATCGGCGCGTTACACCGGGTTTAGAGGGAGTGTTATTCAACAGTGTTAAACCATTGTTTAAACACATTGGTTAAAAAAAGACGCGGTAGTATACAAGCAGGTTTTTACAGAGTCGAGAGGGATTATCAACAAATAACAGGAAAAACCGGAGATAACGGAACATTTATCATCAGGTAATGACAATTAAGGATATTATCGGGAATAAATAATGGTCGGTGAGACAGGATTTGAACCTGCGACCCCTTGGACCCAAACCAAGTGCGCTACCAAACTGCGCCACTCACCGAACTGAGTATTTCGAAGACGTGAGAAATGCTTCAAAAGACACCGGCTTAACCGGCTAAAGATATGTTGCACTCACATTCCCTGAGGGGAAAGTGGGGTGGACGATGGGACTTGAACCCACGACAACCGGAATCACAATCCGGGGCTCTACCAACTGAGCTACGCCCACCACAGAGAGTGCAATTACAAGCTTCTTAAGTCTACCTGAATACTGACATCTTGTCAGTATTTCCTGCGAACTCACCGATGGCGCGTCCGGCAGGATTCGAACCTGCGACCCACGGCTTAGAAGGCCGTTGCTCTATCCAGCTGAGCTACGGACGCCCGACGAATCGAAGCTTGCAATAGTGGTCGGTGAGACAGGATTTGAACCTGCGACCCCTTGGACCCAAACCAAGTGCGCTACCAAACTGCGCCACTCACCGACTGTGTAAGGCAGTTAATGTTCCCTGCCGTTACGGGGTGCGAATACTATAGCCAACATCCCATCCCGTCAAACACTTTTTTCAATAAAAATTCTGACCGCTCAGATTACGCGCAATCGTCTGTTTTTTTGACCAATCCGCTGTTCTTTTAAGCGCATTTTCACTTTGGCAAGGTGTTGTAAGTTGTGAAACAATATAAGGGTTAACGTAATGAAATGAGAAGAACACATTCATGAGTGCCCACCTGATTGATGGCAAAGTCATTGCCAAACAAGTTCGCCAGGACGTAGCAAGCTACGTTGAATCTTTAAAAGAAGCCGGAAAGCGTTGCCCCGGTCTGGCCGTTGTACTGGTAGGCAGTGATGCTGCCTCACAAGTATATGTGTCTAATAAACGTAAAGCCTGTGAAGAAGTCGGGTTTGTTTCCCGTTCTTTTGATTTACCGGCAAGCACCAGTGAAGAAGAATTACTGGCTGTGGTAGATCAACTCAATCAGGATCCTGAAATCGACGGTATTCTTGTGCAATTGCCGCTACCTGCCGGTCTCAATGCTGAACGTGTACTGGAACGTATTGAGCCGCACAAAGATGTTGACGGCTTCCACCCTTACAATATTGGTCGCCTGGCGCAACGTATCCCTGCTCTGCGTCCTTGTACGCCTAAAGGTATTATGACCATGATTGCTGCCACAAAACGTCCTGTAAAAGGCCTGGACGCGGTTATTGTGGGTGCCAGTAATATCGTTGGTCGTCCTATGAGTCTGGAATTACTGCTTGCCGGCTGCACTGTGACAACCTGCCACAAGTTTACACAGGATTTAAAAGCCCACGTCAGCCGTGCAGACTTGCTGGTTGTAGCAGTGGGTAAACCCAACTTCATTCCCGGTGACTGGATTAAACCCGGTGCGATTGTGATTGATGTGGGTATCAACCGGGTGAATGACGGTTCTCTGGTTGGCGATGTTGATTTCGAAAACGCGAAGACCCGCGCGGGTTGGATCACGCCGGTACCGGGCGGCGTAGGCCCTATGACTGTTGCCAGCCTGATTGAAAACACGCTGGAAGCGTACGTTAAGTACCATTCATGACAGACAATCAGAGGGTGGCTGCCGCCACCCGCGACTGGGTAGAAAAAGTAGTGATAGGTTACAACTTCTGCCCTTTCGCCAAACCCGTTTTCACACCGGACCTGATCCGCTACGAAGTGGATGATTCCGGTAATCCTGCAGACATCCTTGAAACCGTTTATCAGGCTTGCCAGACGTTGCGTGAGTCACCGGAAATAGCTACGACACTGGTTATTTTCTATCGCTGTGGCAATGATTTCGACGATTATCTCGACATTCTCGGTATGGCGGAGCGCCTGCTGGACGCATCCGGTTTCAGCGGCGAGTTTCAGCTGGCCAGCTTTCATCCTGATTATCTTTTCGAAGGAGAAGACCCGGGTGATGCCAGCCATTACACGAACCGGAGTCCCTGGCCGGTGCTGCACATTATCCGTGAAAAGGATATTGAAGAGGCCATGAAGAACAAGGACGAATCATCCGCAATTTACGAGCGTAATATGCGTAAAGCGGCAAGCCTTGGCAGCCAGCATCTTGCACAGTTGCTGGCATCACTGCGTCAGGGTCAGGGCTGAAGCGTCCGGAATTTCAGATAGCGGATGTCAAATTTTCCAGCCTGGGCAGAAAATCACGGGCCTGATATTCGGAAAGCTCAAATACCCATTCGGATATCCAGCGTGGTGAGTCCGGGGTATCAATCCACAATTGAAAACGTCCGCGCGGGTCCGGTGCTGAAAGATAAGCCATGACTTCAGTGCCATCTTCCAGAGAAAAGATAACCTGACTGATCGGTGATACCTCACTCCACTTATGCTGCAGGAAGGGTTTGACACCATCAAAGTCGAAGCGCAGCATCTTATCAACTGTCTGACCTACTATGGTTGGATATCTCAGTGCGGCAGTAGCCTCATCATTGCCTGCAATCTGCCAGCCATCAGCGGTCTCTCCTTCACGGTTTAACGTCAGCAGGGGCTGCCCTTCAATTTCAACATCCACAGCACTGATATCTGAACTGTTAAAAGCGAAAATCTCACGGCTTAACCAGTCGCTGCGCTTTTCCGGTAACGGCAAAGTTTTGTTTACCAGCAGGCTGGTAGACGCTTCAGGCTGCCGCACATATGTGCCACGGTTGCCACTGGCCGTCCTACCCACGAGCAACGAAAACGCTTCCTTTTCGCCGCCAATCTCAATCAGCAAAGAGCGGGCATCACTATCTCTGACACTTTCAACGCCCAGACGGTGATAAAATTCCGGCTGTGATGTTTTAGGCTCCAGCACTTCCAGACTGTTCAGGGCATTAGCAAATTTCGCCAGCTTTTTCATGTCCACCGGAAAGGTCATAATGGTGTCGAGGTGAGTTGCAATCCACCTGTCAGTATCTTTCACGGCAGCAAATACCACCCCTTCGTGGGTTTCAATTTTGATCCGCTGAATATCTTTTGCCGCTGTCGCCAGCTCGCTTTGCAATTCATGTTCTGCGGATGCTTCCCGGGTAATGCGGTCAGAATGACTTTGTAACCAGCCGGCAACACCGGCACTGGCAGCAACTAACCCCGATAATATAAGAACGCGTAAATTCATGACTGTGTTTCTGTCCGGTATGCTTTTCCTGCTCTGCGTTTGAAGATAAACGCCAGTAACCATAACAAGCCCGTCAGCACAGCAGGTGCCAGGGCTATATTCACTATTTTCAGTTTATCGCCAAGACGGTCTATCTCGCGGTCAAGCTGATAGCGCACTTCGCGAAGTTCACGGCGAATTTCAACTCTGCGGGCAATGTACTTATCTATTGCCTCCTGCTGTTGACCGGTAAAGACAATGGTACCGCCCTGCCCCTGTTGTCCCTGAAGCTCACGTAATTTCTGCTCCGTCTGGATCAGCTCTTCCTGCAACTGTTCTTCCTGCTCGCGGTATTTACCTTCCGCCGCCGTCTCCAGGGCCTTTACCCTTTCAAAGGGGCGCACATAGGTGCCGCGGGAGCGGATACTGATAAGCGCATCGCTGCCGGTGAGGTTTTCAATTGCATTGACAATAAAGTCACCGTTATTCGCAAACGGCGTAAATACCGTATCTCCGAAGAACGCCGTTTGTTGCACCCAGTAACGGTCTGAAAGCATATCTGCGTCTGCCACCAGCACCAGATTCAGATTATCAGTCTGCCCTTCATAGGTCGCCGCTTTAGCCGGATCTTTCGGTGCACTGAAGTACGAGCGGGCTTTACCACGGTAACGGGCGGCAACGGTGTAGGTTTCTGTGTTTCCGCCGAATCCACGGTGCAACGCTACCGGGTTAAGGGTCTGGGCATAGTTATCTGCATTGGTCAGACCTGAGTTAACGGAAGAACGTATTAGCGTATGCATAGACAAGCCGGCTTTTTTCACCGTTTCCAGGGCACCGAAGGATGCGCCGTTTACTGAGTCCAGATTGGCAGTGATCACATCATTACGATCGAGCTGAGCTGCGGTGAGCCCGAGAATGCCAAAATGCTTCACTATCGCACCGTTTTCATTTCGCAAATCAAAAGCCAGTTGAGCATCAAGGACAATATTGGTTAAATCCGCCTTAATTCCCCAGGCCTTCAGCAACGGAAACGAAGACGCGTTGGCACCCACTTGTTGCAACGAAGAAAGCGCATTTCCTTCATAATGAGGGTCAATAAAGGCCAGGATCCGGCCATTGTGCATGGCAAACTGATCTATGGCATACAGCAGGCCGTCTGACAGCGCTTGCGGATGCGCCAGCAATACCACATCGGTATCTTCCGGTAATCCATCAGCAGTACTGTTCACAATACGAATGTTATACAGCTGCGCCAGTTGCTGATAAAAAACCATGGGACCGGTGTATCGCCCGGTCAGAGGATCTTGTCCGCCGGCAACAGGTAAATCAGTGACCAGCGCCAGCGTCAGCGTATCCGGATTACTCAGGCGATAAATCAGTTTACTGATTTCATATTCAAGAAACTGCTCGTTCTTAGGATCAAAGAACGGGATGGTGAACTGATCATCCAGCAAATTCGTGCCGGCAAGACCAAAGTAAATCTGTTCTCCCACATTACCCAGTGCCGCTCCTGTGAGACCGAACTGATTGGCTTTATCTTCGTTTTCCGAAAAAGGTACAGGGTCAACGATTTGCAGTTGAACTTTACCGCCGGACGCCTGTGCATATTCACGCAACAAACTTTCTACTCTGGCGGCATAGTTACGCATTTTTGTCATACCCGTCGTCGCCGAATCGGAGTAGAAGAAGTACAACGTGACCGGCTCATCCAGACTGGTGAGCACATTACGGGTTCCCTCTGACAACGAGAACACCTTGTCTTCTGTCAAATCAATGCGATATTTGCTTAACAATTGATTGTTAATAAAAACCAGCAATACAAACAGCACTGCCAGCAGGCCAAGACTTAATACAGACAACCATTTTTTCTTCATCATGATCACCCTGCCTTGTTCTGTTCAGTAATCACGGCGTTTGCGGTCAGCCACACAAAGATGACCAGCAGAAAATACACCACATCATTCGCAGCCAGCACACCTTTTGACATAGCTTCAAAATGCGTGAGGAAACTGAAAGAAGCAACGGTATCCACCACGAAATTAGGTGCCCAGTTTTTAAAAACATCGACCACGATTTCCGAACCGCTGACAAGAAAGAGAAAACACACCAGCACAGACATAACAAAGGCAATAACCTGATTATGTGTTAACGCAGACATACACTGACTGATGGCAAGAAAAGCGCCGGCCATCAACCAGCTGCCGGTATAAGCGGCAACGATGATTCCGTTATCCGGTGAGCCGAGATAATTAACTGTTAACCACAAGGGCGTGGTCATCAACAGAGCCAGTCCGAGAATTCCCCAGCAGGCCAGAAACTTGCCGGCTACAGCCTGCGTTTCTGACACCGGCAATGTCATTAGTAATTCAATGGTGCCGGATTTTCTTTCTTCAGCCCAGCTACGCATGGCAATGGCTGGTACCAGAAACAAATAGAGCCAGGGATGAAAATTAAAAAATGGCAGTAAATCAGCCTGTCCTCTGGCGTAGAAATCTCCCATAAAGAAGGTAAACACGCTGCTCAGCACCAGGAACATTACCAGATAAACATACGCCACAGGTGTAGCAAAAAAGCTGCCGAACTCCCGTCGTGCAATGGTTAAACTTCTCATTACTGCACACGCTCCCCGGTAGTAATTTCACGGAATACATCATCCAGGCGACCGGTTTCAATGGTAAATTTGTCCACCGGCAGCCGGTAATGACTGACATGTTCGGTGACCGGCGTCATCAGCAACTTGCCATCTTCAGGGAACAGCGTGACATCGCCGGTTTCGCGGTTAACCACCATTTCATCAACACCATCAATTTCCGCCAGCCCGGAAATATCGGCGGCATAACTGAAATGCAGTGTGATGGCCTGGTGATAGCGGGAACGGTATTGCAATTCCTGCGGTGTTCCGTCAAACAACAATTTGCCCTGAGAAATGATCATGGCGCGGTTACACACAGCGCTGACTTCTTCCAGGATGTGGGTGGAAATGATAACGATTTTGTCTTTCGACAACGCCTTGATAAGTTCCCTTACCTGATGTTTCTGATTCGGATCCAGTCCGTCTGTGGGTTCATCCAGAATAAGAATATCCGGATCATGCATGATTGCCTGGGCCAGACCAATGCGATGGCGGAACCCTTTTGACAATTTATCTATCTGCCTGTTCAGCACGTCTCCCAGCTCCACCTGCTCTATAACATGTTTGAGACGCTTCTGACGATGCTTACCTTTCAGTCCCCGTACACCGGCCACGAAATGTAAAAACTGAAACACTGTCATCTCACCATAAAGCGGCGCGCCTTCAGGCAGATAGCCAATACGCTCCTGCAATGCTTTCGCTTTGCCGGGCATATCCGCGCCGTCTATTTTGATTTTACCTGATGAAGGGTCCAGAAAACCGGTAAGCATTTTCATGGTAGTGGACTTACCGGCGCCATTTGGCCCCAGAAATCCCACAATCTCTCCGGCTTTTATGGTGAAGGACAGGTTATCGACAGCGACAAGCTGATTGAACCGTCGGGTCAGATTTTCTACAACTATCATAGCGTTCCGTCTGCTACTGCTGGTAATAAAGGAAAAAGCGGTGGTAAATCGTATCCGGCACCCGCGAAGGGAAACACTTTGCAGTGTCTTCATCTCAGGTCACCGTTCCGGTGCCGTAGTTTGACATATTCAGCAACACCATTCACTGCCTGATTGCTAAACCCGGGAAAAAAGAAACCCCGTTGCACGCAACGGGGTTAAAGGAACTGGGATCCAGGGAGACCGCAAGCTGCCCAGTCAGGCTTGTGGTGGTAAACAACGGAGCATACCTTAGCGGTAATTTATGAGATAATTATGACAATCAACCATTTATTTCAGGTAACCAGGTCGTGAGCTTTCCTGAATCTGCCACTATTGAACCTGTTGGCATTATTCACACACCGTTCAGGCAAAAATTTGCTATTCCCCGCCAGCCGAACCTTGCCGGAGCTAAAGGTCAGATTGTCATGCAGACTGACTATGCCAACCCGCAGGCCTTTAAAGGCATAGAGGCGTTCAGTCATGTCTGGTTATTGTTCTATTTCCATGAAACCGCTGCCAGAGGCTGGAAACCCGCAGTCAAAGCACCACGTCTGGGCGGTAATGCCACACTGGGCGTATTTGCCAGTCGCAGTACGCACCGGCCAAACAGCATTGGTATGTCAGTGGTTAAAAATGAAGGTCTGTCAGTGGATGGCGACCGTGTTGTGCTGAATGTGTCCGGCGTTGATTTACTTGATGGCACACCGGTCATTGATATTAAGCCGTATGTTCCTTACGCCGACGCCGTGAATGAGGCAGACGATACCCTCACCTCAAGCTCCCCCATTCCCCGCCGCAATGTCATTTTTACAGCAGAAGCAGACAGACAATGCCACGCGCTTTCCGCCAGGTGGCCGGATATCATACCGCTGACGCAGGATATACTCAGCCAGGATCCCCGCCCCGCTTACCGGCATAAACTGAATGATGATGACAAAGTCTATAAAGTGAGTCTGTACGACGTGGATATCAGCTGGCAAATGATCAATGGTGACGTGGTGGTTTTATCACTCACGCCACTACCTGCCGGATAACAGAAAACTTAACCGGAAAAACGACTTTTGCGGCCTTTTCTATACTGCTAGAATGGCGCCGTTTTTATTTTTCTCTATAGGATGAACCACCGTAATGCGCACGAGCCAATATTTGTTGTCCACGCAAAAAGAAACACCTGCCGATGCTGAAGTTATCAGTCATCAGCTCATGCTGCGGGCAGGCATGATCCGCAAACTGGCTGCCGGTTTGTATACCTGGCTGCCGAGCGGTCTGCGTGTGTTGAACAAAATCGCAGATGTGGTGCGTGATGAAATGAATAAGGCCGGTGCAGTGGAAGTGTTGATGCCAGTGGTTCAGCCTGCTGACTTGTGGGAAGAATCGGGTCGCTGGGAAGAATATGGTCCTGAGCTGCTGCGCATCAAAGATCGCCATCAGCGCGACTTTGTTTTAGGCCCGACTCACGAAGAAGTGATTACCGCACTGGTGCGTAACGAAATCAGCAGTTACAAACAATTACCGCTGAACCTGTATCAAATCCAGACAAAATTCCGGGACGAAGTTCGTCCCCGTTTCGGCATTATGCGCGGCCGTGAATTCACCATGAAGGATGCATACAGCTTCCATATGGATGAAGCGTCGCTGCAGGAAACTTACGATAAAATGTATCAGGCTTACAGCAATATCTTTACCCGCCTGGGGCTGGATTTCCGAGCTGTTATTGCCGACTCAGGTTCAATTGGTGGCGCGGTCTCTCACGAGTTCCACGTGCTGGCAGCGTCCGGTGAAGATGACATCGCGTTTTCGACAGAATCTGACTATGCAGCCAATGTGGAAATGGCTCAGGCTGTTGCACCAGCAACGAAAGCCGTGCCGTCAGGTGCTGAGGCAGAAGTTATCGACAAGCCAAAAGGGATCAGCGCAGAAAACTTTCTGAAAGAGCAAAATACCGCATTAAAAGTCGTGCTGGTTAAAGGTCAGTCTGAAGAAGATGCTCCGGAAAAGTGGGTGGCGCTGGTCTTACGTGACGAACACACTTTAAACGATATCAAAGCAGAGAAACTGCCACAGATTGCATCACCGCTGGTCATTGCCACAGAAGAACAGGCTAAAGACATTTTTGGTTGCTTCCCGTTGTACGCGAATCCGCTGGCATCAGGTTTAGACGTTATTGTTGACCACAGCGCAGCGGCAGCAGCAGACTTTGTTTGCGGCGCAGGTGAAAATGGTAAATTCATCATTAATGGAAACTGGACCGGTGATATCGAAAGCGCTGATATCCGCGATGTGGTTGCAGGCGATCCGTCACCCTGCGGAAAAGGCACAATCGAAATCAAACGCGGTATCGAAGTAGGTCACATCTTCCAGCTAGGCGATAAATATTCTAAAGCCATGAACTGTGGTGTGCTCGGTGAAACCGGTAAGCATCAAATTCTGACTATGGGTTGCTATGGCATTGGTGTGTCACGCATTGTGGCAGCAGCCATTGAGCAGAACCACGACGAAAACGGTATCATCTGGCCTGACCCGGTTGCACCGTTTAAAGTGGCGCTTATCCCGATGAATATGCATAAGTCTCAGCGCATCAAAGACGTTGCAGAGTCGTTGTACGAAACATTGACTGCCGCCGGCATTGAAGTGTTATTTGACGACCGCAAAGAACGCCCGGGCGTCATGTTTAACGATATGGAACTGGTAGGTATTCCCCACAGCATCGTTGTGGGCGAGCGCAATCTGGATAACCGGCAGGTAGAATATAAAAATCGCAGCACCGGCGAAAAAACCTTACTCTCTATAGATAACGCCGGTGAATTTATTGCCGGTCTGTAAAACAGACAGAGATTAACACGGAAATTGCCGGGCTGCTGACGGCCCGGCGGCAATGCTGCAGGAGAAGGCATGCGAGTTACCTTTTATGGTGTCAGAGGGTCTATTCCCACGCCGGGCGCTGATTTCGTGCGTTATGGTGGTAATACGGCCTGTGTTCATGTTCAGTTGTCAGACGGTACAGATATCATTCTGGATGCCGGCACAGGGATCAGGGCGCTGGGCAACGAGCTTATAAAGAAAACAACGCCTGTTCATATCCTGCTTACTCATAATCACTGGGACCACATTCAGGGTTTCCCCTTCTTCGCCCCGATTTACCAGAAAGATCGCGAAATTAAAATCATTCCCGGCATGACTACCCTGCCCGAGCACGACCGGATCCTTACCCAGATGCAAGGTTCCGTCTTTCCCGTACCGGCCAGTGCGCTGGCTTCTGATGTGACGGTAACCCCCATTCCGGAAGAGATTGACAGCTGGCGTTTAGGCAATGCGACAATTTCCAGGCTGCCTATGAACCACCCGGGAAAAGGCAGTGCTTATACGATTACTGAAAACGGTAAAAAGTTAGCCTATCTCACTGATAACGAGCTCTACCCTCCCTATAAAAAAGAAACGGATTTTCTCAGTTTCGTTGACTTTGCCCGCGATGCTGACCTGGTTATCCACGACGCGCAGTATATGCTGTCAGATATGCCGGCTAAATCTGGCTGGGGACACTCTGTGGCTGAGGAAGCGGTGAAACTGGCGATGGCATCTAATGTTAAACAACTGGCATTGTACAGCCACGACCCGGACCGTACTGATGATGACATTGACAAGGTGGTTGCTCACTGTCAGGAATACATTGAAATAGCGGAGTCGCCATTAGGTTTATTTGCGGCGGCAGAAGGCCAGACTCTCGATCTGTAAAGGATTATACGATGAAAATTTGCCGTTACTCAGCTCTGCCCGCTCTGTTACTGACAGCAGTATTATGCAAAGGTGCGTATGCGCAGGAGGAAGCGGATAAATCATCCACCGATGCGCAGAAAGATGCTCCGGGTATGCTCAGTTCACGTTTCGAAGCCGACCACCGGGCACTGGATAATTACTTTGCCATCACACAGTACCAGACCAACTACCTTTTACCTGTTACCTATGTGACCAACCCGAACTCCGCCGGTAATCAGGATCTCACTCCTGAAAATGTTGATAACAGCGAAGCCAAGTTTCAGTTAAGTGTAAAACTGCCCCTGTATCTGCGGGGCGACACGGCCGATGGAATGTATTTCGGATTCACCCTGACGTCCTTCTGGCAACTGTATAACAGCGAGGTATCGAAACCCTTTCGGGAAACCAATTATCAGCCTGAAGTGTTTTATCAGCAGGAAGCCGACATTACCCTGCTGGGATACGACTTTAACGCCTTTCAGGTAGGTTTTAATCATATGTCGAACGGACAAAGTGGCGAGCGCTCCCGCAGCTGGAACAGGATTTTTGCCTCGGTACTGTTCAGTGATTTTGATGACGTGTATTACCTGAAAACCTGGTATCGCATACCCGAAGACACCAAAGTGGACGAAAACGATCCTGCCGGCGACGATAACCCGGATATCAATGATTATTACGGCCGCATGGAATTGGGTTACGGCACCCGTCTTGGCAACTTCAAGGTGCTGGCCCTGTTACGCAATAACCTGAATTTCGGACACAACAGAGGCAGTATTCAGCTGAACCTGACTTATCCCCTTTCAAACCGGTACGAATTGCTGCTGCAATACTTTAACGGTTACGGCGACTCACTGATTGACTACAACCGCAGCCAGGAACGCATAGGTCTGGGCTTCCAGCTAACCTTCCTGTAGGTGATTTTACCGGATGACACCTGCCGCTCTGAACAGTTGCAGGTGTACATCTACCAGCGCAGCGATATCACGCTGATAGCCACCACCGATCACACAAGCTACCGGCAGCCCTTTTTGCTTACACATATCCAGCACCATTTTATCTCTGGCCAGAACACCCGGTGTGGTGATGTGCAGGTGCCCTAAATCATCATTGATGTGCACGTCGACGCCGGCATCGTAAATAACGAAGTCAGGTGAACACTGTCGAAACGCTAAGTGCAGCGTTTCATCAAGCGTCGTCAGGTACTCATCGTCCCCGGAGCCTTTCGCCAGCCCGATATCAATGTCTGAAGTTTGTTTGCGGTGAGGAAAGTTCTTCTCACCGTGCACTGATACGGTAAACACCGAGTCGTCATGCTCAGCCAGTTTGGCTGTACCGTCCCCCTGATGCACATCAAGATCTATGATCATTACCGTATCGCAATCATCACGGGCCTGTGCCCTCTTCGCTGCCAGATACAAATCGTTAAATAAGCAAAATCCCGAACCGGAATCTGCAAAAGCGTGGTGGTAACCACCGGTAAGATTAAGCGCCAGTCCGTTTTCCTGTGCCAGTGCGGCTGTCAGACAGGTCCCGCTGACAGCGGTGAGGGAACGGCGGATTAATTGCTCTGACCAGGGGAAACCTATTCTGCGCATGGCCTGGTGATCAAGGGTGCCGCCGCAAAGTGCGCTGACATAGTCTTGCTGGTAAATTGCCGTCAGATCAGCGGCAGTCAGCGCTTCAGGGGTTGTGAAATGGCCGGGTGGCACGCCGCGGGATACCAGCGCATCATGGATCCCCTGATATTTTTCGATGGGAAAGCGGTGTCTGACCGGCAGATCAAGCTGACTGTAAACAGAATGAAAAACTAACGGAGGATAGGGCAAATTCATAAGCGGCTGACTGCGTTTTCTTATACGTTAACATGAGCCGGCCGCTTTGTTGTAGTCCGGTTAATGCGTCAGTGACATCACCACCTGCTTCACATTTCCTTCCATTTCTCTCACGGCATCGGAAATGTCGTTTCTGCGTGACAGGGCATGATACTTTTCTGACGATGTCACAGAGTTATTGATAACCTGTTCAACCTGTTTAAGCACCGCTTCCTGTTCATCGGCGGCTTCATTCAGTACAACGACAACGCTGGCGGTTTCCTGTATATCTTTCACCACCAGATTCAGTGTTTCCAGCGCCGCGGTCGCTTCTCTGGCATTCACATCTGCCAGCGATTTACCGGATTGCATGGCCACTACCGCACCCTGCGCTTCAGACTCAAAGCTTGAAAGAATGCCGTTGATTTCCCGCGTTGACTGCTGGGTTTTGGCTGCCAGAGCCCGCACTTCGTCGGCAACCACGGCAAACCCTCTGCCATGCTCCCCTGCTCTGGCCGCTTCAATAGCCGCATTCAGAGCCAGCAAGTTGGTCTGGTCGGCAATTTCATTGATAACATTAACGACTTTGAGGATGTTATTACTGCGGGATTGCAAGGCATCAACAATGTCACTGGACTGATTGACTGTCTCTGCAAGTTGCCTGAAGCCGTCATTAGCTTTTGAAAAAGTGGCGTAACAGGCGGCTACATTGGTTTCAGAGCTGTTAGTGGCGACGGCCACCTGGTCGGTAATGGCAACCAGACTCTGTACAATTTCTTTCAGTTTATCGGTACTGCTGTCCAGCGACTGACTGGTCTGGTGCTGTTCTTCTGCACTGGCCAGAATAGCCTGACTCACATCACTCAGCGTAATAACAGCGTGAGCAACCTGAGACTCAGCCTGCTTGAGTTGTTCAACTGAGCCCCGCAACTTATCCTGTAACGAGCGTGCAGAATCCGCCAGCGAGCCCAGTTCGTGCCCGCTGCGGTAATCAAGCTTGTAGTCATACCGGCTTTTTGCCAGAGCAGCAATGCAGGCCGCGATTTGCTTAACCGGTTTAATGACCTGTTTACGTAAACGTTGAACCACATACCAGGTAGTCAGTGCCGATAACACCAGTGCAGCGATCAGGATCATCCATAATGTGCGGCGGGTATCTGTTCTCAGGTTTTCAAAAGCATTGAAAGACTGCCCGGCGATGTTTGTTGCCACCGCTTCAAGTAATTCAGCAGGTTTGCGGTCAATGCCTTTCACGTAGGCGTCTGCCACTTTAGCATCGTAACCCGCTGCCACAAACGCGCCGAAGCCTTCACGGTACTTTTCTGCCATATGATTATGGGCATCCAGAAATTCACCGATAGTGCTTCTGGCTTCCGCGCTTATCGCCTGATTCGTTAATAACTTGCGGAACCCCTCCTGCACGTCAGCTTCCCGTTGCTGAAACCGCTGCCAGTACTTTTCCCTGTTGTCATCGTCATAACCACGCAGCAACGTGTTTTTCCATTCCTGTACCTGCGTTTTAAAGGTATTCAGAATAGCTGTTACATCACGCTCTGACTGAACCAGACTGTTTTCCAGTTCATCAAAATGGTTGAGTAAGGCAAAAGATTTATACAGTGATGCAGAGTTAAGCATCACTAAAATAATAAGAGCTGCCATCACGGGTGTCATGACAAGCCGGCTGATACTGGAATATTTCAAAATGGGAACCTGGTAAAACGCTTTTCGGGTAAATGTAATACTGAATCATTTAGACGAAAGTATTAGATGATGTTTTTATGACAGCAACATGACAGCAGGTTGCGAATGTCAGTTGAGGGAGTATGAAAAAAGGAAAGTCAGTATGTGCATTTATACGGAAGGTAGCGGCGAACCGGAACAATTCGCCGCCGGAAGTGACTGAATCTCAGGGTTATTCGGTTTCGAACGGTGCCAGTACCAGTTTGCCGGTGGCTGAACCACTTTCAAGGATCTGGTGAGCTCTGAACAGATTAGCGGCATTGACCGGGCCCAAATGCTGGCCGAGTGTGGTTTGAAGCTCCCCCGCAGTAAGCATTTTGCTCACATCGCTGAGGATTTCATGTTGTTTAAGCATGTCACTGGTATTGAACAGAGAGCGGGTGTACATGAACTCCCAGTGAAGCGAAATACTCTTGCGCTTTAACAGACCGATATCCAGCGGACCCGGATCGTCAATCAGACCGAACTTGCTTTGCGGCTTCATTAAATCAGCCAGCGCGGCAATATGTGACTGCGTATGCGTGAGGCTGGCGACATAGTCAACACCCTCTAATGACAATGCTTCGTACTGCGGAGCCAGAGGTTGTGAATGGTCGAGTACATGATGTGCGCCCATTTTACTCACCCATTCCTTCGTTTCCGGTCTGGATGCCGTGGCAACAACAGTCAGACCGGTAAGTTTACGGGCAAGCTGAATAAGAATAGAACCCACACCACCGGCAGCACCGGTGACAAGCAGCACTTTATCTTTGCTTTCTTCACCCCTGGCAACTTCAAGACGATCGAACAACAGCTCCCACGCCGTCAGGGAAGTCAGTGGCATGGCCGCAGATTCAACATCAGACAGCCCTTCGGGTGCCAGCGCAACAATACGCTCATCCACCAGCTGATATTCCGCATTGGTACCGCTACGGGAAATATCTCCGGCATAAAATACCTTATCGCCTTTTTTGAATAACGACGCATCGCTGCCTGTGGATTCAACGATACCCACCGCGTCCCATCCGAGGATTTTTATCTCATCAGCCGGAGGAGACACGCTACGACGTATTTTGGTATCTACCGGATTCACTGAAACGGCAAGCACTCTCACCAGCAGGTCTCTTCCCGCCGGCACAGGAGTTGCCATATTGATTGCCTGAATGGCGTTTTCAGTCAGCGTTTCAGACGCCTGCTTATAACCATATGCGCGCATGTTTTATCCCTTTGTTCAGCAAACTGCTCTACATGAATGTGCCACACGATAACGCTTCCTGACACGCAGACGCCAGAGGAAAATCGTCGCAGTTGCTCAATAACGGGATAACATGGCTCTTAATTAAAGTTAATAAATTGTTAATTCACAAATGATAAAAACAGATTGAAGTAATCGGTTTATCCAATTTTCTCTTATCACAAATCTGAATCATATTCTTATGGCCTGAAGTGTGACCAGAAACTATTCAATAAGGATAAACACATGAAAATGAAACTCTTACCCGTTGTTGCAGCTATCGCCATGGCATTATCGCCAAATGCGTACTCTGCCACTATGGATCAAAATGCGAAAGTAGTGGGCGAAGCCCCGAAAGGCAACAAATTCTGGTGGCCGGAACAACTGGACCTGTCCCAGTTACGTGCCCACGGTGTTGCATCGAACCCTTACGGCGAAAACTTTAATTACGCAAAAGCGTTTGAATCACTGGATTTAAATGCCGTTAAAGCCGATATCCGCGAAGTGCTTACCTCTTCACAACCCTGGTGGCCTGCAGACTATGGTCATTACGGTCCGTTCTTTATCCGTATGGCATGGCACGCAGCCGGTACTTACCGGACTGTTGACGGACGCGGCGGTGCCGGTGGTGGTCAGCAACGTTTCGACCCGCTGAACAGCTGGCCGGATAACGCTAACTTGGATAAAGCACGTCGTTTACTGTGGCCAATCAAACAAAAATATGGCCGTAATATTTCCTGGGGCGATTTAATGGCCCTTACCGGTAACGTGGCACTGGAAGACATGGGCTTTAAAACTTATGGTTTCGCCGGCGGACGTGTGGACGACTGGGAACCGGATCATGTTTACTGGGGCCCGGAAGAAGAAATGCTTACCGATCAGCGCCGGGATGAGAAAGGTAACCTGAAAGGTCCTCTGGCTGCGGTAGAAATGGGTCTGATTTACGTTAATCCGGTTGGACCTCACGGCAAGCCTGATCCGATTGCAGCTGCTCACGACATCCGGATGTCTTTCGGCCGCATGGCGATGAATGATGAAGAAATCGTAGCGCTTATCGCGGGTGGTCACACTTTTGGTAAAGCTCACGGGGCCAAAAAAGCAGACTGTTTGGGTAAAGAACCTGCTGCCGGTGATCTGGAAGACCAGGGCTTTGGCTGGAAAAACAGCTGTGGCAAAGGTAATGCAGAAGACACGATGACCAGCGGACTGGAAGGTGCCTGGACGGTTACGCCGACGCAGTGGACAACAAATTATCTGGATAACCTGTTTGGTTTCGAATGGAAACAAACAAAGAGCCCTGCCGGCGCTATTCAGTGGATCCCTACTGCAGAATCCGCGGCGAACATGGTTCCTGACGCCCACGTTCAGGGTAAACGTCACGCTCCTATCATGTTTACCACTGACCTTGCGCTGAAAGAAGATCCTGAGTTCCGTAAGATTGCCAAACGCTTCCAGCAGAATCCGGAAGACTTTGAACTGGCCTTCGGTAGAGCCTGGTTCAAACTGAACCACCGTGATCTCGGACCGAAAGCCCGTTATCTGGGTGCTGAAATCCCGGCTGACGACCTTATCTGGCAGGATCCAATTCCTGAAGTTGACCACAAGCTTGTTTCAGACAAACAAGCTAAGCAACTGAAGAAGGACATTCTGAAGTCAGGTCTGTCTGTACAGGAATTAGTGCGTGTCGCCTGGGCCGCTGCAGCAAGCTATCGTGATACGGATATGCGCGGTGGTGTAAACGGTGCCCGTATTGCTCTTGCTCCGCAAAAGGACTGGGCAATTAATAATCCGGCAGAAGTACAAAAAGTGCTGGGCAAACTGAAAGACATTCAGGCCGGTTTCAATAAGAAATCGAAGAAGGTCAAAATTTCTCTGGCCGACATGATTGTACTGGCAGGTGCTGCAGGTGTTGAACAGGCAGCGAAAGACGCTGGTGTTGACGTGACCGTTCCGTTCATTCCGGGTCGTATGGATGCCACACAGGAAATGACAGATGTTGATTCGTTCGCGGTACTGGAACCGACTGCTGATGCTTTCCGTAACTACTGGGCTGAAAGTAACTACCGCTCACCGGCTGTGATGATGGTCGACAAGGCAGACATGCTGTCACTGAGTGTGCCTGAAATGACAGTCCTGCTGGGCGGAATGCGTGCCATGAACGCAAACGCTGACGGTTCAGCCCATGGTGTACTGACAGGCAACCCTGGTCAGCTGACAAACGATTTCTTCGTTAATCTGCTGGATATGTCTACAGAATGGAAAAAGTCAGAAGATGATGCAGCCATTTATGTAGGTACAGACCGTACTTCAGGCGAACAGAAATGGACTGCCACACCGGTTGATCTGATTTTCGGTTCTAACACTGAGTTACGGGCCATTGCCGAAGTGTACGGCTCTGGAGATGCGAAAGAGAAGTTTGTTACCGACTTCGTAGATGCCTGGGTAAAAGTAATGCGCAACGATCGCTTTGATCTGAAACGTAGTTAATCCCTGCCCTCTTTATACCTCGTTAAACCATGCCCCCGCTAAGGGGGCATTTTTATTTCCCCGCTTATGAATGAACCTGTCAGCAGGTCTTCCCGTAAAACCTCCGGCAATCTGCACAATCAGGCAATCATTAGAGAGCATCTGGCATGCACAGCCCGGGTGTTTTTATTTAAAATTTCCGTTATCAGGATATGCCTGAGCATGTAACGACAAATGAGGCTCTAGTTATGAAAACAATTGGATATGCGGCTCACTCGTCAGACGCCCACATGGTTCCTTATCATTTCGAAAGACGGAATCTGCGCGACAATGACGTGGCCATCGAAATTCTTTATAGCGGCGTTTGCCACTCTGATCTTCACACCGTAAACGGCGACTGGGGCGACCAGCCTTATCCGTTAGTCCCGGGACACGAAATCGTCGGTAAAGTCATAGAAGTTGGCGCAGACGTTAAAAACTACAAAGTGGGCCAGCACGTAGCTGTAGGCTGTATGGTCGACAGCTGTCAGTCCTGCGACCAGTGTGACCACGGTGAAGAGCAATTTTGTCGCAATGGTATGACGCCCACTTACGGCGCACCGGACCGTATCAGCGGTGAAATTACCCAGGGCGGTTACTCAAAGCATATTGTCGTGCGCGAAGAATTCATTCTGAATGTACCGGAATCATTAGATCTGGCCCGTACTGCACCTATTCTCTGTGCTGGTATCACCACCTTTTCTCCTCTGCGTACCTGGGGCGTTAAAGAAGGCAGCCGCGTTGGCGTAATTGGCCTGGGTGGTCTGGGTCATATGGCGGTTAAACTGGCTGTGGCCATGGGCGCAGAAGTGACCGTTCTCAGCCGTTCAAATTCTAAGGAAGAGCAGGCAAAAGCGCTGGGCGCGAGTGGAATTCTGGCTTCTACTGACGAGAGCGCAATGCAGGAAGCTGGTTCATCATTTGATTTAATCATCGACACGGTGCCGGTTAAACATGATGTAGATGTTTATATGCCACTTCTCGACATTGACGGTACGCTGGCTATTGTTGGTCAGGTTGGCCCCATGGAAGATTTTATGACCATGCCGTTAGTAATGGGCCGCCGCCGCGTAGCAGGCTCTCTGATTGGCGGTATCAGGGAAACTCAGGAAGTACTGGATTTCTGTGCTGAGCACAACATTCACCCTGAATGTGTGATGATTAAAGCTGATGAAGTGAATGATGCATTCGCAAGCCTGGCAAAAGGTGACGTAGCCCACCGTTACGTGATTGATATGGCGAGTCTGGAAGTGTAAACCTTCGGACAGTCAAAAATAACAAAGCCCGCAAAATGCGGGCTTTTCTGTTTAGCTACGCTTTCTTCGGGTAAAGAAACCAGCCATAGCCAATGTAATCAATACCAGAGTGCCGGGCTCAGAAACACTTACCGGACCTGTCGCTCCATTTAACAAGTAGTTGATACTATTGGAGAGGAGAATATTACCATCAGATACATCATAAGTATCGAACAAGCCACTTAACAGTAATGAATTGCCACTATTTCCCTCAACAACTGCACAACCTGAACCCAACGTCCCCAGACATTGAGATGATGACGATGCTATCCAGCTACTGGAAAAAATACCCCAGCCCGGGTTTGCCAGCATAAGCGGTGAAGACAGACCCGCAAAAATGGGGTGTGAGTCAATCGCAATATTTGTCCCGTTTGTACCTGAACGACCCGAAGCTCCCAATAATGCAGATAAACCTGAATTATCAAGCCAGGTTGTACCTAGTATAGAGCCCCCGTTACCCAGGTAAGTATCAAGACCTGAGATACTGCTGAAAATATTGTTATTCTGTTCGCCAAGGATTACCAGATCCCAGCTTTGTGACGCAAGCTGAGTATTGAAGTCTGTCACCGACGTTACAGTTGTCGTTTGACCATCCACACCGGATAATGTTAGTGCGCCAGGTACAGACGATGTGGCAATAGTGTCATCTTCAAAATAAAGAACAGACGCAATTGATACTGATGTATGTCCTAAAATCAAAGCAAGTAATAATAGTGATTTTTGTATATTTAGTTTCATTTTCCACTTCCTGTATTAATCAAAACCTCACTTTTCCCTAACAAGATTCGAGCCAAAAAAATACCTTTGAAATTTCAGTTAGATAGATCATTGTTAATATTTAGTTGCAAAATAAACTGACAGTTAAAAATGCGATAATTGATAATTTAGAGACGAGAGCCCTAAATTTAAGAACAAAAAAGCCCTGCATTTGCAGGGCTTTACTTGAACGCTGTTATTGAGACTAATGAGAGAACTTATTCCCACTCAATAGTAGCAGGCGGCTTACCGGAGATATCGTAAACCACGCGGGAAATACCGTCGATTTCGTTGATGATACGGTTAGACACCTTACCTAAGAAATCGTACGGCAGGTGCGCCCAGTGTGCAGTCATGAAGTCGATGGTTTCAACCGCACGCAGCGATACAACCCAGTCGTATTTACGGGCATCACCCATTACGCCAACAGAACGTACCGGCAGGAATACGGTGAATGCCTGACTGACTTTGTGGTAAAGGTCGGCGTTATGCAGTTCTTCAATAAAGATGGCATCGGCACGACGCAGCAGGTCACAGTATTCTTTCTTGATTTCGCCCAGTACACGCACGCCCAGACCAGGGCCAGGAAACGGGTGACGATACAGCATGTCGTACGGCAGGCCGAGTTCAAGACCAATCTTACGTACTTCGTCTTTAAACAGTTCACGCAGCGGCTCAACCAGCCCCATCTTCATGTCTTCAGGCAGGCCGCCGACGTTGTGGTGGGATTTGATAACGTGGGCTTTACCGGTAGCAGAACCCGCAGACTCAATGACGTCAGGGTAAATGGTGCCCTGCGCCAGCCATTTGGCGTTGGTAAGCTTAGACGCTTCTTCATCGAACACGGCAACAAACTCGTTACCGATGATTTTACGCTTCTTCTCGGGATCGGCTTCGTCCGCCAGTCTCGCCAGGAAGCGATCTTCAGCATCCACCTTGATGATGTTCAGTCCAAAGTGGTCTCCGAACATATCCATTACCTGCTGACCTTCGTTTAAGCGCAACAGACCGTTGTCTACGAACACACATGTCAGCTTGTCCCCGATGGCACGGTGGATCAGCATGGCAACTACAGATGAATCCACACCGCCTGACAGGCCGAGGATCACTTCGTCATCGCCCACTTTTTCTTTAATACGGGCAATGGCGTCTTCGATAATCGCGCCTGGCGTCCACAGTTTTTCACAGCCACAGATGTCCATGACAAAGTGCGTTAGTAAGCGTTGGCCCTGACGGGTATGGGTCACTTCCGGGTGAAACTGTACACCATAGAAACGCTTTTCTTCGTTATACATAGCAGCATGAGGACATGAAGGTGTCTGTGCGATGGTTTCGAATCCTTCCGGAATCGTCGCTACTTTATCGCCGTGGCTCATCCACACGTCCAGCAGCGCATTACCGTTTTCACCGATATGGTCTTCAATCTGCGCCAGCAGATCGGTGGCTTTTAATACTTCAACCTGCGCATAACCGAATTCACGTTTATTAGAACCCTGTACGCTACCGCCCAGCTGTTCTGCCATGGTCTGCATGCCGTAACAGACACCCAGCACCGGAACACCGGCTTCAAACACATATTCCGGGGCGCGGGGTGAGTTCAGTTCAGTCACAGACTCCGGGCCGCCGGACAGGATGATACCGTCCGGGTTGAATCCGCGAATTTGTTCTTCGGTCACGTCCCACGCCCACAGCTCACAGTAAACACCGATTTCACGTACGCGACGTGCGATCAGTTGCGTGTACTGGGAACCGAAGTCCAGAATAAGTATTCGCTGGCTATGAATATTGGTAGTCATGTTTTTACCCGTTAAATAAAACAGAAAGGCTGGTAGAAATACCAGCCTGACAAAATACTAGTTTAGCGGCGATTAGCCCAAACGGTAGTTTGGCGCTTCTTTGGTGATGCTCACATCGTGTACGTGAGACTCGCCCATGCCCGCTGACGTTACGCGCACAAACTGTGCTTTGGTGTTCAGCGTAGGAATATCTTCACAGCCGGTTAAACCCATGGCTGAGCGCAGGCCGCCCATTTGCTGATGGATGATGGTCGCAATTGGGCCTTTATATGCTACGCGGCCTTCGATACCTTCCGGTACCAGCTTCTCAGCATTATCTGATGCCTGGAAGTAACGGTCAGAAGAACCGTGACGCTGATTCATCGCGCCCAGCGAGCCCATTCCACGGTAAGATTTGTAGTAACGGCCCTGATACAGTTCGACTTCACCCGGCGCTTCTTCGGTACCGGCCAGCATGCTGCCAACCATTACGCAGCTTGCACCCGCTGCCAGCGCTTTTGCGATGTCACCAGAGAAACGGATACCGCCATCAGCGATAACAGGAATACCAGTGCCTTCAAGTGCCTCAACCGCATCTGAAATAGCCGTAATCTGAGGAACACCACAGCCGGTAACAATACGGGTAGTACAGATTGACCCCGGGCCAATGCCCACTTTTACGCCATCAACACCGGCATCTGCCAGTGCTTTCGCACCCGCTGCAGTTGCCACGTTACCTGCAATGATTTGTAAGTCAGGATACGCACCACGAATACGGGCAACCTGATCGATTACGCCCTGTGAGTGACCGTGTGAGGTATCGATAAGCAGTACGTCAACGCCTGCCTCAACCAGACCAGCAATACGCTCGTCAGTACCGGCACCTACGCCAACAGCCGCTCCAACGCGCAGACGACCCAATGAGTCTTTACAGGCGTTTGGCTTGCTTTCCGCTTTCTGGAAATCTTTAACGGTAATAAGACCGGTCAGTTTGAAGGCATCGTCAACGACCAGAATTTTTTCGATACGGTTCGCGTGCATCAGATCCAGTACTTCTTTAGAGTCTGCACCTTCTTTTACTGTTACCAGCTTGTCTTTCGGAGTCATCACCTGGCTAACCGGTAAATCAAGACGGTTCTGGAAGCGCATGTCACGTCCGGTGACGATACCGATGAGGTTGTTATCTTTATCAGTCACAGGGAAACCGGAATAACCCAGTTTCTTGCTCATCGCGAGTACTTCGCCGATAGCCGTGGTCTGTTCTACGGTTACAGGGTCTGAAACCACACCGCTTTCGTATTTTTTCACTTCACGTACGTGATTTGCCTGCTCTGCCGGCTCCATGTTTTTGTGAATAAAGCCGATGCCGCCTTCCTGGGCAAGGGCAATCGCAAGACGCGCTTCCGTAACAGTATCCATGGATGCAGATACCATAGGGATATTCAGCGACACGCTGCGAGTCAGTTTAGTATGGAGGTTTGCTGTATGAGGAAGGACAGTAGAATGCCCCGGTACCAGCAGTACATCATCAAAAGTAAGAGCTTCTTGAATGATTCTGAGCATGCAATAACACCTGAATAAGTGGAGAGTTAATTGCGGCGCAATTGTAGTGTTTTTTCTAAATCAGGTAAACTCTAATTGTCCTAAACCTGATGATTTTTTATTTATGCTGTTTAATTCCCCTTCTACATCCCGTCAAATTCTCACTGTGACCAAGCTTAACAGGCTGGCAAGGACCGTACTGGAAGGCGAAATCGGCCTTGTCTGGTTGTCTGCAGAAATCTCTAATTTCGTCGCGGCCTCCTCGGGACACTGGTATTTCACCCTCAAAGATAACAAAGCCCAGGTACGGGCGGCCATGTTCAAGGGGTCAAACCGCTATGTAAAACAGCGCCCGAAGGAAGGCGACAAAGTGTTAGTGCGCGCTTCTGTGGGCTTGTATGAGCCACGGGGCGACTATCAACTGGTTATTGAACATCTTGAAGCTGACGGTGACGGCGCGCTGAAACAAGCCTTTGAGGCCCTGAAACTGAAATTACAGCGCGACGGCCTGTTCGATGCCGATGCCAAGCGCCCTGTCCCTCAGGTAATTAATAAAATCGGTGTGGTCACCTCCTCCGCCGGTGCCGCTTTGCACGATGTACTTACGGTATTGAAACGACGAAGCCCGGCAACAGAAGTCATCGTGTATCCAACGCTGGTGCAGGGCGAACAGGCCTCTGCGCAAATTATCCGTGCGCTGGAAACCGCGTACCATCGCGATGAGGTCGATGTCATACTGCTCACCCGTGGTGGCGGCTCGCTGGAAGACTTATGGTGCTTTAATGATGAGGCGCTGGCCCATTGTATTTCTGCATCGCCGGTGCCGCTGGTGAGTGCGGTGGGTCATGAAGTCGATGTGACCATTGCCGACTTTGTGGCAGACGTGCGTGCCCCTACCCCGTCTGCAGGTGCCGAACTGTTAAGCCGCGATCAAAGCGAACGCCTGGCGTTTGTTCAGCAAAAAGCGACAGCGCTTAACCGTGCATGGCAGCAACAGTTCAGACAACAGCAACACCAGCTCGCCGTATTACAGCAGCGCCTGAAAGCGGTGCATCCGGAGCGACGCTTGCAAAGTCAGTCGCAGTCTCTGGATCGCGCAGCACTGGCCCTGAGCCATGCTATGGAGTCACGGATTGCAGGTTATGCCACCAGGCTGAATAATTTGCTGCGCAGGCTGGACAGACAAAATCCCGCAAACCGGGTGGTCCGCCTGCAAGACCGTTGCAGTCAGCTCGACAGCGCGCTGAAAAAATCGGTGCAGCGCCTGCTTGAAAGTAAAAACAGGCAATTGCAGGGTCAGGCACAATTACTGAATTCAGTGAGCCCGCTGCAAACACTCACACGTGGCTACAGCATCACTTTTGCTGACGATAAGCCAGTACTGTCATCAACGGAAGTCAGTGAGGGGGATGAAATCACCACCCGCCTTGCCAGTGGCGAAATTATCAGTAAGGTGACTACTGTGAAGAAAAGTCTGTGAAAAGACACTTGAGCACGGGCCGGGGTTAGGTCACACTAGCCCTCCCCTAATCCTTCCCGATATCAGGAATCTTTGTGAATAAGGTTTGCAGTCTGTTGCCACTGGTTTTGATAACCGGTTGTCAGCAAGTGCCAGAAAAACCCGCGCCCGCGTCTTCGTTTTTACCCAAATATCATGTTGCGGCTCCTGTAGCACTGTTTTCCACCTGGCCGGGCGATACCATGAGTGCACGCTGTCAACAGGTCAATGCCACTGACCGTTGTATGGAAGATGCTATTGCAGGGAATGAATTTGCCGCTATTCTCAAAGAAAAGAACTGGTTTGATGATGTACTGACAGAGTCAGATGCCGCTGACTATGAGATCCTGATAGCATCGTTGTCAGCACAGGTTGCTGATAACGATAATGACGGCGTCTCACTTCACTCTGCTACAGCAGGCTTGTGGCCGGCAAACACCACGCCGCATTATTTTACAGAATTCACCGTACAATGGCGTGGCGTGGAAATAGACTCTCAACGATTTGAGACTTACTCGAAAACAGAAAAGCCTGTTACTGAACTTGCATCAGAAATACTGGATACCTGGTGGCTGGCGTCGTTACGAAAATCTGTTTTCTCTGCTGAATACCTTTTCACCGCGCTGGGTGCCAGCGACTACAATTCAGAGCTTGTCCTGCCTCAATCCATCGGCGAATTTATCCTTCAGGATACCCAGCATTATCCCGATCCGTTTAAAGGCATTATCAGCCGTTACAGCCACCCTGAGTTTGATGACGCACTGATAGATATTACTGTCGGACCGGTGTTGATGGACTTATCCATGCCTGAATCCCAAAGGCTGCAGGCAGCACTGGAAGAAAATCTGAAA
Source organism: Alteromonas sp. ABH4_456 (assembly GCF_056160645.1). Taxonomy (NCBI): domain Bacteria; kingdom Pseudomonadati; phylum Pseudomonadota; class Gammaproteobacteria; order Alteromonadales; family Alteromonadaceae; genus Alteromonas; species Alteromonas sp. ABH4_456. The sequence continues at coordinate 56,424 of NZ_JBSWXO010000010.1, forward strand.
GAAGCGACACAGATGTCGGCTGCACAGGGACTTACGCTGATCACAGACAGCCCGGTATCAGCTTTCACGGTAAATTCGGCTTCACAACGCTTTAATGGTTACCGTATGGCCGTGCATGCAGAAAATGAACTCGGTGAGCCATTATTCGCGACGACTTATGTTTTTGAAATGAAAGATAAGCTGGTGACATTATCCACCACATTTCCACCCAGAATAGCTGATAATCTGGTGTCAGCGGCGCTGCCGGTCATTGAAGTACCGGGTGAATCCGCGCTGATGAAAACCATCAGAGGTATGTCATCAGCGCAATAAGAGCGGGGCTTACTTTTTGCTTTTGTGGAATGCCATCATACGCTTACGTTTGCGTTGCTGCGCCAGCGTAAGCTGATTCTTCTTACCTTCGAACGGGTTCGCCCCTTCACGGAACTCTATTTTAATAGGCGTTCCCATCACTTTTAGTGACTTGCGGTAATAGTTCATCAGATAACGTTTATAAGAACCCGGCAGATCGTCGACCTGATTGCCGTGGATCACGATAACAGGCGGGTTATAACCACCGGCGTGGGCGTATTTCATTTTCACACGACGACCACGAACCATTGGAGGCTGGTGCTCTGCCTGAGCCATTTCCATGATTTGGGTAAGCATAGCCGTCCCCACACGCTGGGTAGCACTGTCATACGCCTCAATCACTGACTCAAACAAATTACCCACACCGGAGCCGTGCAGAGCCGATATAAAATGCAAACGGGCAAAATCAATAAAGCCGAGACGACGGTCAAGCTCCCGCTTGATATCATCTTTAATGTCTGTACTGAGACCGTCCCATTTGTTCACTGCGACCACCAGAGAACGGCCGGAATTCAGAATGTAACCCAGTAAGCTGAGATCCTGATCCGCAATCCCTTCCCGGGCATCAATCACCATTAATACAACGTTGGCCTCTTCAATAGCCTGCAGTGTTTTAACAATAGAGAATTTTTCTACTGCATCAGCAACGCGCTTACGGCGGCGCACACCGGCTGTATCAATGAGGATATACTCCCGCCCGTCACGCTCAAGAGGAATGTAAACACTGTCACGGGTGGTACCCGGCATATCGAACACAACCACACGATCTTCACCGAGAATACGGTTGGTCAGCGTGGATTTACCCACATTGGGTTTGCCTACAATCGCCAGTTTAACCGGGAGGTTCTTCAGCCTTTCTAACTGCTGCTCAGCGTCCAGTTCTTCATGAACCTCTTTTGGCTGCACCTGCATGTCCGGAAATTCTTCAGCCAGAGGTGTCAGAGCCTGCTCCAGTAACAGAGAAACGCCCCGGCCGTGAGCGGCAGCAATCTGGTGGATGGTGCCAAGACCAAGGGTATAGAAGTCAGCACTTTCACTGTCGCCGTCGATGCCGTCGACTTTGTTGGCAACGACAAACAGCTTCTTGTTCACTTTACGTAAGTGTTCTGCAATGCCGATATCCGCAGGTAACAAGCCTGCACGGGCATCAACGAGGAACAGAACCACGTCAGCTTCATCAATAGCACGCAGCGACTGATGCGCCATTTCTGCATCAATCCCTTCTTCATCGCCGGTGATACCGCCGGTATCTACAACAATGAATTGCTTTTGCTCCCAGGTCGCCTGCCCGTATTTCCGGTCCCGGGTCAAACCGGGAAAGTCTGCAACCAGTGCATCACGGGTGTTGGTTAATCGGTTAAACAATGTAGATTTACCCACATTCGGGCGACCCACGAGGGCAACAACAGGCAACATGCTTGAAGTCCTAAAATAAACTGGTTTAAAAATGCAGTAGCCGCGGAAGTCGCGGCTACTGAATGAATCGGGCGATTATACCCTATATTAGCAGGCGCCGTCAGCTAAACCGGAACGGCGCGAAAAAGAGATTGGATGGCGTAATACTTAAGGGACAGAAAACGAAGCAACATCACCTTCACGGGTAACTGCAATGACCGCGTTACCGGTATAAACAGGTGCAGCGAATACTGATTCATCTTCATCGTCACCGCCCAGGTCGTACCGGGCGACAATTTTTCCGTCTTCTTTGTTGATCCAGTGCAGCAGGCCCCACTTGTCACCCACAACCAGATAGTCACCGGCTGGCTCAGCGGCCGTCAGTACGCGCTTTTTCAAGCCGCTCTGCGACCACAGTTCAACACCGTTACGACGGTCCAGTGCATACACGTGAGAGTTGTTATCAACTACGTACAGGGTATTACCGTCCATCGTCACATTACGGTAGGAGGCATATTCACGCTTCCAGATAACCCGCCCTGAACGTAACTCAACCGCTGCCAGCGTACCGTTATATGAAATAGCGTAAATAGTGCCGCCATACATTAAGGGCGCAGAATCCACATCAACGATACGTTCAAGTTCAGTCGCACCGCTGGGCGCAGTGATCGGTGTTTCCCAGGCAATCAGTCCGGAATCCAGAATATTCACCTGAATCTTACCCGTAGGCGTACCCAGAATCACACCACCGTTACTGACAGCAGGCGTAGAAATACCACGAAGGGTCAATGGCGGTACATCACCAACCTGTTCCCAGACCTGCTCACCGGTTTCAACGTCCAGCGCATAAAGAATACCTGAGCCTGTGTTAACGATAACCAGATTGTCGCCGGTAACCGGTGAAGCAAGAATTTCACCATTAACGGTTTGCGTCCAGTTTACCTCGCCGGTTTCCGCATTCAGTGACATCAGTACGCCATCTTCAGTACCAACAAAAACACGGCTTCCGTCAACAGACAACCCGCCGATTTTGGCAGATGCACCGCTTTTCCAAAGATTCCTTACAGACGAGAACATGCCCTCATCTTTGAAGATAGCAAAGTTCTGTTCCCATAGTGTTTCACCACTTTCAGGATCCAGTGCCGCTACCGTGCCATGACGGTCGGCAACATATAATTTCTCATTGGCATACACAGGGCGCAGGTGTGAGAAATAGCTGTCGATTCCCTCACCCACTTCTGCTTCCCAGTTCACTGTGGGTACAAACTGTGCGTCCAGTGGCGCGAGTCTGCGGATTTCTAACTCTTCGTCATCGACAAACCAGTCTGAAATAGTTGTACATCCTGACAGCGATACTGACAGCGCCAGCGCCAGTCCCGCAGCCCGTGTAATCCGGCCTGTACGGCCACACGTTTTCGTTAACAAATCCGATACCTCTGTTATAGTTATTCGCTTGCCAGAACTGGCAGATTGTCCAGCTTCATTTCCAGCAGAACATTACCGCTGGCGGCTTCTAACGCTTCAGTGTAAGCCATGCGTGCCGCGTCATATTTTTCCTGCGCCACATAGACATCGCCTTCGATTTCTTTCACGTTTCCATCAAACGCACTGTCATTAACCGCTTTAAGCGTAGACAGCGCGGCATCGCCATTACCCTGTTCCAGTTGAATACGGGCAAGACGCAGTGAAGCAATGGTTGCCAGGTGCGCATCCTCTGCCTGGTCTTTTACTGCTGTGAGTGCTTTCACAGCCGCATCATAATCGTTGTTGCTTACGGCTTGTTGCGCAGCAACCAGACCACCGATAGTGGCATATCCACTACTTTCTGTTTTGCCCAGAAAACTGTCCAGTTTGCCGGCGTTGCCATCAGCTTCAATAGATTCAACTGCCACCTGATAGTCCGCAGAGGCCTGTTCTTTTGCTGTGCGCTGGGCATCAGAATAATAACGCCAGCCCCACAGGCCACCCAGACCTAATACAGCACCAATCACAATGGCCGCGCCATTGTCTTTCCAAAACTTTTTAATCGCTTCGACTTGTTGTTCTTCTGTGGCGAAATGTTCCATGTACTTAACCTCTAAATCGACTTCTTCCTGCCGGCTGCCCGCCGGCAGCACTTAATCCACTAACTCTGACAACATACCGGCCAGTTCAGCCAGCGCTACCGTCTTTTGTTCACCGTCAGAACGCAGCGGTTTCACTGTCGCTACTTTATTCTCAGCTTCTTCGCTGCCAAGTAACACAGCATAACCTGCGCCGGTCTTATCAGCACGCTTCAACTGCTTCTTAAAGTTGCCGCCACCGCAATGCATCATTACCCGCATGGAAGGACAACTGTCCCGCAGCAGCTCAGCCACTTCGAGGGCATAGGTATCAGCCCCCATTGAGGTAACATACACATCGGCTGCAATATTATCCTGCTCAGTGGCCTGCAAGGTAGTTAACAGCAATACCAGCCGCTCCATACCCATAGCAAAACCCACTGCAGGCGTGGCTTTGCCACCCAACTGCTCAACCAGACCATCATAACGGCCACCGGCACACACTGTACCCTGAGCGCCCAGACTGTCTGTTACCCACTCAAAAACAGTGCGGTTGTAGTAGTCGAGCCCGCGTACCAGTCGTGGATTAACCTCGTATTGGATGCCCGCCTGCGATAATCGTTCACATAAATTTGAAAAATGTGTTTTGGATTCTTCGTCCAGGTGATCAAGCAGTGATGGCGCATCCTGAATCGCCGCCTGCACATCGGGATTTTTACTGTCCAGCACACGCAGAGGGTTGGTTTCAAGACGGCGGAGAGAGTCTTCATCGAGCTGGTCAGCACGTGCCCGCAGATACTCAGTCAACGCTTCACGGTACAGACGACGGGCCTCATTAGAGCCCAGCGAGTTAATTTGCAGGGTCACCTGATCACTGATGCCAAATGCTTTCCAGATGCGGGCACTCAGCAGGATCACTTCAACATCGATATCCGGTCCGTCGAGGCCATAGGTCTCTACACCAAACTGGTGAAACTGACGGTAACGGCCCTTTTGCGGACGCTCGTGACGGAACATGGGTCCCATGTACCACAAACGTTGCTGCTGGTTATATAGCAAACCATGTTCATTACCGGCGCGAACTGTGCTCGCCGTGCCTTCGGGACGCAGTGTCAGGCTGTCGCCGTTTCTGTCTTCGAAGGTATACATTTCTTTTTCAACGATATCAGTCACTTCACCGATAGAGCGTTTGAATAAATCGGTACTCTCTACAATAGGAGTACGGATTTCCTGATAACCGTAACTGGCTACCACCTGACGCAGGGTGGACTCCACTCGCTGCCACGTACCGGACACTTCCGGCAGGCAGTCGTTCATTCCACGGATTGCCTGAATTGTCTTAGCCACCTGAAATTCTCATTTACCTGAAACTTAAAAGCCCCGCATTATAGGGGCTTTAGTATTAAACAACAATGTTACTTCCCTGACGGCGGAGCGGCGCATTTGTTATCTCATTGTGCCGCACTTCGCCCTACAGGTTTTACGATTCTTTTACCGAGACCGGAATCTTGTTTGCTTCATCCAGACGGGACGCTTTTGCACGGATACGACGCTCGAGCTGATCCACCAGGTCATGGTTAGCCAGACGCTCACGCTGACGTTTACCGTCTTCGTAGAAACCGCTCATATTGCGCGCGCCGGTCAGACCTAAATCAGACACCTCAGCCTCGCCGGGTCCGTTAACAACACAACCGATAATGGACACATCCATGGGCGTTAAAATATCTTCTACACGCTGTTCCAGTGCGTTCACCGTACCGATGACATCAAACTCCTGACGGGAGCAACTCGGACAGGCAATAAAATTGATGCCTCTTGAGCGTATACGCAGCGACTTAAGGATATCAAAACCGACTTTGATTTCTTCAACCGGGTCAGCGGCCAGAGAAACGCGCAGGGTATCTCCGATACCTTCAGCAAGTAACATACCCAGACCTACCGCACTTTTCACGGCACCGGCACGTTGTCCGCCGGCTTCTGTGATACCCAGATGCAGCGGCTGATCAATTTGCTGAGCCAGCAAGCGGTATGCACCGACAGCCAGGAATACATCGGAGGCTTTCACACTGACCTTAAACTGGTCGAAATTAAGCTTGTCCAGAATATCAACGTGGCGCATGGCTGACTCAACCAGCGCTTCAGGGGTAGGCTCACCGTACTTTTCCTGCAGGTCCCGCTCCAGTGAACCACCGTTCACACCGATACGGATAGGAATATTTTTGTCTCTGGCGCAGTCCACCACAGATTTAACCCGCTCCATGTTGCCAATGTTGCCGGGGTTAATACGCAGGCAATCTACACCGTATTCCGCCACTTTCAGGGCAATGCGGTAATCAAAATGGATATCTGCCACCAAAGGCACTGAGACTTGTGCACGGATAGCTTTAAACGCTTCTGCCGCTTCCATCGTAGGTACAGAGACCCGCACGATTTCACCGCCCACCGCGACGATACGTTTGATTTGAGCCACAGTAGCATCGACATCCGTTGTCGGCGTATTGGTCATAGACTGTACAGCAATGGGTGCACCATCACCGACGGGTACGCTTCCCACATTAATGCGCGTAGATTTACGACGTTTGACGGGGCTTTCAGTAAACATGATTAGTCCTGCATTGGTAACGTGAAGCGGGCGATTCTGCCAACCTGAAACGCGGAAATATCAACGGCTTCATCGTCATAGGTAATACTCACACCATCAGGTGCACCTAAAGTTACTTTAAACGGCGGCTGGCCACTCACAGGCATCACCCGTCCGGAGGCTTTCACGCCATAAGCGATAGCTTCGCCAGTGGCATCTTCGATATTAATCCAGCAATCTTCGGCAAAGGTAAATACCAGTTCCACAGTAGCCGCGCCGGTAATATCAGTGGTTTCTATACTGTCACCGGCTGGGGAGGCATCATCAACGCCGGTCATATCGGTGCTGCTCTGCTCCGGTGCGCTTTCTGCTGCATCTGATACGTCAGCTTCAGGTTGGTCACCTTCAGGCTCAATGTCAATCTGCAAAGGCGTTGTATCCTCAGGGTTCGTCTCCGCAGCATCAGATTCAATTGCCGTGTCTGAAGCTTCCTCAGCGGCTGAAAGTGACGGCTGTGCAGATTCGCTCACAGCAAGGTCTGCTGCTTGCGGCGATGCTGAGCGGGTTGTTACACCTTCTTTTTCTGCGGTGGGGTCAGAAAACGTCAAACCGTCAGACTGCTGATACCACCAGGCAACCAGTGCCACCACCAGTAACAGCAGCATGATCCAGGTAACCATCATCCAGCGATCGTCATGGGCCTGCTTTGCTACGCGCTTTGAAAAACTCTGTAAACGCGCCGGCGGTCTGGTGACAGTGTGCAGCCGGTTAAAACTGTCGATGACCGGCGCTTCCTGAATGCCCAGTTGTCTGGCATACATGCGGACATAGCCTTTCTGGAACGTTGCCGACATTGCCTCGTCCAGATGATCATTTTCGATATCCACGACATTTTTCAGTTTCAGAAACAGTTTATCAGCCATTTGTTGCTGACTTAATCCGGCTTTTTCCCGCGCATCCCGCAACATTTCGCCGGGAGTGGGAGCCGTGTTCTGTTCATCAACCTGGTTTTCGTTTGTGCTCATTGAATACCTTGTGGGTGTTATTTTTCGGGCGAAAGACGTAAACGCATACCTACCTCGATATCACCGGGATCGGCGAGTTTGTTCCAGGCCTGTAAGCGCGACATTTTAATGTTGTATTTCAGCGAAATGCGATACAAGTTTTCGCCCGGTTTCACTTCATGATAGCGGGTTTGAGGATCTTCCAGTACCGGTAAGTCAGATTGCGGTTCATTCTGTCCAGAAGCAGCTGTATTTTGTACCGGAGCAGGCTCTTTGCTGACCGGAGCGCTTTCGGGGCTGACCACCTTTTGCGCTTTAGCCTGAACCTCTGCCTTCGGTTTGACCCGGCGCACTATTTGCGCAGAGGCATTGGCTTTGCGGATAATACTTTCCCGGTAAGCTTTTGCTTCCTCACTCTGAGGATACATAGTGACCAGCATTTCACCGTATCCCTGCGCGGTCTCAGCATCCCCTTTCCCTTCAGCAATAGCGATAGCCAGTGTCACAGATTCGGGGCTCACACGGGAAACGCGCTCGTACCGGCGCATAACAGATTCAGCCTCGTCCCATTGTCCGGTTTCAACGTAAAGTTGAGTCAGCATGAAGAGGCTTTTGGAACGGCCGGGCTGATGGTTCAGCGCATTTGTAAGATAGCCGATGGCTTCTTCACGCTTGCCCTGGTCAGCAGCACAGATAGCCATATTTTCGTAGGTTTGCGCTGAATTTGCATATTGCAGGTTATTCAGTGCTTTGCTGTAAAAGTCATTAGCTTTGTCATATTTTTTCTGCTGACAAAGAAAAGCACCGTAGCTATTGGCAATTTCGGCATTGCGGGGCGCCAGATCCAGAGCATTCTCGTAAGACTGTTCAGCTCTGCCCCACTCTTCCACGGTCTGGTAATAGTATGCCAGCGAATAATGCGCGTCAGCATACCTGGGAGCGAATTCCAGCGCTTTGTCCAGATTCACTTTGGCTTGCTGGTAATTGCCGTTTTTAAGGTAAGTCAGGCCCAGAGAAATTCGGGTCTTTGCGGCCTGTTCCATATCAAAATCATCGCCAGAATACCCGTTTTGCTGGTTCTGGCTTACACATCCTGTCAGTGCAATAACGAGAGCAAGTACGCCTAATCGCATGAAGCTCCTACCTCTTAATTAATTCCTTACTGCGCCATTTTTACTGAAATCGCTTCACCTTTCACCTGTTTCTTTAACATTCGTTTCGTACGGTCGACCACATCGCCTACTAACTGACCACATGCAGCATCAATATCGTCACCACGGGTTTTCCGCACAACCACTGTCAGGCCATAGCTCATCAGTACTTTGGCAAAACGGTCAATACGGGAATTGCTTGAGCACAGGTAAGGTGAACCCGGATACGGATTAAACGGGATAAGGTTAATTTTGCACGGTGTTTCTTTCAGCACTTTTGCAAGTTGGTGCGCCTGGTCGGTACTGTCATTTATGTTCGACAGCATAACGTATTCTACGGTTACCTTGCCCTGATTCGCGCGGGACTTACTGAGATAACGGCGTACACCGGCAAGAAACGTCTCAATATTGTATTTCTTATTGATAGGAACGATTTCATTGCGAAGTTCATCTGTCGGAGCGTGCAGAGAAATAGCCAGCGCTACGTCAATCTGATCGCCCAGCATATCCAGCGCAGGAACAACACCTGAAGTACTCAGTGTGACACGACGTTTTGACAGACCAAAACCAAAGTCATCCAGCATTAAATCCATAGCAGGTACAACATTCTTAAGATTCAGCAATGGCTCACCCATGCCCATCATTACCACATTGGTAATGGGTCGCTTAGATGTATCTTTCGACAGGCCCAGGAAGGTTGCCACACGCCATACCTGACCGATAATTTCGCTGACAGACAGATTACGGTTGAAACCTTGCTGCGCCGTGGAACAGAACGTACATTCCAGCGCACAGCCAACCTGCGAGGATACGCAAAGGGTGGCCCGTTCTGCTTCAGGGATCCACACAGACTCGACTTCCTGTCCGCCTTCCAGCGCCAGAGCGAACTTAATTGTACCGTCGCTGGCTTCCTGGTAGTAAGCAATTTCAGGCGCAACAACTTCTGCATTTTCCAGCAATTTAGCCCGCAGGTTTTTATTAAGATTACTCATCTCATTAAAATCGCTGACACCTTGCTGATAAATCCATTTCATCACCTGGTCAGCACGGAAAGGCTTCTCGCCAATGTCAGCGAAAAATTCCCGCAAAGCTGCGCGGTTCAGATTTAAAAGGTTTGTCTTTGCCATAAGTCGTCGATGACCCCGAATTCTGTCTTAATCATATTCATAACGTGCAGCAGTCCGGCCCCGTAAAATACACAGATACATGCCGTGCGGGGTGCGAATAAATGTCTTCCGTGAGAGCTTGCCGGTGACGGCGGAAGAAACCGCCTGAAAGGGCCCGCAGGAACGGGCGGTAACAGTGAAAATTCGCTTTACCGGCACTGCATTGACTGCACAAATTTTAGCCGCGCATTCTATCATAGGGAAACCGGCTTAGAAAGCGGTGAAATCTGAGTTTTCACGATAAACATGCAGTTCAGCGGGACTGCTAATATTGTCCGCTCACGCCGGTGTTGCTAGAGTAGGAATGAAGCCGGTTTTCAAAGGAACCTGTGTTCCTCTATGAAGCCTCTCACCGGTTACAACAATAACCCGGAAAACAAACCGGGACATCAATGGAGAACCTAATGCGAAAGTCACTAATGGCAACAGCGATAGCTGCCGCACTGGCACTGACCGCCTGCAGCCCTGCCAAAGAAGAATCCCACTCTGCCACAGCATCTGCTGAGGAGAAAACTGTGCAAGCTGAAAACGTGCTGTTAAAGCCCAGTACGCTGGACTATCAGGCGCCGGATTTCGATAAAATCGAGACTGCGAATTATGAACCCGCTTTTGAACTTGGTATGGAAGAGCATACTGCTGAGATAGATGCCATTGCAGGTAATGAAGCTCCGGCCACGTTTGAAAATACCATTCTGGCAATGGAAAAAAGCGGTGAGTTGCTGACCCGCGTTGCTACCATTTTCTTTAACTTATCCAGTATCATTTCTGATAAAGAAATTCAGCGTATTGAAGCTGAAATGTCACCGCGCCTCACTGCGCACAGTGACAGCATTCATCTGAACAGCAAATTGTTTGAACGGGTAAAAACCGTTTATGAAAATAAAGACAGCCTGAATAAAGAAGACAAGCGTCTGACGGAAAAAACCTACGAGCAGTTTGTCCGCGCCGGTGCCAACCTGACTGAAGAGCAGAAAGCGAAGGTACGTGGCATAAATGAGCAGATCACAAAGCTGCAAACTCAGTTCTCGCAGAATATTCTGGCATCATTTAAAAACGACACGATCATCGTTACTGATGAATCTGAACTGGCCGGTCTTTCTGACAGCGACAAAGCGAGCCTGAGGTCAGCGGCAGAAGGTGCGGATAAAGAAGGCTATATGATCAGCCTGGTTAACACCACCCGTCAACCCATTCTGACCAGCCTGGAAAACCGTGAACTGCGCAAGAAAATCTGGGAAAAATCAGCGAACCGTGCGATGGATGTCAACGGCCCGATTATTCTGGAACTGACACACCTGCGTGCTGAGAAAGCAGCATTACTGGGTTACCCTAACTGGGCCTCCTATGCCATTGAAAACCAGATGGCGAAGAAACCTGAAAATGTCTTTAAGATCCTGGACGACCTGGCACCGCAGGCAGTGGAAAAAGCCAAAGAAGAAGCGGCTGCCATTGAAGAAGTCATGCACGCTGATGGCGTAACAGGTGATGTACAGCCGTGGGACTGGGCGTATTATGCTGAGAAAGTCCGTAAGGCAAAATACGATCTGGACGACAGTGAAGTTAAACCTTACTTCGAGTTGAACTCTGTGCTGGAAAACGGCCTGTTCTTTGCGATGGAAAAGCTGTACGGCATTACCTTTAAAGAGCGTACTGATTTACCTGTGTATGTTGAAGACGCCCGTCTGTTTGAAGTCTTCAACGAAGATGGATCTAACATTGGCTTATTCTATTTCGATCCTTACGCCCGTGAAGGCAAGAGCGGTGGTGCATGGATGAGTGAATTCGTTACCCAGTCATTCATGAATGGCACTAAGCCTGTTGTCTACAATGAGCTTAATATTGTTAAGCCGGCGCCTGGTGAACCCACTTTACTGTCTTTCGACGAAACCACTACCCTGTTCCATGAATTCGGTCACGCAGATCACGGTCTGTTCTCGCTGGTAAAATATCCCAGCCTGGCCGGCACGAACACGGCCCGTGACTTCGTTGAATTCCCGTCTCAGTTTAATGAAGACTGGGCTATCGATCCTGCAGTACTGGCAAACTACGCCAAACATTACAAAACCGGGGAACCCATTCCTCAGGCTCTGCTGGATAAAGTAATGAAAGCTGTCAGCTTCAACCAGGGCTTCAACACAGTGGAATATCTGGCAGCCGCTCTGCTGGATATGGAATGGCACATGATTGGCGCGGATGAGGAAGTCAAAGATGTGGCAGCTTTTGAAAAAGCAGCTCTGGAGAAGCACGGCATTGATTATGCGCCGGTGCCTCCCCGCTACAAATCCGCCTATTTCAGTCACACCTTCGCCGGTGGCTATTCAGCCGGTTACTATGCTTACCTGTGGACAGAAGTGCTTGCAGCAGATGCCTTTGCCCATATGGCAGAAAATGGTGGCCTGACCCGTGAAAACGGCGATCTGTTCCGCAAGGAAATTCTGTCTAAAGGCAATAGTGAAGATTTGATGGAGAACTACGTTGAGTTCCGTGGTCAGGAGCCTACAGTAGATGCGCTGATGAAACGTCGCGGTTTAACCGACTAAGCAACGGCATGAAACAGGCACAGCGATAAACTTTGTTGTGCCTGCTTCTCAGACACTGTGTTGCAGACACAAAAAAGGAGAGCCGGGGCTCTCCTTTTTTACGCAATCGTTAAAAATTAACGGGTGCGCGGGCAAATTTCTTCGTCAGAGAAGAAGTATGCAATTTCACGTGCAGCAGATTCCGGTGCATCAGAACCGTGTACCGCGTTTTCGTCGATAGACGCAGCGTAATCAGAACGCAGAGTACCCGCAGCTGCATCAGCCGGGTTAGTCGCGCCCATGATTTCACGGTTTTTAACAACCGCATTTTCGCCTTCAAGTACCTGAACCATTACCGGACCAGAAGTCATGAAGTCTACCAGCGCGCCGAAGAAAGGACGCTCTTTGTGTTCTGCGTAGAAACCTTCAGCCTGTTCTTTGCTCAGGTGCAGCATTTTAGATGCAACGATGCGCAGACCAGCAGTTTCAAAACGGTTGTAAATTGCACCGATTACGTTTTTAGCTACCGCATCAGGCTTGATAATAGAAAATGTACGCTCAAGAGCCATTCTTCTGTCTCCAATGAATCATTAAAATTTTGGCCGCGAATTATAGGCAATTCCAGACCAGTTGACCAGAGGGAATCGTCAATCACTTCCCTGCCATTTGACGCAGCCGGAAAGTGTAGTCATACAGTGATGACGATTTTATGACAATACGCTCAGAAAATCAGTTAACTGAACGTTTGGCCAGTGCCTGAATTTTCGCAACAATAGCTCTTAAGCCGTTACCCCGTGTGGGGGTAATATGGCGTTCAAGATCCAGTTCTGCAAAGTACGCATCAACATCAAAATCCAGGATCTGACGGGGCGTTTTGTTATTGTACGCCGCCATAACCAGCGCCAGTAATCCCTGAACAATGACTGCATCGCTGTCTACAGAAAATTTAACCAGACCATTTTCAACCCGTGACTCAAGCCACACGCTGCTCTGGCAGCCTTTAACCAGTTTATCCGGCGTTTTCTCATCGTCCGTCAACCCGGGGATAGATTTACCCAGGTCGATAATGTACTGATAACGTTGTTCCCAGTCATCAAAAAAGGCCAGATCATCAATAATTTCCTGGCTACCGGGGAGTGACATTGTCATGTTGAAAACCTTTTCTTAGAAAAACAAACCGGCTTCGAGCTGTGCTTCTTCGCTCATTTTATCGCGGGACCAGGGAGGATCAAACACCAGTTCAACCTGCACTGAGTCTACGTGGGGCACCATACCGATGCGATATTCCACGTCGCCTACCAGAACCGGTCCCATGCCGCAGCCCGGGGCAGTCAGGGTCATGTCTACAGCAACAGATTTTTTATTCTGGTCAACAGACACTTTATATATCAGCCCAAGAGACACCAGATTAATCGGTATTTCCGGATCATAAATCGTTTCCAGCGCGTCCCACACCTGTTGCTCATCGATATTGCCGTCTGCCGGTGCATCAAAATTCAGTACCATCGGTTTACGGCCAATGGCATCAGCATCAGTCCCGTCGATACGATACATATTACCACGCCAGGTGATGGTGTAATTGCCACCCAGTTCCTGAGTGATAGAGACGAACTCCCCGCCGGGAATGGTAGAAATTTGCCCGGCCGGAACAAGGCGTGCTTTGCAGTCACGTTCCGTGACTACCATTTTTTGTGCTTTAGCCAAAACGTATTAACCGATATTGAAGCTTTCGCCGCAGCCACATTCGTCCACGACATTAGGATTGTTGTACTTAATTACGCCATTGATCCCTTCCTGAACGTAATCAATTTCGGTATTTCTGACAAACTTCACCGCATCTTTGGCTACTGCCACCGTGAGGGCATTGCTGGCAGAAACCAGTTCGTCATCTGCTTCAGGCGCATCGGCCAGATCCAGCACATAAGCGTAGCCGGTACAGCCGCTTACTTTAGTAGACAGGCGGATAACGCTGCCTGGTCTGGATGCGACTTTTTTCTCAAAGTGCCTTACCGCACTGTCGGTCAGAGAAATAACGGTAGTAGAGGGTACAAACGTTTCTACGGACATGTTGCCTCCTTATCAAGCAAGCATCATATGAGCCTTGCGAAGCGCACTGAACAAAACGTCCACTTCATCAAGGGTGTTATAAATAGAAAATGACGCGCGGGCCGTGCCGGGAATATTAAACTTCTTCATCAACGGCTGCGCACAGTTATCACCGGTACGGATAGCAACGCCCTGCTGATCAAGAATGTAACCCACATCAGCCGGGTGAATGCCGGCAAGAATAAAGCTCATTACACCCATTTTAGCCGGTGCAGTACCAACAATTCGCATGCCTTCAAAGGCGTCAGCCTGCTCATGAGCACTGGCAAGCAATGCCTTTTCATGGGCCTGTACTGCATGGGTATCCAACGCTGAGAACCAGTTAACCGCAGCGGCGAGACCTACAGCACCGGCAATATTCGGCGTTCCGGCTTCAAGACGGTTAGGCAGTTCGCCCCAGGTCGCATCCTGATAGGTCACATCGGCAATCATTTCACCGCCGGTTAGCCATACGGGCCAGTCCTGCAATACGTTTGCCCGTCCCCACAGCACACCAGTGCCGGTAGGGCCAAATAGCTTGTGGCCGGAAAAGGCATAGAAGTCGCAGCCAATATCCTGCACATCCACGCCGCCATGAGCAATGCCCTGAGCGCCATCGACTAACACCAGCGCCCCGTGCTCTTTCGCTTTCGCCGTGAGCAGTTTCACCGGATTCAGCGTACCCAACGCATTAGAGACATGGGGAAAAGCTACCAGACGGGTATTGGTGTTCAGCAGCGCAGTAAAGGCGTCTGTGTCCAGCTCACCGGAATCAAAGATGGGCGCAACTTTTAATGTTGCACCGGACACTTTACAGGCTTGCTGCCAGGTCACGAGGTTCGCGTGGTGTTCCATTTCAGTCACCACAACTTCATCACCGGCTTTCAGCAACTGACCCAGGCCTTTCGCAACCAGATTAATGGCTTCGGTAGTACCGGCTGTCCAGATCACTTCCTTACGGTCATTCGCGTTAATAAACGCGGCCACATCGTCTCGGGCTTTTTCAAACCGTCGCGTGGCTTCATCAGATAGCGCATGAGCACCACGGTGCACATTGGCATTCGTGGTGGTGTAGAAATCCATAATGGCATCCAGCACTGCCTGCGGCTTCTGTGTGGTTGCTGCATTATCCAGATAAACCAGCGGTTTGCCATTCACCTTGCGGCTGAGGATCGGAAATTGCGCCCTCAGGGCCTGTACGTCCAGACTCATTTTACCTCCATAGAGGCAAAACGTTCGCTGAGTTTGGGCAGCAGCCAGTCAGCAATGGCTTCTTTCGGAATTTGGGTAACCAGTTCCTGAATAAAGCCGAAATTCAGCATGACCAGCGCCTTACTGCGGGGAATACCGCGGCTCAGCATGTAATACAGTGCCGTATCATCGATTTCTGCAACCGTAGCGCCGTGAGCACATTTCACATCATCCGCATAAATTTCAAGCTCAGGCTTGGTGTTAATCAGCGAACGGCGCGAAAGTAACAGGTTTCGGTTATTCAGCTCTGCCAGTGTTTTCTGGGCATCGCGGTGAATATGGATACGACCGTTAAATACAGCGCGGGCACCGTCACCTACGATACCGCGGGCATTTTCTTCTGATGTACCATTCGGAACAGCGTGCTCCAGAGTAGTATGCAGGTCGAACAGTTCACCTTCCGCCAGCAGATAAATGGCGTTCATTTTCGCATTAGCGTGCTCACCGGCATGCCAAACGTCGATATCAAGTCGGCTTAATTCACTGCCGTAACCTACCAGTGTGCTGTTCAGGCTGGCTTCTTCACCGAGCTTAAAGTGACTGCCACCGATTTGTTTCGCTTTACCGGTAAACAGGGCAAAACGATAATGTTCCAGCTGGGCATGATCTGCAATGCTGTATTCAGCAAATGCCGTTGTCAGGCTGTCAGCCGTGCCTTCACCATGTTCAATAACAGTCAACTTGGCCGCTTCACCCAAACGCACCAGTACGCGGGTATGGGCATCGCCTGCCTGAGTGCTGAGGTTCAAAACCCGCACAACCGGTTTGATTTTTGCCCCTGCAGCAACATCGATGAACACGCCTTGTTTAGACACGGCGTCATTTACCAGTCCGAAGGTGTGACGGGCAGGTTTAATCTTCGCAAAAATACTTTTGATAGCTGCCTGTTCGTCATCACCGGCTTTTTTTAGTGACTTGATTTTCAGGCCTTTAGGCAATGACAGTTCACTGATGTCAGTCACCAGCTTGCCGTCAGCGAATACCAGATCGATAGTATCCAGCTTATCAATCTGCGGCACAGCAGGTTCTTCTGTCACCTTCGCTTTAATTGCTTTACGTTTCTCAACGCTGGTCAGCGGGGTAAAACGCCATTGCTCGGCACGCTTACCCGGCCAGCCCTGCTCCTGCAGCGCTGCCAGTGACTTTTTACGTTGTGAAGAAAGGAAGTCAGAAACATCCTGAGCGTTGTCAATGACTTGTTCCAGCCATTGGCTCATGCTTCACTCTCCTCGTATTTTTTACCTAAGAAAGCGTAACCATTTTTCTCAACTTCCAGCGCCAGTGACGCATCGCCGCTCTTGACGATTTTGCCGTCGGCCAGAATGTGTACGAAGTCCGGTTTGATGTAGTCAAGCAGGCGCTGATAGTGGGTTACCACGATAAAGCTGCGCTTGTCGTTGCGCTGGCTGTTTACGCCGTCAGCGACAACCTGCAACGCGTCAACGTCCAGACCGGAGTCTGATTCGTCAAGAATACACAGCGACGGTTCAAGCAGAATCATTTGCATGATTTCGTTACGCTTTTTCTCACCACCGGAGAAGCCTTCGTTTACGCCACGCTTAAGGAAATCCAGCGGCAGTTGAACCTGCTTGCACGCTTCTTTGGCTTTCTTGAGGAATTCTGCTGCAGTCAGTGGCTCTTCACCACGCTGTTCGCGCATCGCATTCACCGATTCCTTCATGAATTCCATGTTAGAAACACCCGGAATTTCTACCGGATACTGGAATGCCAGGAACAGACCTTCACGGGCACGCTCTTCTACGTCTAAATCCAGTAAGTCTTTACCGTTCAGTTCTACCGTACCGTCAGACACTTCGTAGCCGTCACGGCCAGACAGTACATAGCCCAGCGTGGATTTACCCGCACCGTTAGGGCCCATGATAGCGTGTACTTCACCCGGACCAATCTCCAGATCCAGACCTTTAATGATGGTCTTTTCTTCGACGCTGGCATGTAGATTAGAAATTTTTAGCATTATTACCCCACTGAACCTTCAAGACTAATTTCGAGCAGCTTGCCAGCTTCAACGGCAAATTCCATTGGTAGCTCTTTGAATACTTCTTTACAGAAACCGTTAACGATCATCGACACGGCTTTTTCCGCGTCCAGACCACGTTGCTGGCATAAAAATAACTGCTCATCGCTCACTTTCGACGTTGTCGCTTCGTGCTCTACGATGGCGGTAGGGTTTCTGCTTTCAATATACGGGAATGTGTGTGCACCGCACTGATCGCCGATTAACAGCGAGTCACATTCGGTAAAGTTACGGGCACCGTCTGCACGGGGGCCCATCTGCACCAGTCCACGGTACGCATTATTGCTCTTACCTGCGGAGATCCCTTTCGAGATAATGGTGGAGCGGGTATTCTTACCCAGGTGAATCATTTTCGTACCGGTATCGGCCTGCTGGCGTCCACGGGTCAGCGCTACTGAGTAGAATTCGCCCACGCTGTTATCACCTTTAAGTACACAGGAAGGATACTTCCAGGTAACTGAAGAACCGGTTTCAACCTGAGTCCAGGAAATCTTGGCATTGGTGTGACAAATACCGCGTTTGGTTACGAAGTTATAAATACCGCCTTTACCGTCTTCGTCGCCCGGGTACCAGTTCTGTACCGTGGAATATTTGATTTGTGCATCGTCCATGGCAACCAGTTCAACCACTGCGGCGTGCAGCTGGTTTTCGTCGCGCTGAGGAGCGGTACAGCCTTCTAAGTAAGACACATAGCTGCCTTCCTCGGCAACAATCAGGGTGCGCTCGAACTGACCGGTATTTTGTTCATTAATACGGAAATAGGTAGACAGTTCCATCGGGCAACGAACGCCTTTTGGAATAAATACGAATGAACCATCGGTGAATACCGCACCATTCAGTGCAGCATAGAAGTTATCTGTACGCGGCACCACAGAGCCAAGGTATTTCTTAATGAGCTCAGGATATTTGTGAACAGCCTCAGAAATCGGGCAGAAAATAACCCCGGCTTCTTCCAGCTTTTCGCGGAATGTGGTCACAACGGAAACGGAGTCGAAAACCGCATCAACCGCAACACCCGCCAGCATTTCCTGCTCGTGCAAAGGAATACCCAGTTTTTCGTAGGTACGCAGCAGTTCAGGGTCAACCTCGTCTAACGACTTAGGTTTGTCCTTCATACTCTTCGGTGCGGAATAGTAAGAAATAGCCTGGAAGTCCACTTTAGGATACTCCACATGGGCCCACTCCGGTTCTTCCATTTGCAGCCATGCGTTGTAGGC
This sequence comes from Alteromonas sp. ABH4_456, assembly GCF_056160645.1. Taxonomy (NCBI): domain Bacteria; kingdom Pseudomonadati; phylum Pseudomonadota; class Gammaproteobacteria; order Alteromonadales; family Alteromonadaceae; genus Alteromonas; species Alteromonas sp. ABH4_456. The sequence continues at coordinate 75,221 of NZ_JBSWXO010000010.1, forward strand.
TTTTAAACGCCATTCAAGCATCCACTCCGGCTCACCTTTCATTTCTGAAATGCGTCGGATAACGGATTCGTCCAGTCCACTTTCGAAGGTTTCCGATTCGATTTCAGAATAGAAACCGGCATCGTACTTACGCGATAGTGCCTGATCGATCTGTTCACTCATTATTGGATCTCACCTGTTTGCCTGAAATTGCGGGTCCATTTCATTACAAAGCCATGTCGGTCTTGCTTTGCATCACTGAAAACAAAACATTGTTTGTCAGCCGGACCAGCGCGATAAATCGGTTAAATTGTATAATACCTGAGTAATCCACTCAAGAATTGCTCCGGGCGCTATACGCTGACAGACCGCTGATGCCGCGCCGGAAAAAGCGTGCGCATCATGCCCGAAACAGGCCGTCAGTTCAATGTTTACGCGGTTGTGATATGGTCAACCGCCCGGTTGTTTGTGCTTACTACTGCGCGCTGCGAAGTGTGTTAACTACACTGCTTACCTTGCTGACCACGTATTCAATGTCAGCCTGTGTGGTATAACGTCCAACCGTAAAGCGAATTCCGCTGTGCGCCAGCTCCGCACTCATGCCCAGCGCAGCCAGAACATAAGACGGCTCAAGGCTGGCAGATGTACATGCAGAACCTGATGATACGGCAACATCATTCAGTGCCATCATTAAGCTTTCGCCATCTACACCACCAAAGCTGACATTCAGATTTCCCGGCAAGCGCTGTTCTGCGTGACCATTAAGATAGACGTTGTCTAATTGGCTGATGCCCTGCCAGAGCTGGTCACGTAAACCACGTATCCGCTGACTTTCTTCAGCCATTCCGGCCTCAGCCAGGGCAAAGGCTTCACCCATTCCAACTATCTGGTGAACAGGCAGCGTGCCGGAACGCATGCCCCGCTCGTGGCCTCCGCCGTGAATTTGAGCAGAGATTTTCGCTTTAGGGCGACGACGCACATACAACGCGCCAATACCTTTCGGACCATAAATTTTGTGGGCTGACACTGACAACAAATCAATATCAAGTTCACTGAGATCGAGCGGCAGTTTTCCGGCAGATTGTGCAGCATCCACATGAAACAGTATGTCTCTTTCGCGACATAGCTTACCGATGGCGGCGATATCCTGAATCACACCGATTTCGTTGTTCGCATGCATCACGCTCACCAGAACGGTATCGTCCCGCATAGCGCCGGCAATCTGTTTAGGGGTAATGAGACCATCGCTGTCCACAGCCAGAACCGTAACCTCAAAGCCTCTTTCAGCCAGTGCATCGCAGGTATCCAGCACGGCTTTATGTTCAGTATTAACGGTAATGATATGCTTACCCTTGCTAAAATTAGCTTCAGCAGCACCTTTTATCGCCAGGTTGTTGGACTCAGTGGCTCCAGAGGTAAAAACAATTTCTCTGGGATCGCAGTTGAATACATCTGCAATCTGATTACGGGCGATATCTACTGCTTCTTCAGCAATCCAGCCGTAGCGATACGTACGGGAGGCCGGATTTCCAAAGTTTCCGTCCATGGTTAAGCACGCCATCATTTTCTCTGCCACACGGGGATCAACCGGTGTGGTGGCGGCATAATCTAAATAAACGGGTTGTGTACGGGCTTGAGTCATGACAACTGAATGCTAACCTTGATGTCTTCCAGAGGTTTAATGATGGATGTTTGCTTATCCTGGCGCCCGGCCACTTCCTGCACTTCACGCTGAGACATCAGTTCACCCAACGTAATGGAATCCAGGAACACGCTGATACGGTCGCTCAGATCCTGCCAGAGGCTGTGCGTCAGGCAACGTTCACCGCCCTGACAATCCGCCTGTCCCTGACAGCGGGTAGCATCAACGGATTCATCAACGGCGCGGATGACTTCACCCACAGCAATTCGCATGGCATCGCGGCCCAGCAGATAACCGCCGCCAGGACCACGTACACTGTCGACCAGCTTCTCTTTACGAAGTCTGGAGAACAGTTGCTCTAAATATGATAAGGAAATTTCCTGACGCTCGGAAATGTCAGCCAGCGGCACGGGACCGCGGGTTGAATGCAACGCAACATCCAGCATAGCTGTAACGGCGTAGCGCCCTTTTGACGTTAATTTCATGACTTTCTCCCAGCCTTTTTCAGGCGGGAATTGTTACATTCTTGACTAAAATGGTCAAGTATTTAACCTGGTAAATTAGTCAGGTATTATCTATCAGCTTAATCAGATTTTCGGGTCAAAATCGTCCTGCACTTCACCCTGTTGAGGCACCACAGGATCAATCCCCGTATCAGCGAAGTCTTCAGCTTTAATGGCATGCAGATTGTCAGTACACACATCACCGCCCATTGCGCGGATAACGCCGCAGAGTTCTTCCACCTTATTGTCCATCTGGTGAATATGCTCAAGCATAACGCCCATGGCATTTGCAACCGGGTCCGGATTGTCAGTAGAAACGGCGTAGGCATCGAAACCGTATTTCTCCGCAATCTGGTGGCGACGGGTAACTTGCGGATCATCTGATGCAGTTTTTTGGGTTTTAACGATGCGTCCGGGAATGCCCACCACCGTTGCTCCGGCCGGTGTATCCTTGACAACAACCGAGTTAGAGCCGATTTTTGCCCCTTCAGCAATCACGATGGGGCCAAGCACTTTCGCACCGGCACCGACGACCACGTTTTTCTCCAGGGTAGGATGACGTTTTCCGGCCTTCCAGCTTGTACCACCCAGCGTTACACCATGATACAAAGTGACGTCATCACCAATAACCGCCGTTTCACCAATGACAACCCCCATGCCATGGTCGATGAAAACTCGTCTGCCAAGTGTGGCGCCCGGGTGAATTTCGATACCCGTTAACCAGCGGCTGAACGTAGACAACGTGCGTGCAAGCCATTTTAAGTCGTGCTTCCACAGCTTATGACTGATCCTGTGCAACCAGATGGCATGCAGGCCCGGGTAATTGGTCAGTACTTCAAAGGTATTCCTTGCCGCAGGGTCACGGTGAAAGACGCCTTTTATATCTTCTTTTATTCGCGGAAACACGGTACAACCCTCACTTTACGGCTTTGTCGATGGACGACAAAATGCCGCGCAGAATGTTCAGTTCCTGACTTTCCGGACGGGCACGGTTGAACAGACGGCGTAATTTGGTCATCACCATGCCCGGATGGTTCTTAACAATAAAGTTTGTACAGGTAAGGGTTTGTTCGAGGTGCTGGTAAAAACGTTCCAGATCTTCGTTTAATGGGTAGTCATTTTCAGTGGGCGGGAACGCATCTTTCTCCAGCCACGCCATGCGCACTTCATAGCATAATGTCTGTACTGCGGCGGCAAGATTCAGTGAGCTGTATTCCGGATTGGCGGGAATGCACACATGGAAATGGCATTGCTGCAGCTCTTCATTCGTCAGACCGTTATTTTCACGGCCAAATACCAGTGCCACCGGATAATCCGGTACTTCTTCAATCAGTTTACGACCGCAGCTGCGGGGTTCCAGCATTGGCCAGGAGTGAGTTCTTGAACGTGCAGAAGTCCCGACGACCAGTCCGCAGTCAGCAACCGCTTCCTGAAGCGTGGCAACAGTTTTCGCTTTTGCCAGCACATCACCGGCGCCGGCAGCTAACGCACTGGCGTGGCCATCCGGCGCACTCACAGGATCAACCAGATACAGGTTACTCAGGCCCATGGTTTTCATCGCCCTTGCGGTTGAACCAATATTGCCTGTGTGGGATGTATTAACCAGTACTATCCGGATGTTGTCGAGCATGCGTGTTACCTTCACCTGTTTTGCGGGTGGCGGATAATAGCACAATAGCTTTCTGGATGGCTATTTACCCCGCCCTGCAGAGGCCGTTTTTTCGCCGCCGGCCATTGCATATTTTAGCGGCTCTGTTAAACTTCGCGCGCTTTCAACGTGTATGGTCAATTTCCGTACAACGTTTACTATGATCTTTTACAATTGGTGGTTTACTTATGCATCCTATGCTGAATATTGCGGTGCGCGCTGCGCGTGTTGCCGGAACAATCATTGTGCGCGGTTTTGAGAATCGTGCTGACCTGACGAAAGAAGTGAAAGGCGCCAATGACTACGTAACGCAAATCGACAAAGAAGCCGAAAAGGCGATTATTAACAAAATTCAGCAGTCTTACCCGGACCACAGCTTTCTGGGTGAAGAAAGTGGCGAAACCCACGGTAAGGATTCAGATTTTCAGTGGGTTATTGATCCATTGGACGGAACCACCAACTTTGTAAAAGGTATCCCCCATTTCTGTGTTTCCATAGCTCTTCTGCACAAAGGTCGTCTTGACCAGGCTGTTGTTTTTGATCCAATCCGCAGTGAAATTTTCACCGCCAGCCGTGGTCAGGGTGCCCAGTTGAACGGCTACCGTATCCGTGTAACCAAACCCCGCGATCTCACTGAAACTGTACTGGCTACAGCCCTGCCGTTTAAAAACAAAGCACAATTTGGTGAGTATGCCCTCGGCCTGAACAAAATCTTCCACGAATGTGGCGATATCCGCCGCGCTGGCAGTGCAGCGCTGGATCTGGCTTACGTTGCAGCCGGCCGTGTCGACGGTTACTGGGAACGTGGCATTAAAGCATGGGACATTGCAGCAGGTGAACTGCTGGTGCGTGAAGCAGGCGGCCTGGTAACTGATTTTAAAGGTAACAACGACCCGCTTTATAAGGGTGAAATCGTAGCCGGCAGCCCGAAAGTGGTTCAGGGCCTCGTAAAGCATCTGAAATAAGCAGCACCTGAATCAGGAAGCACACTTCCACGGAAGTTAAAATGCTTTCAAAGGCCAGCGCAAACCCGCTGGCCTTTTTTGTTATTGCTGCCCTGAAAAGATTCTGTAACTTATAACGGCTGTTCAAATTCCACCATATAAACCGTCATTAAATACCGGCAAACAGGTCATAAAAAAGGCCGCTTACAAAGCGACCTTCTTCAATATCGTACTCCCGTATTTGTTTACGGAAGCGGGTCCATATCGGCACCTTCTTTCTCTACCTGCGGAGGCATCAGATCTTCTTTACTGATCCCCAGTGCCAGCGCAACAGAGCTGGCAATGTAGATTGAAGAGTACGTACCTACCGCAACACCAAACAGCAGCGCTGTTGCGAAACCGTGAATAAGCGCACCGCCTTTATAGAAAAGCGCAACCAGTACCAGCACCGTGGTCAGTGAAGTAATGATGGTACGATTCAAGGTTTGCGACAGAGAGATATTTACAATCTCTGTAGGCTCACCCTTACGAATCTTGCGGAAGTTTTCACGGATACGGTCGCACACAACGATGGTATCGTTCAGCGAGTAACCGATAACCGCCAGCACGGCGGCCAGTACAGTCAAATCAAATTCGATTTGCAATACAGAAAACAAACCCAGGGTAAGAATAACGTCGTGTACCAGCGCAGCCACAGAACCCAGCGCAAAGCGCCATTCGAACCGCATAGCAACGTACACAAGAATACACAGCAGTGCCACCAGCATGGCGAGACCGCCCTGCTCTGTCAGTTCATCACCCACCTGGGGGCCAACGAACTCAATACGACGCATGTCTACGGTTTCACCGTCAGCACGCAGCGCAGCAAGTACCTGGTCGCCAATGGCAGAGGCTTTTACACCATCCCGGGGCGCGATACGGATAAGCACATCCTGACTGCTACCGAAGTTTTGTACAACGGCATCAGCAAAATCTGCTCCGGCCAGCTCAGAACGGATCTTCTCAAGATCAGCGGATTCTTCATAACCCACTTCAATGAGTGTTCCGCCTGTGAAGTCCAGACCCCAGTTCAGACTATTCATGCCCAGCGACACCAGTGAGCCGAGGATAAGCACAGTTGACAGGATCATGGTTGCCACACGCAACCGCATAAAGTTAACCGTATGGTTCAAAGATAAAAATTGCATAGTAACGGTTCCTTATATCGGCAGCGAAGTGACGCGGCGGCCGCCCCAGATTGCATTGGTGATCACACGGGTTACCAGAATCGCGGTGAACATGGACGTCGCAATACCAATCATCAGCGTGATGGAGAAGCCTTTAATCGGACCTGTACCCACAGCAAACAGGATCATACCGGCAATAAAGGTAGTCACGTTTGCATCGAGGATGGTAGAAAACGCGCTGTCATAGCCCATGTGAATGGCTTGCTGAGGACTGCGTCCGTCACGCAGTTCTTCACGAATACGCTCGAAAATCAGTACGTTGGCGTCTACCGCCATACCAACGGTCAATACAATACCCGCCATGCCCGGTAAGGTCAGGGTCGCGCCGGGGATCATAGACATCACACCGATGATGATCACCAGGTTGCTCACCAGAGCCACATTGGCAATCAGGCCGAACGCTTTGTAGTAAACAATCATGAAAATCAGAACTGCTGCCAGACCCCAAACGATGGCCTGCATACCCATTGCGATGTTTTCTGCGCCCAGGCTCGGGCCAACGGTACGTTCTTCAACAATTTGAATGGGAGCAATCAGTGCACCGGCACGCAGCAGTAAAGACAGGTCACGGGCTTCTTTCGGAGAGTCCAGACCGGTAATACGGAAGCTGCTGCCCAACTGCGCACGAATCGTTGCGATACTGATCACTTCTTCATGCTTTTCGAAAATCAGTTTACCGGCGTCATTACGTTCACCGGTAGACTTGTACTCGATGAAAACCGTCGCCATAGGCTTGCCGATATTACTGCGGGTAGAACGGGACATCTTGTTGCCACCCTCGGAATCCAGCGAGATGTTTACCTGCGGGATACCGTATTCATCAACGCCGCTGTTTGCGTCAGTGATGTGGTTACCGGTAAGCATGATGCGTTTTTCCAGTAGCTGAGGACGGCCACTCTGATCGTTAATCAGTTGAGACCCTGCCGGCACACGGCCATTAACAGCATCAGCAACATCGTGGTCTAAGTCCACCATGCGGAATTCCAGCGTTGCAGTGGCATTCAAAATTTCTTTTGCCCTTGCAGTATCCTGAATACCCGGCAACTGCACCACAATACGGTCTGCACCCTGTTTCTGTACAACAGGCTCAGCAACACCTAACTGGTTTACACGGTTGCGGATGATGGTGATGTTTTGTTTTACTGCGTTGTCACGGATTTCAGATAATTTCGCCTCAGAGAAAGCGGCGCGTAATTTCATACCCTCCACTTCTTCAAAGCTCAGATCACGGTTCTGGTTGCGCAGGAAGAACTCTGCTTTTTCCAGCGTCTCCTGATCACGGAACGTGATATCCAGATAATCATCATGCTGAGACACGGTACGGTAACGCAGCCCTTCTTCACGCAGAGAGGTTCTGAAACCGTTTTCTGCATCTTCCAGAGATTTCTTGATTGCCTCGCTCATATCCACTTCCATCAGAAAGTGAACACCGCCACGCAAATCCAGACCCAGCTTCATGGGAGAACCACCAAGGTTTTCCAGCCACTCCGGCGTATCCGGCGCCAGGTTCATAGCGACGTAATAATCTGTACCCAGTTCTTTTTCCAGTAATTCACGGGCGCGAAGCTGAGCATCACTGCTATTCAGGCGAACCAGAATTTGCTCGTTTTCGAATTCGGTTTTCTTAACACTGATATTGTTGCCTTTCAGTGCGTCCTGAACGCGGGTAACCAGTTGTTCATCAACTTTGGCATCGCGTCCGGCAGAAATCTGCACGGCGTTATCTTCACCGTAAATGTTGGGAAGTGCATATAATGCACAGAGGCCAATAATTAGAATGACCACCAGCACTTTCCAGATCGAGTTTTTATTTAACACAGGAACTTCCTTTTACCAGAGAGCCGGGAAAATCCCGGCTCTGGCAGCATAGCTTAAATCGATTTCATCGTGCCTTTTGGCAGCACTGCAGAAACAGAGGTTTTCTGGATGACGATATTGGTTTCATCGTTTAACGCAATTTCAATAAAGTCTTTTTCTTCAGATACCTTAGTGATGCGTCCGACCAAACCACCCTGGGTGAGAATTTCATCTCCTTTGCCCAGTGAAGAGACCAGATTTTTATGCTCTTTAACACGCTTGGCTTGCGGGCGGTAAAGCAGGAAGTAGAAGATAAGACCGAATACACCCAGCATAATGAGCATTTCGAAACCGCCACCCTGTGGTTGACCACCGGCGGATTGCGCGTAAGCGTTAGAAATAAACAAGCTCATAATTTCCTCATTTTTTAAATGTTGTTATAGTGCCGGAACCGGCAAACCTTTTTGTGCGTAAAATTCTTTTACGAATCCGTCTAAATCATCTGCGTCAATGGCATCACGCAAACCTTGCATGACCCGCTGGTAATACCGCAGATTGTGAATCGTATTCAGACGGGCGCCCAGGATCTCATTACATTTGTCCAGATGATGGAGATATGAGCGTGAATAGTTTTTACAAGTGTAACAATCGCAGTTTTCGTCCAGTGGTGACGTATCGTTGCGATGTTTGGCGTTGCGGATTTTTACCACACCTCCAGTGACAAACAGATGACCGTTGCGGGCGTTCCGTGTTGGCATTACGCAGTCAAACATATCAATGCCGCGACGAACGGATTCCACTAAATCTTCCGGTTTACCCACACCCATCAGATAACGGGGCTTGTCCTGCGGAATTTTAGGTGCCGTGTGTTCAATAATGCGGATCATGTCCTCTTTGGGCTCACCCACAGACAAACCGCCAATGGCGTAACCATCAAAGCCAATCTCTTCAAGGCCGGCCAGCGATACGTCACGAAGACCTTCATACATACCGCCCTGCACAATACCAAACAATGCCGACGGATTATCGCCGTGGGCTTCTTTACTGCGTTTGGCCCAGCGCAAAGAAAGCTCCATAGAGATCCGCGCTTCCTGTTCCGTTGCCGGATAAGGAGTACATTCATCAAAGATCATGACGATATCAGAGCCGAGATCCCGCTGCACTTCCATGGATTTTTCAGGTGTCAGCAAGATTTTTTCACCATTGATCGGTGAACGGAAGGTCACGCCTTCTTCGGTGATCTTGCGCAGGTCGCCAAGACTGAACACCTGGAAACCACCGGAGTCAGTAAGGATTGGCTTATCCCAGTGCATAAAATCGTGAAGATCACCATGTTGCTTTATGATACCGGTGCCCGGACGCAACATCAGGTGGAAAGTATTGCCCAAGCAAATGTGCGCGCCGCTGTCCTTCAGCTCTTCAGGGGTCATCCCTTTTACAGTGCCATAGGTGCCTACAGGCATAAAAGCCGGTGTTTCTACCACGCCTCTGTCGAATACCAGACGGCCGCGTCTGGCTTTGCCATCGGTTTTAAGTAGTTCAAATTGCATTAAAAACTGTATCCCGAAATCACCAGCGGGCGATGCGCAGCTGGCGTAAATAAAAAATTTGGCGGCGATTATACCAGTTTCAGCGTACAGATCATGCTCTGCAGCGCGGTAACCCTGAAATTAAACGCAACCCTGCTGTTTATGCCGGCTGGCTTTGCGCTTTTTCAATGAACATGCTGTCGCCGTAACTGAAGAAACGGTATTCATTTGCAATGGCATCCTGATAGGCTTTCATGACATGTTCTCTGCCGGCAAATGCACTGATCAACATCATCAGTGTGGACTCCGGCAAGTGAAAGTTCGTAAACATGGCATCCACGACTTTAAAATTGAAACCCGGATAGATGAAAATATCAGTATCATCAAAGAAAGGCCGGATCAGATCATCACCGGCGGCTTTTGCAGCCGACTCCAGCGAACGTACCGAAGTAGTACCCACGGCAATAACCCGTTTACCTGCAGCTTTGGTGGCCACTACGGCATCTGTCACATTCTGCGGCACTTCGGCATACTCCGAGTGCATAACGTGTTCCTGAATATTATCAACACGTACCGGCTGAAATGTGCCGGCCCCGACGTGCAAGGTGACGAACGCCAGATTCACACCTTTAGCCCGCAGGGCGGTCAGCATGTCGTCGTCAAAATGTAATCCGGCTGTCGGTGCAGCCACTGCGCCCGGCTTCTGATTATAAACAGTCTGGTAACGCTCTTTATCACTGCTTTCATCAGCACGGTCAATGTAAGGAGGCAGCGGCATATGGCCATATTGCTCAAGTTGAGAAAGTACTGAAGCCGCATCATCAAAATGAATGAGAAATAGCGCGCCTTCCCTGCCCGTCACGGTGACGTGCACCTTTTCTTCCAGCAACAATTGAGTACCGGGTTTGGGCGCCTTACTGGCACGCACGTGGGCCAGTACCTGATTATTATCTAAGATCCGCTCTACCAGCACTTCCACCTGGCCGCCGGAGGCTTTTCTACCTCTCAGCCGCGCGGGAATTACCCGGGTATTGTTGAATACCAGCAAGTCACCTTCATCTACCAGAGACAGCATCTCAGCGAACTGCTGATGTTTAACTGAACCGGTATTTCCATCCAGGCACAGAAGACGGCTGGCACGACGTTTTTCTGTAGGATATTTGGCAATTAAATGCTCTGGCAGCTCGAAACTAAAATCAGATAACTTCATTTTTCACTTCAAAATCAGTAAATTAAAACTCGTAAATATACGCACGTATATTTTTAGATAACTATATATATACCGAAATACGCATAAACATTATACAGCGCGGACTTAAACGCTTAAGATACGTACAGATAGTGATGATGTTCTCCCAAACAGATCCTATTCTGACCCGGTAGCTTTACCGGGTTTTTTTTATCTGTTTCACAGGATTACCTTAATTCCTGATTACCCTGGTGGACGTCTCAGTCATCATCCATATCGTTAAGAATGTCACCGACGGCCTGCATAGCAAGTGGCCGGGCATTTAACACCATCATGATCTGCAAAAACAAATCAGCCCCCATAATACCTTTATTCACTTTGTTTCGCAGGTTATCTGCACTCTGCTCCACCCCAATTTCGGCTAACCGGTCACTAAGTGCCTGATATTTAACACCTCTCACCGACATTTCTGACTTTACGAGCCTTGCCACTGCTTGCCGCCAATTATTTTTCGCCATCAGAAAACCACCATTTGTGAGTTATACTTTACAAAAACACACTTTTTTACACATAAAAGAGGTATTGATTATTGACTACTTTGCCCCAACCTGTCTACACTGAACCCCGTGAATGTTGTCGTGCACTTTAAAAGTCGTTTACAGTGTTGTCGACATTTTCGCTTCAATCGTAAAGGAGAGACGTTATGACGTGGGATCTGGAAAAGCTTGAATCCCTCTTGCAAGAACACGACGACTTTGTCATCACCCGTGAAGAAGGCTGTCTTCTTATTGCTAATCAGGATGGCATTGATGCCTGGCTGGCATTGAGTGGCGAGCAGATCCTGGTGGAAAGTCTGTTATTCCCGGCTTCCGATGTAAAAGACAAGCCGGCTTTGGATCACGAGATTCTGTCAACGCACATGGTATTTCCGCTGACGACAGTAGGTATTTCCACCATTGGTGGTGATGAATACTACACAGCTTTTGGCGCACTGAGTGCCCAGTCAAAGCCTGAAAGTATCGTGATCGAAGTTGAAACCTTGTTTCAAAACGTAGCGTCTTTCTTAGATGCCTACGAAACGCATTTAAAATAACCTGACAGGAGAAGCGAATGTCTGTTTGGAAAAAATTAGTAACAGCTGTGAAAGGTGGTGCCACTGAAGCTGCGCAAGCCGTAGCCGACAGTCAGGCAATCAGAATTCTTGAGCAGGAGATCCGTGAAGCAAAAGAAGAGTTACGTAAATCTGATCATGCCCGCACGCAAATCCTCGCGAAATGCAAATTATCGCAACAGAAGGTAGACAGCTTCAGTGCTTCTATCGCTGAATACGAAGCCCATGCCCGCAAGGCGGTTGATACAGACCGTCAACTGGCACTGGATTGTGCACAAAAAGTGTCTGATTTGAAAGCTGAGCAGGAACAGGAACAGCAATACCTTGACCAGTTCAAACAATCCGAGAAGCAACTGGCTCAAAATATTCAGCAGGCCAAAGCAAACCTGCGCCGCCTGGAACAGCAGGTAGATATGGTAAAGGCGACTGAAAGTGTGCAAAAAGCACAGGTAGCTGTATCTTCACGCCATATGGGTGCGAACAGTAAAATGAAGACTGCGACCGAATCTTTATCGCGGATTCAGGAAAAGCAAAAACTTCGCACCGCTGAGTTGCAGGCTGCCGAAGAGCTGGCGGCTGAAGAGTCCAGCAGCGATCTGGAAAAACGCCTGTCTGAGGCAGGTATCAAAGGCGGAAAATCATCTGCAGATGATGAACTGAGCCGGATTCTGGGTAAGTAATTAATGCTAAGGGGGCTGACACGCCCCCTTACTTTTTGTGACTTGCACCGGAAATTGCTTTTACGTCATACTGCTTAGCTCAGAAATAATCATCAGGGACGCATCCATACACCATGGCTTCATGGACCCACATTCGTAAACTCATGCTGCGGTATTTTTCCGAATCCCGCTGGTACACCATTGTCACCATCACTTTTATCTACGGCTTACTCGCATGGTTGATGCTGTCTGCTGCGGGAGAAGAAGCGCTGACCAGCCATGCAGACTTTTTTTACTGGATGGCTGTTACCGCCTCAACTGTCGGTTATGGCGATCTGTCACCGGTCACACCGGCAGGTAAAATTATCGTATCGCTGTATGTAATTCCGGTGGGATTGAGTATTTTCGCGATGGTAGTGGGCCGCATTGCGGCATGGGTGAGCCATCACTGGCAAAGAGGACTGTTAGGAATGAAACCATTACATGTTGAAAATCACATTCTGGTTATCGGCTGGAATGAAAACAAAACTCTGCTGTTGCTGGATTTACTGCTTAAAGAGCGGGAAGCCCTGCCGGATAAGCCGGAAATCGTGCTGTGTGTAAAAGCAGATATTCACAACCCCATGCCGGACAAAATTGAATTTGTGAAAGTTGATTCATTTAACCGCGATGAAGATATGGACAAGGCCTGCGTCGCCACCGCAAGAACCATTCTCATGGACAATCCGCAGGATGACGTGACGTTAACCACAGCCCTTTATTGCACTAACCGCAATCCGGATGCCCACAAAGTCGCGTACTTTACTGACGATACGCTGGTTCCCCTGCTGCAGATGCATTGTCCAAAAGTTGAGTGTACACCGTCAGTGGCCGTTGAAATGCTGGCGAAAGCAGCTTTTGATCCCGGTTCCAGTATGCTGCATCACGATTTAATCAGCGTTGACGACGGTCAGGCACAATTTTCAGCCCAGGTGCCGGCGGATATCCAGTCTCTTGCCGTAGAGCATGTGTTTAATAATTTTAAACGTGAATATAACGCCATTCTTATTGGCTACGCCCCCGGCGGCGTGTATAAAAATATGGTTCTCAACCCTGATTTCTCACATACCATTTGTGGCGGTGACAAAGTGTTTTACATCGCCGGCAGCCGGTTGAACGATATTAACTGGCAAACATTAGGAGCGTAATCAATGTTTGGCAAATTGTTTGGCAGAAGTAAGAAAGACACAGAAAAAGCAAAACCCAAATCTCCTGAAATCATGGGATTATATCTGGGCGGTTCATTTGAACTGGATGATCTGAAACTTAAGCTGCTGGAACCGCAACTTACCATCGAAGGCGCGGCCCGTTCCCAACTGATTCAGGCGGTGGGAGAAGCCCCGCTGGACAGTGGTGGAACTTTGCTGCGTTATTACACTGACGATGACGGCTTCCTGCAAGTTGTCACAGATGGTGGTCTCACAGAAAACCATATTACCGACGTTAAGCTGTGGTACTTTTACGAAACTAAAACCATCGGCAATGAAGCCCAGTGGAAAGAAGCATTAAGTTCTGTGATTTCAAGGCCCGTTTACACGCTTAACGGACACGATTATCACCGTGTATGGGACGCTGTCGGTGAAATATCACCGCCGGTTGCTGTTACTGAAACCACCTATGAAGAAGATGGTGATGTCAGTACAACTGACCAGTTTATGATGCTTTATGAACGTCCCCTTGATAACGGACGCACAGAGTCGCTGCTGGTAGCCGGTGAAGAAAAAATTGTAGGTCACAATGCAGACCGCTGTCTGGTGATAAGCACAGGGTTCGATATTGAGCCCGCCGACATTACTATTAACGGTTAATAAAAGGATACATACCTAATGGACACTATCATTCAATCATTAGCAGGGCTGGATAATTTCGCCTTATACTTTGCTATCGCTGTCGCCTTTTTGTTTGTATTTAAAATCGTATACGCCATGGTCACCCCGCATGACGAATGGAAACTGGTCAAAGAGGAACAGAATGTAGCTGCGGCCACCGGTTTTGGCGGCGCGTTGATTGGCTTCGCTATCGCCCTTTCAGGTGCAGCTTCTAATGCTGTATCCATTGTGGATTTCGCGCTGTGGGGCGTGATTGCCATCGTCGCCCAGTCATTTGCATTTGCACTGCTGCGCTTTACCTTTATGCCGAAAATCGCAGAACGCATTAACAACAATGAAGTTTCCGCAGGGATCATGCTTGCTGCCATGTCAGTGGCAGTGGGTCTGCTGAACGCTGCTTGTATGACATACTGATTCGGAGACAGATATGACCCGGAAAAGAAGTCGTTACATAGATTTGCGCAAAATGCGCAAAGGGTTTGCACTAAAGCCTCTGGCCGTAGGGATTGCCGGTATAATGGCAACCGGTTGTGCAGACGACCGTCAGGATGCACAGATTTATACCTCGCTGGAAGATTGTAAAACGGATTATCCTGACGCGGCAGAACGCTGTGATGCAGCTTACCAGACTGCCCTCGATGAAGCGTCCCGTACCAGTCCCCGTTTTAATTCTGAATATGACTGCGAGTATGAATTCGGTCCGAATCAGTGCCGTGAAGTTAATAATTCAGGTGGCAGTTTCTTCATGCCGTTCATGGCAGGGTTTATGGTCAGCCAGTTGCTCTCCCCCCGCCCTTACTATTCACAACCCATTTATACCTCTTATTCCCCGTATTCGCCGTTCCGCTCAAAATGGGTGACTGCAGATGGCTATGTGTTTGACGGTGACATCCGCAAGCGTAATTACAAAGTCAGTCCGTCTGTTTATAAACCCAAGCCCACCGTTACCCGTACTGTCAGCCGCGGTGGTTTCGGCAGCTCTGTGAGAGCCAAATCAAGCTGGGGTAGCAGCAGCCGTTCCGGAAGCTGGGGCAGCTGATCCCGTGCTTCGTATTCCGCTCAGAGAGCGGCCTGACTGGAAACAGCAGGCCGCTGAGTACGGCTTTCATTTCCACACCATGTACGGCGAGCCGTATTGGGATGAATCTGCTTATTATCAGTTTTCACTGAAACAAATTGAGCAGGATATAGAAGACCCTACCGCTGAATTGCATCAGATGTGTCTGGCAGCAGTAGATAAGGTCATCCGTGACGAAGAGTGGCTGGACCGCTTTCAAATCCCCGCCCTTCACCGTGAATTCATTCTCCGGTCCTGGCAGGACAACGCCCCCTCACTCTATTCCCGGCTGGATTTAGTCTATGACGGTAAAAGTCCGGCTAAGCTGCTGGAAAACAATGCAGACACGCCCACGTCCTTGTATGAATCCGGCTTCTGGCAATGGTTATGGCTTGAACAGCAGGTAGACCGGGGAAATTTACCCCGACACGCCGATCAGTTTAATTCCTTACAGGAAAAGTTAGTTCACCGGTTTGAAGAAATCGCAGCTTACTACCGCATCCGTCACATGCATTTCGCCTGTTGCCGGGACACCGATGAAGACAGAGGTACCGTACAATATTTGCAGGATTGTGCTCAGGCAGCAGGTCTGCAATCAGAGTTTCTATACATTGAAGACATAGGCCTTGCAGATACCGGCGCGTTTACGGATTTAAAAGATAATCCCGTCACTGAATGCTTCAAGCTCTATCCCTGGGAATTCATGCTGAGGGAAAGTTTCGGTGATGCCTTGTCAGGTGCCGGTACAAACTGGATAGAACCGCCATGGAAAGCCATTTTGTCCAATAAGGCTCTGTTACCCCTTTTATGGGAAATGTTTCCTGGCCATCCCAATCTGTTGCCTGCCTACTTCCCCGAAAATGCGCCGGGCCTAGAAACCGGCAAATGGATTCAAAAACCGCTGTTCTCAAGAGAAGGGGCAAATATCAGCCTGATTGAAAATGGTAAGCAAACCAAACTCTCCGACGGTCCGTATGGAGAGGAAGGCGTTGTGATCCAGGCGTTTACTGCCCTGCCCCGGTTTGCTGAAAATTACACACTGATCGGTAGCTGGCTGGTAGACGATATGCCTGCCGGTTTGTCTGTACGGGAAGACAGCAGTGAGATCACTCAGGATTTATCCCGTTATCTGCCACACATTATTGCGTAAACCTATGCCACAACTTAAAAAGCAGCTTCGCTTTCTTGCCATTATTGCCGGCGTACTCATTATCATTGAAGCACTGAACCTCCTCACCGGAAACAGCCTGAATCAATTTGGTATTATTCCCAGAGCACTGCCTTACCTGCCCTATATTTTTACTGCGCCGTTTTTACACGGATCTGCCAGCCATCTGATCACGAATCTTGTGCCCCTGATGCTGTTTATGTGGTTAACAATGCAGTGGGGAAACCGCACATTCTGGCTGACTACCCTGACCATTCTTCTCACCGGCGGTCTCGGCGTATGGATATTCGGCCGCTCAGCAATCCATATCGGTGCCAGTGGCATGGTATATGGTTACTTTGGCTTTTTATTGCTGGCAGGCTTCATGAGCAGAAAAGTCCCTTACCTGGTGATTTCTGTGCTGGTTGCCATTATGTATGGCGGTATGTTGTTTGGCATTCTGCCAACAAAGGCATTTATTTCTTTCGAGTATCATTTATTCGGATTTATTGGCGGTCTCATCGCAGCACGGGCTTGGGTGAAGTAATTGATTCCCGTATACTGGCCTTCAATCCGTAGTACAACGAAATAAATATGTCCGGCACCACAGAAACCAAAAATCAGCAAAACCAGGGCTTCTTCGGCAACCTTGCGTTCAACATTGTTATCCCTGTTTTAATCATGTCTTACGGCAGCGGAGACGAATACCTGGGGCCGGCCTGGAGCATCGTTGCTGCCCTCGCCTTTCCAATTGTTTACGGCATCTGGGATTTAAAGCAGTCCGGTAAAGTGAATGGTTTTTCCGTTCTCGGGATTGTCAGCGTTATCCTTACCGGCGGTATCAGTTTATTGAAACTGCCCGCCGAATATATTGCAATTAAAGAAGCCACCATTCCGGCGCTTATCGGTATTGCAGTTCTGGTGACTCAGTTTGGTAAAAAGCCACTGGTTAAAATGCTCATCCTTAACGACCAGATCATTAACTGGGAAAATTTA
This sequence comes from Alteromonas sp. ABH4_456, assembly GCF_056160645.1. Classification (NCBI taxonomy): domain Bacteria; kingdom Pseudomonadati; phylum Pseudomonadota; class Gammaproteobacteria; order Alteromonadales; family Alteromonadaceae; genus Alteromonas; species Alteromonas sp. ABH4_456. The sequence goes on from NZ_JBSWXO010000010.1 coordinate 92,516, forward strand.
AACCGCGCGCTGGATGAGAAAGGAAAACAGGCAGAATTCAAACGTAAAATTGCTATCAGCTCTTACATTGTTGCCAGCTCCTTTTTTCTTTCCTCAGTATTAAATTATGTGCTGGCGAAAATGATTCTGGTCAGTGAACCCGGCACCACTGCCTACACCGAAGAACTGGGCCGGATGACGATGCTGAGCTATCCGGTTATCGTAATCCCGAGCATGATTTTGCTGGTGACTGCATTGTGGTATCTGTTTTCTCAGATTGGCAAAATTACCGGTGAAGACCTGGACAACTTTCTGAATCAGTAGATTTATACAATGATGAAAAAAATAGCCGCAATTTGCGGCTATTTTTTTGCCTTGCCGGGGTGGCAGGCGTGTTTCGCATAAGCCGATAAATGAATCAAAGCGTACTGTGAAAATTATCACAGTACGCCTGTCATTCAGCTCAGCGGTTGTTCAGGAAACGAAAGAATTGCTTTGCAATGTCAGTGTTATCTAACTGACCGGCAAAAGCGTCTGCTCCGGCACCGAATGCAAAAACTTCCACATCGACACCAGTGTGGCCACCAGTGGTCCAGCCGGTATTCGTCTTCTTATCAAGGAATGCTTTCAACGCTGTTTCACGGGCCTCAAAGTCAGGCAGTGCCGCGATACTGTCTACCAGTGAACTGTCATCGTCTTCAAAAGTGAATCCCAGCTGCGCTTCAGCATACGCAGCCGGAGAGGCTTCACTGACCATGTTGACAGCAATGGATGAAACCGAAGCCTTCATGTTACGCAGGTACTCAGGATGCCACTCGTAAATACCGTCTGCGCCAATTGTCAAACCGCCGGTACTGTGATCAGCGGTAAGCACAACCAGTGTATCAGGGTGTGTTTCTACATAGTTTTGCAGGTATTCCATGGTAACTGCCAGATCATCCATTTCCGCCATCGCAGAACCGATGTCATTGGCATGCCCTGCCCAGTCAACCTGACTCGCTTCTACCAGAAGGAAAAATCCCTCCGGATCCTCAAGATGCTTAATCGCATTTTTAGTCAGAAAAGACAGGCGGTGCGGGTTACTGTCATCCAGCGCAGCCGGCAATCCCACCGGTGCAAATAGTCCCAGCACGTCAGTGCCGGCAGGCAATGTAGCTAACTGGTCATAGCCATCAACATATTGATAGCCGTTATCTGCAAATAAAGCGGTGAGATCTCTGTCATCACGGGCGAAATAAGAGGTACCGCCCCCCAGCATCACATCGGCGACAAATCCGTCATTAATACGGTCATCAAAAAAGCTGTCAGCGATGGCGTTGTAATTCTTACGACTTTCATTGTGCGCCAGATAAGAAGCGGGCGTTGCATGATTGATTTGCGATGTAACCGCAACACCGGTGCGCAGACCGAGCTGCTTTGCTCTTTGCAGAACCGACTCAACAGGTTGCTTGTTGGCATCCACCCCAATAGCACCATTATACGATTTTACGCCTGTCGCCAACGCTGTAGCCGCAGCCGCAGAGTCGGTAACATACCCGGAAACCGGCGCCGGATGCGTAGAGGCGTTGCCGGTAAGCATGTGGTCAAACACGACATCTTCGATGTCAGGTGTTTCAGGGTTATCAGCAAAGTTGCGGTAAGCCGTGGTGTAAGCCGGCCCCATGCCGTCGGCCACTACCATGATGATATTTCGGGGCTGTTGCTGTGCTGATGAACTCTGTGCCGCATGACCGGCATTATCGAGTTGCGCGCAGCCTTGCGCCAGGGTGAGCCCTACCAGAGAGCACACGCTTATTTTTTTTAGCATCGTCGTATCCACAGGAAAAAAACTGTGGCTAAGTGTAAATCACATCAGGACAAGCGCCAAACCCAAAGCCGTGAGTCATCAAAAATTCACGAAAGGCTGTAATTTCATCGATTTAACGCTAAGCCGTTGACTGACTGGTCAGGAGTTCGCGCATGCGTTGCTGCGCCACGTCAACTAACATATCCGGCTGAAATTTAGAGATAAACCGGTTGCAACCAACCTTTTCCACCATGGCCTCATTAAAGCTGCCACTTAAGGACGTGTTCAGGGCAACAAATAAATCACTCATTCTCTCATCACCGCGCACTTCTGCAGTTAAGCGGTATCCGTCCATTTCCGGCATCTCAGCATCAGTAAACATTAATAAGATAAGGTCAGACGGCCGCTTTCCTTCATCTGCCCACGATTTGAGTAAGGCCAGGGCTTCTGCGCCATTGTGGCATTCAAGGCAGGACAATCCTATCTGGGCAAGCGTATCTTTGATTTGTTTACGTGCAGTAGCGGAATCATCCACAATCAGCACCTGACGGCCTTGCATAGCACTGACAACCTGCTCATCAAGCACGCCGTCAGAAATAGAAATGTCGTAGTCGATGATCTCAGCCAGCACTTTTTCTACATCAATGATTTCTACCAGTTCGTTCTTGCCGTCGATTTCAATCTGACTGATGGCAGTAAGGTAATTTGATTTACCGATAGTCAGCGGCGGCGGCTGAATATTTTGCCAGGATGTATTAACGATGCTTAATACATCACCAATCAGAAATCCCTGAACGGAGCGGTTATATTCTGTGATGATGACGTTATTAGCGTAATTCGTATCGCCACTATTTTTCATACGAATGGCGCTGCGCAGATCAATGACAGGAATCGGATTCCCTCTGTAAAGTGTCACACCACACAAATTGCCGTGAGCTCCCGGCATAGTATTCATCTTCGGAACACCGATGACTTCTTTAACCTTAAACACGTTAATGGCAAACGCATGACGGGTCCCCAACCTGAACATCAGTAGTTCGAGGCGGTTCTCCCCCACCAGATTAGTCCGTTGATCGACGGTACTAAGAATACTGCTCATACTCCCCCCGAATTATTTTAATTAGAGTAATGATAGGGGGAAAATAAAGATAATGCTTTAAGCAATTAGACTCAAAAAATGAAACCAACGCCGTAACCTTTCTGGAAGCCCAACAACACTCATTCACAGGTGTTATGATGGGAATGACAATTATATATTTACGTTATTCGAATTGCGGCACTAGGATGAATGTGAGCTAACGAGAGCGCAGTGCAGCGTAATCGCCTAAACAACATATTTGAGTTAATTCGGGAGAGACCTCTATGTCGCAATATCAGCAAGATATCGATACTATTGCTACGCTTAAAGCCGCGCAGAAAGGAAGCTGGGAAGGTATTAACCCAGAGTACGCCGCACGCATGAAAGCACAGAACCGTTTCAAAACTGGTCTGGACATTGCGAAGTACACTGCCGCTATCATGCGCAAAGATATGGAAGAGTATGATGCCGACAGTGCAAGCTATACCCAATCTTTAGGTTGCTGGCACGGCTTCGTAGGTCAACAAAAAATGTTGGCTGTTAAGAAACACCACGGCACGACCAACAAACGTTATCTGTACCTCTCCGGCTGGATGGTTGCAGCCCTGCGTTCTGAGTTCGGCCCTCTGCCTGACCAGTCTATGCATGAAAAAACCACCGTTCCTATGCTGATTGAAGAGCTTTACACTTTTCTGCGTCAGGCTGATGCACGTGAACTGGGTGATTTATTCAAACAGCTGGACGCAGCGAAAGCAAACGGTGGTGATGTTGCAGCAATTCAGGCGCAAATCGACAATTTCGAAACCCACGTGGTGCCTATCATTGCGGACATCGACGCCGGTTTCGGTAACGAAGAAGCCACTTACCTGTTAGCGAAGAAAATGATTGAAGCGGGTGCCTGCTGTATCCAGATTGAAAACCAGGTATCTGATGCTAAGCAGTGTGGTCACCAGGACGGTAAAGTTACTGTTCCTCATGAAGACTTCCTGGCGAAAATCAACGCTGTTCGTTATGCATTCTTAGAGCTGGGTGTAGACGACGGTGTAATTGTTGCCCGTACCGACTCATTAGGCGCCGGCCTGACGCAGAAAATCCCCGTATCTACCGCACCCGGCGACCTGGCTTCTCAGTACAACGCATTTTTGGACACCACTGAAATTTCCGGTGCAGATGACCTGTCTGACGGCGACCTGGTAATTAAGCAAGACGGCAAACTGGTTAAGCCTGTTCGTCTGCCTAATGGACTGTTCAAGTTCAAAGCGAATACTGGTTTCGACCGTGTTGTTCTTGACTGTATCACTTCTCTCCAACATGGTGCAGACCTGCTGTGGATTGAAACAGAGAAGCCTCACGTTCGTCAGATTGGTGACATGGTTGACGCGATTCGTGAAGTTATCCCGAATGCGAAACTGGTTTACAACAACTCACCGTCTTTCAACTGGACACTGAACTTCCGTCAGCAGGTATTTGATGCATGGCAGGAAGAAGGCAAAGACGTATCTGGTTACGACCGTGCGAAACTGATGTCTGCAGAATATGACGACAGCGAACTGGCCGCATCTGCTGATGCGAAGATCCAGACCTTCCAGCGTGATGCGTCACGTGAAGCAGGTATCTTCCACCACCTGATCACACTGCCTACTTACCACACTGCGGCACTGTCTACTGACAACCTGGCGCAGGGTTACTTCGGCGACGAGGGCATGCTGGCTTACGTTAAAGGTGTTCAGCGTAAAGAAATTCGTCAGGGTCTGGCGTGCGTTAAGCACCAGGCAATGGCCGGTTCTGACCTGGGTGACACCCATAAAGAGTACTTCTCCGGTGAAGGCGCACTGAAAGCTTCAGGCGACGACAACACCATGAACCAGTTTGATGTATAAACTCACAGGTTCCTAACCTCTGGCTCCTTCGGGAGCCTTTTTTATATTCACCGGTTTTATTCATTTCACAGCCACAAAAATAAAAACACCCGTTTGAAATCCGGGGTACACTGGCTGTCAAACCAGGTCGAAAGTATCAGTACAACAGGCGAATAAAGCAGTAACAATCTGCGACTAAGAGTCTATCTTACTTATCAGGACCAGACGCTTATAATAGCAACAGATAATATTCCTAATTTGGAGCATTGAGAGCATGAATATAGCCAAAGTAGATTTGAATCTTCTGGTTTATCTGGATGTTTTGCTCAGAGAAGGCAGTGTTACCCGCGCCGCTAATCAGCTCAGCATCACCCAGCCGGCCATGAGTAACGGTTTAAAGCGGTTAAGAGATTTATTCAAAGATCCGTTGCTGGTGAGAACCAGCGAAGGCATGACACCGACTAAACGTGCCCTTGAGCTCCAGCCGGTCATCCGCGATGTACTCAGTAAACTGGAAAGCTCCATTCAGCCGGAAACCGATTTTGACCCGGCTACCAGCAACCGTACATTCCGGATCATGACCAGTGATTATGCGGAAAGCACTTTATTGCTTGAGCTGGTCGGCCGTTTGGGCAACATTGCCCCGAACATCACCCTGGATTTAATCACGCCGAGTGACGTGACATTTCACGATGTGGAACAGGGTAAAGTCGACATGGCGATAAACCGCTTCGACGAACTGCCTCTTTCCTTTCACCAGAAAGTCATCTGGTATGACAGTTTCAGCTGTGTGCTCAGCGCATCCCATCCGCTGGTAAACCAGAAATGGGATCTGGACAGTTATTTAAGCGCCCAGCATATATGGGTAAGTAAAACCGGCTTCGGTGTGGGCGTAGGTATTGATCCCAATGAAGTGCAAAAACTTGGCTGGGTCGATGCTGAATTAACTAAACTGGGAAAACAGCGGGCGATCAGAGTGTTTACCCGCCACTATCACGCAGCACTGCAAATAGCTAAAACTCAAAATCTGGTAGCCACATTACCGGGCAAAGCGGCGCGACTGTTTAAAGACGATCCGGAAGTTGTAGTGAAAGATCCTCCTTTCGATATTCCGCCAATTGCGTTGAAAATGGCGTGGAGTGCCTTGCTGCACCATGATGCAGGCCATATCTGGCTGCGCCGTTTAATTGGTGAGCTGGCATCTGAGATGAGTAATTTGTAAATCGTCTGCCAGCGAACATTCACCAATATTATGACAGCAATACAAACCATAAATTAAAAATAGTGTCCGGAAACCTCTACACTAACAACTCATTAAAGAGTAGAGGTCATTATGAAAGGGTATATTCAACACGGACGACTTCAGGTTGCTGAGGTTCTGGACACATTCATCAATGAACAGGCAATGCCCGGCGCTAATGTCGATAAAGACACTTTCTGGGCGAATTTCGAATCCCTGCTTGCAGACCTCACTCCGCTTAATCAGGCTCTGCTGGATAAGCGGGATCATTTCCAAACCTTAATTGACGCTTATCACAAAAGCGGCAAGCCCGCTTCCGGCGACGACTATCTGAACTTTCTGCGGGAAATCGGATATCTGGAGAATGAGCCGGACAATGTCACTGCCACGACGTCCAATGTAGATGCAGAGATTGCCACCATGGCGGGCCCGCAACTGGTTGTGCCTATCAATAATGCCCGCTACGCACTGAACGCCGCGAATGCCCGCTGGGGAAGTCTGTATGACGCGCTGTATGGCACAGACGTGATCAGCGATGACGGCGGTGCAGAAGCCGGAACAACCTATAATCCTGTACGGGGCGCTAAAGTAATCGCAGAAGCAAAACGATTACTGGACACCCTGCTGCCGCTTGCTGATGCATCCCATAAAGATGTCACCGGTTATGGTATCACAGACGGCACCCTTACCGTTTCCCTGAAAAGCGGCCATACCACACTGCAAACCAGCGAACAGTTCCTTGGCTTCAGAGGCAATGCAGATGCGCCGGATGCACTGCTGTTTGTTCATAACGGTTTGCATTTTGAAATTCAGATTGATGCCGCAAGCCCGGTGGGTAAAGCCGATCCAGCAGGGGTGAAAGATGTGCTGGTTGAAGCAGCGCTGACAACGATCATGGACTGCGAAGATTCTGTAGCTGCCGTAGACGCTGAAGATAAAACACTGGTGTATTCAAACTGGTTAGGTCTAATGAAAGGTGATCTGTCGCTGACCATGGAAAAAGGCGGCAAAAAGATTGTCCGTGCTATGCAGTCTGACCGTGAATACACCACAGCAGATGGCGCAGGCAGACTTTCACTGGCCGGCCGCAGCCTCATGTTTGTGCGCAATGTTGGTCACCTAATGCGAAATGACGCGATTTTACTGGACGGTGAACCGGTCTTTGAAGGATTGATGGACGGTGTGATCACATCCCTCATTGCTAAACATGATTTACTGGGCAATGGTAAATTCCGTAACTCCCGTGAAGGCAGCATTTATATTGTTAAACCTAAAATGCATGGTCCTGAGGAAGTCGCCTTCGCTGACAGCCTGTTCAGCCGTGTTGAAGCCATGCTGGGCCTCGACCAGGATACGCTGAAAATGGGTATTATGGATGAAGAGCGCCGCACCAGTATCAATCTGAAAGCCTGTATCGGCGCAGCCTCATCACGTGTTGCTTTTATCAACACCGGCTTCCTCGACCGCACGGGTGATGAGATCCACACCTCTATGCAGGCAGGACCATTCGCAGCTAAAGGCGCATTGAAAACCATGCCCTGGATTGCTGCCTATGAAAAAGCCAATGTGCAAACGGGCCTAGCTTGTCAGCTTTCCGGCCGCGCACAGATTGGTAAAGGCATGTGGCCTATTCCGGATCAGATGGCAAATATGATGGAAGCGAAAATAGGCCATCCGAAGGCCGGTGCCAATACCGCCTGGGTCCCCTCTCCCACGGCTGCCACGTTGCACAGCCTGCATTACCATGAGGTCGATGTATTCGCCCTGCAGTCCGGTATGCAAGAACAGCACTATACCGGTATTGCGGATATTCTTACGATCCCTCTGATGCCTGAAGACTCGTCTTTGTCTGCAGAAGCTATTCAGCGTGAAGTAGATAATAACGTACAGGGCATTCTCGGATACGTGGTGCGCTGGGTTCATCAGGGGATTGGTTGTTCAAAAGTGCCTGACATCAATAATGTTGGTCTGATGGAGGACCGCGCGACCTTGAGGATTTCTTCCCAGCACCTGGCCAACTGGCTGGTACATAACATCATTACGCCGGAGCAGGTTAACGAATCCCTTACCCGCATGGCAGTGCTGGTTGATGAACAGAATGCCGGCGACAGCGATTACATCCCGATGTCACCGAATATCGACAACGCCATTGGTTTCAAAGCTGCGAAGGAACTGATTTTCGATGGCGTAAGTCAGCCAAACGGTTACACAGAGCCCTTGCTTCATCAGCGCAGAAAAGACATGAAAGCCGCGCTGGCGGCAAAGTAAATTTTTACTTTCATTTCCTGAACAGAAAAAGCCACAACCGTGGCTTTTTCTTTGTGCGTCCTGCCTGAAGCATTGAACCAGCGAAACGGACTCAGGAGCAACTTACGGCGCGGCACGTATACAGTCAGATATCTGTTTACCGGTGTCAAACAGCTACCCGGCAACGCTTTATTCCTCTGTATCCCCTGCCTCTGCTGGCTGTTAAGGATTTTCTTATGATAAACGCTCAACTATCAAAATTTGTTCTATAGTATCAATAGCGATATCTAACACAGCACTTTTAAGCTGTCACGTTGCACTATCATTGGTGTATTGTGACGTCAGCAGCAGTGAGAAGTTAAAACCATTATGGCTAAGCGTTCGATATTTGACACAATCAATAAGAAGTTCCGCCGTACCAGCGTAGGAAAGATGTTTTCCGGCTATCAGCAGCTCAGGGAAGCTAACTATATTTCCTCACACTTCAGTACGTATCTGGAACCCGTTCTGGCAGTGGATGATGCTCTGAGAGAGTCTGTCTACAAAATCAGGCATAACGTCTATTGTGACGAGCTTGCGTTTGAGCCGGTGAAAGAGTCAGGTCTGGAAACTGACGAATTTGATGCTTACTCAAGACACTGCATGATTCGCCATATCGGCACTCAGCAAATGGCCGGCACTGTGCGTGCAGTCAGACCATTACAGGATGCTCAGCTATTACCCATTGAAAAGTATTGCCGCTCCTCTATCACCCGGAACGATTTGAGTCCGGATAATTTTAAACGCCACGAGGTGTGCGAAATATCCAGGCTTGCCGTGCCCAAATACTTCCGCCGGCGTCGTTCAGATGACTTTGACGGTTCCGCAACCGGTGCTATTAACCCTGTGACCTACTCGGAAACGGAATTACGCTGTTTTCCTTTTATCGCAGTAGGTTTATATTTTGCTGCCGCCGCCTCGGCGCTGGAGTTCGGCGTGAAACATGCCTATGTCATGATGGAGCCCCGTCTTGCAAGAAGTATGGGTTATGTAGGCATTAAATTTCAGCAGATAGGACCGGTAGTGGACTATCACGGCAAACGGGCCCCTTATTACATTAACCGCCCGTTACTTGAGGGGAGTCTGAAGCCGGGTTTTGCATCTATGCTTAATGAGATCCGGCTCAGTTTACGAGAACAAATTCCGGCGATGCCGGAAGAACGTGAAGAATATTTGCGGCAGTTTATCAAAGACTGATCCCCTGCCGCTGCGCTCACGGGTTATACGTTGTAGAACCCTCTGTACCATTCCACAAATTTTGCAATACCGGTATCAATGTCGGTAGACGGACGATAACCGGTATCTTTAACCAGCGCTTCTACATCAGCGTAGGTATCTGGCACATCACCTTTTTGCATTGGCAGCATTTCTTTTTCTGCTTCCTTTCCTAACGCCTTCTCGAGAGTTTCGATATAAGTCAGCAGGTGGACCGGCGTCTGAGCGCCAATATTATAAACTTTCCACGGTGCTTTACTTGAGCCCGGATTTGGTGACTTACCCGACCAGGATTCATCCGTTTTTGCGTCGTTGTCCAGCGTGGCGATGACACCTTCCACAATATCATCGATGTAAGTAAAGTCTCGGCGGTGGTTGCCGTAGTTAAACACTTTAATAGGTTTGTCTTCCAGAATCGCTTTGGTAAACAGGAACAGCGCCATATCAGGACGTCCCCAGGGACCATAAACGGTAAAGAACCGCAGTCCTGTGGTCGGCAACCCGTACAAATGACTGTAGGTGTGGGCCATCAGCTCATTGGCTTTTTTACTGGCTGCATACAGAGATACCGGATGATCCACGTTATCTTCGACGGCGAAAGGCATGCTTTCATTGGCACCGTAAACAGAGCTGGATGAAGCGTAAACCAGGTGTTCAACCTGATTATGTCTGCAACCTTCGAGCACATTCATAAAGCCGACAATATTCGCATCAATATAAGCATGAGGATTTTCCAGCGAATAACGCACTCCTGCCTGGGCAGCTAAGTGAACCACCTTATCAAATTTGTGTTCTGCAAAGAGGGCCTCCATCGCAGCACGATCTTCAACGCCCATTTTAATAAACGTAAAAAGATGGCCGGAAGGTAAGGACGATACCCTTTCAAGCCGGGCTTCTTTTAATGACACATCATAATAATCATTCAGATTATCGATACCTACGACTTCATCGCCACGCTCCGTTAATTGCGCGGCAACAAATGATCCGATAAAGCCAGCGGCTCCTGTTACTAACACTTTCATATCGTTCTCCCTGAAATAAATGCTGCATGTTGAGCAAGATACTCAATCAAACTTCTAAAGCGACTACTTGTCACCATGACCACAAGCAAGAATGACTCCGCTTTTTACTTCTTAATAAAAATAAGCGCCTTTGCTTACAACGTTATCCCGTGCTTCTCAGCCAGTGCGTAAACATGCTTAACCGGAATGGCATAAGTGATACCGCTGGGCGAAGTAATTGCCGACTCTTTTGTTTTCTTAACGAACACTTTATTGATTACCCCTAACACCTCTCCGGTAGCCGCTTCATACACAGGGCTGCCGCTGTTGCCGGGGTAAGCGGTAATATCAAGTTGATATACCATGAAAGGGTTGCGTAAGCTGTCCAGATAAGCTTGCGACAGTTGCGCACTGTTCGAAGCCGAGATCACGTTAGGCGTATACGCGGCAACAATGCCTCTGTGTGTGGCCGGATACAATCCTAATACGGCGCCAATGGGAAAACCGGTCATTGCGATTGCAGTACCATCTTCAACCACATCTGTTGCTGAAAGCAGACTGACAGGTGGTAATTCATGGGCCATTTCCAGAATGGCCAGATCATGCTCATCATCTTTATAAACTTGTTTTACCCGCGCAATTCCCATCTTACGGCCTTCTGGTACGAACACGACCTGGTTAAATTTTACATTTTCTTCTGTAGGAAATGCTGTGATCACATGATGGTTGGTCACTACATATTTTCCATTTCCGACAACGAAACCAGTCCCTTTTAATTGATGGCTGACGGTGGCCAGCGGCGCATAAAAGCCCACACCTACCACGGAAGGCTTCACCTTTTTTACAACCTCAGGTAATGCTTCTGCAAAAGCAGTATGACAAACAGGAAGTGAAGTCAGCACAATTGTCATGCTGACGAACAGCACTCTTATTATTTTCATTCTAATGTCCCTATCAGGTAATCCGGCTTTTTTCTGATGATAGCATTTTACATGTCATGATATTAGCTTACCCTATAAAGGTTCATGACAAACTGCTTCGCGCAGGATAACCGGATAGCGTATGGATTTTAACTATGATGTGGCGTTTTCCAGAAATATTGGCTGGGTAACGCATGATGAACAAGCTTCACTGCGCACAAAACGGGTGGCAATTGCAGGTTGTGGCGGTGTTGGCGGACTGCATAGTCTGACACTTGCCAGACTGGGTGTCGGAAAAATTAACATCTCTGATTTTGACCAGTTCGATATACACAATATTAACCGCCAGTCCGGCGCTTTTGTGTCGACAAAGGATCAGGACAAGATTGAAGTCATGTCTGCTATGTTGAAGGATATTAATCCGGAAATAGAGATTGGCAGCTTTCCTGCCGGAATCGATGAAACGAATGTGGATCAATTTCTTGATGGCGTCGACCTTTATATAGATAGTCTCGATTTCTTCGCCCTGACTGCCAGGAAACTGGTTTTCAGCCGTTGCTATGAGAAAGGTATACCCGTTGTGACAGCGGCACCGCTTGGCATGGGCGCAGCCCTGCTTTGCTTTATGCCCGGAAGAATGACCTATGAAGAATACTTCCGCTTTAATGACAAGCAAACAGAAGAAAGACAATTAATCCAGTTTCTGATTGGCTTATCACCGGCGATGCTCCAGCGTAACTATCTTGTTGATCAGGATGCTGTAGATTTCCACGAGCAGCGGGGCCCCTCAACAGCCATGGCGGTAAACTTATGTGCTGGTATTGCAGAGACCTATGCGCTGAAGATTCTGCTGGGAAGAGGCAAAGTATTGTGTGCACCTTATGGCCTGCATTTCGATGCTTACAAGAATAAGCTCAGTAAGACTTGGTGTCCGTTTGGTAACCGTGGCTGGCTACAAAAATTGAAGTTCAAGATCGCTGAGAAAGTAGTTAGCGGAAAATAACAAAATTTGTGTCAGGGATTTTTACACGCAGTTTTTACAAGCAGGCAATAAAAATAAAAAAACCAACAAATTCATATAGATAAAAAGTTGGCACACCAAATGCTTTAATATCAGCGAGGCCTAACAGCCGAACGAATTTAATATGGAGATGGTTATGAAATTTAATAAAGTTGTAAAATCTTTCGCATTGACTGCTGGTTTGTTAGCTTCTTTCACAAGCTCAGCTGAGTTCATGGATTTTGAAATTGACGCGACCCCTTATGGCGGTACCGTAGTAGAAGCTGATAAGTTCAACGGTGGTTACGTTGAAGAATTGGTTTTTGATGGCTCAGGTAATTTTAGCACTGGTGCATTTGCATCAATGACTTCTCTTTTCTCTGATGAAGGTACTGGTCTAGTAGACGGTACAGACAGCTACCTTAACTTTGGCTATCGTATCTATGCGATTCTGACAGCTAGCGGTACCAGCACTTCAGGTACGTCTTTTGCGGCGAATTCTGCAAGCCTGTCTCTTTATCTTGACGTAAATCGTGATACTGAGTCAGATGACTTATTACTTGGTACAACAATCAATTCTAGCGACGATTTATTGCTGGCTACTGCTGGAGATGTTACTAACGCATATGGAAATTACGATTTCGCAGCTGGTACCGGTAACTATAACTTCGATTTCACTGATTTCACTTTGGAAGCAGATGGCCTGGACTACTTTGTAACTCCTGTTCCATTCTACTCGTACCTGACAGTAAACGGCGATTACGACAGTTTGGATAACCTGGAAGAGATTACTGGTGACGTTTCTGCAGTATTTACAGCAGCACCTGTATCAGTTCCAGAGCCTTCAACTGTAGCTGTTCTTGCTCTTGGCCTGATGGGTCTGGGTGCAACTGCACGTCGTAAAAACAAATAAGATTATTTTTACACTCTTAAAAAAGGCGACGATTGTCGCCTTTTTTTGTGTCTTCAATTTAAAAACCCCTGATACGTTTGCATACTTTTCTTTTCAGACGATACCCCGTAAAGTATTCACTCATTTTTAAATCCCGGATGTGCTGTATAGTATGGATATATTGAAACGAACCCGAATTGCCGCTTTTGTCACCGCAACGCTGCTCACCACCGCCTGTTCTCAAATGACTGTAGAAGAACGATTAAATAAAGCAGAAGATGCACTTAGTGAAGACAATTACAAGCAAGCTATTGTTCATTTAAAAGCCGCCGTACAGCAATCCCCCACTGATGTCCGCCCCCGTATTGAATTAGCTAAGGTCTATTTCGATATTGGTGATATGGCCAGCGCAATTACGACCTTCGACAAGGTACTCACCCAACGCGGTGATATTAACGATTTTGCGGATGAGTATTTTTTATCCCTCTATTCCATGGCTGATCTGGACATTTTCGAGGTTACCTTTGAAGAGTTTAAGGGGCAACTGAACAACGGGCAGCGAATTTCTGCCGAACTGATTGCTGCCGTAATATCGGGTCGTTCCAGGTCGCAGGAACAGGTTGAAGAGCACCTGAAAGTCGCCGGGGAGTTGGCTAAAGAAAACGCAACGCCGGCAATAAAAAGCAAAATTGACGACTATGCTTTAATAATCAACGGGTACTTGCTTTCGGATAACCCCGGCGACATAGCTGTCTTATCGGCACTATCAGAAAAATACCCGGATGACTGGATGATCCGGTCACTGACTGCGGAAATTCTCCAGGCATCAGGTCAGTTTAAAGAAGCAGCTGAGAACTACGAAGCTTTGCTGGCACTTAAGCCTTTCTTTGCCCAGCTTAATCTGAATATTGCAGAAGCTTACATAAAAGCGAAAGAGTTCAAAAAGGCACAAACTTATGTAGAGAAAGTGCTTTCATTATCTGCTGACCAACCGCTGGCGAATCAGCAAATGGCAATTATTGCCCTGTCTGAGCACGATTTTGAAAGTGCCGCCAGACACATAGATATTTCACTGAACCAGAATATGGTGAATATGACATCCGTGTATATCGCAGGGATCTCACATTTCCAGATCGGGAACTACGAGCAGGCACTTTCCTACCTGGAAAAGGTCGTCGATAAATTCCCCCCCAATCATCCGGGCCTGCAAATGTATATTGCAGCAAAATTATCTGCCGGTGATACGCTGGACAGTTATTCTTTATATAAGAAGTATCCGTCACTTGTTACCAGCAATACCCGACTGGCAACAAAAGCGGCTTCAGCGCTGATTTTCTCCGGTGAAAGAAATAAAGCCGCCGAAATCCTTTCCAATGTCAAAAATGATGCTTTTCAAAATCCGGTGCAGCAACAGCAACTCGGCCTGCTGAAGCTGTCGGTGGGTGACAGTGACGGCGAAGATTTACTGGAAACGTCATCGCAACAAATCGTAAAAGATGCAGCGGAAGGTAACAGCACGCAATCTAAGTTGTTCCTGGTCGCCATGAAGGCTACTAACGGGGATGAAGAAGAAGCCCGTTCAATTATCAATGAATGGATTGAAGCCGAGCCGGACAATGCCGAAAACTATCTGATTTCTGCCCAATTTGAATCATATACCGGTAACACAGATGCACTTGAGGCCTTGTATACTAAAGTGCGTACTATTGAACCTGCTAACATTGAAGCGGCAAAGTATTTTGCAGAAAAAGCATTCAGAAATGGTGAGGCAGAAGCAGCCCTGAAAGCCTACAGCCGGGTACTGAAAGAACAGCCGAATGATCAGATTGCTTTAACCGGCGCCTATGTGTCTGCTCAGGCACTGCCTGATAAAAAAGCGACCTTCAAAACGATTGACAATATTTTAGCGCAAAATAGCAAAACCAGTGCATTCAGCACATTGTTTGCGGCTTTCCTTAAACAGGACTACAAGGAAGTGGTATCACTGTCCCGCAGTTCTATTTTTGGTTTCGGTGAACAACCCAAGGTGGATTTTTTGCTCTCCCAGTCTTATATGTCGATGGGTCAGCCTCTGGCTGCTCTGGATGTACTGCGAAACTCCATAAAGTCCGGTTTTGCGACCATTCAGGTTTTTGAAGCCTATGCGGAAGCCATGATGCAGGCTGAAGGTAGCAAGGCCGCATTAAGGGCAATAAAAAATATGCCTGAAGGTGTGGCTGAGGCGCCTCAGTTACAGTTACTGAAAAGCCATATTCTGGTGAATGAGAAGCGTTATGACGAAGCCATGGCTATTATTGCAGGATTACCGCCGGAGTTTGCTAACAGCGCCAGAGCGATGGAGATCATGGGCCAGGCACAAGCAGGCAATGAAGACTTTTCTGCCGCCATTCCAGCCTTACAGGAAGCATTTAATAAGCTTAAAACACCAAAGTCTGCGCAGTCATTGTACAAAGCGCTTAAGAGTAATGGGCAAGAAAAAGAAGCCCTTGAAGTGCTGAAGAAAGCTTCTGAGTTCTCATCGGATTATGACGAATCAGACTTATTGTACGTCAGTGAGCTGGCTAAAACAGATAAGCAGGCAGCAATCAGCTTCTATGAGCAACTTGTCAGTGCCCAACCTAAGAACTGGCAGGCCATGAACAATATCGCCTGGTTACTCTATGAAGAGAAGCGATATAGCGATGCCTATCAATGGATAATGAAGGCACTGAACTTACGGCCCAGTAATAAATCACTTCTGGATACAAAAAAACGTATCGAAGAAGCGATCAAATCGAAGTAAATCATTGTATTAAATGCGCCGGCGGGTAAGCTTCGTGCCGGCGAACGTTATTTCTGTTGTTACAGTAAAGGTTTTAAAGTTAGTGTTTGAGAAAGTAAAAAGTGATCTGCGATACAAACAGGCAGTGTTTGCTGATGACGGTGCGCATTTATCATTGCCCCGGTTACTGTTAACCGACGGTACCAGTGCAACACTGCTGTTCAGAATGTCTCACCGCTGTCGCCTCGGTATTTTAAGTCCTGCAGGTCTGTTGCTTCAAATGTTGAATAAGTGGATCAACGGCTGTGTCATTGGCGTGAAAGCTGAGTTTGGCCGTGGCCTTGTCATCATGCACCCCGTGGGTGTAGTCATTAACAGCAAGGTCAAAACCGGTGACCGTGTTGTTATCGAAAGTGGCGTAGTGATTGGCGATGAAAAAGGTCAGTCACCGGTTATCGGCAACGACGTATTCATCGGTACCGGCGCAAAAATTATCGGTGGGGTAACCATCGGCGATAATGTGAAAATTGGCGCTAATGCTGTGGTGGTTAAAGACATCCCTTCCGGCTGCACTGCGCTGGGCATTCCTGCGAAGCCCCGTTGATGAGTACAACCATGGAATTCATTTTCTGGCTAAGTGTAGTCGCCATTCTTTACACCTACCTGATTTATCCTGTGATATTACTTGCTGTCAGCAGTTTTCATCAGGCAATTAAAGACACCCGCTTTGTGCTTAGTAAACAGGGCCGCAGAAAGCGTGAAGCCGATCTACCTGACGTCACTATCGTCATCGCTGCATTTAACGAAGAGAAGTGCATAAAGGCGCGTATTGAGAACCTTCTGGAACTGGATTACCCGACGGACAAGCTACAGATCCTCATAGGTTCGGACGGCAGCACAGACGGCACCAATGATATTCTGACATCATTCTCTGCTCCCTGTCTGGAAACCGTAGTATTTGAGCAGAACCGTGGAAAAATCAATGTGCTGAACGATTTGATGACACGGGTATCGACACCTGTCACAGTTTTCTCTGATGCGAATACGTTTTTTCAGTCCGATGCTGTCAGAAAGCTGGTCGCGGACTTCCGTGAGGAGCAAGTTGGCGGTGTATGCGGAGAACTGGAACTTGTAGATGCCTTTTCCGGAAAAAATAAAGACAGTTTATACTGGCAATACGAGCAGGTACTGAAGTTTCATGAGTCCCGTATTAATGCCATGCTGGGAGCGAATGGCGCTATTTATGCTATCCGTACAGCACTGTATGAGCCGTTACCGGAAAATACTATCATTGATGATTTCTGCGTGTTTATGGGTATCGCCAGACAAGGCTATAAACTGACCTATAACCCTGAAGCACGGGCCACGGAAGAGATTGCGCCTAACCTCGAAGAAGAGGCCGGACGTCGCATCAGAATAGGCGCAGGCAATTACCAGGCGATGATGCGCCTGACCTGGGCACTGAGCCCGTTAGCCGGCAGCCGGTGCTTCAGTTATATCAGTCACAAAATCTTACGCTGGTTTGTGCCGCATTTTATGCTCGTCGCATTGGTAAGCGGTGCGCTGCTGGCATTCACAAGTCCTCTGTACGGTGCGCTGTTTGCCGGCCAGGTACTTTTTTATTTTACTTATTATTATGGCCTGACATTAAATGATGATAAGAAAGGCAAGTTAGCCAGCATAATTAAACTGGTCACCTTTTTTGTTTCTATGAATATTTCCCTCGGCCAGGGTTTCATCCGATTTTTAACTTCTAAACAGTCTGCAACCTGGAAAAGTACGGCACGCTAATGATCACCTATATTGTTCTCGCTCTCATTGTTCTGATATTAATTGCTGCCGGTTTAGGTACCGCGCTGATTTATCAAAAAGATATGCAGACCTGGATTCTGGGATACTGGAAAAATGCATTCTTCTCTTCTAAGCCGGAGGTCAAAGGCACAACCCACGTGATGTTTTGTTTCGTAGACCATTACGAACCGCAATGGCTGAATAAAGATAACATAGAGCTGGAGCGTGCCAGGGTTGACCGCTGGATGCAGGACTACCCTGTTATGGCGTCCAAATTTACCGACGCCGATGGTTATCACCCTAAACACTCTTTCTTCTTTCCGGAAGAAGAATACCGGGAAGAGCATCTGAACAAGCTTTCAGACTTATGTGCCCGCGGATTTGGTGAAATCGAAATTCACCTTCACCATGAAGATGATACCAGTGACAACCTGCGCACCGTGTTATCAAACTTCGCGCAAACGCTGCATGAGAAACATGGCGCACTGGCAACCGATCCGGTAACCGGCAAACCTGTCTATGCATTTATTCATGGCAACTGGGCGCTGGATAACTCTCATCCCCATGGTCACTGGTGTGGTGTGAATGATGAACTCATTGTACTGAAAGAAACCGGCTGTTATGTGGATATGACTTTCCCGTCGCCGGACGCTACACAGCCCGCACTGACCAACTGCTTCCACTACGCGAAGGACGATCCGGCTAAGCCTAAGTCTTATAATTCCGGAAAGCTGATGAAGACCGGTGGTGAGGCCTGGGGCGATCTGCTTATCATGCAAGGCCCGATGGGCTTTAACAAAGAAGCCTTCAAGTTCGGTATTTTACCTAAAATTGAACGTGCGGATATCAGGGACAACTGTCGTCCGACTCCTGGCAGAGTAGATAACTGGGTGGATAAGCATATCCACGTTGAAGGCCGTCCTGAATGGATTTTCATTAAGATCCATACCCACGGAGCCCAGGACACAGACATGGGCGCCCTGCTGGGCGAACCGGTTGAAATAATGCACCGTCACCTGAATGAAAAGTATAATGACGGTGAAAAATATAAGCTGCACTATGTCAGCGCCCGTGAAATGTATAATATTGCTAAAGCGGCGGAAGCCGGGAAGAAAGGCGACCCGAACGACTACCGTGACTTTATATTGAAGAAGCCTGCATTTAAAAGGATTTAACGTGCTCGCGAAACGGATACAATCCAAGCTTGAGTCTATGATAGGTGTTTCAGCTTTTCGCTGGAAACACCTGCCGGACGGTGTATATGTACTTAACTTACACCGTATCGGCGATATGACGACCAGCAAACTCGATCCGAATGTATACTCCTGCTCCGCTGAGAACCTGCATAAACACCTGAGTTTTTTGCAGGAGTGTTTCACAATCATCAGCCTGGCGGAATTAAACCAGTTAATATCAACCAGTCCGAAACCGGACAAACGTTACTTACTGGTTACATTCGACGACGGCTACAAAGATAATTTTGTGCTGGCTTACCCTATTCTGAAGTCGCTGAATATTCCTGCCGTATTCTTTATTGCCACCGGACTCATTGAAAATAACGAACTCCCCTGGTGGGATAAAGTCGCGTATCTTATTCAGCGCTCACATATTCAGAAAATCAAACTACCCGGCTGGGAAGAGACGGTTGAATTCAAAACTAATCCTCAAATCTTTATCCGGTTAATTCTGAATCAGATTAAGCGCTGCGCTGCCCCTATTGGCGAACAAATTAAAGAGCTGGAAGATTTTGTCGGTATGCCGTCCCCCTATCCGGATGCAGAGTTTATGTCCTGGGACGATGTCATTACGTTAAGTAATAATGGTATGGATATCGGAGCCCATTCTCACAGTCATGACATACTCGCCAAACTCAGTGACGATCAGATGCTGTTTGAGCTCAGCCACTCCAAAGCAATTCTGGAAGAGAAACTGGGAAAACCGGTAAAGGCATTCAGTTATCCCGTTGGCAGCAAGAACACCTACAACGATTGCGTAATTGAGGCGCTAAAAGATAACGGGTATGAAATTGCCTTCAACTTTCATCCCGGCGTCAATGTAAATCTGGCAAAAAACCGCTATGACCTCTGTCGTTTCCCCATCGAATATATGATGGATGACGAAGCACTTAAGAAAATGCTGACCTACGCAAAGCGGATATAGCCATGACAAACCCCAGAATCCTTCATTGCGTGAGCAGCCTTCAGGTTGGCGGTGCGGAAAAATGCGCCGTTAACTTATTAACGTGTCAACACGCTAATGGTTATAAAGTGGCGGCTTTAAGCTTCGGTAAACCTGAAGAACCTTTTCAGTCAGTACTCGAGAGCCGTGGCATCCGCGTAATTAATAATACTGAAGGCCTCATTCGCAGACTGGTCAGATCGATTCGTATCTTAAAAGGCTTCGATGTGATACACATTCACTCGCCAGCAGTAATCCGCGCTTTTATGCCAATTTTCCCTTTTCTTATGGGTAAAAAAGTTCTGTACACGCATCACGGTGAAGACTCCCCCGATCAAAAGGGCATGCGCCTCAGTCACTGGCTGGGGGCACTTTATATAAACAGAGACTTTGCTGTTTCAGAAAAGGTTAAACAAAGTGTTAAACAGCGCTACAACTGGGAACCGGCCAGAACAGACGTTATTCCTAATGGCGTGTTGTTAAGCAAGGGCGACATTACCGCACCTGCTACACCGTTTAAGTTTGCTTGCGTTGCCCGGATGGTTCCCCTGAAGCAAATTGATAAAGTGGTCAACGCATTTGCACAGGCTGATATACCGCAATCTGAATTACATTTATTTGGTGACGGACCGGAAAGGCCGGCGGTGGAAGCTGCTGTGGCAAAACACAATTTACAACATCGTGTTGTGCTGCATGGAAATGTTCTTGATGAAGATGAGATATACCGGCATGTGGATTGTCTGGTGATCAATTCAACCACTGAAGGGCTTCCGATGGCCCTTATTGAAGCGCTGGCAAGAGGAAAGCCTGCCATTTCAACGCCGGTAGGTGAAATACCGAACCTCGACAAACGCTATCATTTTTGCCTTTTCAGTAAAGACGACACCGCCGCTCTCAGCGAAGTCATGAAAACCATGGCCTCCAGTCCTGAACAATGGCAAATGCTCGCCAGAAACGGAAAACAACTCGTGGAAGAATCCTATTCGATTGAGCAGGTATCCCGAACTTATTTGAACGCAGTCAGTTAATCCATGCAGAAAGAACACATTGTTTATTTTACCAACCTGTACCCTCTTCCCTGGGAGCCGGCGCGGGCCGCTTACAATAAGCAAATCGTATCAGCGTTAAGAAAGCACTGCGATGTGGATGTACTCACGCCGGTACCAGCTCCGGTGTGGTTCAGACAGCTTCTGAAAAGAAATCTGAAAAATTCAGAGGCCACTTTGTTTCCCTTTTTCTTTCTGCCTGGCTTTGGCCGCCGTACCTATGCATTGACCTTATTCCTGTCGATGCTCTTATGTGTATTTCCCCTCGTAAAACTCTTAAAGGCAAAACACATTGTTGCCAGTTGGGCATATCCTGAAGGCGTGATTGCCAGCCTGTTCAAAAAATGGGGAAATCGCAAAGTCGCCATTCATTGCGTGGGCACAGATATCAATTATCACTTCCGGCACTCTGCCAGACAAAAACAGATGCTGCGTGCATTTGACCGTGCAGATGAAGTGATAACGGTCAGTCGCGATCTTGCCGGGAAAATCGTTCCTCTGGCTACGGCGTCTACCCGCTGCAACGTGGTTTACAACGGCGTCAGCTTCGATAAATTCACCTTGAGTGATGCCTCAACCCACAGTAAGTCGTTCCTGTTTATAGGCAACCTGCTGACGACAAAAGGGGTGTATGAACTGGCCGGTGCCGCAGCTCTCCTGAAAGCCAGAGGTCTTGATTTTACCCTTGATATTGTGGGTAAAGGGCCCGAGAGCGATAAGCTTAAAGCACAAATCAGCAGCAATAACCTTGATGATATTGTTACTTTTCATGGTGCTGTTCTGCACGACGATATTCCGGCTCTTCTGGCGAACGCGAGAGCCCTTGTATTGCCAAGTTACCGTGAAGGGGTGCCTAATGTCATCATGGAATCCCTGGCGGCAGGCGTGCCACCTGTTGCCACCGCAGTAGGCGGGATCCCTGAAATTGTCCGTGACGGAGAAAACGGCATCCTGGTGCAGGAGCTCAATGCTTCAACGCTGGCTGATGCTATGCAAAAAGCGCTGGAGAAAGACTGGGATAACGCTGCCTTGCGTCATTCTGTGTCAGAGTACACATGGGAAAATTGCGCGCAGGGCTTCCTCAGCGCGCTTTCAATACGGTGAGTTGGATTGCGTTAACGCAATCCGGCTTTACGGGCAACGCCGGAGGCGAATGCCAAAGCCTTTATTACCAGCTTCTGCCATCCTGATGCATAAGCAGTCATACTGTAAACGGGTTCAGAAAACTCTGTCAGCGACTGTTTATAGCTTTGTTTCACACCGCTGCTAAGAAAGTCATATCCCTTCATCCCCTGCCCTGCGGCATATTCTGCCATTAAATAATGAATAAGGGTGCCGGGAGATATATTCGGGCTGAATCCGCTATCAATACCGCCCTGATAAAAGTAAACAGAATCACCGGACTTCATGCCGTAAAATGCACTCACAGGCTTTCCGCCGACTTCGGCATAAGCCAGCAGTAAAGTACCCTGCTTCAACAATTGGCCGGCCAGAGACTGATGAAAGCGGTTGAAATACACTTCATCAAAAATGGTGTTTTGCTGCTCCCCTTCCCAGCGCAACCGGTGTAAATCTGTGAGCACAGAATAGAACGCATCCAGCGACGCCGGATCGCTGCATATATGCAGCTGACCACCTAAGCGGGTAAACAGGTTATAGTAGCGCTTTGCCTTCTTTCTGAGCTTTGTTCCCGCTAAACCGTCATCTTCAAGGTTCATGAAGTAACGTTTCTGGGCCACTGTATTATCAACCAGGGACGGCGGATAAGCTTCGTCGGCTAACCGCAACAACAAAGCATCATGTTTTACGTTGTTAAGCACCAGCCCTTTGCCGGTTGATTTGATGGCTTCGATAAGAATAGCCGTGACAGTATCAACATGCTCTCTGCATACCAGCACATCGTGATATTCACTGAATACTTCGCTTTCTTCAGGCTCACCGGTGCCGGTAAAACGTAAACGGAAGGGCTCGCCTTTACGTTCATACAAAGGCAGAACAGCGATCATTTGACCATCGCTATGGAAAACACAAAGGAACTGTAACCGTGATATCAGGTGCCGGTAAGTGTCGAGCCAGGTGAGATTCCACGCAGGACTGAGGAAAATATGTGCATTCTCTGCCCGCTGATACAAATCCTGCCAGAGTGGCTTTACATTGAAAGCCTCCTCCGGTGTATCAATAACGCGCAAGTGCATAGTGGTTAGTATCGCTGATATTCAAAAGCTTCAGCGATCAACTGCCACTTGCCGGTTAAAGCATTACAGTTACTGTCACAAATAGTATGAGCCCATAACAGGCCAGAGCGCCGCTCAGCACTTATTGCATTTTCAATACGTTGCTTTTTCATCTCACCTGCAGAAGCCACCTGAATGCCGGGCGCAATAAAGCTGTGCGCAAATAAATGAAGCTGCCGTCCGTCACTGACCAGTTGAATAGTCCAGCTACCGTCTGTCATCCGGTCTGTTTCCTGCCATTCTGCAGGTACAGACTTCACCTGATACTGTGTAGGTTTTCCATCCAGGTCGGAACCGTCAAACAATATACTCAGCGTATCAAATGCGTAACCCTGAGATCGTTGCTCTTTAACGCAGACAGTCCCTTTGTATGGCAGGACCGGTGCATAATCATCATCAATCGAAGACAAACCTTTACAAGTCTGGTCAACTGTAGCGGGATCAGCGGTTAAGGTTAGTTGCAGAGCCGCGGAAGTCAGAATAAGAAAACATGCAGAGATAGCAATCACCGGTTTATGCAAAGTAAAACCACTGGCATGTTGCTCAACTGACGTATCTCCTGCCGCCGGCTCCTTCTTCACCAGCTTTTCACCATACCAGAAAAGAAGAAAAATGAACGGTGCGAATATGTACCAGCCAAAACTATTGTGGTCCTGCATCAACTCGCTTTCCATGTTTGTAGAATGTCCAATGAGAATCAACGCAACGATCCTGATCCAGTTGGTGATCAAAGCGCCGGCAATGGCTACCGTCATGAATTTTGCAATGGATACTTTATTTCTCAAGTTGAGAAACACAAACAAAGAGCCGATAGCCAGAGCCACAATGAAGTAACGTAATCCACTGCAGCCGCCGGCAATCACAAAAGTACCTTCAGGAATCATTACCGAGGTATTCTCCACGTAAGTCGGAATACCTGTGATCCCCATGATCTTCATTACAGCAAAGACGGAAAGATGTTGAAGTACAAACTGTAACGCACCCCACAAAGGGTACATAAACAACAGAAACGCTAAAGTGTAAACCAGACCGGCAGTGAAAGGCACCATCAACCAGAAGCTGTTCGCCAGCAACGCCAGAGACAGTACCCATACCACCAGGCTCAGTTGCGCTGCAATGGAAAAATAGTATGCGAAAAATAAAACAACAAAGGAAACAACAGCTGGCCAGAAAATAGCCTGACGGGGGGCGAGCTCCCCCCTGGTGGCGAGCTCATAGAGCAAATAAAGAAAAATAAAGGGGATAAGAAACGCGTGAGAATAGGTACCGTCATCAAAACCATGTCGCCATAATGTGATCATTACAGGATAGTTGACTACTGCCCACAATACAGTCAATGCACATAACGCAAAGAAAACAAACCTCGCAGGATGTGACTGCAAGAAACCTGACATTCCCGTCTTAATTATCATGTTATATATCCTGATCTGACTACAACATTCCTGTTTCTCAACGAACCGGTAGTGTTAGCGACCTTTGCCGAATAATACTATTTCTACGGTTCTGATTAGGATAAGTATATCCAGCAGTAAACTTTGATGCTTAACGTAATAAAGGTCAAACTTCAGTTTTTCCATAGAATCTTCGACGCTTGCACCATATGGATAGTTTAACTGCGCCCAGCCTGCCAGGCCCGGCTTAACGTTATGACGCTGATTATAATACGGTACTTCACGAACAAGTTTTTCAACGAATTCAGGACGTTCAGGGCGCGGACCGATAAAAGCCATCTCACCTTTAAACACATTGAACAGTTGCGGCAGCTCGTCAACCCGGTACTTACGGATGAAGTGACCAATCCGGGTCACCCGGTCGTCATTTTTACTGGCCCACTTCGCGCCGTCTTTCTCGGCGTCAGGCCGCATACTTCTGAACTTAATAATTTTAAACAACTTACCATTCAGCCCCACACGTTCCTGTTTGTAGAACACCGAAGCGCCGGTACGGCGTCCATCATCCAGCCAGATGATGGTGGCGGTAATTAACATGAATGGCCAGGTAAAGAAGAATACAAAGGAGGCAAGAAACGCGTTAAGCAGGTAATCCATAGCATCACGAAGGTAGTTCTGACTATGGAAGCCATTGGAGTAAATGACCCAGCTCGGATACATCAGATTGACCACAATCTGGCCGGTCTCGCGCTCCATGAAGTCGAGCAGGTCTGTGACTTCTATACCACGCAATCGGCATTCGAAAAGCACATCAATGGGCAATGTACCCCGGCGCTGATCGCAAGCGATGACAATCTCTTCTATTTCATTCTCGGCAATGAACTGCTGGAAGTTTTCGTCTACCTTCACATGAATAATTTTTTCTTTCTTAATACCATCTTCACGGTTATCACCGGGTATGGGAATGAATCCCATGAGATCGAATCCGATACGGTCAACATCACGGCGCATACGCTTTTCAATAATAGAAGCCCGTTCACCGGCTCCTAATACCACAATGCGCACTTTGCCTAATCCGAGTAAGCCAAGGCGATTTGTAAAATAGCGGAAAATCACCAGCGTAATAATGATGCTGGCAACGGCGGCCGGAAGAAAATAGGAATGCATGGTGAGTTCGTCGAAAAGCGCTCTGCTGACCACCTCTACCAGAAAATAACTTAAGCCGACACTGACAAATATGCGCCGGATAATACCGCGGAAAGTCTCTCTGAGCTTAGCTTCGTAAAGGCCCACAGACAGTGAGCAAACGAGTATGCAAACGGTCAGCATTCCCACATTCACAACCAGCTTTTCAATACTGACTATTTCACTGACACCGATCTGAACCAAAATGAACTGCGTAATGTATGCCATATACGCCACGAGCAGAGCTTCGGTCACTACAAGTATATTTGATCGTTTACTCTGGTTGTGCTTATTTATCGCCACCCTTGGCCCCCTGATACTGCAACATCTTTGTTCATGATAAAGGTTATTATTGTAATAGACTACATAAGATGTTGGCATTATAGTGGTATTTGCCGTAGGGTAAATTACATTAAGGCAAAAAAATTAATCATATCGAGTGTAGGATGAACTCTCATGTACTGGTCTAAACACGTTTTAAGTTTGACGGTTGTCGGCGCAATGACAGCCCTTTCTGGATGCACAAGTCACTCATCGTTGCCGGAGGCAACGGCCCACCCATCAATGACAACCAATGTAAACGATTATCAGTATCTCATTGGCCCGGGCGATTCGCTCACCATTTTTGTTTGGCGTAACCCTGAAATTTCTGGTCAGTTTATCGTTCGTCCGGACGGTAAAGTGACAACTTCACTGGTTGAAGATGTTGATGTAGCCGGTAAAACGCCTTCTATGCTTGCCCGCGAGCTTGAAGAGCAACTCTCTACCTTTATTAACAACCCCCGTGTAACTGTCAGTGTTGAGAACTTTGCAGGTCCCTTAAGCGAACAGGTTCGGGTAATTGGTGAAGCAACCAACCCCCGTGCAATCAGTTACACAGAAAACATGACGCTGTTAGATCTGATGATTGCTGTTGGTGGTTTAACAGAATTTGCTGATGGTAATGATGCCAAGCTTGTTCGCGTGGTCGATGGTCGGCAGACTACCTACGATGTCGATATAGATGAACTCATCCGCAATGGCGACATTACCAAGAATGTCGACATTCTGCCTGGCGACATCGTGATCATTCCAGAAGCCTGGTTCTAGTTGTAAAAAGTAGTTGGGACATTAAATGCAGGATTTACAGCGCACTCTTAGTCAACTGAGTGACCAGTTAAAGGGAATTTGGTTAAAAAAGCGCATCATTATGATATGCACCTGGATACTCTGTCCAGTGGGTTTCGCGTACGTAGCACTATTGCCAGACGTATATCGCTCTCAAGCAGTAGTGTTTGTTGATACACGGTCAGTGCTTCAGCCACTGCTAAAAGGTTTGGCCATACAGTCTAATCCGGATCAGGAGATCCAGATGATGGCTAAAACTTTGCTGAGCCGTTCAAATGTTGAAACCATTGCCCGTGAAAGCGATTTAGATCTGACCACGTCTACTGATCAGCAGTTTGATAGCCTGGTGAATGATTTGTCTCAGCAAATACAGTTACGTTCTACGGGCAGAGACAATATTTTTACTATTGCCTATGAAAATAGAAGTCCGGCTATGGCACAGACCGTGGTGCAGGAAACTCTGAATTTGTTCGTAGAAGGAGCATTAGGTAACAACCGTCGGGATACTGACACCGCAAACCGTTTCCTCGATGAGCAAATTGCAGAATACGAATCCAGGTTGTCTGAGGCAGAGCAGCGACTTGCCGGATTCAAACGGCAGTACAATAATATCCTTCCTCTGCAGGGCACTTTCTACACAACATTGCAAAACATGAATAATGACCTGGAAGCTACCAGGCTCAAGATTAAGCAAACAACACAGCAAGTTGAATCCCTGCAAAATCAGTTATCGAGGGCAAAAAATGCCGGCGATAGTTTTGCTGTAACGAACCAAAATGACTCTGTCTTGCGAACCCGTTACGATGAAAGAATAAAAACGCTGGAAGAGCGTCTGGATGATTTACAGCTACGCTTTACTGACCAGCATCCTGACGTGATTGAGTCAAAAGCACTTCTGGCCAATTTGGAAGCTGCCCGAAAAAAAGAAATTGATGAATTTCTTAATGCCGGCGATGGCGATGATGATGAAGTACCGATGAGTGACCTGAATCAGGAAATTAAGCTTGAAATCAGTCGCCATCAAAGCTCAATTGCAGCTCTGAATGTTAAAGAGCAGGACTTGCAACGTCGAATCGCAGCTTTGGAATCTAAAATCGATCTGGTTCCGCAAATCGAAGCCGAATCGGCAGCGCTTAACCGTGACTATGACATCACGAAGAGCAAATACGAAGACCTGCTTGCAAGACGGGAGTCGGCAGATCTGTCCAGACGAGCAGATGTGTCCGCCGAGGAATTGCAATTCAGAATTATTGAGCCTCCACTGAAGCCGAATGAGCCATCCGGCCCATACCGCGTTATTTTTTATACCTTAGTTTTGCTTATGAGTTTCGGTTTTGGTATTGGTTTAGCTTTCTTGTTAAGTCAGCTTTCTCCGCTGCTTATCCGTGCGTCACAGCTACAGCAAATCACTGACTATCCTGTCTGGGGAACTGTTACGCACCTGAACATCACGAAAATTCGTAAAATAAACCGGATGCGAATGGCAGTGTTTCTGTTGTCGTCAGGTTTACTCGTAATGGTTTACGGAGTATTAGTTGGTGCAGAACTGCTTAACATCGATCTTTTACAAGGTGTTTTATAATGAGCAGTACTATTGAAAAAGCCCTTCAACGTCAACGTGAGGCGCAGAAAAAACAAGAAGCTCTTTCTGCCCAAAGTGGTGCTGCTGACCCCAGAGTCACGGAACAACAGAAGGACCAACAGGCCAGTCCCGCTACAACGATCAAACGTGGTGGTTCTCCAACTCAGCTGGAGCCGCTCACACTGGATATTGAAAGGCTTGAACAAAATGGCCACATTTCGATAAACGGGGTTCGTAAACAAATTAACGAAGAATACCGGGAAATTAAACGCAAGCTCATCAACAATGCTTTCGGCCCGATCTCTTCAACGCTTCATAACAGCAACATCATCATGGTCACCAGTGGTCGCCCGTCGGAAGGTAAAACTTTTACCGCCTGTAACCTTGCGATGAGTATCGCTGCAGAACAGGATAAAACCGTTCTGCTGGTAGATGCCGATGTGCTCAAGCCTAACGTATTAAACACGCTGGGACTCAAACGCCGCAAAGGACTGATGGAATATCTGACCGGTGAAGTAGAAGACATCTCAGATGTACTCTACCCTACCAACCTGGATAAACTTAAAATCATCCCGGCGGGTAAATCTCACCATCTGACTACCGAATTACTGGCCAGCCAGAAAATGGCTGAAACTGTGAATGAATTTGCTAACCGCTATCCTGACCGTATCGTTATTTTTGATACACCTCCCTTAATTGGTATCACTGAAACAGCGGTACTGGCTAATTTTGCCGGACAAGCGGTTGTGGTAGTCGAGGAAGGCAAATCAAAGCTTAATGATGTACGTCATGCGGTAGAACGATTAAACCCGGACATGGCAATCGGCTTTGTTGTTAACAAGTCGGTCCATAACGATCCGGAAGGAACCGGCTACTATGGATACTACTACGCCGAAAGGCAAGACAATTAACATGTGCAGAGAACTACGTTCAAAAAGAAAATGGTTACCGGTATTAGCGCCGGTATCTTTGTTAATTGCTACAAATCTGTCATACGCTCAGGGGTTAAGTACGTCAGCATCTCTGGAAAGCTCAACAATTTTCCAGAATCGTCACTCAGAGGTACGGAATGAGGAGTTAACATCATTCTCGGTTAAGCCTGAAGCTAAAATTGCTTACAACTCCCGAACCTTTTCCGGAA
Source organism: Alteromonas sp. ABH4_456 (assembly GCF_056160645.1). Classification (NCBI taxonomy): domain Bacteria; kingdom Pseudomonadati; phylum Pseudomonadota; class Gammaproteobacteria; order Alteromonadales; family Alteromonadaceae; genus Alteromonas; species Alteromonas sp. ABH4_456. The sequence continues at coordinate 122,188 of NZ_JBSWXO010000010.1, forward strand.
TAGTAACTGGCAATGTTATTCACCTTGAGCGCGACTCTGAAGATGTAGTTCGTAAAGATACCTTCTCCGAATTTACATACCGTGCAAATTGGCAAGCCTTAGAGCATATTCTCAACATCCGGACTTCCGGTAGTCAAAAGTACATTAACGGAAATGTTGGAGACTTTCTCGTTTCAGATTACTTTTTAAATGCGGAATCCTTGTCCAGAGTCGACTCACAAGCATACGGGGCTGATTTAACTATTCCTAAAGGGAAATGGGTTAGTGGTGCCGGTACGGTAAACTACATAAAAACCACATCTGAAGAATCTGAATTCAGACCGTTGACGGGACTTAACAATGATTCTTTAATTGGTTTCCTGAATCTTACAAACGGTACCCGCGCTCAGGATTATTTCTGGAATGTATCCGGCACCATTACGAACCTTGAACCTTCCGAGGAGTCAGGCAATGGTGACTACACTGGGAAATATGTGATTGGCTCACTGGATAGTATGGTCTACAACGACTGGGGGGTTCGTGCAACTGCCAGCTATGACGCCAATGAACTTGTTGCCAGGGTAGATGAATTTTCTAACGAACGCGAGTTTAAAAGCTACGGATTAGGCGTAGTCTATCGTGAGGCTGCTGGCCGTTATATATCTGTCACGGCTAACAAAGTAAACTCAGATGTACTGCGTGATGATGGTGATGTCTTCGTGGGTATCGATGCAGCGTGGGCCTTAACGCCCCGAACCAGCGTTGAGGCATCTATCGGCCGCCGTTTTTATGGTCGTTCAACGAATGTAGGTATCATCTATAATACCCGCAAACTACGTGGAGCACTCAAGTACACGGAGATGGTCACCTCGTTCAGCCAATTGATCGCCACCCCTCAATCGTTAGGAGTATTTGTCTGCCCGACCGGAGATTTCACAGCAGACGCATGCTTCCAGGCACCTTCACTCGATTACACACTGGAAGAGGACGAACAGTTTCTTCAATTTGTTACTACGGGCCTCGAATTGTCCAACTCTATTTTCCTCAGAAAAGCCGCGAATGGCGAGTTCGGCTTTCAGGGCCGCCGGGGAACTGTTTTGGTAAACTTGCAATTTTCCGATGATGAATACCTCGACGTAGCTCAACAACGCACAACCTACACAGCTGAACTTAGCAGTAACTACAAGTTGAGCCGTCATTCCAGCTTTCTTACCAGTATTCGTTATGGCGTTATTGATCAAACCAGAGACGGGGCAGAACGTGACAGCGAACAGTGGTTCGCGTCGCTGGGTCTTCGCCGGTCTTTCGGTAGAAACATCAGTGCCGATATAGAAGGAGGCTATGTAACCCGCTCAGGGACTCTGGCAACCAGTGCGTACGGTGCTAATTATGATGAACGCCGGATTAACATAACGATCCGCTACGATTTTGAATAACATCTACGCCGGAAAGTTAAAAAAAACGCCGCAATTGCGGCGTTTTTTATTGGATTAAGAATCGCTATTCCGGCTTAAGCCTGACCCCCTGTTCCGCGATTTCAGCCTTCATCTTCTTCTTTCAGTTGAGCAACATTCTGATATTTATTTTTCAATATTTTATCAATGTACTGAGTCAATTTTACCTTGTGCGCAATAGCGTCATCCAGCGCATCCACCAGCTCAGCCAGCATGGCCTTATAATACTCAGCATCCTGCACTTCTTTGCCTTTTGGCGTCACCAGCTTCTGATGAGGGCCTTTCTTTTTCAGACTGGCAACCACTTCAGATAAATCCATATCTTCGTCGATATCATCAGACTCATCGTCCATCACCGGCGCATCCGGCAAAAACATTTCATCTTTAACTTCGTCGATGACGGTATTTACCGCTTCTTCGTCCAGCGTTTCCAGTTCCTCAAGGAATCCGAACAACAGTATACGGTCCATCAGCGTGTTAATTTTGCGGGGTACACCGCGGGTAAATTGATGAATACGGGAAAAGGCTTCGTCTGAAAACAAAGACTCACCATTCCAGCCCGCATGGTGCATGCGGTACTCAATGTAACGTTTTGTCTCTTCTTCCATCAACGGGGCCAGGTGGCAGGAGGCCACGATACGTTGACGGAACTGCTCCATATTCGGTGCGCGCAGAATTGGCTGAAGCTCTTCCTGACCAAGCAGGAAGCTTTGTAGTAACGGTTTTCCGAACTGCTGGAAATTGGACAGCATACGCAGCTCTTCGATGGTTTCCAGCGGCAGGTTTTGCGCTTCATCCACCAGTAACAGCGCACGACGACCCTGCTTGCTTAAATCAAACAGAAACGTTTCCAGCTCTTTAAGAATATCGGCTTTAGTCAGGCCGGCCACATTGATACCGAATTTAGATGCAACCATCTTCACCAGTTCATCCGGTGTCAGTTTTGGTGTCACAATTTGTGCAGCAACAATATCGTCTTCAATTTCAGCCAGCAGACTGTTTGCGATAGTGGTTTTACCCGTACCGATGTCTCCGGTGATAACGATAAATCCTTCCGCCTGAGACAACCCGTATTGCAGGTATGACATCGCCCGCTTGTGCCATTTACTGGCGAAGAAAAAAGCCGGATCCGGCGTTAGCTGGAACGGCTTGGAATCAAGTCCATAAAAACTTTCGTACATGTATTATACCGCTGATACTGAAAACCACTTCTTGTGTGCATCAAGGGTATCGTAAAGCTGGGTTAACCGCCATGCCTTAACCGGACAAATTGGCGAATAAAAGAGCTTATTGTTGCCCGCTGACGATCTGGCTGATGATTCCGGTGGTAGATACACCTTCTTCAAAGTGCAATACCCGCACTTCGCCGCCGTTTTCCATGACTTCTTTGCCGCCGGCAATCTCTTCCACTTTGTAGTCACCGCCTTTAACGAGGATATCCGGCAGCAGGCCGGCTATCAGGCGCTGCGGCGTATCTTCACTGAACGGCACCACCCAGTCTACCGCGGCGAGCCCTGCAAGCACGGCCATACGCCGGCTCACGTTGTTAACAGGGCGTCCTGGCCCTTTAAGACGGCTGACCGAAGCATCATCGTTTACTGCCACAATCAGACGATCACCTAATTTTGCAGCGGCTTGCAGATAGCTCACATGACCCGCATGCAGAATATCGAAACAACCGTTCGTCATGACAATTCTCTCACCACGGTGACGGGCTTGCCTCATCGCCAGACGCAATTGTTCTTCAGTCATCACACCACCATCAAGATGGCTGGCCTGCTCTCCCAGCGCCACAGCAAGTTCTGTAGTCGATACTGTGGATGTACCTGATTTACCAACCACAATACTGGCAGCCAGATTCGCCAGCACACAGGCATCAGCCATACTGCTGCCTGCCGCCATTGATACGGCAAGTACAGATACCACCGTGTCACCGGCACCGGTAACGTCATACACTTCTTTGGCCTTTGCCGGCAAATGAAACGGACTGTCGCCCTGTTTAAATAAGGTCATGCCCTGCTCTGAACGGGTCAGCAACACAGACTCCAGCGACAAGCTGTCTCTTAAGGATTCAACCTGAGCAGCTAAAACTTCTTCACTGTCTGCTCTGCCTTTCACCGCTTCAAGTTCTGCACGGTTAGGTGTAATTAACGTGGCGCCTGCATAGCGGCTGAAATCATTCCCTTTAGGATCGATTATGACCTGCTTACCGGCTTCTTTTGCAGCCTGAATAAATGCCTGCGCATCAGTCAGACAGCCTTTTGCATAGTCTGATAATACGACCAAGTCATGCTCCGGAAGCGCCTTATAAAAAGCCTGAGTCAGCGCTGCTTTGTCAGCTTCAGCAAAGCTCTTTTCGAAATCCAGTCTTAACAGCTGCTGATTCCGGCTCATCACCCGTAATTTCGTAATGGTATCGTAACCTTCACAGCGCACCAGCTTGTGAGAAATACCGTGCAATGAAAGGCGCTGTTCGAGTATACCGGCGTTATCATCATTGCCGCACAAACCCAGCAGCGTCACCTTTGCACCCAGTGTAGCGGCATTAATTGCCACGTTAGCTGCCCCGCCCGGCCGGTCTTCTGTGCTGTTTACGTTAACCACAGGCACCGGCGCTTCCGGCGAAATACGGGCGGTTCCGCCAGTCCAGTAGCGGTCAAGCATGATATCGCCGGCAATCAAAATACGGGTTGTGCTAAAGTCTGGTAGAATCATGTTTTTTCTGACTATCTTCAAAGTTGCAGCAGAGTATACCAGCCATCAAAGTAAAAGAGCAGACACAGGCACCGTCATGGTATGTGTATATGGTGGAAAACCGCCTGGGACAATTCTATACCGGTGTCACAACAGACCCGGCCAGACGGATCCGTCAGCACAGAGGAGAAATACAAGGTGGCGCAAAGGCGCTTAAAGGCAAAGCGCCACTGGTGTTCCGGATGGTGGTATCTGCCACAGACAAATCTGCGGCGATGAAAGTGGAATACTGGCTTAAGCAGCTCAGTAAAAGGCAGAAAACCGCCCTGCTTGACGGTAAAAAAGCCCTTCCCGGCGACTTCCCGGACTGCACTTCGCAATTCAAAACGTGCTGAGCTTAATCCAGAAACGCCAGTACACCGTTCACAATGAGTGCGATCCCGATACTCAACGTTAACTCAAGACAGGCCACGCCGATGTTATGCTGCTGATCCACCTCCTGGCGGTAGTTCAGGCCGAACAGCAATAACTTCTTACTGATGGTGACCAGCACCAGTAATGCGAGGGACAGCACCACGCCGGTGGCCAGCCAGCCGGTAATATTACTGACATAGCCTGACGGATGATAAGTCAGCAGGTGGCTTGCCGACGACACAATCATCGCGATACCTAACAGGTTGCCCGCATGTTCCACCGCCAGTGCCAGTTGTCCTTTTCGCAGCGCCCCCTGAAATGAGTCGTTCTGATTATCCCGTGCATACCGGATTTCATACACCCTGGTCATCATCAGCAATAGGGCCAGCACCACAGTAAAGCCGGTCACAATGGCGATAATCGCGTTCATATCGCTGCCATCCACCCACAACATCATACTGCGTAAAATAATGGCGCTGGCTATCAGACTGGCAGCATCAACAAGGGCAACACTGACACTGCGCTCTCCGATTAAGTCCATGGTATCCAGCTTATTCAGCACAATTTTGTCATGGGCATAACGGCCGAATTTAACCAGTAATACCCCGGTTAAACCAAAAATCAGCATCCCTTTTGTTGCTTCCAGATATCCCTGCCCCACGTGACGACCCACCACTGAGCCAACAACGATACACAGTGACAACATGCCGCCGGCCATGCTGATCCCGAAAGCGAAGTTATCCTGCACACCCAGCTCTTCTACTACAGAGCGCTTGCGGAACGCACCGGACAACCATTTCATGACCATTAACAGCAATAAAGCCAGACCAAAATCTATCAGCAGATAAACCCATAAATCGTGGGGCAGCGGGTTCAGCTTTACCAGTGCATCCATGAAATATTAACTCCGTATTCAACGTTAAACAGGACTGGAGACCCTGTGCATCTTGTGCCAGACTCGGTGCACATTCACTCTGACGAAAACATGTATTATGCCTACGAAGGAAGTAAAAAACAGGATTATCACTGAAAAGGGAACAGCTTGCTGGCAGGCTCTGAATGAGCGGCATTCTCTGAGTGAGCAAATTCAGTTACATCAGGCAGAAGTCATAGCGGCAACAGGCTGCAGTGAGTTCATCTTTCGTCAGTGTATGCAGGATGTGGAAAACCTTGAATTTTGCCTGTCAGACGCTCCGGTTCCGGTAACCGCTGAAGCTTTCAGTGACAGCCTGAAGCCACTTTTAAACGACCTTGATGAAGCCGGAATGATGCGCGTTTTACGCCGCTTCCGTAATCAATACATGGCCAGAATTGCCTGGCGGGATCTGCTGAACCGGCAATCCATAGAAACGTCCTTACAACAGGTATCCGCGCTGGCGGACGCGTTGATCCTTTGTGCATATGACGCGCTTTACAGCACTCACTGCCGTAGTTTCGGCACACCTGAAGGGAGCGAAGGCCCGCAGCCCATGCTGATTTTAGGTATGGGAAAACTCGGCGGCAGAGAACTGAATTTTTCGTCAGATATCGATTTAATCTTCGTTTATCCGGAAAAAGGCGAAACCTCAGGCGGACGAAGAACTATGGAGCATCAGCAATTTTTCATTAAGCTTGCTCAGAAGCTCATTAATGTTCTCAATAAAATCACGCCGGACGGTCAGGTCTTCCGGGTAGACATGCGCCTCAGACCATTCGGTGACAGCGGACCGCTGGTTATGCATATGGCCGCGTTTGAAGATTACTATCAGGAGCAGGGACGGCACTGGGAACGCTTCGCCATGATTAAGGCCCGCGTACTGAATCCCCCTTCTCCCTACCGTGCTGAGGTTGAAAGTATTCTTAAACCCTTTACTTACCGCCGGTACCTGGATTTCACGACAATAGAGTCACTGCGGGAAATGAAGGGGTTAATTGCCAGCGAACAGCGCCGCAGACAACTTACCGGCAACATAAAACTGGGTGCCGGCGGCATCAGGGAAATTGAATTCTTTGCCCAGAGCTTCCAGCTGATTCACGGAGGCCGCGAGCCTGACTTGCAGGTTAAAGGGTTACACGACACACTCTCCGCCATCGCTGCATTAGCACTGGCCGAAAAAGATGATATAGAAACCCTGTACAGTCATTATCTTTTCCTGCGGAAAACCGAGCATACCCTGCAACAGATTAACGATGAGCAAACTCAGCTCCTTCCGGCTGATGAATTCCGCCGGACAGTACTCGCAGAAGTGACAGGCTTTTCCTCATACGATGATTTTCTTCAGGAACTGGAAAAGGTGTGTCATGGCGTTCATACCCGTTTCCGCGAGCTTATCGACAGCAGTGAAGACAATCATGACGCAGATGACTCTGTGTTTCTGCGCTGCAGGGACGCCTGGGATCTTGAACTGACAGAAGACGAATTTTGTGCACTGACCACACCACGGTTTGACGGAGAAGACGGCCGCACTATTTTTTCAATCCTCAGCAATTTTAAAGAAAAACTGACTCATACGCGGCTGGGACAGCGTGGCAGGGATACGCTGAACAAACTGATGCCGGAAGTCCTGTATGTTCTGTCGGAAGAAGCGCCGGAAAAAATGATAACCGTGCTGCAGCGGGTGCTGAATGTGATCAGTGCGATTACCGGGCGTACCACTTACCTGGATTTGTTACTGGAGAATCCCGATGTACTGCGCCAGTTAATGAAACTGTGTGACCGCAGTAACTGGATTGCTGAACAAATTCAACGATTCCCTCTTCTGCTGGACGAACTGCTGACGCCACTTTATCTGCAACAGCAAAAAACAGGATACCGGCAAAGCCTGGATACTTACCGTGACGAATTGCGCCAGAGCCTGCTGCGTGTTGAGCCTGAAGACGTAGAACTGCTGATGGATACATGGCGTCAGTTTAAGCTTTGTCAGCAGTTGCGCATTGCCGCCAGTGATATCAGCGGATCTCTTCCGGTAGCCAGTGTCAGTGACAAGTTAACGGCTCTGGCAGAAGTCGTACTGGAGAGTGTTCTCAACAGCGCCTGGCAGCACACCACAGAGCGTTACGGTCCGCCGTCTCACCTGCAGGAAGGAGAAACCGGTTTTGCTATTGTGGGCTACGGCAAGCTTGGCGGGTTTGAACTGGGCTACGGCTCCGATCTTGATTTAGTGTTTTTACATAACGCCCCGCAGGACAGCCACACTACCGGCAAGCGAACGCTGGATGCCACTCAGTTCTATATTAAGCTGGCTCAGCGCATCATGCATCTGCTGAACACTAAAACCCTTTCCGGACAACTGTACGAAACCGATCTGCGACTACGGCCGTCGGGCAATGCCGGCCTGTTAAGCTGCCATCTCAACGGATTCAGAAAATATCAGCAGGAAGACGCCTGGACCTGGGAACATCAGGCGCTGGTGAGAGCCAGAGCCATTACCGGCGATGCGGCGGTGATTGAGTCTTTCGAAGATATCCGCAGAACGATTCTCGCCAAACCCAGAGACACAGGCTCTCTGGCAAAAGACATCACTGAGATGCGGGTAAAAATGCGGGAGCACCTGCTCAAAGATAATGCGGAAGGACTCGACCTTAAACAGTGTCGCGGCGGGATCACAGATATTGAGTTTATGGCTCAGTTCTGGGTACTGGGCTATGCCTCGCAGCACCCGGGCCTGATGGATTTTCCTGATAATCTTCGCATTATTGAACAAACCGGCAAAGCGGGATTAATCACTGAGGATACCGCCAGTCAGCTACAGGAAGCGTATCTGGATTTGCGTGACAGATATCACCAGTTAACGCTGGCTGACCACAGGTATGCAGGAAAAGAGGATTTAAGTGATATCAGAGCCGGTGTACAGAAAATCTGGCAGGACGTCTTTGCCTGAACTGAAGCTTTCTGCCGGCGCCCCTTTCAGCCCCGGGCACCGGGGGCTCTGAACTGACATGTTAGTTTACAACGTTGCAGTTTTTCTTCAGAAAGGGCGTCACTTCATCGGTTACCACCAGAGAACGTTGTTGCGGGCACACATACGTGCCTACTCCGCTTTCAAAGTTTGAATCAATGGCACTGGCAATGTCCGATAATGAACCGACGATGGTGTTATCAATCTGAAAGTGATACTTGATGACAAAGTCCTGGTCAAGATCCCAGATAACCTGCATCCCTTCCTGCTGGGCATAACGGGTAATGGCTTCACGTAAGGTATTGCCGGGCTTAAAGCTCCGGTTCTTGTGTTCACCGACCCAGCGGTTATTAGCCGGTTTCAGTTCGCTGGACATACCGGACAACTGACTGTCCAGGCTGCCGCCCTCGTTGTTCAATTCCACCACAAAGTCGCTTTCCTGATCTTCAATAGGATCGCTGGCCGTCATCCGGTATTCACGGTAAAACTCACTGAGCCCCTGTGAAATGGACTTTTCCTCTTCAGGTTTTTGCGGAGCTGATGATTTGTTTTGCTCGTAAAGCACAACCACAATGCCGGCGACCACCAGCGTGGCTAGCGCCACGCCAATGTGTTTTGCCCAGAAGGCAGCATCTGATTGTCTTTGTTTAGTGGCCATACAATACATCCGGACAGCGCATGTTATTCCCGTTTCAGTATAGACGGAAAATGGACTTCACGGCTACTTTGTGAGGAAAAAATCTTACTAAACAACTAAATAGCCATCAGTCGTAAAGCGATGGAGTATCCGGATCAGGACGTGTTTTAAATCGCTTGTGCGCCCACAAATAGCTTTCAGGCTGTTCAGCGATAATTTTTTCAATGTGCTGATTCAGCAACGTTAAAGCAGGCACATCTTCCAGTTCACGCAATGCTTCCAGAGGCGGATAAAATTTCACTTTATAACCATCCCGCGTGTACTGAGAAGTGATGATCAGCGGCACACTGTCAGTTCTTCTGACGAACATCAGGGTTGCCGTGGTGGTTGCCGTATCTTTCACTCCGCCAAAGGGTACAAAGATACTTTGCGCCCGGCCGTAATCCTGATCAGGGAGATACAAACACAGCTCTTTTTCCGCCATCGCTGCGAGCAGGGCTTTAGCATTACGTTTATGTACCATGTACTTATTTGAGCGCGCACGGCCATGATACTGAAGATAATCCATCAGCGGATTATCATGCTTTCGATAAAAGCCCACAGCAGGATGGACATAGCCCAATCCACGACAGGCAAACTCCAGGTTCATGTTGTGAAGCGCCATACCAAATACGCCCCTTCCCTGAGCCAGCGCCGCTTCGACATGCTCGAAACCTTCAACGGTAAAGTGTTTCTTAATCCGCCACGCCGGCCACCACCAGCCCATGCCGGTTTCGAACAGCGCCATTCCCGTACAACGGATATTTTCTTCCAGCAACCTTGATTGCTCACCGGCTGACAATTCAGGGTACATAAGGGCCAGGTTTCGTCTGGCTACATTTACCCGCTTGGGTAACAGCCGGGCGATGAGTTTTCCTGTTCCGGCACCAAGCGTGCGGATCACAGGAAACGGAAGCCACAATAAGAGATAAAGCACGCCGGCACCCAGCCAGACGCCCCAATATTTAGGGCCGAGATAGGAAAATTTGAAAACAGGGGGTTTTATAGCAGCAGACAAAAACAAACCATCCGGATAATTATTTGCTGCTTATTGTACTCATTTGTCGCCTGCCAGCATACCGGCAGGCGAAAGAAAGCAGGAAAACTCCGATGAGTCTGCTTAAACGATCAGAACAGGCTAATACTGCTTATCGATTTCTTTCAGTTTTTTCTCGAACTGATCATAAGCATCCTGAGACGGATAATCAAAACGGTACTGGTTGTGAAAGCCGAACTGCAACTTCACCTTAGCATCTTCAATAAATAAGGTGTAACCATCATGGTCGGTGAATGCCACAATACCGTTAAGCAAATATTTATCGTCTTTCTTCTCGCCGCTCTGGCGAATTTTATCGAACACCTGAAGCAGAAATTTACTTTCCAGTTCATTTTTCATCGGGAGATACTCCATCAGCAACTGTCATACTATTCATACGGTAACAGCCGCTGATGGATTACTTTTACGTACAGCGAAGGGACTAATTAAAGTTGTAGCGAAAACCGAGGTTCAGCACGGTGGCAGCGAAATCGTCCTGTCCACGAACGTATAATGCTTCCATTCGCAGCATGCTGTTCAGACCGACGTGATAGTCAAAGCCCAATCCGGCCATGCCGGCAATAATGCCATCATCGTAAGCACAAAAGCCTTCAGGGATTGAATCAATATCACTAACCTGGCAACTGCCTGTTTCAATGCTTTGCAAACCCTGAACATCCACATTCATGACGCCCAGTTTGTAGTATAACTCGCCGGTACGCCCGCCCGCTTTACCCAGCACTGCCAGATAAAGGCCCTGGGCTTTCAGCGCATCGGTATCGCCTTCTTCATCCAGTAAATTCTGGTAGCCGGCTTCTACATACCATTTACTGCTGAACTGGTGACCCAGCGCAAGACTGTACGCCACGCCTTTATTTTCAGTGTCGCCAAATTCTGCATCGGTATAACCCACCGTCGCCAGCCCGTACATTCTTTCGGTGGCCTGCGCGTTGAAACTAAGGCCTGCAAGACTTAACACCGGTAACAGCAAGGCGGTTACTATTCCTTTTTTCATACTCTGCAATTCCTTTCCTTAGAAATAATATTCCAGCGCTACCTGTACGTGGTCGTCACGGCGCATGTAGTAAAACGTGTCGTCGGTTTGATCGGAAGAGAAGAAGTAAGCGTCCATCTTCCAGCGCCAGTTGTCAGTCATACGGCTTGAAGCTTCAACAAAAGCACTGTAGGTATCACTTTCATCCAAATCCTGAATGAAGCCGGATAAGATTTCTGTACCGTCGATATCATTCCAGACCCAGCGTAGTCCCAGCATCAGGTCGTTCTGACCGGTGGCGAAGAAATTATCTTCACGCTCATCATACTGATATTCCATCAGCACACCCAGATCATAAGAGGTACCGAAAACGCCCACCGAAGTGCGCTCAAAGCCGGCCACTGCGGCGGCAAAATCTTCACTTTGCCCTGCGCGGTAAATCCCTTCAAACTTGAGCAACCAGGCGCCCTGCACTTTCAGTAAATCCACGCCGTATTGTTCAATTTGGGCATAGTAAGGCTGAATAAACGGCGTGCTGTTTTCATCGGTTGCCTGCAGCAACTCAGGTTCACGGGTTGTACCGTCGAAATAAGACAGGCCAATTTCCCAGTCCCCCAGAGAACGTTGCCATCTCAGTGCAAAATCCACATGGTTCTGTTCATCATCAGATTCATACAACGCCGAATTTTCACGAATTTCAACAGGCGGACGTAAGCGGCCGTCTTCACCCGGGAAGGTACGTTCACGAAAATATGGCAGGACAAAACCGGACAATGTTCCCCAGTCGCCGAACACGTTAAGGTTGATCATCGGCTGACCAAGCTTATCTTCGCCGTCGATGTTTTCTACCATGTCGGTCTGATTAATAATGTCGACCAGGTGAATGGATTCCGTTTGTCCCCAGAATACCTTGCTTACGCCGACACGGGTTTCCCAGTTATCAGCTGCGTGCATCCACATTAATTCACGTAAATCAAAGTGTGTGCGCTGCTCATCTTCCTGGTCCAGACGGGCAAAAGGCTTGAACAGTATACTGTCGATGCCGTCGTTCCATTCCGTGTACATTTCAGGTTCTAAAAACACGGAAGCCTGAGAGCGGGGTTGCCCGGGATACGCTGCATCCTGAAGAAAGTAGCGGGTTTCCACACCGGCTGAGCCACTAATGTCAATATCTGACATGTCAGCCATTGCACCGGCAGAAAATCCCAGTGTGGCGGCAACAAGTGACAAACGTCTGACGGGGTTAGCGCGCCCGGCGTAAACTGTTACTGTCAAAGTCCGATTCCTCTAATTCTGTGCCAAATTCCAGTTTGTGTGTAACCAGTTCGGTAGATTTTTGTGTTTGCAGATTGTACATAAAACTACGCAGAGGTCGCCAGAACTCCCCCTCAAATAGTTTGTAATCTTCAAATTCGAGTACTTTAAGCGCTTCACCCTTGCGGTCGAAAAACTCAACCTTGCGGGGCCGGTAATGTTCTTTATCAATCCATAAAATTTGTTTTGAATAGCCTGAATATTCATCCATAGGGGTTTGTTCGAGTACGTAGACATCATCCCCCTGATACTTGTCCTCACGGAGTAAGTCGTAAGAGAACTTAGGGATTTCAAAGGACGTCATGTCTTCAAAGGCATATTCGCTGCCCAGAAACGGACCGGATTTGTTGCTGGTAGAAATCCGGCGGACACGCTTCACAGCAGGCAGAAAAATCCACTGCTCGTCAGGTGCATCAACATGACTGAAGCTTAAAAATGCGGTGCCGCTTAAATCCCGCGGTGAATCAAATATTGTCAGCGCCTTATCACCGTCGGTGGGTACTTCCAGCGTTTTCACCCGCATTTCCCGCTGGGCTTCCTGCCCCTGGGCATTGCGCAGGGTCATGGTAATACTGGCAACTGTATTTTCCCAGCCACGGTTAACATCTTTTCTCGCTGTCGCAATACGAAGGCCTTCTTTCTCAGAAGCTTCATCTGCAATAACCGGAGTCGTCAGCACCACACTCAGTGCCAGTGACGCTAAAGAGAGCTTGCGTAATTGTCTCATGTAGCTTCCCTCGTTGTTTTGTTTTTATCTTTATCCAGCCACATTAGGAATGAGGGCAGGAAGAGTAAATCAATAAATAATGCTGCAATGAAGATAATGTTTGTCATTAACCCCATGTCTGAGTTCAGGCGGAAATCAGACAACAGCAGTACACCAAAGCCGGCAGCCAGCACCACTGTTGTGGTGATCATGGCCCGGCCTACGGTGCGGAATGCGTATTCCACGGAATCCCGCACGCTCATATTATCTTTTCTTGCAGCCTGGTATTTCAGCAGAAAATGTACAGAGTCGTCGACGATAATCCCCATGGTCATACTCAGTTCTACTGACAGCGCCATATTGATTTCGCCGGACATCATGCCCCATATTCCAAAGCCCACACCAGCCGGCATTAAGTTAGCCATCAGGCTGACTATTCCCAGTCGCCAGGACCGCAGTGCAAGAGTGATTAACAGTGAAATCACCACCAGCGCAGCCACTGAGCCCCACACCATGCTTTCCATGTTTCTGGCACCGATGTGCGCGAACATCAAGGCGGGACTGGCCGCTTCCAGACGCAATTCTGGTGCCAGTTTACCAAACCACCGTTTGGTCCGCGCCTCAAATTCGGTGAACTCCTCACTTCCGAGGTTTTCCAGCACGGCAATAATGCGAACACCGGACTTGTCGATATCTATCTGGTTATTCAGATCGAGACCATATGGCAAGGACATTTCGTACAGTAACAGGTACTGTGCAGCGAGATCTTTAGATTCAGGTAAGGTGAAATATGCCGGATCATCATCATGCATATTCATGTTGAGGCGCTTGATGATGTCAGCAAAACTCAGCACATGTTTGACTTCCGGCTGCGAGCGCAACCATTTGGCCAGTGCATCCACCTCTTTCATCACCGCCGGGTCATTGATGCCATAGGGCTCACCGGTATAAACAGCAAAATCAATATTCGACATGCCGCCCATATATTTCTTTTGGATTTCAACGGACTGACGAAACGGTGATGATAAATCGAAGTATTCCACAGCCACATCATTCAGGCGATTATTCAGGCAGAACAGCAGCGACACAGTGAGAACGATGACCGAATAAGGCAGAATACGGCGGTGATTGCTGATAACCCATCCACCCAGTTTTTTAACCTGAGTGTCGTCGCCATTTTGTTCTTTAACGCGGGGGGCTGGCAGTAAAGTGAGCATAGCCGGCAGCACGGTCAAAGACAAAATACAGGCCAGTACAACCCCGACGGCGGTTAAATTTCCAAGGTGAGATAAAATAGGTACTTCCGCAAAATTCAGCATTAAAAAGCCAATTGCTGTGGTACCGCTGGTAAGTAAAACCGCCTTGAGGTTTAGCACAATACTTTCAGCCAGTGCCTGTTCCTTCGCCAGACCCTGCTGAATTTTTTGCCGGTAAGTCACAATAATGTGTAGGCAATCAGCGACAGCAAGCGTTGTGACCATGGTCGGCACATTGACCGTAGAGGGACTCAGAAAAATTCCCCACCAGCCGGCAATTCCCATCGTCATCACAATCGTGCCGCCAACAACCACGAGCACTACTGCTGATGCTGCTTTTGAGCGTGTTAATAGTGCAATCATCACCGCAATGATGATAAACATAAGCGGGATCAGGGTAGACGCATCATCCTGCGCTGTCAGCGCGAATGCGTCATTCATTGTCACAATCCCGGACAGATAAATTTTATGGCCCGGGTAGGCGGTTTCATATTTCTCTTTTAACTCTCTGGCGAACGCCCCGATCTTCATTATCTTGGGAGTCTGGTCGCCTTCGGGTAGCTGAATTGTGACATTGATCACCGCCATCTCTTCGTTGTCGGAGATAAGCCGCCCGCGTAAATTTTGGATGGGTTCAATAACTTCCCTCACCCATCTGATATGGGCCTCATCCGTTTGCCCTTTGCGAATAAGATCCTGCACCACCAGCCCTTCCTCATCGGCAAAGGTATACTGATAATTCGACAGTGATTCCACCCGGTTAGACATGGGAATATGCCAGGCATCCTCTGTGAGGGCATGGATAAGTTCGAAGGTTTCCGGCTGATAGACGTTTTCACTATCCGGCAAAATGAGGAAGGTAACATTTTCGCTTTTGCTGAAAACATTCTGCATTTCTTCATAAGCCAGTTTCTGAGGATCATCAGGCTCAAAGAAAACTTTATAGTCTCCGCGGAAATAAAGATTACCGGCTCCGAAACCGGTGATGACGCACGCCAGCAGAAACAGTGCGATGACTGTTTTCGGTTTTTCCATGCACCACCGCGCCCAGGCCGGGAGTGTTTGCATAAAATGTCATGTCCTTTTATCTGTTCTGTTTCACAGTGTATCTGCTAAAAGCACAGAGTATAAGTATTTGCCCTTATACGCAGGATTTCCAAAAAGAAATTTAATGTTTAAAAAAACACCACGAAAACAAGCAGGTAAATAAACCCGCGTACTGGCTCAGGTATCTCATTTAACAGACTGCTTACATAACATTTGATCTTTAGAAAATGTCATGTAGTATTAGAAGAATACAACTGGTCAGATGAGCGGATGAGTAATATGAGTATTCGAAAAAGCCTGAAAAAAGTTCTTCCACCTATTTCTGTGACAGAGCAGGAAGCATTGGACGCCGGTGATATCTGGTTAGAAGCCTCTATCTATCAGGGCAAACCAGATATGCAAGCCCTGCGTGCCATTCCACAGGCGAAATTAAGTGCCGATGAACAGGCATTTATTGACGGCCCTGTGCAGGAATTGCTGGGATTAATCGATGATTTCGAGCTGGCAAATGGTAAGCACATTCCGGATGAGATTTTAGCGTTCCTGAAGAAACACCGTTTCTTCTCTATGATCATTCCGAAGAAATTTGGTGGTCTGGAATTCAGTCCTTACGCCAACTCAACCATCGTTGCAACTATCGCTGCGAAAAGTGGTGCTATTGCCGTAACCGTTATGGTGCCTAACTCGTTAGGTCCGGGCGAACTGCTGATGCACTATGGTACAAAAGAGCAGCAGGACTACTATCTGCCCCGCCTTGCAGTGGGTGATGACATTCCCTGTTTTGCACTGACCAGCCCTGAAGCCGGTTCAGATGCCGGTGGCATTCCTGATGCAGCTATCGTCACGAAGGGTGAATGGGAAGGTAAAGAAGTTATTGGTCTGAAAGTCAGCTGGGACAAGCGTTATATCACGCTTGCGCCAATCGCTACCGTACTGGGCCTCGCATTTAAAGTTTTCGACCCTGATCAACTGCTGGGTGAAAAACTTGAGCTGGGTATTACCTGTGCCCTGCTGCCAAAATCTCACCCCGGCGTAGAACTGGGTAACCGTCACGATCCTATGGGACAACGTTTCTACAACGGTACGACCCGTGGTAATGATGTATTTATTCCTATGGATTTCATTATCGGCGGTCAGAAAAACATCGGCCGCGGCTGGCAAATGCTGGTGAGCTGCTTAGGTGCAGGTCGTGGTATTTCATTACCGGCCATGGGCGTTGCAACAGGTCAGGCGGCACTGAAAGCGTCTGCAGAATACAGCTTTGTGCGTGAACAATTCGGACTGCCAATTGGCCGTTTCGAAGGTATTCAGGGCAAACTGGCAGATATCGCCGGTAAAACATTCCTGCTGGAGTCTATGCGTGTTCTGACAACAGAAGGTTTGGGTTTAGGCCTGAAGCCGTCAGTAGTGACTGCGATTGCCAAATACCATATGACTGAGCTGGGTCGTGACGTAATGAACTCGGCAATGGATATCCTGGCGGGTAAAGCCATTCAGCGCGGTCCGCAAAATACGTTATCCGGCGGCTACAGTTCATTACCGATTGCCATTACGGTGGAAGGTGCCAACATTCTGACACGTAACCTGATGATCTTCGGCCAGGGTGCAATGCGTTGCCATCCATACCTGAAAGAGATGGTGGATCTTATTCACAGTGACGACCACTCTGCCGACGGCGAATTCAATAAAGTATTGAAGAAAACGGTCAGTTTCAGTGTGAAAAATGCGTTCCGCAGCTTAGGTAAGAGCTACCTGCCCTTCCTGCGCGGTGCAGAGTCTGCACTGCCGGAAGTGACAAAGTACGAGAAGCGTCTTAATGCATTGTCAGCAAAACTGGCTCCTATGGCCGATTTATCGCTGGCGGTACTGGGCGGTGATCTGAAAAAAGCAGAATTGCTGTCAGCCCGTCTGGGTGATGTAATGAGTTATCTGTACGGCGCCATGGCAGCCATCCGCTTCTATGAGCAACGTGTAGAAGACCGTAAACTGGCACAGCCTTACTTCGAGTACGCTATGGAGTGGACGCTGCAACAGGCTGAACAGGCACTGGTTGATTTCATCGGTAACTTCCCGAATACAGCAACCCGTGGTCTGATGCGCCTGCTGACCTGTACGTATACCAATTCAGTCAGCGGGATCAGCGATAAGCTGTCCTGTGAACTGGCACTGGCATCCATGCAGGATAACAGCATCAAAGCACAACTGACGCACCTGGTTCGTCCTGTTGCCGGTGACGGTAACGACATCAACGAGCAGGCGTTTAAAGCGAAACATGCTGTCGCCCATCTGTTAGGTAAAGTACAGAAGGCGCTGCGTAAGGAACCGGTCATCCCGTTCCTGTCGTTTGAAAACGCACTGAATAAGTTACAGGAGCGCGGTGTTGTAACGGCTCAGGAAGCTGAAATGCTTCACGATTACAATGAGAAGCGTAAGCTGGCTGTCCGGGTTGACGAGTTCAACTTTGACCTGGAGCCGTTATCTCAGGAAAAAAGCGATTCTTCAGCGAAGAAAGACGCTGCCTGATATTCTGAATACTGCTCTACAGCATTGATTTAAAAGGTGACTACGGTCACCTTTTTTATTGCTTTTTGCCGGTTTTGCACTATACCTTTTAGCAGGAACTTTTCCGGTTTACCCGGGCGGTACGCTTCTCCGTCATCTCCCGGTGAATACATATAAAATGTGACAGGGCCGTCCAGCTGACAGGATTAAGTAGTGCGCCCCATATTCCACCACTCCACACTGAATGATGCCGCGTTAAGGGATGTTGTGCACCTGCTGCACTCCAATGCCTTTAACGGCATGATTATCTCTGTCGCTGCCATCAGTGCGCTGACATTCGGGTTCGATACACCGGAAACCCATTCAGTCAAACGACTCTTCTGGTTGATCATGGTGTCTGTTTTACTGCTTCGCTTTCTTGATGCCATCTTCTGGATGAAAGTCCTCAGGCAGAAAGACAAATCTCCCCGTCCCGCATTTTTCCGGTTCGCCATTGGTGTCACACTGACAGCCATCATCTGGGCGCTCTATTGCGTTACCCTGTACCCGCTGATGGATATTATGGAGCTGGCTACCACTGTTGTAGTGCTGTCAGCCCTGGCGGGCGGTGCAGCGGCAGTGCTCGGTGCCAGCAGGCTGGAAAGCCCCTGACGTTGCCGTTTCGGTGAACGTATCGGTGATTCAGCTTATGGAAGATAACTTCATTCTCAAGCTCGACGAAGCACTCAGTCATACGGGCCTTGCGCCTTCCAGGTTGCATCTGGAAATTACAGAATCTGTTTTCGCGGACAATAAACAAAAGCTTGCGGCACAGGTAAATGCCATCAAAAATCGCCGAGTAGCCGTTTCCATAGACGATTTCGGTACCGGCTTTTCATCGCTGAGTCAGCTTCAGCTCCTGCATTTTGAT
This sequence comes from Alteromonas sp. ABH4_456, assembly GCF_056160645.1. Classification (NCBI taxonomy): domain Bacteria; kingdom Pseudomonadati; phylum Pseudomonadota; class Gammaproteobacteria; order Alteromonadales; family Alteromonadaceae; genus Alteromonas; species Alteromonas sp. ABH4_456. The sequence goes on from NZ_JBSWXO010000010.1 coordinate 141,048, forward strand.
CACATTAAAATTGACCGGTCGTTTATTCATAACCTTAACTCAGCAGGCGGCCCGATTATCCGTGCGACCTTGCTGATTGCCGGCGAGTTCGGCTGTAAAACCGTTGCCGAAGGAGTAGAAACAGAAGAACAGGCTACAAGGCTTAAGGCGATGGGTGTAGACTACCTGCAAGGATTTTACTTCGCCAGGCCTGAGCGTGCAGAGGCACTGACCGGCCGGCTCGAAACAGAACAATAATAATCACATGGCTCAACTTTACTTTTACTACTCTGCAATGAATGCAGGGAAATCTACCTCACTGCTCCAGTCTGCTTACAACTACCGTGAACGGGGTATGCATGTACTGATTTTCACAACGGCAATCGATGACCGCTATGATGTGGGTAAGGTCACATCAAGAATTGGTTTGCAGGCCGACGCCAGTTTATACGGTAACGAAGATAACTTGTTCCGGCAGGTATTTAAGGCTCACCGTGCCCAGCCGCTGGACTGCGTATTTATTGATGAAGCGCAGTTTCTGACTAAGGCGCAGGTAAGACAACTGGTAGAAATTGTCGACGAACTGGATATTCCCGTGCTGGCCTACGGACTCCGAACAGATTTCCTCGGTGAAACCTTCGAAGGCAGCCATTATCTGCTGGCCTGGGCTGATAAATTTACTGAGTTGAAAACAGTCTGTCACTGCGGTCGCAAAGCCACATTTGTGGTGCGGATGGATGAACAGGGCCAGCCTGTCACCGGCGGTAATCAGGTTGAGATTGGCGGTAATGATCGTTATGAATCTATGTGCCGCAAACACTTCAAACAGCTGGTATGGGATCAACCGTCGGCGTAGATCCGCATCAGCGGTTTCCTGCAGCGCCGGGTCGTTAATCCGCCACCCCGTGTCACTGAACCTCTGACAGTTGACAAGCCTCTCAATATTTTCAACAGTGGTGTGAAAAGATAAAGGAGTACACCACTTGCGCAGGCTTTTTCTCACCGGCTTATGTGCCACCCTCATTGCAGCTCAGGCTGCGGCTGATACGCAACCGGTAAACCAGTTGCCATCTGATTTGAAAACACTGCCGGATACCATTGACCGTGCTTTGTCAGAATTTTACACCCCGGGCATGAGCGTGGGCATTGTGAAAGACGGCAAGATTGTGTACCTCGCCGGACATGGTCTCAGAGATAAAGAGCAGGGGCTGCCAGTGACACCTGACACCTGGTTCAGGCTGGCTTCTGTCAGCAAAGCATTTACAGCCACCACCGTGGCACAACTGGTAGACGAAGAAAAACTTAACTGGCACACAAAAGTCGAAGACGTGCTACCCGGTTTCCGGATGGCCGACCCGTTTGCCAGCCGCGAAATGGATATCACCGATCTGTTAACACACCGCAGCGGTTTGGGTTCAGGTGCCGGAGACAGCATGTTATGGCCGGAGCCCTCCGGGTTCAGCCGTCAGGATATCGTGCATAACCTGCGCTTTCTGACGCCTCAATACAGTTTTCGCAGTGAATACGCCTATTCCAATGTGATGTATATCACAGCCGGGGAAATAGTGGCGCACCTGACGGAAGACAGCTGGGAATTCCGCTTACAAAACCGTGTATTTGCTCCCCTTGGTATGGACTGCTTTGGTGGTGATGTGCCGGGCTATGTGCTCGAAAACCGCGCCATCAGTTACGGCCACAATGATGAGAGAGGCATCTATCCCATTCCCCGTAACCAGTTGGCAGAAAAAGGCATTATCTCTGCTGCTGCCGGCGGCGTCAGCTGTAATGCGACGGGTATGCTGAAGTGGATTCAGATGTGGCTGGATGAAGGTAAAAGTGCCGGCGGTGAAACCATTCTCTCAGAAGATGCATACAACACCATGCTGACGCCGCAAACCCTGTTGTCTGTTGATGACACTGACGAAGAATGGGACCACATGCATTTTAAGGCGTATGGCCTCGGCTGGCGGCTTATGGATATTTTCGGCCATAAGGTAATCTCTCATACCGGCACCTTATCCGGTTATCAGACGTATGTGGCTTTCGTACCGGATCAACAACTGGGTGTGGTGGTACTGAATAACGGCTCCAACTACGGTGCCCGCGGCGCTGTCATGCAAACCATCCTCAAAGCTTACCTGCCTGAAAGTAATAAGAGAAACTGGATAGATGAATACCGGGCTTATCAGGATAAGCAGGAAGAGAAATATCTGGCCAGACACACGACTCCCTCTGGCAGCAATAAAGTGCTGTTACCGCAAAACACCTACGCCGGACAATTCAGCGACGAATGGTTTGGCCTGATGACCGTTTACCCTGAAGGCGACACCCTGCGGATCAAATCTGACAAAATGCCCACACTCACCGGCAGACTGGAGCCCTTTGAAGATCATACATTTGTGATCCGCTGGGACAACCAGAACGCAGCCAGTGACGCCTTTATCCGTTATCAGGTAAATGTAAAGCGGGAAGTCACCGGCTTCACCCTCTACCCGTTTACAGAACGTGAAATAACCAACCATGAATGGCGGGATATGGTTTTTACTGTTGATAAGGAATAGCCCGGCCGGGATGCAGAATCATCAGGAAAGCGATTAGAGCGATTAGTATTTAAGATTTCAATCGTTTTATAAAATCACATAATCTGTACCCAACTTAACAAGGAGCAGATTATGGCTAAAATGATTCAAAAACTGGTAAGCAAAAATAAAACACAATCTACCCCGGCAATGACCTGTAATTATCAGAATAATTACTATGGCGATCAGGTATGTGTGGCGTGCGCACCGGTCAAAGGTAAGCGGGCGTAAAGGTGACTTTAAGGTCACTCCTCTGTCCGAAAATACCGGCAACACCGGAAATAAAAAAAGCCCGCACCGGAAACCGGTGCGGGCAATGCTATTTCACAGGGAGAGTGAATCAGTCGAACAGGTACTTCAGAGATACCACAGTAGTACGGCCGTTCAGCGGGCGGGCACGGATGTAGCTGCCTACTGCTGCAGAGCCTTCTTCAGATTCTGTAATAACAAACTCATCAGTGGCGTTGTTTACGTTCAGAGAAACTGAGAACTGGTCATTAACCCAGTAAGTGGCAAATACATTCACCAGGTTATAAGCATCCTGTTTCAGGTCATTGTTGTCCTGAACATAGTACTCGGTAGAGCCTTGCAGAGATGCACCCACTGACCAGAAATCAGTAACGTATTCCGGTGTAATTGTCCAGATCCAGTCAGCCTGACGACGGGGTGTGTTACCCACCAGCGTTGCATCATTCGCGTCTTTGCTGATTTCAGCATCTGTCCATGTGAGGTTACCGGACAGCACGAAGTTATCAGTTGCATTCCAGCGTCCTTCAAATTCCAGACCTGTTGCTTCATATTCGCGCATGAACGTCAGACCGCTGGTCACTTCAGCCTGAGTATCTTCCGTCACTGTGTCGAACAGCGTAGCGTTCAGCATCAGATCACGGGTGCCATACTTATAACCAATTTCAAGTTGCTTCGTTGTATCGAAGCCGGAGGTTGTGTTGGTCAGGCTGCCATCAGTATTCAGTGTGCCGCCAATTTGCAGCAGACGGTCTGCCAGTGCACGACCACCTTTCGAGTAGCGGGCGAACAGGGTTTGCGTTTCGCTCAGTAAATAAGAACCACCCAGTGAATAGGAAGTGTTATTGGCACTGTAGTCAACAATTTGCGATGACGCACCGGCGCGGTTCAGGTTAATCACACCGCCGCTGATGAAGCCGCTGTTCTGCGCAGACGCATCTTCAATCTGTTCAATAACACCGTTTCCGTTAATGTCGTAATCGGCATTGCCGCCACAGCAAGAGCTGATCAGTTCACCCGATGCATCAACACTGTCGTAACGCACTGAAGCATCAATAAGAATGTTGTCTGACAGTTCAAAGCCTACGTTCATGTAGGGTGCAGTTGTCACATAGTTCAGATCCCACTCATATGACAGGAAGCTGGCTGACAGCAGGCCGTTGGATACCAGTTCAGTACCATCAGCATCTGTAATATTCAGCAACTGCGAGTTGTCACCGTCCAGCGTCTGGATAAAGGTTTGCCAGCTTGCCCAGCTCGTCGCAATATCCTGATTTGAATAGTAATAACCTACTGTCAGTGATACGCCGTTATCAAACTCTTTACGCAGGCTCAGATCGTTAATCATGTTACCCAGGTCATTGAGACGGGCATCAAACTGTAAGTTAGTAAATGCTTCGCCGGTATACACTTCACCTGCACCCGGACCATTCGCCAGAGTAACCGTGGTGCTGTCGCAGTTCAGCGCATTACCTTCACCATCAAGCGCGCCGGAACAAAGCGCAGCAGCGAAGTTTGATACATCGCCCGGGCCGGCAGGGAAACCGTCAGTGAAAGGTGCAATGAATCCACCGGAAACATCCGAAATACGGAATTTGTTTAGCAGGAACAGATTGTCCGCAACTTCCAGGTCTACTTCCACGCCGAATGAATTAACTTCCGATGAAATGCCGTCGCGTACGTCACGGTTTTCCGGATTTCCGTAGCTGTCAAAAGTAGAAATATTCGTGTTATACACTGAGTTCAGGGCCTGTGAACTGGCATCAAAACCGGGAACAGGACCGTACTCGCCGTCACCTTTAACCAGTACCGGAGATGGCAGATAAGTGGAGACTTTGTCGTCCAGGTTTTTGTAGTAGAAACGGATGTGACCGTTATCCAGCAGCTTAGTGATATTAAATTTCACCTGGCCGCCTTTATCACCGTGATAACCGGTGTCACGGGTACCTTCACCACCGCGGGCAAAGCCGGCAATGTGATAATACAGGTCGTCGCTGATTTCACCGCCGTAACGGAAATCCAGGCGCATTTCATCGTAATCCACACCAAAAGATGTACCGATAGCACCACCACCGATTTCACCGGTGTTGCTGATCATATTGATAACACCACCCGGCGAGTTACTGGCGAAAGTCGACGCAGAGCCACCGCGAACGGCTTCTACATTAGCCACTGACCAGTCATAACGGATGAAGTTATCAGCATTACCAAAGTTGATATCACCGTATTCCAGTACCGGTAAGCCATCTTCATGAATTTGCAGAAATTTGGAACCGCCGGTAGCCAGAGGGATACCACGGATAGTGATGTTCGCGTTACCGCCACCACCTGAAGACTCAGCACGAATCCCCGGAATAGCACGGAACACTTCAGCAGTAGAGCGTGGCGCAAGTTTTACAATATCGTCTTCGTTAAAGGAACTGACCGACACGCTGGCTTCCTGCATGGTGGCACCACCAGGGGTTGCAGTCACAACGATTTGTTCGTATTTGGCTTTATCCTGGGTTTCAGCGTCAGTATTGTCCTGAGCAAAAACGGGACTGGCTATGACTGCGCTGACAGCCAACGCTAATCTACTGAATGCATAACGCTTAATCATGTTTTCTCCGGGAGAGTGTTTGAGTGTTTACAGGCTAACAATCCGGTCACTTTTCTAACGGGCAGCTTATTCCCACCTTCATTGCAACCAGACTTAATCGTTTAAGAATTTAATCTAAAAACTTTCCAGTGTAAATACAATGTGAAGAATTTATATAATAAAGACAATAAACGACACGATACAATCAATATAAATCAGCAATTTATGATTGATAAAATTTTATTAACCTGTTTTAAAATATACCCAAAGGGATAACAATTTAATCTTATTTGATTAAGATAAGTGCAAAGAGGCAGGCAATTATGAAGGCAGGTACCGCTTTAATTGTCCGGCCAGGCTGACGCCGGCCGGTGCAGCGGATGAAAAGGTGCAACAAAAAAAGCAGTTTTACAAAAAGAAAGAGACGGCAGTCTGAAGCGATGCCGGTAGCGGTACTAAGACACCGGAAGCGATATCAAATTGTACCGCCGTTAAGAAGTTCGAAATCGAGTATTACAGAGTCAGCCTGCTCACCTTCCAGTAGCAGCTTTGCGGCAGTTTCCCCCTTTTCGATGCTCGACTGGCAAACCGTGGTGAGAACAGGACGGGTGCGGCGGGCTTCGTCAATACCGTCAAAGCCGGTAATTTTCAGTTCCTGCGGCACTTTAATACCCTTGCTGAGCGCACATTGCAACAACTCCAGCGCAATCATGTCACTCATGCACAGTACGGTTTGCGGGCGGGGTGAAATACTCAGCACTTCATTGGCGGCCTGACGGGCAAAATTTCCCCCGCTCTCCGGAATATGCCAAATCCATTCATTATTAATGTCGCAATTTTTGCGTTTCATCGCCCTGAAATATCCATCAAGCCGGCGATGAGAAATTGCACTGTCTGAGTCCAGCAGCGGACTGTCGTACACCCTGCAGGTCACAGGTGAGTCGATAAGTTTCAGTCCCAGAATAGCGGCCCGCTCACCTTCTTCCAGCGCTTCCATCGCAATCTGATAAGCGGCACTCTCGTTATCGATGTTCACTGAGGGGCAGCCTTCAAGGTTGAAGTCTACCGTGACCACCGGTTTACTTAATTGCCGTAGTTCTTCCCCTAGTTTCGGGTTTTGGGGCGCACCATAGCAGATAAAGCCGTCAACGAAATCGGCCACATCGGTAATAGTTTGTGCATTACCGGCATACAAGAGTAAATGCTTTTGAGCGTCCTGCAGCACGGAGGAAACGCCACGGATGAAGGTAGATGCAACAGGGTCACTGACCATGTATTCAATGTTATCGGCAAGCACCAGCGCCACAATATTAGACTGACCTTTACGGAGGATCTGCGCTGCCTTATTAGGCCCGCTGTAACCTATCTCTTTACAGGCAGCCAGAATGTCATCACGCCTGGCGGCAGAAAGCTGGTCCGGGCGGTTAAAAGCATTAGAGATGGTTGCGGTAGAAACGCCCAGCTTTTCAGCCACATCTTTTAAAGTCAGTTTTACTTTTTTCATTGTTACGGCAAAGGTCACTGTACTGAATGCCGGCAGGCATAATTAAACGGGTGCAATCTTAATCGATTAACATTTTTTTAAAATTTTAGCACAGTGATGGTAACCGGTACGACTTTATTTTCAATTTTTACCGCCATCGTACCGGTGAAGTAGTAATTTAACAGGAAAACTAGCTGTAAACGGGCCTTGCTGCAGTAAGTTCAGCCACCTTCTGTTTAATGGTTGCAGCCATGTCTGTGCAGTCCGGTGCACTAAGCAAATCACACATCCATCCGGCCAGTTGCTGACAATCTGCTTTAGTGAAGCCCCGTGAAGTGACGGCCGGAGTGCCGATGCGAATACCACTGGTGACAAATGGAGACTGGGGATCATCAGGCACCGTGTTCTTATTAACAGTTATATTCACACTGTTAAGCAACGCATCGGCTGCTTTACCGGTCATGCCTTTGCTGATCAGGCTCAACAGAAACATGTGGTTATCAGTGCCGCCGGATACCACATCAAAGCCACGCTCAATAAAGACTTCTGCCATCGCTCTGGCGTTGTCTACCACCTGTTGCTGATACACCTTATAGTCATCAGACATGGCTTCTTTTAACGCCACCGCTTTGGCTGCGATGACATGCATAAGCGGACCGCCCTGAATACCCGGAAAAATCAGTGAATTGAATTTCTTTTCCAGTTCGGGAGCAGACTGACAAAGGATTAACCCTCCCCGCGGCCCCCGCAATGTTTTATGAGTAGTGGTGGTAACCACATGTGCCGCTTTCACAGGGTTAGGATACACACCGGCGGCCACCAGGCCGGCAACATGAGCCATATCCACCATTAACCACGCACCAACACTGTCGGCGATATCTCTGAAACGCTGCCAGTCAACGATGCGGGAATACGCCGAGAAGCCGGCAACAATCATTTTTGGCTTGTGGATTTCTGCCAGCTCTGCAACCTGTTCATAGTCAATTTCACCGGATTCCGGGTTAATACCGTATTGCACAGCGTTGTACAATTTACCGGAAAAATTCGGCTTTGCACCGTGTGTCAGGTGACCGCCGTGATCGAGGCTGAGACCTAAAATGGTATCGCCCGGAGAAAGCAACGCCATGTAAACCGCCGCATTAGCCTGCGAGCCTGAGTGCGGCTGAACATTGGCGTAATCTGCGCCGAATAAGGCTTTAGCGCGGTCGATAGCAAGTTGTTCGGCAACATCCACTTCTTCACAGCCGCCATAATAACGTTTCGCCGGATACCCCTCAGCGTACTTGTTGGTTAACTGACTTCCCTGTGCCACCATTACCGCCCGGCTGGTGTAATTTTCAGATGCGATCAGTTCGATATGATCTTCCTGACGCCGGGTCTCTTTTTCGATTACCGCAGCGATTTCAGGATCCACATTATTCAGCGATTCATTCAGCAGCTTCATGATAACTCCATTGTGTTTTGATTTTCTTTATGCTAATTCTGGTATCGCAATAAATAAAATTAATAAAAACAATAGAGCCATAAGTTTCCAAAATAGGGTTGCCTGCCTATTTTTATTTTGGAGTGTAGCCATGAAAAATTTGTCCGTGGACTTCTTACGTTCATTTGTGACGATTGCGCAGACGGGTAGCTACACTTTATGTGCGGAACGTTTAAAACGCACACAACCAGCTATCAGCCTGCAAATCAAAAAACTTGAAGAAATGGTGGGGGAAAAACTGTTTTCCCGCGAAGGCAACCGTCTTACTCTGACGCTGGCAGGCAGCAAGCTGCTGGAATTCGGTATGAAAATACTCATGCTGAATGACCAGGCAATGGCTGAATTTGGTCGTCCTCAGGTCAGCGGGAATATTAAACTGGGGATCCCCAGTGAATTTTCCACGACCCTGATGCCTAAGATCATTCGCCGGTTTACCCAGTCTTATCCGGAAGTCTCTCTGGAAGTGCACTGTGCGCTGAGTAAAGATTTGCTGTGTGAACCACTGAAAAACCAGTTTGATTTAATCCTGTCACTGCAGGAGATGCCCGATCCCGACCAGGATGGTTACATCGTGACAGACCAGCTGGTGTGGGTTGGCAGTCAGCGCTTTGTTAACAGCATTCCTGAAAAGCTGCCCATTATCGCCGCCCCGGCCCCCTGTATTTACCGAAAACGTGCAACCAACCTGTTAGGAAAGCACCGTAAGCAGTGGCAAATTGTGTACACCATCGGCGATCTCAACGGTATTCAGACCGCCATCAATGAAGGACTGGGCATTACCGTACTGGCGAGAAGTACTGTGCCGAACGGCTTGCATATTTTGTCCCCGTCTCCCGCGCTACCGGAGCTGGGTCATATTGGTGTGTGTCTGGTGAATCCGCAGAAAGTACGCTCTGAAGCCATAGAACTGCTGGCCAAAACCATGGTGACTGAACTGTCTGCCTGCTGAGGAGACTTAAAAGAGTCTCCCGTTCCGACCTTGTTAATAGAGAATTATTGCAGCAACTACATGTTAATAAAGAATTAGCAAAATCTGTGGGAATTTCCGGTATCATTCAGGAATCCGATAAGAAGTAAGGTAGTAAAAACAAGGCATGGTGTCAGTTCAGGTACCCATAGCCCTGTCTGCCTTGAATTGCTGAGAGTAACATCAGGCAATTTCGCAGAAGTAATTGAAAGGAAAGCGGTGAGCGCACAAAGCCAGAACCCCGACAGTATTTACACACAGCAAGTAAAACAACTCATCAACATGATTTACCCTCATGAAACCGGCTTCGGCTCCGTTTTCGAAGATGCCAGTGATTACTTTTCCCTTACTCCGGCCCTGGAAAAGCAAGTTGAAGATTTAAAAACGCAACTCAGTAAAATTGAAGGAAATAAAAAAAGAAAAGTACTGGCAGAGCAACTTGCACGACAAATAAAGAATCATAAAGAAAAACTCAAAGAAGAAAGGCTTGCACGTTTAGAAAGGTTGAACGACGTAAGCACAAAAATCATCGAACTTTGTGAAGGCGACAACTGGCAGGAAACACAGCAGTCCAGTGCAAAGCTGCTTGGAACGCTGATGTTGCTTACCCGGGGCCCGTCGGGTAATTTTGCCCGCCTTCATATGCGCCTTAAGCCTTTGTATAAGGCCGTACTGACATTACGCTTAGCCGACAGGCTTCTGGCACACGACACTATTGCTAATAAATATCTGTCGAAGTATCGCGAAGCCGCATCCCGCTTTCGCGGAAACCGTTATTGGCGTGATAAATGGAAAATTGAGCTGGGACGTCCCCTAATCCTTGCCGCACTTTTGCAGGATATCGGCTTACAGAGTCCCGCCGCGCAAACCATCCTCAAAGGTGAGAATGGTGATTTAAGTGAATTCCGGTTATTAGATGACGCACAACGAAAAGCGCTGTTGAAGCTTAACTACCATTTTACGCTCAAATACATTTCAGAAGGCTTAGGGCTACCTGATTATGTAGGAAATGATAAGGAAGAAAGAGACCGGTTCGTCCAGACCCATAAAGACGCCGGCGAATTTCTGTATCAATTAGTAAAAGACGCGTTTGTTTCCAAAACAGGCCTGGGAGAGATAGTTAAAATTCCACAAATTTATGTTTCTATTGTACTTTCAACCAAATCAGACTATTCGCGCAAAAGCTTGCCGAAAGGTTATATGCTGATTGAGCAACTTGCGAAAAAAGATGGCTTAAATAAACAGTTAGCTCAGGATTTCATTGAGCTTGTAGGTTACTTCCCGCAAGGTTTCGGTGTTACCTATATTCCGGTCAATGAAAAAGGTCAGGAAAAAGATCAATATGAATGCGCCATCGTGATTGGGCTCAATCCCCCTAATCCGGCAGAACCTCTGTGCAAAGTGGTAACAAGAAATCAAAAGTACATTTCAAGCGGTGCGCAAGAAATCATTCCTAAGGGAAGAAACCTGTACTTTCCCGCCAACCGGAAAAAGTTAATGCGTATGGGGAAAGACAGGTTGAGTGAAATAATGAGTCAGTTGTCGGGCAACTTTACCCCTGATGCCATCGATGATTTGGTGCCCGGTCTCTGGGAGCCCTTCAACTTTTTCAGCTTTAAAAAGCATCAGAATTTATGGGCGAAAAATAAATAGCATATAAGGCTGGTTTAAGGCAAACAGGTACATCAAAGTCGCTGAGCTGTCTGGCTGAGGAGACTTAAATGAGTCTCCCGCTCTCATACAACCCGTAGAACATAGCAGCATTGCCCATCAGTAATCCTGCATAGAGTCCGAACCGTCCGCAAAATACCCCGACGGATCTTTGCCTTGCCTGCCCGGCAGATTGTTGATCGGCCAGAATCATATTTTGCATCTTGATGGTTTGTACAATGATGATGCCCATCATCACCTGGTACATCAGAACCGGCCCCGCCCACCCCGTTGTAAACTCATAGGCCGCTGTCCACAGCGCACCGGCAATCAGCGTCGCTGTAACGGTTCTGTTCCGCTCTTTTTTCAGAGCGGCTTTACGCTCTTCGTGCTGCATATAACGCAGAGGAATACTGGCGCTCATGTATACGGTTAGTGCGCCGGCGGCCGGCCATCATGGCACCACTGAACAACCATTTCACAGCCCCCCAGAACCCGCGGGCGGGTATTTTGTGACAAAAAAGTAAAAAAAAGGCAACCAGATGGTTGCCCGAAACGCTCAACAGAGCACGTACACATGAAATGCCCCCGCTGCGGGGGCCGTCTTACCGCTTTAACTAAAGTGGTGGACCCGGTTATCTTTCCGCTGCATCGCTTTGTTTATCCTGCCGCAATTGCCGGCGGCAGCGGAAAAGTTAAAAAAATCATCAGCAGGATCAATCCGACAAGAAACATGACTTCCCTTGCCTCTTTTTCAAGGTCAAAGCAATGAGGGCATCCGGTCCGGTTCTTGTCAGACATCACTGCATTTCCCTCTTATTTACTCATCCCGCACCATGGGATACGACACGCCCAGCTGTTCCAGATAGGTGTCGTACTTTTCAGGATCGTAGTAGAACTTACGCATTTCACCGCGATACTGCTTCATGATGTTTTCGTTGAGATTAATTTGCGGCTCATCGCCGTCACGGAGTAAAGACTGATACTTCACGTCTTTGGTCTGCACGTTATCGAAATAGTCCTGCATCTGCGGCAACAGTGCCGGATCAGTGAATAAATCGACCATCGTCATAGCATGTGCTTTCGCGCCGGCAATAATGCCTTTATGGGCAATAGGCGTTGCCATCGATACCGCATTCGCCCAGTTGTGGCCAGGCAGATTTGGAATGTTCGACGGATACAACATAAAGATTGTCGGCACAGTCCAGGCGATATCGCCCACATCATCAGAACCACCGCCAGTGAGTTTTTCCAGCGGAGGCGGCTCAAAAATAGGCATCACTTTTTCCGGCAGGCCGGTAACCTCTGAACCAATTTCTTTCTGCAGCGCTTTCGCTAACGTCTGATCATCTTCCGACCATTCAGGCATGCCTATTTTCTTGATATTCTCATAGGCTGCCAGCGCCAGGGGTTTGTTGAAATGGCCCGGCCATGCGGTGCCCATTACCACCGAGTCCCAACTGGTGTTGGTCATCAGTGCTGCACCTTCCGCCATTTTATCACCGACTTCCCACAGCGCTTTAATATGGGGGTAGTCCATTTCACGGAAGTAATACCAGGCGGTTGCTTTGGGTGGCACAACATTCGGCTGGTCACCACCGTCCACAATCACCGAGTGCGTGCGCTGCGCAATCCGCAAGTGCTCGCGGCGGTAGTTCATGCCAACGCTCATCAGCTCAACCGCATCCAGCGCACTGCGTCCGCGCCAGGGTGAACCCGCACTGTGAGCAGATTCACCGTAAAAATTATATTTAACCGACACCAGCCCGGAAAAAAACGGATTACCGTAGAAAGTACCGAAGCCGCTGCCCACATGGGAATACAACACAGCATCCACATCATCAAAATAACCGTCGCGAACATAGTACGCTTTGGTAGCCAGTTGCTCTTCAGCAACGCCCGGCCAGAGTACAATGGTGCCTTCAATGTTGTTTTTGATCATGTAATCTTTCATCGCCAGCGCGGCGATAATATTCACAACCTGACCGGAGTTATGACCTTCACCGTGACCGGGGGCACCTTCTACAATGGGATCGTGATAAGCCACACCAGGCTTCTGTGAAGCTTTAGGTATACCGTCAAGATCGGTGCCCAGCGCTATCACCGGTTTACCTGAACCCCATTTGGCATACCAGGCAGTAGGAATACCGGAAATGCCCTGCTCTACGTCAAAACCCTGCTCTGTCAGAAATTTAGTCAGATACGCCGAAGTTTCCGTTTCCTGAAAACCCAGCTCGCCAAAGCTGAAAATCATATCGTTCATGACCTGCGCCAGCTTGGCCTGTTTATCAACAGCACTCACCAGTTCTGTTTTCGCAGCATCCCGCTGCGCTTCTGTCAGCGTGGTGGCAGAGGCGGTCATCATCATGCCTGCAGATAACAGTGCCGCTGTCAGTGCATTACGGTAAAAACGTTTCATAAACACTCCTGAATAAATCTGGCAGGCGGCAATACCGCCTGCATTCGTTATGACAGTTACTCGCGTACAGTGGGATAAGAAATACCCAGCTGTTCAAGGTACGTGTCGTACTTTTCAGGGTCGTAATAAAACTCAGACATATCGCCTTTAAACTCCGCCATAATACCTTTGTTCAGGTGCACGGCCGGTTGATCCTGTTCGCGCAACAACGGCGTGTAAGAGGCATCTTTGGTCTGCACGTTCTCGTAGTAATCACGGGCAGCATCCATCAGCGATTCATCGGTAAGCAGGTCAAATAAGGTCAGCGCCTGAGCTTTCGCACCTGCAACTACCCCTTTATGAGCGATTGGCGTTGCCATCGCTACAGCATTAGACCAGTTGTGGCCAGGCAAGTTAGGAATGTTTGCCGGGTAGCGCAGTGTAATGGTGGGCACCTGCCAGGAGATATCACCGATATCATCTGAGCCGCCTCCCATGTTCTTCTTAAGATCAGGTGGATCAGTCAGCTCATTAATTTCGGTATTCAGTCCTTCCGGCTCCACACCAATCTCTTTTTGCAACGCTTTGGCCAGCGCAATATCATCAGCCGACCACTCTGGCATACCTACCAGTTTGATATTCTCATAAGCGTCTTCAGCAATGGCCTTATTCATGTGCTGCGGCCAGGCAGAACCCAGAACAACAGAGTCCCAGGTGGTGTTAGACATCAATGACGCCCCTTCTGCCATTTTGTCACCGATTTCCCACAGGGATTTAATATGCGGATAGTCGGTTTCACGGAAGAAATACCAGCGGCTCGCTTTTGGTGGTACAACGTTTGGCTGGTCGCCGCCGTCAACCACGATAGAGTGCGTACGCTGTGACAGACGTAAGTGCTCACGGCGATAGCTCATACCCACTTCCATTAACTCCACAGCATCCAGCGCACTGCGGCCACGCCAGGGTGAACCGGCACTGTGAGCGGATTCACCGTAGAAGTTGTACTGAACAGAAATCAGGCCATTACCGCGGCCGCCTCCCCAGCTTGTGCCAAAACCGTTAGATACGTGTGAGAACAATACGGCGTCGACATCTTTAAAGTAGCCGTCACGAACATAATAGGCTTTAGTACCCAACTGCTCTTCTGCTACGCCCGGCCACACTTTAATAGTGCCTTTCAGGCCATGTTCTTCCATGAACTCTTTCACGGCCAGAATGGCAATAATATTTACCACCTGACCTGAGTTATGCCCTTCACCGTGGCCCGGTGCACCTTCGATAATTGGATCATGGTAAGCCACACCGGGTTTCTGCGACGCTTTAGGAATTCCGTCAATGTCTGATCCCAGTGCAATGACCGGTTCACCTTCACCCCAGGTTGCCATCCAGGCGGTAGGGATGCCGGAAATCCCCTGCTCTACAGTAAACCCATTTTCCTTCAGCAGGTCGGTTAAATACTTCGAGGTCTGGAATTCCTGAAAGCCAAGCTCACCAAAGCTGAAAATCATATCGTTCATGATTTGCGCCTGTTTGGCTTTACCGTCAATGGCTTTAATTAACGCTTTTTTCGCATCCATGCGCTCATTCTGCGACATGCCGGTGGCAGCATCTGCTGCCAGCGACAATCCCGCCAGAGAAAGTCCGATTAGCGCACTTGTCATGCTTCTTTTAAACATTCTGTTTTCCTTTTTCATTGCGGGCATTGATTACATGTTCACACGGAAGCCAATTTTGAATTCGCGGCCAAGTACGTCATATAAAGAACGGTTTGTTGCCAGATAGCCCGGACGGTTCTCAGACCCCTGATAAGCCGGATAAGTAACAACCGCAGGATCGGTATTGAACAGATTCTTAATTTGCAGATACAGTTCAAAGTCACCGGTGTTGTCAAAGCTGAATGTTTTTGATGCGTAGGCATCGAAGAACACTTTGCTGGCTACGGTATTGTCGTTAATGGTGTAGTAAGGCGCGCTGCTTACCGGACAATCTGTTGAACACTCAATGTATGCGTTGCTTAACGTGCCTTCACTGATGCCACGGGCAGTTAAGTCAAAACGCATATCGTCCAGGTCGTAAGTGACAGAAGCACGAAACTTCCAGTCCGGCGTTGAGCCTGCGTTTGAGCCCGCTTGGTCAATGGCGGTAGTACCGTCATCGGTGATGGCTTCAAGATAATTGGTGGCCAGGAAGCGCAGTTTTACGTCACCGGGAATACCACTGTACAGATCGCCCATAGCGAAGCGGTAAGTCACATCGTAGTCCACACCTTTAGCAGACATGGAGTTCAGGTTGTCGTACAGCAGGTTAATGGTTTGCAGCGTACCTGACTCATCATAAATCATGTTGTCACAGTACTTCTGAACACTGTACTCTACACAGTATTCAGCGGTAGTATCTGCTGTGACATAACCGATAACACCGTCAACTTCCACTTCGTAGTAATCAATGGTTGCAGAGAAACCTTCCAGGAAACTTGGGCGTAACACCACACCTAAGCCAAATGAATCCGCTTCTTCCGGAGACACATTAGGGTTACCCTGAAGGTTCTGTACCATAGGCACAGACGCGCCGTTGATGGTGACCGAGTTAGAACGTGCCGTACCTGCGGCATAAAGCTCAGACAAATTTGGTGCACGAATATCTTTAGACTTGGTGATGCGGAAAGTCGCATCGTCAATTGGCGACCATGTGAAACCGGTTTTCCAGGTGGTCACACCGCCGGAGGTACTGTAATCGGTATAACGTACAGCGCCGTTAAAATCTAAATCTTCAATAACCGGCACCAGGGCTTCCAGGTAGGCTTCTTTTACATTGTAAGAACCTTCGGTCACTTTATAGTTACCGTACTTCCAGCCTGATGAATATTCCTCATCGACCGAGCCATCCATTTCTTCTTTACGGTACTCAACACCGAAAGCCAGAGAAATGGGGCCCGCCCAACCGTCGATATCGGATGTACTGAAGTTAATTGCCGCAACGTCCTGGATAAACTCCTGTTTACGACGCGGCTGGCCCAGTACATAAGCCAGTGCTTCTTCGCTTGCAACGCCAACACCCATCCGGTTCAGCGGTACACAGCCATTTGTAGGATCAGTCAGCGTAGAACGACACACAATATTACCGGTATCCGGGTCAACCACAGCATCTGTCGCCAGAGATAAACGTGAGGTATTGTAGGTCGGTGTCATATGTTCGTCGGTATTAGTTTTACCGTGCTGGTAATACACATCCCACAGGAAGTACTTGTCAGACAGTGCAAATTCACCTTTTGCCCCGCCAACAATACGGGTGGTATCACGTTTGTTATTCGAACCTGATGCCGGCATATCCACGTTACTGGTATTCAAAGAGAAACTATCCAGTCCCAGGGTAGCCATTTGGGTAGCCACAGACTCAGGCAGATACGCATTGTCCGCGTAAATGGTCACACCTTTCGTAGTGGGATTTATGTAGTAACTTAAGCCTTCATACTCGGCGTAAGAACCTTGCAGGAACACTTCGGTTTCACCGAACATCCAGCTTAACCGTCCAAACAGGTTTTTCCTGTCGAGGTCTGCTGCCAGAGAGTTTGTGCCGAGCATACCCGACGTGGTGTATTCCCAGTCGCCGCCCTGCATCCATTGTCCGGATGTTGCGCCGGTTGCCAGTTGACCTACCGCACCGTCAACACCGAAGTATGTGCCGGCCAGCGGGCCTGACGCAATTAAACCGCCCGGGGTGTAGTTAGAAATACCGATACCGCTGCCGGTATAGAAATACGGCGCGCCTTCAGATGTGTCCGGATTGATCATCGCCACGTTGCCCTGCTCGGCATAATCACGGGTGGTATAGTGAATGCCGTTAGCACGGAAGACCTCACCACTGAGTAACAGGTGGCCATCGCCGTTGCCCAGTTCAGAACCGTAAGTCAGTACGATTTTGCTGTTTTCACGGTCGCCGTAAGTCGTTTCGCCGTATTCCACCTGCGATTTAAAACCGGTGTACTCTTTATCAAGAATGAAGTTCACCACCCCGGAGATGGCATCAGAACCGTAAACAGAAGAGGCACCGCCGGTAACGATTTCTACGCGCTTGATCAGCGACTGAGGGAATGTGTTTGTGTCGACCTGACCGGTTGACGCTGATACCACAGAACGCTGACCATCAAATAATACCAGTGTACGGCCTGTTCCCAGTGCCCGCAGGTTTAATGCGGCAATACCGGAAGCACCGTTACTCAGTGAACCGGAACTGGTTGAGGCTGTGGAACTGCCTGATACCGACGGCATAGTGTTGACAAAGTCAGCCACACTGTTGGGTGCGAAGGTATTAATATCTTCTTCAGACATTGATGCAACCGGTGTAGGGGTATCGTAACCGTCACGGGAAACCCGTGAACCGGTCACCTGAATGGACTCAACTTTTTGTTCTTCTGCTGCCGGTACAGACGTTTCGCTTTCCTGTGCGAAGGCCTGGGATGACAAACTGCTCGCAATCGCTACCGCCAGATAAAGTTTTCGGGTGGGGAATGGGGTGTTCACCTTCATATGTGTATCTCCTGTTTAAGCTGTGCTTGCTTTCAACTGCTGATTATTTGAGGTGCGTCCGACTACAGAACTGGCGCGGTTTATTTTTCAGCTTTACTCAGTAAATGTGCTTGTTGCAGGAGAGGTATTGCACATGCCGTACCTAAAACATTGATTTAAGTAATTTTTATCAGAGAATAATTATTCGCATGGAATTTTTAACAAGGGAATAAAGATTTATATTCGTAAATTCAGCGCGTTACGAACATAAGAAAGACTTATTTACAAACGATCAACATATAAGTTTTATAAATATTGTCACTTATGCAGAAATTAAAAATGTTTATGCACATTAAAATGCATAAAAAATTCTTATGTGCAAATTAGCTTACTTTATACTAAAGAATAATTCGCACTCATTTGATGCACCGTTAATGAAATTGCACAGGAGGCAAAGATATACTGATACAGTGTAACACCTGGCCAATTTTAGGATGTATATATCAATAAATATTAAATATAGGGATAAAATTAACAACTCTGGCGTTAATGCTGCGTTGAAATACAGAATTAAAAGGAGGAAATACTGACACCTTTGATCGTATAACCCGTCAAATTGTGTCAGTAACGTGGTACTGGAAGGTAAATAAAGCATCCGCACTGGGCATAGTTATTCAAATTAATGATTCTTTTGCACCATTTTGGAATTCGTAGATAAGAGAGAAATCAGCTCAGGTAAGTCCTTTTAAGCAATTTGTTACCGCGTGCCGAAAATTTTATCGCCGGCATCCCCCAGTCCAGGCAGGATGTACCCCTTCTCATTCAGCCGCTCATCTATGGATGCCGTATAAATATCAACATCCGGGTGCACTTTCTGTACAGCTTCAATCCCTTCTGGAGCAGCAACCAGAAATAACCCCATGATGTGCTCACACCCTTTCTGTTTCAGCAAATCGATAGTCGCGATGAGCGTGCCCCCGGTGGCCAGCATGGGGTCGACAATCAGCGCGGTCCTGGCATCAATATCTTTTACGACCTTGTCAAAATAAGGTACTGGCTCAAGGGTTTGCTCGTCCCGGTATAACCCCACCACGCTGATACGGGCATTCGGGATTAACTGTAGTACCCCGTCCAGCATACCCAGACCAGCGCGCAGGATAGGGACAATAGTGATTTTCTTTCCTTTGATCTGTTCAACATTGAGTTTCTCACCGGTCCACCCTTCGATTTGTGCTGTTTCTGTGGGCAAGTCACGTGTGGCCTCGTAAGTCAGCAGATTGCCTACTTCACTGGCTAATTCACGAAAATCTTTACTCGAGACCGACGCTTCTCTCATCAGACCGATTTTATGCTGGATTAACGGGTGCTTGATTTCATGAACAGCCATGACGTGCTCCTGAGTAAGACTATGATGGATAAAAGGCATCATGCGTGTCCCTTGAGAACACGCATAACAGTTAGCCGGATAATGGCACTAACTGGCTGGTTTTTGAATGATAAAAATAATGTCGTTGTAATGCCAGGCCAGCTTATTGCCTGACAGTTTACTGATCATTTGTGCCACTACACGAACAATCTTATCTTTTTTGGCCCGCTTTCGCAGGTAATTATTCTTCCCCATTTCTTTGCATAGCGTGAGCTGGTGCTTTGCGCAAAAAGCCTTGATACCGGAGCGGGACAACTGAGGATCGTAAACAATAGGATAAGGGATGTGACCGGGCTTACCGGCATGCTTTTTACCTTTTATATATCTGTAATAGGCAACATGGAGCCAGTGCGGCGTATGGCGGGCAAGAAAACCGTAAACCGTGTCACGGTCCGGCACTTTAATCACGATAACGCCTCCCGGTTTCAGCCACAAGGCGAAGTTCTCCAGTACTTTATCGATATTCTCGATATGTTCGAGCACGTAAGAAGTATAAATAACGTCGAAATGTGCTGCAGGTAAAGACAAAGCGCGCAAATCGCCGGTGATGATATTCTGCAAATCGCCGTGAATTTGCTGCCTCAGAGCCAGTGCAGCCTCATCAATATCAACGCCGGTGATATGACGGGGGATCCCTTCCAGCTTAAGAGGCCATTTTTGCCCGCAGCCGGCTTCCAGTATTTTAAGTTCACCGGTAGTGCCTGCGACTTCACGAATATGCGCCTCAATAACAGCGGTTTCTTCCCTGGTATTTTTTACGAGCTTAATGCTATCCATTGCGATCCTGAGGGGGTAGATGATTTCATCCAAAACGGAGTGAACCGGGCCGGGTAAACGGTCACCTGAATGTTTACCTGTTTACATTGCTACGGAGTTCCAGATTACACAGTTCAATAAAAATTTAAATACGCGCTACCCTGCTATCTGCGACTTTCAGCGAAATATCACTTTACCCATTAGCTGCAGAGGACAATTAGCTTCACCGGAGACTTTCGCAAGTTAGTCGTTAAAGCTTTGCATTTCTGTTCCTCTGTTGGGTAGCTTAGGCAGATTACACTGTGGCGCACAACCACGTCGCCACAGCGCATCTGCACACACAACAAGAAAAGAAGGGAACTATGAAAAAGGGCTTTAAGAAACACGCTATTTTGCTCGGTCTGTCTTTATTTGCAACCCAGTCCATGGCAGCACTTTCAGATAAAGAGCAGCAACTCGCTGACTACATCGATAAAACTAATCCCGCAGCCCTGAAGTTGCTTGAAGATATCGTCAATATTAACAGCGGCACGATGAATTTTGCCGGTGTGAAAAAAGTGGCAGATGTTCTTATTCCTGAATTCAAAGCACTGGGTTTTGATGCCCGTTTTGAAGACGGTTCGGCATTTGGCCGTGCCGGACATCTGGTTGCAGAACTGAATGGCGGGACGGGCCCAAAAATGCTGCTTATCGGACATCTCGATACGGTATTCGAACCGGACAGCCCGTTTCAGACTTTCGAAAAAATCAGCGACACACAGGCACGGGGCCCCGGCATTGCTGATATGAAAGGCGGTGATGTGGTTATTTTGCAAGCCTTGCGGGCCTTACATGATGCCGGTGAGCTGAAAAACATGAATATTCTGGTGGTCATGACCGGTGATGAAGAACTGAGTGGCCGCCCGCTGGAATTGTCGAAAAAGGCCCTGACCGACGGTGCAAAATGGGCTGATATTGCAATCGGGTTTGAAAATGGTGACGGTAACCCCGCCACAGCAAACATTTCACGCCGTGGCTCTATCGACTGGACGCTCACTGTTACCGGCGTTCCCTCTCATTCCTCTCAAATCTTTAAAGATAACGTGGGTGCCGGTTCTATTTATGAAGCTTCGCGAATTTTAAACACCTTCTATACGGATCTGCGCAGCGAAGAACTGCTGACGTATAATCCCGGCCGTATCATGGGCGGAACAGCCGTCACCCACGACCGCAAAGCAAACAGCGGCACCACCTTTGGCAAGAACAACGTAGTGGCTGAAACTACCATTGTCACCGGGGATATCCGTGCTATTTCGGAAGACCAGGTTAACCACGTGAAAGATAAAATGCGGGAAATCGTCGCGGCATCCCTGCCAAAAACCCAAAGTACCATTGAATTCGGTGAGGGATATCCCGCTCTGGCACCAACAGACGGTAACAAAGCCCTGCTGGAAATTTACAGCAATGTCAGTGAAGATTTAGGTCAGGGTAAAGTGGCACCGGTCAACCCGCTGAATGCAGGCGCCGCCGATGTATCTTTTACTTCAGCATACGTTGAAATGGCCATTGACGGACTGGGCATGAGCGGTTCTGCGGGTCATACTGTGAATGAAACCGGCAACCTTGAAGCACTGCCTTCTCAGTCCAAGCGGGCAGCCATTTTACTGTACCGCCTGAAACAGCAATAAAAACAGAAGTCACAATAATACAAAGGGCGCGGTTACAGCGCCCGTCTAACAACAAAAAGACAGAGGAAATACTATGAAACTTCGTCGTTCCGTCTCCGCACTGGCACTGGTACTCGGCGTGTCAGCAACACTGGCCATTCCCCCTGCACTGGCCGCAGAACAAACGGTTGAAACCAAACGCAGCATTCCGGTTGAATCCGCCACCGTAACCAAGCATAAAACCACCATCCGCGGCGAGAAAGTCAGTTATACGGCCACTGCCGGTATGCAACCGGTGTGGGATGAAGAGGGAAACCCCACCGCCACTTTGCAATATACTTATTATCAGAGGAATGACGTAAAAGATACTGCCACACGCCCGCTGGTGATCAGTTTTAACGGTGGTCCGGGTTCCGCTTCCGTGTGGATGCACATCGCCTATACCGGCCCGAAAGTGCTGAATATCGACGAAGAGGGCTACCCTTTACAACCTTACGGTGTGAAAACCAATCCCTACTCCATTCTGGATGTGGCGGACATCGTTTATGTGAATCCGGTGAATACAGGATACAGCCGCGTATTGCCTGACGCTGAAGGCAAAATGCCGTCAAAAGAGCAGCAAAAATCTCAATTCTTTGGCGTTAATGCCGATGTGAAATATCTGGCAGAGTGGATCAATACATTTGTTTCCCGTCAGAGCCGCTGGCGCTCACCAAAATTCCTGATTGGCGAAAGCTATGGTACAACCCGGGTGTCCGGACTGGCGCTGGCGCTGCAGGAACAGCAGTGGATGTACCTGAACGGCGTGATTCTGGTCTCTCCTACAGAATTAGGCATTAACCGCGACGGACCGGTAGAAGCCGCTAACCGCCTGCCCTATTTTGCTGCCGCAGCGTGGTTTCACAAAAAACTGGCGGCTGAATACCAGAACAAAGATCTTGAAGCGTTTCTTCCGGAAGTCGAAACCTGGACGCTGAATACCCTTTTACCGGCACTGGCAAAAGGCGCATGGATCGACGAATCCGAAAAACAGCAGGTTATTAAGCAATTTGCCGCGTATTCCGGTTTAAGCGAACAGGAAATTGCACAAAGTAATCTCGACGTCAGCACCTGGTATTTCTGGAAAGCTCTGCTCCGTGATGAAGGTAAAACCATTGGCCGGCTGGACAGTCGTTACCTGGGTATTGATGAAAAAGAGCTGGGTGACGGGCCGGACTACAACGCTGAACTGACATCCTGGCTGCATTCTTTCACTCCGGCGATTAACGACTATCTCCGCAATGATCTGAAGTTTGTGACTGACACCAAATACAATATGTTTGGTCCGGTGCATCCCTGGGATCGTGAGAACAATCACACCGGTAAAGATTTACGTCAGGCCATGGCAACAAATCCGTACCTGAACGTGATGATTCAGTCGGGTTATTACGACGGCGCCACCAATTACTTTGATGCCAAATACACCATGACTCAGTTAGACCCGAGTGGCAAAATGAAAGACCGTCTGCGCTTTAAAGGTTATCGCAGTGGCCATATGATGTATTTACGATACGAAGATTTGAAAACCGCCAACGATGACATCCGGACATTTATCAGCGACAGCCTGCCGGCTAAAGACCAGGCAGCAAAATACGACCGCTGAGACAACTGTGAAGCCATTCCTTAACAGGAATGGCTGTTATTCACTACGCCTCAGATGAACTATCTCGCTCACCTTTTTCTTGCCCGTCCCACACCCGACTCCTGTTTTGGCAACCTGCTGGGAGATTTTCAGAAAGGACTGGATACCACCTCACTGCCAGCTCCGGTTTATATTGCCCTGCGTAATCACATGGCCGTAGATAAATTTACTGACAGTCACCCCTGGGTACGGGACATAAAGAAAACATTCAGCCCTGAAAGGCGACGGTTTGCCGGTATAACCCTGGACGTGTTATTTGACCACTTTCTGATTTGCCACTGGAGGCAATTTTCACAGCAATCTTTTGACGACTTCTGCGCTGACAGATACCACCTGCTGGGTCAGCGGACCGGACAAATGCCACCACGCATGCAGCAGGTTACCGGCAGTATGATTAACAATCGCTGGCTGGATGTGTATGCCTCACTGGACGGGGTGAGCATGGCACTGAACCGCACTGCATCCCGCATACGGTTTAAACACCGGTTTGAAAACAGTCTTGAGGAAATATTGCCGGTTTACGACACATTGCTTGCAGATTTTCCGGCATTTTTTGAAGCACTCAGAAAGCACATAAAAGAAAAGGGCCCGGAGGCCCTTCACTTCGATAACGTCTGAGATTTAATTCTCAGGCAGAGTGATATTCAGTTCCAGTACACTGCAGTCGTCACTGTTTTCCAGTTGCACCGATACATCATCATCAGCAATTTGCACATATTTGCGGATAACTTGCAGAATTTCCTGCTGCATCATTGGCAGGTAATCCGGTTGAGAACGTTTACGGCGCTCATGGGCGACGA
Source organism: Alteromonas sp. ABH4_456 (assembly GCF_056160645.1). NCBI lineage: Bacteria > Pseudomonadati > Pseudomonadota > Gammaproteobacteria > Alteromonadales > Alteromonadaceae > Alteromonas > Alteromonas sp. ABH4_456. The sequence continues at coordinate 165,225 of NZ_JBSWXO010000010.1, forward strand.
TGATCTGCAAGCGTTCCTTGGCTACTGCGGCAGTGTTAGGCTTACCTTTTTTCAGCAGATAATCGAAAATACCCATTATTTACCTCCCAGCAGTCGCTTAAAGAAACCTTTCTTTTGAACGTCCAGGAAGCGGTGCTCTACCGTTTCGCCCAGCAGTCTCCGAACCGCGTCAGAGTAAGCCTGACCGGCATTCGATTCATCATCAAGGATGACCGGTGTACCCTGGTTAGACGCTTTCAGAACCGCCTCAGACTCCGGAATAACACCCAGCAGCGGAACGGCCAGAATTTCTTCCACGTCAGCAACACTCAGCATTTCTGCGGTGGCAACACGTTGCGGGTTATAACGGGTCAGCAACAAGTGCTCTTTCACTGATTTACCCTGTTCTGCACGCATAGATTTGCTCTGTAAAATACCCAGGATACGGTCAGAATCCCGCACTGAAGAGACTTCCGGGTTGGTAACCACGATAGCCTCATCAGCAAAGTAAAGTGCCATTTGCGCGCCCTGCTCAATACCTGCCGGCGAATCACAAATGATAAAGTCATAATCTTCGGATAAATCGTTAAGTACCTTCTGGACACCTTCCATTGTCAGTGCATCTTTGTCTCTGGTCTGTGACGCAGGCAGGATGTACAGGTTGTCGGTACGTTTGTCTTTAATCAGTGCCTGATTCAGCGTGGCTTCTTTATTAATGACATTAACAAAGTCATACACCACACGTCGCTCGCAGCCCATGATCAGATCAAGATTCCGTAAACCCACATCGAAATCTATCACCACGGTTTTGTGTCCGGCCAGTGCCAGACCTGTAGCAATGGCGGCGCTGGACGTTGTTTTGCCAACCCCACCCTTTCCTGAAGTTACTACAATAATTTTAGCCATTTACTATTCCCCAATAGCGTCTGCACTGCGTTAGGTTAATGCTTCTATAAGAAGTGCATCTGCATCTAAATATGCCTGCGCTGGTTGTTTCCAGCACTTATTTTGTATGTTTTCCTGCATCACGAATCTGCCGGCGATAGATACCAGCTCAGCTTCCATGTTCTGGCAAAAAATTCGTGCTTCAGTATTACCTTTTACGCCCGCCAGCGCGCGACCGCGCAGGGTACCGTAGACGTGAATATTTCCGTCCGCCAGGATTTCAGCCCCTTCACTTACGGCGCCCAGTATCACCAGATCACTGCCATCCGCATACACCTGCTGTCCGGAGCGTACAGGGCGGGCAACAATTTTTGCCGGCTTAAGTACTTCTGTGGTTTTGGTGATTGTTACGGTTTCAGTGACCGGCTCAGGCGTCTGCTCCGGTTCCGGTTCGGCGGGCTTTGCTTCTGTCAGTGAACGCTCACTTAACTTACTCTGACTGATATCAGCCAGACCAAGATCGTTTATCGTCGCTTTTAACCCGTCGGTTTCACCCTTTATCGCCATCGGCTGTAGCTGATGACGGCGGCATAAAGCAACCAGCAACTCGAACTCTGTTGCCGACATTGTAGCGTTGAGATGGAGAATAAGCGAAGAACGGGTGAAAAAATGTGGCGCACTGGCAATTTTCGTCGCCAGTTGCGTGTCAAATTCATCCGGTTCGAAATGAAGGACTTCCAGTACAATACTGGTAAGCGTGGTGCCTTTCATACGAAAGCACTGTTGTGACATGAAGCGCATCCTGAATTATCGTTATTATCCCGCTGCAAGCCAGAAATGACAAGGCGGTGACAGATTGCACAACTCTATCAAATTCCCGTTCTACGGCAATACAAACTCCGGGAAAAATACGATAAACGGACAAAAAAACGCCAAAAATAGCAAATAAGTCCGTGCAACCACCATGAAGAGTGGCTGCACAGGCTATTTTAGTCTTCCTGACGGTTGTCAGGGAAGAGATAGTGACAAAGGCGGTTTGCACACTCAGATGCACTGGCTACAACCGCGAAACGCTCTTTGGAAGGCAATTCGTCCAGCCAGTTACCAATACGCTGAACACTGGTCTGGCATGGCTTTCTGTCGAGACCAAAGCGCGCTGACAAATTCGACGTGGCGACCTCTGTGACCAGTGTGGAATAGGCGTCGTACTGCACCGGGTTCAGCAAATGTCGTCCCACATCCAGCCGTTTCTGATGACCGGCCCAGCGGATCAGTAACGGTAAGATGGCCTGATACCAGGCTTCTGTGACATGCTTGGCATACAGTCCGGTTTCAGGCGGCATTTCGATATAATCTTCCTGCGGGTGGAAACGGGGCTCGTCACCTTCCCTGATATCCACATTCAATCTGTCTATCCGGTTCTTCAATGTGGATAAGGGTTCAACGAATCCTTCTTCGTAGGGCATGCCTTTGTAATCCACCAGCTCACTGGCATTGTAAACCAATGAAATACGGCGACCTTTCTGCGCAGCCCCTTCATCGCCCTCTCCCCACGACAATTCTGCCGACGGCATGGAATAGTAATGAAATACCGGTGACGGCCTCGCATCTTTGCGTAATTTAAAGCCCTGTTTTTTCCACTGAATTTTAGTGCCCCACAAATTACTGGTATAGCCGTAGGTCCGTGACGTCAGCGACAACATGACCCAGGTCAGCATGGAGTTATAAGGCACTTTTGAGCGGATATTAAAATGAGCTACCGGTTCAGGTTGTTCTATCCAGCGCAAAATACAGTCGTCATCTCTGGCGATTAAATCAGCCAGAATATCCTGATAGCGGGTTTCATCCAGATCCCAGCTGTCATTGTTTAACAGCACAACATCAGCCAGTGTCTGACAACTTCCTACCGGATGGCGCCGCAAGAAGTAATGTAAGCTCTTTGCGGAACTCACGTCTTTACGGACAATGTCCAGATCGTTGATATACACCACCCAGAAATGCAGCTCTTTCAGTAATGTCTGCATTTCACTGCGGGTTACACCTTCCCACTTTCCCGGTGCCTGTAAATCAAAAATTTTACTCACCGGTGTATCACTGTATGCACCCGAAATCTTTTTCAGAATGTCCTGATAAGATAAACCCAGCCATTCTTCAATGTCTGCAATCTGCTTACTTATCTCACTTAAGTTCGCCACGCTGGCGTCCAGGCTCCGGTCATTGCCTAAAAAATGGATTGGCCGGTTACTGGTCGCCGTTTGTTCGACGAAGCGTCTGAAAGGATCACGGCCATTGTATTTCGCAGACAGCCGCAATAATGTTTTCGGACTGCTTCCCGTTGCTAGGGAACATTCCAGTTGCAGCGGGTAACTGTTTCGAAACTGCGATAATGTCAACATGGGCTACATCCTTCTTTATCTTCTCTTCAGGCATTGATGCACGATGCTCCACCGGGAACGGTCGTTTTCCTGATATGGCCGGAGTGTAGCCAGACCCTTATGGGTGTTCGATATACAAAATGATAATCAGATGTAGATACTAATAAGTACGCATACCCGTTTTTTTGCGGGAAAACCGGTGATTTCCGGTGACATTCTGAAGCGCAGAAATGAGAAAGGCCGGAACAAGTCCGGCCTCAATTAAATCCAACGCAATGTTTTAATTAATATTTTTTCGACTCCACCCACTTTTCAACATCGCTTTTCACCATTGCCATGGGTCGTGCACCGGGCAGTAGCACAACATCATGAAATTCTCTAATGTCATATTTGTCACCTAATGCATTCCTTGCTTCTTTTTCCAGTTTGACAAAGGTGAGCATGCCCAACTTATACCCGAGTGCCTGACCCGGCCATGCCATGTAACGCTCGATTTCAGGCACAACATCAGATAAAGATGTACCGGTAGTTTTATGGAAATAATCAATCGCCTGTTCTCTGGTCCAGTGCTTGTGATGCAGGCCGGTATCAACAACAAGGCGCACCGCACGGTACAATTCAGCCTGCAGACGTCCTAAATCCCCCAGCGGATCATCCTCATACATGCCCATATACTCTGCGGCAACGTATTCAGAGTACAGTGCCCACCCTTCAACATACGCATTGTAAGGCGCATTCTGACGCATCAGACCTATGTCTTCCTGCGCCATGTTCAGCGCGATCTGGAAATGGTGCCCCGGCACGGCTTCATGATAAGTCAGCGTCTTCAGGCCGAATTTCGGCACCGCTTCCATATCACGTAGGTTTATCCAGTAAATCCCGGGACGTGCGCCATCCAGGGAAGGCGGCGAGTAAAAACCGCCCGCTTCACCCGCTTCCGAAACCGGTGGAATACGGCGTACTTCGACTGCCTGCTCCGGAATAGTGCCGTAGAATGAAGGCGCTTTTGCCATCACTGCATCAATTTCATCATTCAGATAATCCAGCAGCGCACCACGCCCTTCGTCCGTGGCATCAAATACCTGACCTGGCAAGCCGGCAAGGGCAATCATCCGCTCCCCCACCGTTCCTTCACTGTAGCCATTTTCTTTCAGAATGGTGTCCATCTGTGCTGAAATCCGGTCAACTTCATCAAGACCGGTCTGATGAATTTCATCTGCCGTCCACACAGAATCGCCAAGGAAGCGGATTTCATGAGCATAAAACTCATCGCCCCCCGGTTGTGCCCAGATACCGTCACTTTTACTTGCATGTGCTTCGCTCTCAAGCACCGCATCGCGGGCCCGGTTCCACGCCGGATAAACAACCGTTGTCACCAGTTCGGTTGCCTTTGCCACCAGCGCTTCACGTTGCTTATCATCAATGCCTTCTGCTTGTGTGAGCTTTTCTGCGAAGGTTTTTACCAGTTCATGATCTGCAGGTTCACTGGCGAGAAAATTATTAAAAAAAGCGATGGTCTTCGGATGCAGTTTTTTAGGTAAAACGATGCCCTTCGCTTCGTCAGCTTTAAACTTAGCCACAACGCCGTCAGCGAACTCACCCATTTTCTCCAGGCGGCTGATGTAAGCGTCAGCTTCCTGCTCATTACTTACAGATTGTTGTACCTGCATAAGCTTTGGCATGTCGATTAACGGGCCGGAAATCTGGTTGATGATATAAGGCAGATGACCGCCCCAGGTATCAATGTAGCCTGCAGGGAAACGGGTATCACCGGTATAGTAGTCAAAGATATTAATTAGAATGTTACGGTGTGTCTGCGCCTCTGCTGTCAGCCCTGCCGGATCAATGTCTTTAAGGGCCGCAGAGCCTTCTGCCATGCTTTTTTGCAGCGCAGCCATCCCTTTTGCAGTGTAGTCTGGAAACTTATTGTTGTACGGACCACCAGCCTGCTCCGGCGTCAATGCCAGCATCGTTGACAAAGCCGGTTGTTGTGTCAGAAACGCAATCGTGTAAGTGTTCGCCGTTTCAGACAATGCCATTTCTGCCGCCTGTTTTTGTGCAGAGGTGACGCCGGTAGTTTCGGTTGCCTGAGTCTGAGATTCATTACAACCGGCAAGCAGGCCCGCTGCCAGTAATGCTGTGTACACAGGTGTGAGTTTCATGGTTTCTCCCGTTTATAATTATTCTGTCTATTGTGACTGATCACCCTGCCACTTACCGTGCAGTTGATCTCAAAGGATTATTAAGTCAGCGTAATCACGCTTTATTGTGTGTCAGATCAGGCAAAGTGACAGAGTACCCGGATAAAACTGGAAAAGAGAACAGAATTTGAAACCCACCCTGTAAACTTTCAATATATCTCCAAGGTAATTTCAGAAATAATAAACAGTAATGAAGGCATCAGTCCGGATAAAATCAGCGTAGGATTTTTCAAATGGTATGTCTACCGGAAGGCAGGCAGCAGGAATTGTTTTGGGCTACACCATTGGACAATGAGGTACGGTAAACAGAATGTTTACCACTACGACAACCTCAAAGTCAGTCCGGTTAAGATAACCGGTTGGAGGAAAGAAAATCAGGCGATACGTAAAACTGCCTTACTTTTTACAGGTTGAGGAAAGGGATGGCTTGAATCAAGGATCAAACGGCTGCCATCATTAAAATCATAGGCAGTAAGCGTATCAGACAGAGATTCACACTTGGCACATGTGCGGAAACAATGAAGCCAGATGTGTGATTGTTCAACACGTAACGCCTGATCGGCAAGGGTCGGACGGATAACAGGAATACTCATTTTTACTCTCCGGGTAGAATCCTATTCTTTCGTCTCACTACCTGCGAAAGATCACATCATAGAAAAGATTTATTTACCTAATTTATTGCCACTGGACAATCCCTGTTCCGGAACTTGGGCTCCTTATAAATTAACAAAAACCGACAGGTCAATTTTTGATCTATCTCAAGAAAGATCTCAAGAGTAATGATAGATTTTTTCAGTGATAGTTTGAGATTAATTTCTTCCCTGGATCTAACCGGAAGTTATATCAATAACAGGAGCTCACGAAAAGCAAGGGGCGGATCTTTTATTCCAGACCTTTCGTAACGATGTAGGAGAGCATAATGATGTGGAAAGCTATTTGCCTGATGCTATATTTGATACATACAGTCAGATTGCCCCGTGAAAAAACTGCTTAGCCAATACAGCCAACGGCACGGTTAAAGCATGAGAGCAAGGTGACAACGCCTTCCTCCCAAAGTAGCAGTCAGCATCAGGGAACTAGTGCCAAAGTAGGATTTTTTTCCCAAAAGTCGTTTTCTATAATGATTGCGAATGTTAAATCATCGTTAATAAAAACAGGAGCCGCCCCATGTGGACTAAGCCTCAATATACTGAAATGCGTTTAGGTTTTGAAGTTACTCTGTACATCAAAAACCGTTAATAGCACTGCAAAGGCAGGCTGTTGATATCAGTAGCAGGTCTTTGGTGTGGTGCCGGTGACATTCAGCGTTGCTGACTGACACCCTGATGAAAGGTTGCCACTGGCAGCCTTTTTTGTTCCTCTTATATGACGCTAAGACGGTAAAGGTGAAGTATGCAAATTCTCGTTTTAGGTTCCGGTGCCGGTGGTGGATTTCCCCAGTGGAATTGTCACTGCAAAAACTGCAAAGGGCTACGGCAGAATTCAATTAATGCGTCTGCCCGCACGCAGTCAAGCATAGCGGTTTCTTCCAACGGCACAGACTGGGTGCTGATCAACGCGTCTCCCGACCTGCGCCAGCAAATCAATCAAACACCTCAACTGTGGCCGTCGGACCCTGAGCAGCAGCGCGGCACATCTATCCGTTCTATTGTGCTTACCGACAGTCAGATTGATCACACAACCGGATTACTGACGCTGCGGGAAGGTTTGCCGCTGCCGGTGTATTGCACTGACGTGGTCTATGAAGATTTAACCGGTGCATTTCCTCTTTTCACGATGCTTAAACACTGGCACGGCGGACTTCAACGCCACGGAATTGATACAAAGTACGACAGTGCTTTTACACCTGAAGGTGCTGATGGTCTTCGTTTTCATCCTGTCGTGCTGGCTTCAAATGCGCCGCCGTATTCCTCATACCGGGATAACATTGTGCCGGGCAACAATATCGGCCTGCATATAGAAGATACCCGTTCCGGCAAATCGGTTTTCTATGCTCCCGGCTGTGTTCAGGCAAATCCGCTGGTAGAGAGTATGCTGGATAAAGCGGATTGTGTATTGTTTGACGGCACGTTATGGCTTGACGATGAAATGATTAAAAACGGATTCAGTAACCGTCTGGGAACGCAGATGGGCCATATGCCGGTAAATGGTGAAGACGGTGCAGTTGCCCTGCTGAACCGGTTCAACATAGAGCGCAAGGTACTCATCCATATCAATAATACAAATCCGGTACTGGATGAAGACTCATCTGCACACCAATACCTCGAAGACAATCATATTGAGCTTGCTTACGATGGCATGCACATTACGCTTTAACGCTGAGGACTGACAATGACAGCACAGCCGTGGTCAAAACAAGAATTCGAACAAAAACTTCGCGCTAAAGGCGAGTACTATCATATTTATCACCCCTTCCACATTGCTATGAATAAGGGGGAATGTACGAAAGAGCAGATTCAGGGCTGGGTAGCAAACCGGTTTTATTATCAGGTGTGTATTCCGGTTAAAGATGCAGCCATTCTGGCCAACTGCCCGGACATGGCCACCCGCAGAAAGTGGATCCAGCGGATCCTTGACCACGACGGTGAAGACGGTGACCCGCGCTTAGGTGGCATCGAAGCCTGGCTGAGGTTGGGTGAAGCTGTAGGCCTGGACCGTGACGATATGTTGTCTGAAAAACACCTGTTGCCCGGGGTTAAGTTTGCTGTGGGTGCTTACGTGAATTTTGCCCGCCGTGCGACCTGGGAAGAAGCGGCCTGCTCTTCGCTCACTGAAATGTTCGCTCCGGAAATACACCAGAGTCGTCTGGACAGCTGGCCCGGTCACTATCCGTGGATTGATAAGGAAGGCTTTACCTATTTTCAGATGAGATTAAGTCAGGCCAGGCGGGACGTCGAACACGGTTTACAAATCACGCTGGATCATTTCATTACCCGCGAACAACAGGAAAAAGCACTGAATATCCTGCAGTTCAAACTGGACGTTCTGTGGTCCATGGCAGATGCTATCAGCCTGGCTTACGAGTACGGCCGTAAACCCTACACGGGGATCGGCGACCAGTCACTTTGTCACAAGGGGTTACTATGACACGCATCCCGAAGCGCAACCGGTTGTATAAACTGCAATTTGAAAAAGCGCAGAATTGCTACGTCCTGCTGTTCCCGGAAGGTATGGTGAAACTGAACCCCAGTGCTTCAGAGATCCTGTTGCAAGTTGACGGTGAACAGTCTGTTGACGATATCATTACTGCACTAAAAGCAAAGTTTCCGGAAGCCCCGGATGATATCGGTGACGATATCACCGCGTTTTTAAGCGATGCCGAAAGCAAAGACTGGATCCATTATGTCTGATGAAACGAATACGCCGGCCGCCGGTCCGCCGCTGTGGTTACTGGCAGAGATCACCTATGCCTGTCCCCTGCACTGTGCTTACTGTTCAAACCCGTTAAACCTGACAGCAAAGGAAGAAGAAATTGATCTTTCCCACTGGCTGCGGGTGCTGACAGAAGCCCGTGAAATGGGAGCCGTGCAACTGGGTTTCTCAGGCGGTGAACCCTTATTACGTAAAGATTTGGAGCAAATGGTCAGCCATGCGTCCGAACTGGGTTTCTATACAAATTTAATTACCTCCGGTATAGGCATGACAGAAAAGCGTATTGCCGCTTTAAAAGAGGCCGGACTCGATCATATTCAACTGAGTTTTCAGGCTGCGAATGCAGAAGACAACGACCTTATCGGTAACCGCAGGCATTCGTTTGCGCAGAAACTGGAAGTAGCCAGGCTCATCAAGCAATACGACTATCCCATGGTCCTCAATTTCTGTCTGACAGCCCAGAATATCCATCAGATTGATGACGTGCTGACCCTGGCCTGTGAGTTGAATGCGGATTTTGTCGAACTGGCAACCGTACAGTATTACGGCTGGGCTTACGTAAACCGCGATCAGTTATTGCCCTCAAAAGCGACGCTGGAAGAAGCGGAAGTAAAGGTTAATGCTTTCCGCGAAAAGCAGAACGGTAAAGGGCCTAAATTCATTTTTGTGTCACCGGACTACTACGAGGACCGTCCGAAAGCCTGTATGAACGGCTGGGGTTCAACCTTTCTCACCGTCACCCCGGATGGCTCAGCACTGCCCTGTCACAGCGCGAAAATTCTGCCAATGACGTTCCCGAATGTGACAGAGAAATCCCTCAGCGAGATCTGGTATTCGGACTTTTCCTTCAACAAATTCCGCGGCACAGACTGGCTGCCCTCCCCTTGCCGCGACTGTGATGAAAAAGAAAAAGATTTCGGAGGCTGTCGCTGTCAGGCTTACATGCTCACCGGCGATATGCATCAGGCCGACCCGGTCTGCAGTAAGTCGCCCCATCATCACACCATCGAAGCCGCGATTGAGAAAGCGGCACGTAACGAAGACAAAGCGGTGATTTTGCGGGACCCGAAAAACAAAATTGATATTGTGACTGTATGAGCAGGTGACAGTATGTCTCCCTCACCTGCCACCGTCATCCAAAAATGTTCCGGCCCCGCGGCTCCGTTTACCGGCGTATTTGCACTGCCAACGCCGGTGAATGATGCTTCCGGCGTGGCTCACGTGTGTGAGCATCTGGTATTCAGGCGCTCTCTGCATTTCCCCGAAGCCCATAACTTATTCGCCGCGCTGACTTTACTCCCCCTTCGTATCAATGCCTCAACGCAGGAAGAGATTACGTTTTACTTTGTCGAAACGGACCATGAGGCATTGTTTTATCACGCCCTGTCGTTTCTGTATTCAGGCTTACTCAATCAGCAATATTCAGATGACGATATGCTGAGGGAAAAAAACGGCGTTATCTTTCAGGAGCTGGATTTCTACGAGCAACAACCTCCCTACCGGCAACATGTGGTATCACTGCTGAAGGAAGGGAAATACAATGAGGCTTTTACCGGCGGTTTCACCGGCACAGTGCCGCAGCTAACGACGGAAGCCGTCAGGCAGTTCAAAAGCAGATATTACCGGCCGGACAATATCACACTGCTTATCAATAATGGCGACACCGGCAACATCGCTGACAAACTTAACTCCGTCGCTAAGGATTATGGCTACAGTATCTCTTGTCAGCTCAAGCCGGAATCCTTAAGTGTACCCTCAGAAATTACGTCTGATAACGGTGATTCTGACAAGCACTCAGAAGAAGTTAAACGACTTACCGGCTATTACAAAGCCACATTAAGGGCACAGGATAATGTCTCTGTTAATACTGCAAAGTCATCAGCCATAGCGTTCGCTGACCTGACGAAAAAACCGGATTTGGAGACACTGTTCCGTGGAGGAAAGCCCGCCCTTTTACCACCACTGACCTCAGATGAGACAGCTTCCCTGGTCACCACGGTATTATCACCTCATCAGACATTTCATCAGAGCACAGCTAACGACTACCCGCCCCTGCCCCGTTACGTGCTGGCGCAGTGGCCATTGTTAGTGAGTTTTGAGCAAATAAAAGCAGCGAACAATGACTGGTACATCGCTTTTCCGTTCAGCGACAGCCGTAAAGCAGCACTGGATAAACTATTAATGCAGTCCGCGTTCTGGTCTCCCAGGATAAGCGGGCATTGCTATGCCATGGGAACCGGCCGGGCCGGCGACATGCTGGTTTGCTATTTTATCAACGACAGACTGGCAGATAACAGAATGGAATATTGCCACTGGCTGATTACAGCCCTGAAGTAGACAGGGGCGGGAGTTTTACTGAAAACGGACTGAGACAAAAAGGCAGGAAATTAACCTGCCTTTCTTCGTTATGCGTCGATGCGCTCAGGAAGCAGCAAGCTCTGCGTCCGGTGCATTCTTTTGCTGTTTCGAGCCAACCGATGCGAACCAGGCAATATACAGGTAACAGAACACTGGTACGATGAACGCCAGTTGCACACCCATACCATCTGCCATCACTCCCTGTAAAAGGGGAACCAGTGCGCCGCCTACAATAGCCAGACACAGCAGGCCGGATGCCTGAGAGGTATGTTGTCCCATGCCTTTCAGTGACAAACTGAAAATAGTCGGGAACATGATAGAGTTAAACAGGCCCACCAGCAGAATTGCCCATACCGCAACCTGACCGGATGTCATCATCGCCGTAATGATAAGCACCATGGCGATAACCGCATTACCTGTCAGCACTTTGTGTGCACTGACCCGCAGCATCACATAACTGCCGACAAACCGGCCAACCATGGCACCACCCCAATAATAAGCGACGTACGCAGAGGCTGTTTCTTCGCTCATGCCACCAATATGGCTCTCACCGAGGAAATTCACCAGGAAGCTGCCGATTGCCACTTCACCGCCGACATACAGGAAAATACCCAGTACACCGAACAGTAAGTGAGGATATTGTTTCAGTTGCGCAAAAGAGAGCGGCTTCACCGGTTTTTCCTGAGATGCAATCACCGGCAACGAAGTTTTCGATACGATCACCGCCAGCAAAATCAGAAACGCCGCAATGCCGATGTAAGGAATTTGTACCGCTTCAGCGTGGGCTTCTGCAGTGGCGTTCGCTGCCAGACCGAAGATAAGCAAGCCGCCAAACAAAGGTGCCACAGTGGTGCCCAGTGAATTAAATGCCTGTGTCAGGTTTAACCGGGTTTCTGCTGTCGACGACGGACCCAGCGCCACCACGTAAGGGTTTGCTGCAACCTGCAACAACGTGATGCCGGAAGCCAGCACAAACAGTGCCGCGAGGAAGAATACGTACTGAGCAGTAGCTGCTGCAGGATAGAAAAGACCAGCGCCTACAGCGGTGATCAACAAGCCGGTTACCATGCCCTTCTTGTAGCCAATGCGTCCCACAATGCGTCCTGCAGGAATTGAGCAAATAAAATAAGCGCCGAAAAAGCAAAACTGAATCAACATGGCCTGGGTGTAGCTCAGATCGAACTGCATCCGCAAATGCGGGATCAAAATGTCATTCAGACACGTAATGAATCCCCAGATGAAGAAGATGCTTGTCATTACTGATAAAGCAAACTTCGGTGTTGATGTGCTATTCGACTGAACGTTGTCTGATTGAGGTAAAGGCGAACCAGCCATAATGTACTCTCTTTTTGATATTGTTCGTTGTTATTGCGTGAAGCGATAAGCGGTCAGCGCACGCCGCTGAGCGTTATCAGTCAGATACTTTTCCCAGCCCGAACAATATGCGTTTGCCTGGTTGAGCAAATCTTTTGTAGGGTGTTGTTCTGGTTCATAGCGGGGCGCAAAGTGTCTAAATACTCAGTGAAATGACATCGAATGTCAAACAATGAATTCACAATTTGTTAACTGCCCTAACAAAAAACATAATTGCATATCACTGAATATCAGATATAGCCAAAATTTATAGGATTTCCTCTGCCGGTACATTGCCCGCTGTGCCCGATAGCGACATAATCAGCCTGTGGTTGCTCCCTGCCGTTTTCATCAGATTACCGGCACAGCCAGCCGGTCTCAGCACACTATTTTTCCCCATTTTCTGTTTAAGGACGACACTTACGCCATGACAGGGTATTTTCTGCAAGCTTTCATCTATCTGGTTGCTGCGGTCATCGCAGTGCCGCTTGCCAAACGTTCAGGGCTGGGTTCTGTGCTCGGATATCTGGTGGCCGGGGTTGCCATCGGGCCGGAGCTCGGACTGGTAGGAGATGAAACCACAACGATTCAGCATTTTGCCGAGTTCGGCGTGGTCATGATGCTGTTCCTTGTAGGGCTGGAACTGGAACCCAAATCATTATGGGCAATGAAAACCCGGTTGATAGGGCTGGGCGGATTACAATTGCTGCTCACAACAGTTCTCATTACCCTGCTGGCGCAGGCTCTGGGACAAACCCTGTCGGTGTCGCTCACCATCGGCCTGATATTTTCACTGTCTTCCACCGCCATTGTATTGCAAACCTTTCAGGAAAAAGGATTACAACAAACTGAGGGCGGTAAAAGCGCTTTTTCGGTTTTGCTGTTTCAGGATATCGCCGTTATTCCCATGCTGGCACTGATACCGCTCCTCGCGCTGCCCGAATTAGCTTCTCAGCATACAGACAGCGGCAGCCACGGGAACAATTTCAGCCTGGTGGAGGGCTTACCGGCCTGGCTGTACGCCATTGTAATTATTGCATCTGTGGCTGCTGTAACCGTTGGCGGTCACTATCTCAGCAGGCCATTATTCAAATTCGTGGCCTCGTCAGGCTTACGGGAAATTTTCACCGCAACCGCTCTCATGCTGATGGTAGGTATTGCCGCGCTGATGAGCCTGGCGGGATTATCTCCCGCATTAGGGGCCTTCCTGGCCGGTGTTGTGCTGGCCAACAGTGAGTTCCGTCATGAACTGGAAGCGAATGTTGAACCCTTTAAAGGGCTGCTCCTCGGGTTGTTTTTTATCACTGTCGGCGCCGGTATTAACGTAGACATTCTCACTGACAATGCACTGATCATACTTGGCCTTACCCTCACCGTCATGCTGGTGAAATCGCTGGTACTGTTTGTCGTCACCCTGTTTTTTAAACTCAAAGCGGCAAACCGCTGGTTGTTTGCCCTCAGTCTCGCTCAGGCCGGTGAATTTGGCTTTGTGCTGCTGAGTTTCTCTGGCCAGAACGCTGTATTGCCGGCGGGACTGATTGAAATATTATCACTGGTCGTTGCTTTCTCCATGTTCCTGACCCCGGGGCTGTTCATTCTTTTCGATAAAGTCATTATGCCCCTGTACACCGGGCGCAGTAACCGCAGAAAACCAGACGAGATAAAAGAAAAAGGCACAGTGATCATTGCCGGGATCGGTCGCTTCGGACAAATCGTTAACCGCCTGCTGTTAGCCAATAACATTGAAACCGTCGTACTGGATATCCGCTCTGAACAGATTGATAACATGCGCCGTATCGGCACTCAGGCCTATTTCGGAGACGCATCCAAACCCGATATGCTGCACACAGCGGGCATCGAACACGCTTCGATGCTGGTTATTGCCATCAATGATAAAGAAAGCAGCATCGACATGGTGAAATATATCAAGCATGCCTATCCCCGCGTTAAGGTATTATCCCGAGCCTTTGACCGCGGGCACGGCTACAGACTCCGGCAGGCAGGTGTCGATTTTGTGGTGTCAGAAACCTACCATTCAGCGCTGGAAATGGGGGCTGAAGCGCTCCGGTCATTAGGCATTCACTCTATTCAGGCGAAGAAACAGGTTGCGGCTTACAAGGCTATTGAAGCGAAGCAAAGTGATACGCTCTACGCGGCCTGGTTAGACGATGCCAGTGGCGAGCGCATAGACAACAATTTTATAAAGCTGTTTATCCAGCTCGAAACGTTAATTCAGGAAGCCCTGAAGGAAGCAGAAAAAGAGGCCACACCTCACATTCATCATCAGGAAACGGTGGTAAACAGTGCGGAAGACTCAAAGAATGAATAGCCTGCCGGTCTGTGTGAGTGGCGTTCAATTTCTGCATATTATGAAGTGCCGTTAAATCAACTTTTCAGAGAAAAGCTTGCAATCAAATTGAGAATGAGAACAATTATCAGTTATTAACATAGCTTTACTTTCAGGCTTTTCTTTCCATGCAATATCAACCCCTCACCCTGGCTGTCGCAGCTGCGCTGACGACAATGTCTGTCTGTGCGCAGGACCAGCAAGAAGTAGAACAAATCGAAGTAAAAGGTCGTGCACAGCAATTCTATCTGGACAGTCATACCCGCCTGGGAACAAAGACCGACGCAGATATTATGGAAATCCCGTTGTCGTTACAGGTGTTA
Organism: Alteromonas sp. ABH4_456; assembly: GCF_056160645.1. Lineage (NCBI taxonomy): Bacteria > Pseudomonadati > Pseudomonadota > Gammaproteobacteria > Alteromonadales > Alteromonadaceae > Alteromonas > Alteromonas sp. ABH4_456. Next base: position 180,418 of record NZ_JBSWXO010000010.1, read on the forward strand.
ACCCGCCAGCTCATTCAGGATCAGGCAGCCCGCGACATCACGGATATGTACCGCTCTATTGCCGGGGTCAGTGAATTCAGTTACTCCGGCGTGACATTCCGTGGCTTCAGAGATGACGGTAATGTGTTTTATGATGGCGTCCGCGGCGATCCTTTCTCCTGCTTCAGTGTGCCTCAGCTTTTTAACGTGGAACGTGTGGAAGTGCTGAAAGGGCCGGCGGCTTCCCTGTATGGCGGCGGCGAACCGGGCGGTATGATTAACTACGTCAGCCGGAAACCGTCTTTTGAAGAAAAGAAAAATATCACCCTGACAGGCGGTAATTTCTCACTGGCAGGTGCATAAGCTGACTTTACCGGTGCGGTTTCTGACACCGCGGCATACCGTTTAGGCGGGTTCTATGAAAGCCAGGACAGCTTCAGAAATAACGCTGATTCAGAAAATATTGAGCTGGCCGGCGGCATGACTTTCCTGTCAGGACAGGATACCACCCTGACCACCACCTTCGATTACATCGTGCAGAACCTGGGCGGCAACCGCCTTCGTGGTGTCCCCGTGGATGACGACGGGAATTTCATTGTTGATCGCAGCTACAACGCAAACGAAAAAGGCGATTATCAGGATCTCGAAGCGCTGGTTTTACAGGCAAACCTGACCCACAACTTCACAGACAACCTGTCGTTTAACGGCACACTGCGTTATCTGGATAACGAGCGTGAGCAGGCCTATCATGAATCCAGAAGCTGGGTGGATGCCAACGGCGACAGTGAAGCCAATATTGATGATCAAATTATCCGTCGCGAATACCGTAAACAGTACAGAGCAAATGATGAAATCAGCCTGACACTGGACTTCGTGTATGATTTCGACACCGGTGAAACCGCACACCAGTTCTTATTTGGTGGTGACTTCCACAATATGGAAACAGAATACGACTACTTCCGTGCCCGTCATGAAGCGGACGGGGTTGCCAACCTGAATATTTTCACCCTGAATTACGGCATTACCGACCCTTCAACATATGATCTCACAGACATGAACCGTGACGGCAATAAACGTCAGCGAATGAGTGCCTACATTCAGGACAAGATCCAGTTCTCGCCTTCATGGGCCCTTCTTGTAGGTGCCAAACTTGATCATTTCGATGAAGAAAACAAAGAAACGCTGGCGGAGTATTCTGACAGTGATATATCGCCCCGCGCCGGCCTTATCTACACGCCTTCTGACAACACTACCGTCTACCTGAACTATTCGCAGAGTTTCAACCCTGTGGATCCTAACGACTTCGCGGAAGCCGGCTCTGTCCAACTTTCTCCGGAAACCGGCGAACAGGTGGAACTGGGCCTCAAGCAAAGCTGGCTTGATCACCGCATCATGACAACCGTTGCCGTTTATCAAATCGACAAAGAAAACCTTGTGATTGCCAATCCGGACTACATCGAAGGTGAAAATGATGCCACAGAGCCGGCGCTGATTAATTTCGGACTGGTGGAAAGCGAAGGCGCAGAGTTCACCCTGGTAGGTGATATAACCAATACCATAAGCGTGACTGCCAACTATGCCTACAACGATACGCGGATTGCATCAGGTGAGACCGCCAACACTTATGACGGCACCCGCCTGGCCAATACACCCCGCCATCAGGCAGGACTCTGGACACGCTATGCTATCGACAGTATTGATTCTTCCGTGGCACTCGGGGTTGACTACGTCAGTGAACAACGAAGCCTGGACGGTCAGAAAGTGAAACCTTACACCGTGTTTGATGCCAGCTGGACAACGTCGTGGGATGATCTGCTGCTAAGCATAAACGTGCGGAACCTGTTTGATAAAGTCTATGCAGTCAGCGGATTCAGTGAACGTAATGGCCACTTCCCCGGCGAGCCAAGGGAGATAGTTGTACAGCTCAGCTACGACTTCTGATGACAAACTAATCCTGTAAAGCCCGTTGCCGGTGTATTTTATGCCGTCAACGGGCCTTTGCTCATTCTGAAATTGGCATCGGCAGCGGGATTTTGTATTCTCATTTATCCGCAATTTAAACAGAGACAGTAGCATGCACATTCAGTACGACAACCTGCAAGGCAACGACATTATTGCACTGCTGGAAGAGCACCTTGCAGATATGTTCGCGACATCACCGGCAGAAAGCGTGCATGCTCTGGATTTGAACGCGCTGAAAGCACCGGATATCCATTTTTTCTCGGCCAGAAAAGACGGCAAATTGATGGGCTGTGTGGCTGTAAAGCAGCACAGCGATACTGAAGCAGAACTTAAATCCATGCGCACTACCAGAGCGGCACGGGGAACCGGCGCCGGATATGCATTGCTCCTTCACGCCATCTCCTTTTGTCGCGAAAAGGGATTTACCACCCTCAGCCTGGAAACGGGCACCCAGCCTTACTTCGAAGCCGCAAGAAAGCTCTACTACCGCAATGGTTTTAAAGACTGCGGACCTTTTGCATCTTATCAGCCCGATCCGAACAGTCATTTTATGACGCTGGCGCTTTAAAACTACCGGGCTGCCATTGAATTCGATAAATCAGGTTAAATTGTTCTCAAAATAGAGATACCCTGCAGTCGCAGGTTTGCCGGAACGGCTGTAATCTAATTGCAATTTCAAACCGGATTTATCAACCATGAATACCATTTCAAAACCTTATAATCTGGTTGCCCGCATGCTGCACTGGGCAATTGCAATATTAATATTCTGGGCAATCGCTCTTGGCCTGATTGCTGAAGGAATGCCAAACTCTCCGGATAAAATTGAACTGTTTGTGCTACATAAGTCTGCGGGATTTACAGTCCTTGTACTGGCTGTTGTGCGCTTGTTCTGGCGCTTAGCGCATCCTCCCGCGCCGCTCGGACTTCCTCCCCTCAAGGAAAAGCTGGCGTCAGCCGGTCATTGGGGGCTGTACCTGCTCATGCTGGCGGTTCCGTTGAGTGGCTGGCTGTTAAATTCCACTGCGGGCTATCCTTTTGCCTGGTTTAATTTAATTTCAGTTCCTCATATTCCGGGACTGGATAACGGAAGCCGTGACTTCTTCTCGTCTTTACATGAGTACTTGTTTTACATTATCGCACTGATGGTAGCAGGTCATATTGCCATGCTGGTTCTGCATAAGCTCCTGGATGGGATCAGCCTGTTACCGCGAATGTTGCCTGGCAGGTCGCTTGTCACTGCAGGTGCGCTGTCTTTATTACTTGTTTTATTAATCAGCTTTACCTTCTATAAAGCTGAGAAAGTGTCTCCGGAATCCGGAAATGTGCCAGTCGCAACACAGCTTCCAACGGCCCGTGCTGAGCCAAAAGAAGTGAATCAGTCTGACAGCCCGCGATGGGAAATGGTCGCAACGCCTGATAATTTTAAATTTACCAACAGCTACGCAGGCCAACCTTTTACCGGCGCAATCCGTCAGTTTATGCCTGCAATCTATTTCGATCCTGCAGACCCTGACAACGGGATCATTGACGTCACAATCAATACCCAAAGCATTACGACTAACAACAAAGACTGGGATGGCACCATTAAAGGTAGTCAATGGTTCGCAACTGAAGCCCACCCTGAGGCGCACTACCTGAGTCGCGATATCAGAAAAGAAAATGGTAAATTTATTGCTGACGGCGAACTCACCTTAAAGGGAATGACAAAACCAATTTCTGTGACGTTCAGCTGGCAGGAAAGTAACGGTGAGGCCAGGTTCATTGGCTCAGCGATCATTGACAGAAGGGATTTTGAAATCGGCAGCGGCAGTTGGGCTACAAATGCCAGCGTAGCTTATGAGGTTGAACTGGCGATCGATTTGAAATTGATGAAACAGACGAACTGAGACACTTCAAATAGCGGAGGTCAGAATGAGTACTCTCTCATTCTGGCTTCCGGCTAAAAGTCTGCGCTGTTATTGATTAAACGCCCTCGCCTTTTCAATCCGCTCCTTCATAACCGGATGTGTTGACAACCAGTTCTCTACGGTTTCACTGGCCTCAGGCAATGATTCACTCAGTTTTTCCATCGCTCTGGCGAAATCTTCCGGATTGCGGCCGGTGACGGAAAGCTGATGTAACGCAAAATCATCGGCTGCACGTTCGTGAGCCTGCGAGAACTTATTATGCAGCACGGTGGAACCGACACCGAAGAAAGCTTCAATGGCACCGGTGAGATCACCGAAAAAGTAAGACACCGCCAATGTAGTAAATAAAGATTCGGCAATCATCTGCATGGAGTGATTCTGCTCAACGTGACCCATTTCGTGGAGCAAAATGGCATCGAGTATTGCTAAATCCTCCCCGGCAAGGGTAATCATGTCATCAGTATAAACAATGGTGCCATCGGGTAAGGCAAATGCGTTTGGCCCGGTAAAAGAGGATTTACGGAACTGAATATCAAAGTATTCATGATTAACACGGATATCGTTGATCACTTTATGAAAATGAGCCTGTAACGATGATTGTTGCGTAACCGGCAAGCCGCTTGGCTCCAGAATGGTGGCATCCATGGCACTCAGCGTGTGTTGTGAGGCAACAAACTTCGCTTCCTGCGGGATAACATCAGCAAATCGCACCGCTATCCAGGGCATGATAAAAGCAAAGACCAGATACAATAAAACCGGCACCATCACGACACTGGCAACTACCCAGTGTCGTTTTGATTCCAGTTTATTGATGGCGTCTCCGCCTTTTCCATCCAGCCAGGCATCCAGAGGCGCTGAACTGTCGCACACCAGTAATACATTACCGGGCAAGGTGATTTCACGGGGAAGGCGACCCAATTTAGGTTTGCAGGTTACCTCACTGCGCAGATACGTTTGCTCACCATTGCCTTCAAAACTGCCGACAATCAGCGCTTCACTGTTCACATCACAATCAACCCGGTATGCCGCAGCGCCGGCACGGGGATACAACTGTCCTTTTGCCACAATTTACCCCAGAGCAATATCCACATCGAACAATCCGGCAGCTTCTTCACCCGCCGCACCAACATCACTGGTGTAGCCTTCCATGACCTTATCGACATCAGACATTACCGCTACTTGCGTACGCGCTGCATAGAAGTTAGCCGTGCGGACTTTAGTCCACGGGAAGGCAAAGCCCAGAGTGAAAATGATGGCCAGAATATTCGTCCCGCGCAGGCTGATAAGCTCTCGCACCCCCACGTCTGATGAGAATCTCGCAATGCCGTCAAGCTCTGTAACCGCAAAAAGATGATTCCGGATGCGTGCTGAATAAAAGCCTGACGCAATCACATAGGCCAGAAAATACATAGCAAATGTGCCGAAAGTGAATACCAGAGAACCCGATGAAGAAAACTCCTCACCTGATGAAGTGGAAAACATAGCCACTGCCATAAAGATCCCGCCAATCAAGAAAATACCAAACGCAATGGCGCCGGCGGCGATCCCTGTACCGAAATATTCGCCGGTATTTAAACGGGTTTTAAATGACTTATCACCGTAACCGGATGACTCCAGCAAGAACTGGTCTATCTTTTTCAGGGCCAGTGGCAATATGAGATAAAGAGTAAATAAACTGGCTACCGGCCAAAGTACAAAAACGACAAACGCCCTGCCGAAACGACCTTTAAAATTAAATCGGACATTGCGGTAAGACGTCATACGCATTTTGAAACGGTAACTGAGAATCACCAGTACGGGTGTGAGCAAACCCAGGCATATGGCTACGATGACGCCGGCAAGCGGGTTAAAGTAACTGGCAAGGAAATAGCCGCCAAAAAGTACCACGGCGATGGCGCGCCCTTTGAGGATTTGCAGGGGTTCAGCCAGATAAGCAAAACGGTGACTGTCTATGTCGGTATTGCCGTAAAAATAACGGTTAGTTCTTACCTTTGCCCAGGCAGAATAAATACCCAGCGTTGCAATGGTAAGAACCAGATTGACGATCCAGATTGAGAAAAACTCGCCTGTTGTACCATGAAATTTTACAGGCACTGTGCGTAGCGGTTGAACAGCCTTCCCGGCATCATCCTGAGACCCCCCAGGCTGTTGCGCACCGGCAGCCGGTTCCGGAGAAGACATGCTGGCTGATTCTTTGGCAGCAATCAGTTGATCGAGGATCCGGGCTCTGTCAGGCCAGGCTTGTTTGTCAATGGTTGAACGTGCTTCTTTAAGCTCAGACAAGGTATAGCCTGAGTAATCGATTTCATTTTCCATATGCACTCTTTTTTATATTTTTGTCCATTTTGTGACGACATATCACGTTTAAGAACATACTGAAAACACTTTCATTCAGCAAGTATGAAACCTCTTACTTTGTCTTCGCGATGAGCTTGCTGAGACTCGCCAGAATCAAAAATACTAACCCCGTCTGAAAATGTTCTATGAACAAATCGCGACTGTCATAAACAAACCGTTCCCAAACCGCCTGAGCGAAGAAAAGGCCTGCGCTAGTGTAGTACGTCACATCTAAAAGTCTGTTCATTGCTGATATTCCGGAAAAAGAAAGGCTACCGGAGTAGCCTTCAAATGGAGTTATTACAATAGATACAACAGGGATCCTCGCAAATTTCAGTCAATGCAGAAACTGTACTTAGTACCTGAAGTTTCCCGTAAAAAAGCCAGCGTTGAAAGCTGGCCTGTTTTAACGTTTTATATTTAAGAACGGTTATTCAATTTGTCCGCGTAATTCACCGTCGGGGTTGGCCGGTGTGTGGATATTTACGTAATGACCACCTGAAATCAGGACATTATAGATATCCATATCGATCATCGTATCTGCAGGGGTCATCCACATGCCCATGTCATCCGCAGACTGCTCAAGACCTACCAGAACATCGCCATTTTCACCGGCTGCGCCTGTATGAATATGTGCTGCCGTCGCGTCATCAACACCTTCCGTATTAACAACTAACTCCAGGGCATAGGTCATTGAATTCACCAGCGCATAACCATTACCCGTTGCCGTTGTGGTAACAGCGGGCACCTGCTGATCGCCGCTCAGAGGGAAGGTAACCACCATGTAGTCAGACGTTATGATCTGACCACGGATTTCACCGCCCATGTTTGCAGGCGTATGCACATTGACGTAATGACCGCCCGAGGCCAGTACTTCAAGGATGTCAGCATCGATCATGGTATTTTCCGGTGTCATCCACATACCCATATCGTCAGCCGATTGCTCAAGGGCCACCAGTACATCTCCGTTCATGCCGATCCGGCCGGTATGAATATGAGCACCTGTCGCATCATCAACTCCTTCAGTATCGATAACCAGCTCAAGAGCGTAGGTAGACGTGTTTACCAGCGCATAACCGTGACCCATAGCCATGGTATCAACAGCAGGCACTTCCTGCTCACCGTCCAGCATAAAGGTCGCAATCGCATACTCGTTTGTGAGGATCTGACCACGCAGTTCACCTCCGCCGTTAGCAGGTGTATGCACATTTACATAGTGACCACCCGATGCCAGTACGCCAAAAATATCAGCATCAATCATCGTTCCTTCCGGCGCCATCCAGGTTCCAGCGTCATCGGCTGATTGCTCCAGTGCAACAAGCACGTCACCATTCATGCCGACTCTTCCGGTGTGGATATGTGCCATGGTTGGGTCATCAACGCCCTCTGTGACTACCGTCAGTTCCAAAGCATAGTCATCAGTGTTCACCAGCGCATAGCCGCTACCATATGCTTCGGTAGTTACCGCCGGAACTTCCTGCGCACCGGAGAGCATAAATGTAGCGAGGGCTAAATTATCTGTCAGGATTTGTCCGCGAATTTCACCGCCGGGGAAATCCGGAGAATGAACATTGACATAGTGGCCGCCGGAGACAAGCACCGCCAGTGTGTCTTCATCAATCATTGTGCCGTCGGGTGTCATCCACATCGTCATGTCGTCCATGGACTGTTCCAGTGCAACCAGAACATCACCATTCATGCCTGCACGGCCTGTATGAATATGCGCAGCACTGGCATTGTCCAAATCTTCTGTGTAAATCACTAAATCAAGGTCGTAGGTCGCTGTCGATACCAGCGCGTAACCGTAACCGTCAGCCATGGTCGATACGGCAGGCACCTCCTGAGTACCGTCCAGCATAAACGTTACGATGGCCATGTCATCTGAAACAATCTGACCGCGAACTTCGCCATCCCCGAAACTTTCAGTGTGCACATTGATGTACCAGTCACCGTCTTCCAGATCAGCAATCAAATCGCTTGTGATACTGGTTTCGGCCAGCGTGTATGTACCATCTGATGTCATCTCCAGCCCGAATGCTACATCACCATTGCGACCTATGTCGCCGTCATGTATGTGAACAGCTGAAACGCCTTCAACACCGCTTACGTCTACCGTTGCCCGCAGAAGCATAAGCTCTTCATCAACTTCGACGGTGGCCATCGCCATTTGCGTCGACATATTCACAGGGACTTGCTGCATACCATTAAGCTCAACATCGTAGGTAGCAGATGCTGAGAAGGTGGGCTCTTCCGGTTCGACAACAACAACCTCATCATCATCGTCATCACTGGAGCATGCACTTAGTGCAACTGCCGCTCCGATTACTGCTAACTTATAAAATTTCATGTTTCTCTCCGCCGGCGAAAAAATAATTAACACTTTTTTAACGGAGTGTGCACAACTTGGTTCATTTATGCTGCTAAATAAAGTCAATTTCCGGATTAATATTTATTAATATTTCCACAACTCACTGAATTTGCTCAGATAGTCAGCCGGGTGGCAAAACTCAATATTTAAGCTATGGGAAATGTTAGCGTGTGATCAGCTGAACCCTGCGTGTGTATTGACGTACAGCGAATAAATAGGTTTAGATAGCCAAAACTGAATAACCGGAAGCCTCCTATGAACATAAAAATAGCACTTACAGAACTCTTGCTGATTTTGCCGGCAACTTTACCCGCGACAGCAGAAACTGTTGATCCTGAAGCGGCACAAATGGATGTCTACAAAAGCCCGACTTGCGGCTGTTGTAAAAAGTGGATTTCTCACATAGAAAAAGCGGGGTTTGCTGCCAATCCTGTGGACCATTCAGATTTATATACACTGAAAATGAATGCAGGTATCCAGCCTGAATACCAGTCATGTCACACCGGCATTATTGACGGATACGTGTTTGAAGGTCATGTACCTGCCAAATTTATCGAACAGTTTCTGGAACAGCCGGTAGAAAATGCCATCGGGCTATCAGTTCCTGCCATGCCGGTTGGTACGCCGGGCATGGAAATGGGCGACCGCTTTATGCCTTACGATGTTTTAGTGTTGATGAAAGACGGCTCAGACCGGGTGTATGCCAGTATCAAAGGCTACAACGAACAGTTCTGAGCGGACAGCATCATTCGTGTATAGCATGCCCACACAACTGGTTTGTCCAGTTGACCTTATCCAAAAGTAGTGGCATGCTTCAGTAACAAATCATTAACGTTACGAGCTATGACAGCGAGCCAATCCCCTCTTTCTCAGGCATCCCTTTTTATTCCCGACGGTCATCATCAATTGCATCTGCGTCACATCCATGCCACGCAGGACGGCGAGCCGGTACTGATGATCCACGGAGCCATTGAAAATGGGAAAATCTTCTATACCGAATCGGGAAAAGGACTGGGTTGTTTTCTGGCTGAACAGGGCTTTGATGTGTATGTTGCCGACATGCGTGGCCGCGGAAAAAGTACGCCTCCTATTGCTGAAGATCCAAACCATGATCAAAACGACCAGATAACCCGCGACATCCCTATGATGATTAATTTCATCGCACAACGTACCGGCAAAAAAGTACATGTGATTTGTCATTCCTGGGGCGGCGTGCTTACCGCATCTGTACTGGCCCGCTATCCTGAAATCACAGAAAAGGTACGCAGCCAGGTGTGCTTTGGCACAAAGCGTACAGTGAGCGCTAAGAACTTTGAGCGGTTGTTTAAAGTTGAGCTGGTATGGAAGCGGTTTTCTCCCTTTATCGCAAAGCGCAAAGGCTATTTACCCGGCAGGCAGTATAAAATAGGCTCGGATGACGAAACTTCCGGCTCATTGACGCAAAGCGTTCACTGGGTAAAACACACGCCCTGGACTGACTTAAAAGACGGTTTTGACTACGCGGCTGCCGCCACAAAAACGAACTGGCCACCTACCTGGCACATTGCTGCCATCAATGATTATGCACTCGGCCATCCGGTTGATATTCAGCGTTTCATTGCCGAAACCGGTGACACCAATGTGCTCTTCACCGTTCTGGCGAAACAAAACGGCAACGCTATGGATTACGACCATATCAACATGCTTACCCATCCCGCTGCCAGAGAAGATCATTTCCCTGATGTGGTGGCGTGGCTGAAAAATCACTGAGCCGGTGCAGGCATTTAAAAAGGCGGGCGTGGTGCCCGCCAGTCTTTTCAATATAAATCTGATGGCAAGTTACTGGTTTACATCCACGACCACTCTGCCCCGCACGTTTCCTTTCAATAATTCTCCGGCAGTGCTGACCACATCAGAGAGTCCAATTTCTTCTGAAATTTCTGACAACATGTCATGGTTAATTAATGCAGCCAGCCGTTCCCAGGCTTCAACCCTGTCTTCCAGGGGACGCATCACACTGTCGATGCCGGCAAGCGTAACACCACGCAGAATGAATGGTGCAACGGTCGCGGGAAAATCCATGCCCTGAGCCAGACCACAGGCTGCTACCACACCGCCATACTTCATTCCTGCACACACATTGGCAAGGGTATGACTGCCCACTGAATCAACCGCTCCGGCCCAGCGCTCTTTGCCTAACGGTTTGCCGGGTTCAGACAATGACTGACGATCGATGATGTCTCTGGCACCGAGTTTTTTAAGATAATCAGCCTCATTGGCCCGGCCCGTAGAGGCCACAACGGTGTAGCCCAGTTTTGCCAGTAATGCGATGGCAAAACTGCCGACTCCGCCATTGGCACCGGTCACCAGTATGTCTCCTTTATCCGGTGTGACACCGTGTTTTTCCAGCGCCAGTACACACAGCATCGCCGTGTATCCCGCGGTGCCAATTGCCATCGCCTGTGCGGGGGAAAAGGCTTCCGGCAGGGGAATTAACCAGTCACTTTTCAAAACAGCTTTCTGTGCCAGACCACCACAGTGGGTCTCACCGACACCGAAACCATTCAGCAATACCTTGTCACCCGGTTTAAACCTTCCGGCGCTGCTGCTTTCCACCACGCCGGCCAGATCAATACCGGGGACCATGGGGAAATGCCGGACTACCGGTGCTTTGCCGGTAATCGCCAGCGCATCTTTATAGTTCAGTGTGCTGTGTGAAACCGCCACCGACACATCACCTTCCGGTAATGTACTCTCGTCGATGGTTTGTAATGACGCTTTGTACTGGTCGTCTTTTTCGATCAGAATACCTTTAAACATAGCTCCTCCGGTTGTCCCGAATTAATATAGACCGATCGTCTATTAACACGTAAAAAATTTTTCCTTACCGCACACCATTCATAAAACACGTCAGATAGTTATCTAACGGGCGTGCAGATCGCTCCAGTTTCGCCCGGCTAACCGCCCCTTCCCAACCAGTCCAGAAATATTCGGCGGTGGCGGCACAGTTAGTTGTCGCCGGAATGTCACCAGATGCTTTAGCTTCTTCAAGACATACCGCCAGCTGATCCTGCCAGCTCTGAAAAATGTCAATCAGCCGGCTGCGGAAGCTTTCCGGTAGTCCGTCGACTTCCTGCCCCAGGTTACCCACCAGACAACCCCGTTTGAAATCATGTTTTGCCATCCCCTTTTTGGCAGAATCAACAAACGCAGCGATACGTGCCAGAGCAGATAAATTTGTATTAGTGAGGGCATTTTTCAGCTTACCGGCAAAATACTCCGCGTAGCTGTTTAGTACAGCATGACCGAAGGCCTCTTTGCTGGCGAAGTAGAAGTAAAACGAGCCTTTGGGCACGCCTGCTTTTTTTAAGATCGTATCGATGCCGGAAGCAGCAAAGCCGTTTTCCGTTAAATGCACGAGCCCGCTGCGGATGAGTTCCGCTCTGGTGTCTCTTGAACTGCCAGCCGCTTTCGGTGGTCGTCCGCGACGGGGTTTGGTAGTTGTATTTGTCATCACAAACATAATAGACCGATCGTCTATTAAATTACAACCTTTGCTTCACCGGTTGTTCAGTTACACTAACCACCGTTTTTACTTGTCGTATTTCAGTCAGGAATTTGTATTGTGTTTTACCTTAGTGCTGTAACAGTCCTCTGGGCGTTATCATTCAGTCTTATCGGAGTGTATCTTTCCGGTCATGTGGACAGCTACTTTGCCGTACTCACCCGCATCGTACTGGCGGGGGCGTTGTTTTTGCCATTTTTGCGCTTAGCCGGTTTACCACGTAAATTCATCGCCGGTCTTATCGTGACAGGCGCATTCCAGTTCGGCATTACCTACGTGTGCCTTTACCGTTCTTTCGAATACCTGACCGTACCTGAAGTACTGCTGTTCACAATCTTCACGCCGCTGTATGTATCTTTATTTAACGATATTATCGAGCGGAGATTCTCCTTGCCCGGCCTGGTATGTACAGGTATTGCGGTAGCCGGAGCGGCGGTCATCCGTTATGACGAAATCAGCAATGACTACATTACCGGCTTTTTAATTCTGCAACTGGCGAACCTGACTTTTGCCACAGGTCAGGTGGGATACGCGCAGTTAATCCGTCATTTTAAGCCTGCTTCCCCGCCCTGGCGCAGCTTCGCCTTATTCTTCGCCGGTGCCCTGGTGGTGGTATTGCCTGCGTATTTACTGTTCGGGGATGCAGGTAAACTCCCTTCAACAACGGTTCAGTGGGGTGTCCTTGGCTGGCTGGGACTGGTGGCATCAGGACTCGGCTTTTATTTCTGGAACCTGGGAGCTGTAAAAGTAGACGGCGGTACGTTAGGCATCATGAACAATGCTCTGATCCCGGTAGGTTTAATCATTAATGTGCTTATCTGGAACCGGGATGCCGATCTTATCCGTCTGACTACCGGAGGGGGAATCATTGTCGCTTCTCTGTATATTAATCACCGCTGGAGCGCATTCTGGCAAAGAGATTACAACAACAAGCAATTTAAAAATTCGGAGAAATAATATGAAGAAAACCATCAGGAAGCTCGACAATAATGTGGTGAAAGCGCTGACAATGGCGTGTGAAACTATAAAAGAATGGGATACCGGATTTGAATGGCTAACTCACACCGCAAAATATGACAATTTTCCGGGCAGCCTGATGGTGACCTGCGTGTTCAGTTTAGACGCAGAAATAGGGCTTGCTGCTGAACAGGACTATGACAAGAAGATCAGACAGCTTATTCAGTCCCAACTTTTAAAAGCCGGTATTAAAGTGAAAGATATTCGCAGGCACGTTCGCCTCGACAGTGAAGAAAGCTGCCTGCGGGAAGACGGCGGCGACTGGCCAGCACGCCTTGCCCGCTGGAGCTGTTAAAACTAATTACCCTCAAGCAGGTGAATTAGTTTTGTGCATCTTCAGAGGCTTCTTCCAGTTCTTCTCCCGCTGACTGAATATCCTGTCCCAATCCTTCTACGGTGGCACAGCCTGTCAGTAAGCTTCCCATAAAGCCCGCCAGAATTGCAAAATATCTGGCCCGAATTGCTTTCGATAAATGTAGTGATTTCATATTTCTCTCCGGTTTAATCTTCTGCGGCCGCGTCGCTGGTATCAGCCCTGGCAGCACTCTCATTGGTTGGCTGGCTTTCGCCACTCTCCTGCCCCTGACTTTTCTCAGAAAAACCTGAGGAGCGCATCATCGTATCGAGCTTCTCACCACCTTTGGCACCGAAGTCCAGTGTACGAATAGGGAACGGGATCAGAATGTCAGCCTCATTCAGTGCACGCTGCACGGTGACAATCGCATCGTGTCTGACCTCCATGTAATTAGGTTCACCCGGATAGCGGATCCAGAACCACACCAGTAAGTTCACGCTGCTGTCACCGAATGACTCTGCATAAACGTTGGTTTCATCTTTATTGATGACGTAGTCTTTTTCGTTGATTGCATCCACAATCACTTCGCGGGCCTTTTGCGGATCATCTGCATAGGAAATGCCTACAGGTACTTCAATCCGGCGGTGTCCCATCACGGAGTAATTGGTGAGAATATTTCTGAAAAGAATTTTGTTGGGGATGATTACCCGCTGCCCGTAGAAAGTGGTAACCAGCGTATTCCTGAGATTAATTTCTTCCACATTACCGAACACGCCGTCTGCCTGAATGACATCTCCAATCTGAAAGGGCTTGCGGATCCCCATGGCGATACCGGCGATAAAATTCTCAGTAATATCCTGAAAAGCAAAGCCAATAGCCAGCCCAACAATACCAGCACCGGCGAGCAAGGACGTAACAGTGCCCTGCAGACCGACAAAGTCCAGTGCGATAAATATTCCGGCACAGGCAATAAATGCCTTGGCGATGGATGTGAGCAAATCGGCAATCTGGCAGGACTCAAACGCCCTTCGCAATACATTATTAAGAACCTTACCGGCAACCTTAGCCAGCAGACCGAATGCAAAGGCAATAAAAAAAGCAACTACGATATTGGGGAGTAGCTTAATGCCCCCTTCCAGCCACACTTGCAGCTTTTCGTTAATTAACTCGTAGGCTTTATCGATTTGCGGAAATTCCATGTTTCTCCCGGGGTTTTGTTGTTGCCGTTTTATTTCATTGCTTTTACGGGCATAAAACTTACAAATATCGTTCCGGGTAGAGACGTAAAGGACAAATAAAGAAAAAATCAATATAATCAGAAAGATAGAAACCTTCCCGACAGGATTTGTAAAAGATACTTCGATGATGAACAGAGAACGGCAAAGAAATAGATTCCCAGGGTGTGAAAATGTCACACAGTAATACAGGCAAATAAAGCAGTGCGGAGGTTATTCATTGGGAATTGATAAATCGTGCTGTGTTTGATGCCGGAGAATAAAAATTAGTATGAAAAAAAACGAACCTCGCGGTTCGTTTTGATAAAGAAAAAACAGGCGCTTTTTACAGCATTCTGACTTCCCGTTGCGGGAACGGGATCTCAACTTCAGCATGTTTCAGCGCATCATAGATGGCTTTATTCAGTGCATATTTGATTTCAAAGTGACGGGTAGTAAGTGCCCAGACACGGACACCAAAATTTATGCTGCTGTCACCGAAGTTGTCGACGCCGATTGCCGGCGCTTTCTCATCGCTGATCCCTTCCACAGTTTTCACTGCCTGCTGCAGCACATCAATAACAGCATCCACATCACTGGAGTAAGCAACGCCGACTTCCAGTTCAATAAGCATCTGTTCAGCTGAGTTATGCAGAATTTCACCCACAATTAGTTTGTTAGGGATCTGAATATGTACGTTATCTTCGTCAATCAGAATGGTGTAAGGCAGCATCACTTTATCGACCACACCGGAGACGCCTCTGACCTGAATAGTATCGCCGAGAACAAAGGGCCGGGTGATGATGATGGTAAAGCCCGCAGCATAGTTTGCCAGCATGCCCTGAATCGCCAGGCCTGCACCAAGGCCAATGGCACCGACAGCAGCAATTAACGGTGTTACGCTGATACCGATATTGCCCAGGGCAATAATAATCACCAGCGCCAGCACAAGAATTTTACAGGCTCCGCCGGTGAACCGGCTGAGGGTAATATCGATATTCCGGCCGGTCATCAGGTTCTCGACCATATCGCCTATCTTCGCCGCCATCCACCAGCCGACGAACAAAATAACCAGTGCGCCGAGGATCTGAAAACTGTATGTCACCGCGAACTCAATGAGGGTATCGTATAGGGCCTGCGCCTGCTGTAATTCTTCTTCCATAACCGCTTATTATCTAAGTTTTTTATTGTCTTAAAGAATAAACAACAACGAAAAGTTTCACAACTTACAGCCCGTGCTTTTTAAAACGGTTGTGTATTAATTGAGGCGGGCCTTCACTTTAAACCTGATGATAAATTCAACGCCTTCATTCTCTGTGCTGTTACACGCAATTGAACCGCCCAGGGCATTAGTCACAATATTGTAAGTAATATTCAGCCCCAGACCTGTGCCGCCATGCCCCCGGTTAGTGGTGAAAAACGGGTCGAAAATCCGGCTCAGATTTTCCTTACTGATCCCCTTGCCGTTATCCCGGTATTGCAGCAGGTACATATCATCTTCCTGTTCACTGATTGCAATGGAGATATTACCTGACTCACGATCCTTAAAGCCGTGATTGACAGAGTTTACAATCAGATTGGTGATGACCTGTGAAAGCAGGCCGGGGTTAGTAATCACGTTCATGTCGTCGCGGCATTCGGTCGCCACCACCACGTTCGCCTTACGTAACACAGATCCCAGGCTGAACAGGACTTCATTCACGTACTGACTGAGATTGACTTCGCGATCTTCTTCACTGGTTTGATCAACAGCCACCTGTTTAAAGCTGCGCACCAGCTGGGCCGTTCTGTCGATGTTTTTCTTTATCATGCCAGCCAGTTCACTGGCGCTGTTGAGATAATCTTCAAAATCGTTTTCTGTCAGGTTTCCCTGTTCGTAACGGGCATGGATATCGCGGCACTCTTCCATCAGTTGGGTAATACCGGTAAGACCTATACCCACCGGCGTATTAATCTCATGAGCAACGCCGGCAACCAGCGACCCGAGGCTGGCCATTTTTTCTGACTCCACCAGCTTGCTTTGTGCCTGTTTCAGGCTTTCAATGGTTTCCGACAAACTGCGGTTTGTTGCATTCAGCGCTTCATTTCTGCTGATGATTTTTTCCTGCAGGGCTTTCTTTTCGGAAATATCGCGGGTGATAGCATAAATAGCCGGCCCGCCATTCAATTTAATTTCAATGACGATGATCTCAGTCCAGAAAAGTGAACCGTCCTCCCGCTGGTGCAGCCACTCCAGCGTTTTGTTGCCGTATCCGGCAACTTGTCTGGCATTGTCGGCTACCACATCCACAGAGCGGCGACCATCGCCTTGATACTCCGGTGAGAGGTCCATAGGCGTAAGGCCAAGTATCTTCTCTTTTGAGGTATAACCGAACATATCCAGCAGAGCTTTATTGCAATCAATAAACTTGTCATTAACCAACAGGCTCAGACCATCTTTGGAATCATTAAACAGCGTTTCAAAGGTATTTTTCTGCTCTGCCAGTTCCAGCTCCAGGGCTTTCTTTTCAGAAATATCCCGCCAGTTGGCATAAATCACATCCTCGCCGTTCATGACCATTTTGGTCAGAATGATTTCCACCCGCAGGGTATCGCCGCCCGCACGCTTTACAATCCATTCAAAGCGCACACTCCCCTCTTGCTGGCATTTGGCCACCAGTGTCAGCCCCTTCTTTACCGAAGACATGCCGTCGTATTGCGTTTCAGGGGAAAAATCTAAAGGGGTTTTACCGATAAAATCATCTCTTTGCTCAACACCTACCAGTGCCAGCATGGAATCATTGCAATCTACAAAGACTTCATTCTTAAAAATTGCCAGACCATCTTTTGAATTTCTGAAAACTGTTTCGAATCCGTTCTTACGATCGTTTACGTCATTCATCACGGCAATACCTGCAAAATAAAGCTCCGGCGCAGTAAAAATAAAGTTCTGGGCTGCAACAGAATTGAAATTACATATCGGTTAAAAATATTGTTTAAAGTTAGCAAAGAAACGGCAGTTTGCCACTGCCAGCCCGGGTAATTCGTCTAATACCGCAGGTTTTACCATGTCGAATCATTTCATTGTCAGGTGAACCGAACGATTCCGTTAGCGTAATCATTGCATGACAATTTTGTAACCAAGCGGGCACAGGCCGGGACCGGGTAATGGAAAGCAAGACAATAAAGAAAAGGACAATCAGCGACAGTCGTTCTGTTCCCTATTTACGTGAAGCAAGACAAACACGGTTGCTAAAAACCTTGCTGATACTGGCGGTGATCTACACCCTGTATCTTGCCAAATCGCTGCTCATCCCTTTGTTCTTTTCCGCATTTATCGCGCTGCTGCTTAGCCCGCTGGTCCGCATTGGCAGAAAATTCTATGTTCCGCCGTCCCTGTCCGCCTCGGTACTCATGGTATTGCTGGTAGCGCCTTTCACCTTTTTGGGACTAGAACTCGCAGAACCTGCCGGGCGGTGGATGCACTCGCTGCCTAAGATTGCCGGTGAAGTGGTTACAGAAATGGAAGAATTAAGCGACAGCCTCACTATCCAGGAACCAGCTCCGCCTGCCGAAAAAGAAGAGAAATCCTTTTTTGACTGGTTCGGTGATGATGAAGAAGTTAAGCCGGAACAACCGCAGGAAAACATCGTTACCGGCAAACTGAAGCAAAGCGGGATGGAAGTCGCTATCACCATAATGAGTACAGCTCCCCTGCTGCTGGCACAAATTTTCGGCTGTATGATTCTTATCTTTTTCCTGCTGGTGTATGGCCCTGCGCTATTTAATGTGTTCATCCGTGACTTTCCGGTCGTCACCAACAAGCGCCGTGCGCTGGTTCTGGTAAACCACATACAGCGGGAACTGTCTGCTTACATAATAACGGTGAGTATGATCAACGGTCTGCTCGGCGTCGCCACAGCTATAGCCCTCACCTACATCGGCGTTGAAGATGCGATTTTATGGGGTTCACTGGTAGCGCTGCTGAATTTCGTTCCCTACCTTGGCGGTTTGGTAAGTTGCAGCATATTGCTGGTTGCCGGCGTGGTGCAGTTCGGTCTGGTTGCGACGGCACTGTTACCGGCGTTTGCTTTTATGTGCATTAATGTTGTGGAGTCTCAGCTTGTCACGCCTACCGTACTGGGAAGAAGTATGCGGTTGAATCCGCTTATCATCATTCTGTGGCTGTCAGTGGCCGGCTGGCTGTGGGGCGTTGTGGGTGTACTGCTTGCTGTGCCCATTTTGATGAGTTTTAAAATTATCCTCGAAAATCTTGGCAGTCTGCCCCACTGGGTCAAGCTGATCGAGTCGAAATAGCCCGCCGGTTCATCGCCGGCGGCGGGGCTTGCCGGACTTACGCTTGCCTTTATTATCCTGACCCAATGCTTTCGCTCTGAGGGCTTTTTTCGATAACGGCCGCTGGCTGCCGGAGGCGTCTTCCTGTCCTGATGGATCAGGCTCAAACCCCGGCTCCCACTGCAATACCGCGCTGTCGCCGGTGAGCTTTTCAATCTCTTCAAGCAGATACTTTTCTTTGCCACAAAGCAGCGATACGGCGATACCAGCCTGACCGGCACGTCCCGTGCGGCCAATACGGTGGATATAGTCTTCAGCGTTATAAGGTAACTCATAGTTAATGACGTACTGCAAAGACTGAATATCCAGCCCCCGTGCCGCAACGTCAGTGGCTACCAGCGCCCGCACCTGTCCGGCTTTAAATGCATCAAGCCCCCGCTCTCTCGCGCCCTGAGACTTATCACCATGTACACCGGCGGCACTGATCCCGTCTTTTTCCAGCTCAGCGACCAGTTCATCCACCGCCTGCTTTGTACGGGTAAAAATAAGCACCTGCTGCCAGTTTTTAGCACCTATCATGTAGGCTATCAGGCCGGCTTTACGCTTTTTATCCACTTCGTAAAAGCGTTGCTCCACCTTATCTGCCGTGGCGTTGCGCGGCGCAACTTCAATCAGTTCCGGTGAGGTGAGCAGCGAGTCTTTCAGTGCATACACTTCATCATTAAATGTGGCAGAAAAGAACAGGGTCTGACGCTGTTCAGGCAAGCGTTTCAGTACCCGCTTAATATCGGTAATAAACCCCATATCCAGCATGCGATCGGCCTCATCAAGCACAAAAGTCTGCAGCGTGCTCAAATCAATCAACTCTTTAATAGCCAGTTCCAGCAAGCGTCCCGGCGTTGCCACCAGCACATCGCACCCCGCACTTAAAGCTTCAATCTGCGGATTAATACTGACGCCGCCATAAGCGACTACGGTATTGATATCAAGGCCATCACTGTATTTCACAAAGCTCTGATAAACCTGCTGGGCCAGTTCACGGGTAGGCGTGAGCACCAGCACACGAAGTGCTTTTTCACCGGCATCCTGCTCCAGTAAACGCTGGATAAGCGGCAACGCAAAAGCAGCCGTTTTTCCAGTACCGGTTTGTGCACCTGCCATCACGTCCCGACCAGCCAGTACATGAGGGATAGCCGCCTGCTGAACCGGCGTGGGCGTGTGATAACCCAGTGCATCGAGCACAGCCAAAAGAGACGGATGAAGATCTGAATCGGAAAAACGCATTAAAAATACCGCTAAGTATAAACAGGAACCGGACTATTCTAACCCGGTTCGGTAGATTACTGTGAACGGGAATGTGCCTGCAATGCCGCAGATGCCACGCTGATGTTGTATTTAGTACTGAGCAGTTCGGTAACAAATTCTGACGGCGAAACGGGATCAGCAATGATGTAACACTTGTGCTTTGCGCGGGTGAGTCCCACATACATCAGCCGCCTTTCTTCGGCGTGGGGATAAGTATCAGACGAGGGCAACAGTGCTTCGATAAGCGCATCTTCCCTGCCACCGCCCGGAAATCCGTTCTTGCCACCGGAAAAACCAATCAGAATGCAATGATCTGCTTCCAGCCCCTTAGATTTATGAAAACTCCAGAAATGCACATTGTTGTTCAGGTTTTGTTTGCTCAGTGCGTGTTTTGCTTCATCCAGCAGAAAGTTATAGCGGGCAATCACTGCCACTGTACTTGCAGGTTCATTGCTGCGGATTTTGCTGACGACTTCCGCTACGCGCTCGACTACCCCGTTTTCATTACCCGGTTTATCATCCAGCAGAAAGATCTGCGGCGTATCCGTTATGGTATGTGTGTCGATGGACTTCCTGAACTGCTCCGGATTTTCCATGATAAATTGACCGGCGGTGTCAGCGATGCTGTTATTGTAGCGAAACGTTTTTTGCAGTTTGGTTTCGGTATAGCTGCCGCCAACTTCCCCGAAGCGGGTGGTCAGCGAAAGCTTACCGCCGGAGAACCGGTAAACAGACTGCCAGTCATCTCCCACCACCGTAAGCGATGTTGCCACACCGTTTGCCTTTGCTCTATCCACCAACGCTGTGATCAGCGCCATCCTTGACGCAGAAATATCCTGAAATTCATCTACCAGAATGTATTTCCAGCGCGGGATAAACGTCCCTTTTTCAACTAACTCTGTCGCCCGGGTGATCAAATCATCAAAATCGATGCAATCCTGCCGCTTAAGTTCGTTCACGTAGTCTTTATGAAGCACACAGAGTAAACCTGCAATTTTCCCTGCCGGTTTTATACCCGTCTCCGTCAGCCGTTTGCTGACACCTGATCTGTTTAATCCCTCTACCCGCATCGCCTGCAAAGCTTTAGTAAGCAGTTCTGTCGCGGCAGTTATCAGCACCTGCCCGCTAAGTTGCGTCTCCCGACCTTCCTGCACAGAAAGCATAGTAATTAAAAGCTGTTCGCGGGCAGCGTCTTCTGCGGTGTACTCCTTTACCCATTGCGCTATCCACGTCTTTAATTCCACGCTGTTTTCAGCAAATACACTGATTTGTGTGGAACGCCCTGCCTCCTGCAAAATCTGCCGGCCAAGTGCATGAAACGTCCCAACTTGCGGTTCAGCATCCAGTTTAATAGCGTGTGTCTGCGCTTTATCCAGCAAACGCGCTTTCAGCTCCAGGGACGCAGAACGGTTATAGGCGAGCACCAGAATGTCCTGCGGCTTTGCAAGATCACGGTCAATCAGGTCCAGCGTTTTTGCCACCATGACCGAAGTTTTCCCTGTTCCGGCAGCCGCCAGTACCATGTTTCTGTCGTTGGAACGCAGCACCGCCAGACGCTGTTCAGTGGTTAAGGGGTTCGACTCAACCGTATCAAAAAATCCACAGCGGGCTTTCAATTGCAATTGCTCGTGATACGACCGCAACTTTGCCATATCGAAGGGATACAGACTCAGAATATCTTCCACCGCAGCAATAGCATCTGCCGAAAGCATGGTTTGCCAGTCAGCCTGATAATTACTGTAATCTCTGTACAGGGAATCAATAAGTGAACGCAGTGCTTCTTCCTGCGAGTCTTTAGGGTATTGCAGCTTTACGCTGTCATTAAACTCAGTAAAGACAGCCTGCAAATAGGCCTTTAAATGCCTGCGGATAATTTTATTCGCTGCTGCCTGTAACGCCTCCACGTTTTCAGACTTAAGAAACCGGTAGCGGACTGTCGTCTTTGCACCTTCCAGTCGCAGTTCATCACCCAAAAACCGTTTCTTTACCTTAAATAGCGTGCGGACTGAGGCCAACGGAAGATATTTGTCTTTTCTGCCGCGATGAGTAAAAACCAGGTTTTCGTTAGTGAGGGTGAGTGTAGGTTTACCAAATAATTTGCCGGCAAAATTAGGCCGGACAGCCATGTCTGACAACAACAACGTCCTTTCTTTTGTGCATCACTGTGCAGGAATGAAAACCGGTATTCTACACTATCTTCAGTTCTTGCTGTGCTGTTGCTAGAATGCGGGAAACACTTTTGCCGGACCATCCTGTGAACATACGCGTTATTCCTGTTACTCCCTTTGCACAAAATTGCTCCCTCATCTGGGATCCTGACACCATGAAAGGGGCACTTGTCGATCCCGGTGGCGACAGCAGCAAACTGTACGATGCGGTAACGCAAAATGGTGTAACCATAGAAAAAGTTATCCTCACCCACGGACACCTCGATCACGTAGGCGCGACTACTGAAGTGGCATCCCATTACAATGTGCCCGTTATCGGCCCGCATACCGGCGATAAATTCTGGCTCGACGGCCTGCCAATGCAGAGTCAGATGTTTGGCTTTCCGCCCGCCACACCGTTTGCGCCGGACCAGTGGCTGAACGACAAAGACACAATAACCGTGGGCAACCTTACACTTGAGGTGCTGCACTGTCCCGGCCATACACCCGGTCATGTGGCGCTGGTGGAAAGAACCACCAATACGGTCATTGTGGGCGATATCCTGTTCGCCGGTTCCATTGGCCGTACGGATTTTCCGCAGGGAAATCATCAGCAACTCATCGACAGTATCCGCAGCAAACTGTTTACTCTGCCTGATGAAATGAAAGTGTATCCCGGCCACGGCCCGACCAGCACCATCGGGCATGAGCGCAAAACGAATCCATTTGTGGCAGACAGTAAATTTGGTTGATGTGACCGTCCCGCTGGCAAAACACATTTAGCGCAAACCGCGCTGGTAAGCCGGCTTTCTGTATCTAATCCGGAGTCTTTATGAATAAAATATCAGCCAGCCGCCTATTAGTGGTTTTAGTGTGTATCATCATCGCCGGTTGCAGCACGCTGGCTTCTCTTGCGTCTTACAGCGTAACCAGCGCAGAACTGCAACGGGAGCTGGATAAACAGGTTACCAGCCTACAGGAACAGGCTTCTATCGTCGGAATTCCCATTCTGCTGGAAGTCAACGACATGCAGGTGAATGTGGGGCCGGACAACCGTCAGACCATTCAGCTCATTGCTGATGCCACTGCCACCTTGTCGGTTCTGGGACTCACTTACCCCGCCAAAGTGAAGCTGGATGTCGAAGGCATGCCTTATTATGACTCAAGCAAAAAAGCGGTATTCATCCGCTCACTGGTGCTCAACGACACCACCGTGGATGCAATGGGCTATCGCGGCAATCTCGCGCCTGTAAGCAGTAAAGTAATGGGGCTGCTGAATCAGTTTTTAATGGATCAACCGGTGTATGAAGTGAAGAACGTCCCCTCCGGTTATGCGTGGCTGACAAACATGCCGCTGTCGATGACCGTTGAGTCCGGGAAGATTGTGTTCCGTCCGCAAAGCGCGGATTAACACGGGTGGCAGAATACTATCTGGTAGTATCCGCTTTACTCATTGCCAGCGCATTTAGTGCTTCTCAATGGGTAAAGTTTGGCCTGCCTTTTTTGCTGCTGTCAGCGCTCTGCTTCGTTACCCTGTCTCCCGTATTTCTGATTTTTGTTGCTTTGTATATTTATGTCACCCGGAGCCTGAGTGCGCATCAGAATAAACAGGCTAACCCGTGGATAACCAGACTCTTTCAACTGATGTGGTTCGTACTGAGTGCTGGACTCATCATCCATAAACTTCCCGGTTACCAGGGGCTTTTAATAGCAGAGGACATTACCCTGAAAGCCGGCAGTTTACCCGCCAGCTTTTATTTGAATGTAGACAAAGCCTTGTTTAGCTGGTCAGCACTGTGCTTTGTTCCCATTATTAAACGTAGCTTCCCCTCAAACCCCCGGGTTAGATGGTGGATGCCGGCTTTGTTAGTGCCATGTGGTATCAGCGCGGTTGTAATGATTGCGGTAAGCACAGGCATCGTCACCTGGCAAATTGCAGTGCCGGCATGGTTTCCGCTGCTCGCACTTTCTAACCTCATCAACACCTGTGTAGCAGAAGAGCTGTTATTCCGCGGCCTGCTGTTTAAGTTTGTAACCAATAAACTGCCCGCCAAGCTTTCATCAACCACCCGTAATTTACTGGTACTAGCCATAACCAGCGCAGTATTTGGTCTCGCCCATTTTGCAGGCGGCACCAGTTACATGATAGTCGCTACAGTGGCAGGGTTACTTTACGGAACCGTGTATCTACTTACCGGACGCATTATTTTTGCCGTGCTGACACACTGGTTACTGAATATCACTCATATGCTGGTGCTGACTTATCCTATGACGGATGTATGAATTGAAGAACAGAAAAATGAGAACAGCAGTCCGCCTTATCATGTGCCTTGTCATCACTAGTTCATTAAGCGGCTGCAGCGTATTTTCAAAACCAAACTCGATAGAAAAGATACTTTCTGAATCCGGTCCGGTTACCAAAGCAAGTGACGGCAGATATCAAAATAGCTATCCGGGAGAAAAGGAATATCCGGTAACCTGTGAAGAAAACTGTTACCCCGATACACCACAATTGAAGTGTGACGAAGACAATAGCCTTTGCATCTTCATTGGTGAGAGTCCGGAAAATGAAGAGGAGTATGGTTTCAATATAACCTGGCTTGGTCATGCCAGCTTTCTGGTTACACTGCCAGATTCCACAACGTTACTCTTCGACCCTGTAAGTGAACAATTTGACTGGCCCATAGACTGGCTGCATGCATTAAGCGGCGGCATGATCCGACAGCCACCCGATTGGCCAGATACAGCTACA
Organism: Alteromonas sp. ABH4_456; assembly: GCF_056160645.1. NCBI lineage: Bacteria > Pseudomonadati > Pseudomonadota > Gammaproteobacteria > Alteromonadales > Alteromonadaceae > Alteromonas > Alteromonas sp. ABH4_456. Next base: position 205,520 of record NZ_JBSWXO010000010.1, read on the forward strand.
TCAGGTGTCGACGCAGTGCTGTACTCACATTTGCACTACGATCACTTTAACAAAGCGGACATTAAAAAACTTGGAAGTGAACCCACTTATTTTGTGCATCAGGATACTGCCAGTTACCTGCCAGAGAACGGACTTTCCATCAAAGAAATGAGCTGGTTCAGTGATTACCAGACAGGTGCAGCAACGATAAGTGCAGTACCTGGGCATCATTTCAACAGCCGCTTCTGGGTGCCTCTCATTTACGAAGATAACGAAAAAGCGCTGTGGGGAGGCTGGCTTGTAGAGCACCAAGGTAAAAAGCTATTCTTTGCAGGCGACACCGGATACTCATCCCACTTTAAAGACATAAAGCAACGATATGGCAGCATAGATGTTTGCTTGCTGCCCATTGCATCCTACTATCATCCGGAATATGCAAAATGGTACCGGTACGTTCATCTCACACCAGAAGACGCACTTGTTGCCGCTAAGGACCTTGGCTGCAAAGTGATGATTCCGTGGGGCTACGGAAATGCCAGCTGGCAAATGGGCGACCATTCTTCCCATTCTCCGCTAAAGCGTTTATTGAAAATGCATCAGGAGGTAAACACAACCCTGCCATTGGTGATCCTGAATGAAGGAGAGAGCGTGGCGCTGTAGTTTAGTTTCGGCTTAGGAATAGTTTGCATTCAGGCCATGAGCCCAGATCAAGAGAAAACAACTGGGGTATTTTGACAATGGTAGAATGTTTCCCAGTTTCTCTATTAATGACTGACCGCTGAAAGCGATTAGTAAGACAGTCCGCTACAGACCTTGAGTTCAATTGGTGAGCGCAACGCTATCCTTATTTAAGGAGGAATGTTGCCATGAAACAAAGAAAACGTATCTATTACTCACCAGAACAGAAAGCACTTATTTGGGACAGATATAAGCGAGGTGATTCGCTGCATGATATCGCTAGAATGTTTGACCGCTTTCATTCTTCTATTATGCCAACCATTTATCAAACTGGTGGGTATCGGCCACCAGAGCGAAAAAGACATCCGCAATCTCTCTCGCTTGATGAAAGAGAAGATATATCACGATGCTTAGTCAGTAAACAATCCATTCGAGAAATTGCCAGTATTCTTTTGAAGTAGAGGTTTTTATATGCCCTTAGCTCACCATCTGACAACAAGTGGACGTGAAGCTTTTGGATTGGACAATAAATCCAGTGACGGCGACCGATTTGATTCACATCGCGAACAGTTAAATATGATTCATAATCATCTAAGTTATGAATCAACTTTTTCCACTTATTTAGTTTCTTAATTGTCTCTGGTAAGGCTGTAACAACAAGTTTAGACATATGCAAGTGCGTATTCCGTTTTACTTGAACAGCCATTCCGGTTTTATTTGAACACCTCAGATCAACGCATCGTTGGCTAGCTGATTTTTACCTTAAG